>CAVONY010000043.1:0-237654 GCA_963697405.1 uncultured delta proteobacterium | reverse complement strand
TATTACCGTGCCACAGCTGCCACGGCCAGATCAACAGCATCAAATCGACCTATGGCATGGAGGATCTGACGGTTAAATACCTCTGGGAGCTGGTGGCGGACTGCTTAATCAGGTAATGCACCGTGGAAGAGTGCGCCATCTGGAATAAATTCTCTCCATCGCTCGCTTGCGTCACCCAAAGGGTCTATCGACCGTTAATTTCTGCACACAAACCGACCACTGTTCCTGTGGTATGCATGTGGCAGCCGGTTCCGGCCCAGCGGTAATCCTGCCGGAAAAAAAAGGTCCGGCAAACCAGGTTATAGGTTGAACTAATTTTGGTTGATCAATGAGCATGTTGAGCCGAAAGATCACGAGGGATGGCTTAGTGAATTCGTTTTTCAACATCCTGCCAAAATTATTTCCGTAAGTATCTATTGGAAGGTTTGGGGAGGTTTCAACATTGATCCCTACCCGCGGCGAGCCGCGGGGAATGTTCCCGCAATCGCGGTTCAATGAAATACCCCTGGCCTGCTGTATTGTGGTTTTGGGAGAAGTAATTGCTTTTGTAACCGGTGGCGACCCAGCCGGAGGTCGGTTCTCTTGGTTTGTACAATTAATTAATCTCGCCCTTGACTCTCCTGGAGTAGTTCTTTAGCGTCAAGTTCCAATTGGTTTTCTCAAACAGCTGAATGTAAAGACACAACCTCAGCAGCCGTGCATCAATTTTAACCTTAAACCGGTTTGCTGGTGTATTGAAGTAGTCTGAATAGCTGTAGAGAACGTTTCGACCCAGTTTTTGAAGTTCTTGATAACAGCGGTATCGCATAAAAGGGGCCAATTGATGACCCCGGTATGCCTTCAAAATATATGCATCAAACAGGTAGGATTCATTGTTCTTGAGCCTGAATTCCCGGGTGGGTGGATAGGTGAACATATCGAAATCACACCATGTGAAGCCAACGATGTTATCGTCTCTTTTTAGGGCAAAGCATTTATTACCCTTTTTCAACCTGTCACTGAGCATTTTTTCCGAGTTCTGACGTCCATCGATACAATGCAATTCATTCATATCCTGAACACCCAGAAAGCAGGTCTCATAGGCCTTGAATTGGTCTGCGAATACTTTTGGTGTCTGCCCGAATATCCCTTCTTGATAGACATAATATGGAGACAGCTTAATGCCTAAAGCGCTTAGCTTACAGGGAAACAGCTGCGTTCTAAAAAGCCTCATCTTCCAAAAGACACCCTGGTTTTCCATTTCATTTCCCTTCATTATCAAACTGCCCGCGCAAAAATATCAAGGATGGCTGCTTTCACTCGTCCGGTGTCTATGCAACTAATAATTCTCTGGCTTCCTTGTGTGTGTAAGGTGAGCACTGCATGGCTTCGGCGATTGACAGCGTCCGCTCAACAAGGTCTGCGTTAGTGGCCAGCCGGGTGCGTTCCGTATCGTACCAGATATTGTCCTCCAAGCCTATCCGGACGCCACCTCCTGAAGCAAGGGAAATCGCATTCATCTTCAATTGAGCGTTGCCGACGCCGCCGACCGACCAGACAGATCCATCCGGCAGGCTGTTGACCATTAGTCCCAAGTTTAGCATATCGGCTTGCGCGCAGGCAATGTTTCCCAGGATAAGATTAAAATAGTACGGAGGTTTAATTAATCCTTTCTTGATCATATAATGGGCGTAGTTGATCATACCCAAATCAAAAGCCTCCAACTCCGGCTTGATGTTCTTCTCGAGCATTTTTCGGGCAAGCGACTGGATCATCTGCGGGCTGTTAATGCTGGCATGCTTGTTAAAATTGAGGGAGCTGAGTGTCAAACTGCCGAGATCGGGTTTCAGGTCACCATCGATGTCGAGGACTTCAGAGCGTTTTTCAAACTCAGAGAAAGTTCTGCCGCTGGTTGTCACGCAAATCAGCAGATCTGGGTATTCAGTGCGGATTTTTCGGATCATCTCTTCGTAGTAGGCTTTTTTGTAAGTGGGCTCTTCAGTAACCGGATCCCGCGCATGAAGATGAATCATATTGACACCCAGCCGAGCAACGGCCAAGGCCTGTTCTACGATTTCATCCACCCGAATGGGTACATGGGGGGTCATTTTTTTAACCGGTATCATTCCCGTTGGCGTAAAGTTCAAGATAAATTTATTCCCCATGAAAGCCTCCTTTGGTGGCCGCTTTGATTGTCGATCGGTCAAGTCTCATTCCAAGTTGGATGAAACGGACATGTTTGAATCGTATTGGGAAATAAACATTTCTATTTATTATAATTTTAAACCAAGATATTTTATCCGAGTAAATCGTAAACCTAAATAAGTTCACCCTTTAACAATGATTCTGGAGTCTTAAACATGGCTATTCCACGGGAAATGAATCATCAAAAGGGTTATTCTTGACGACGTCCAAATAAGATCTTAAATCAATTTTTTTCAAACGTCTCAAGATGCTTTTCTTGAAAACTGGATTCTGCACTTATGGTATATGTCATGATTAGCGATTTCACATTTTCAGATCGGATATTCGTTTTTCATTCAATACTGAATACTTTTTAGTTAACACTTCGGTTGCCCATTTTCTCATTAAATCATAAAAATCGATCTCGTGACCAAATATTTTTCTCATTTTAAATTTTTTCATTAAGATTATTGATTGTAAAAAGAAGGCAACGACGTACCATACTGGTATTTGTTTTTTATTTTTCAAGTAAATAAAAAAGTTTCTCTTGTTGTCAATATTTAAAGGCCACATGTATTTGGTAGTTATGTGCTTTTTTTCCATCCCAAACATCGATCTGCTAATCCCGGCACTTTCTACAATTCTCCTTGGGATAGGCCTGTCGTAATCATTGTTTAACTTCCACTTATTCATTTCCTCAGATCTAGATATCTTTAATGCATCTATCCTGCCCCTTGCGTAAATATAAGGTATTGAAACATTGAAAAAACCCGTAACTAACCTAATTTCAGTCAAATTTAATCCTGAAATAGGTTCACCCGTTTTTAAATCATCGGTCTGATATTTTTCTTCAATATTGATATCCCACATATTTTCAGCACCATAACCAAAAAATACGACTGCAGGTCTATTTTGCCGCTCAATCTTCTTTACCATCGAATGTAAACTTATCTCTAACCAAATGCTTTTTGAAAACTTAGGATAGTTTGTGGCCAAAAAATATAGTTCATCAGTTGAAATATTTTTTCGGATAGGATCCGTTTCATGGACCGAATAACCCAATCTTATTCCTATCTCCTTTCCTCCTTCCTTTTTACTCGGTCTAATCCGCCCATTAATGGGACTTCCCGAAAAACATTCTTGAACACCATATCTTTTTACAATACATGAAACTGCAGTTGAGTCATATCCGGAAGATATTGTCGAGTACGGTTTGATGGGAAAGGATCTGTCTTTACTTTGATAATTTTCAGTTAATTTTTGCACTTTATTGTTTAGCAGGCCATAATAGTCATCATAAGTTTTTACATGGGGAATGGATTTTGGCTTTAATACAAATGTAATTTCCCCATTTACCAAGACAATATTTTCATAGAAAACTTGGTAAAAGCAACCGATTCTTGGGTGGATAATTTTAAATCTACGATCATAATGATTAATACCGTCTTGAATTATAGACAGCGTTTCGCTTCGGTAATCATGTTCATCATCCAGGCTTGCGCCAGTGTAGGCCAAGAGCAACAACAAGCTATTTGAAACTATTATTATATTTTTGTCTTTGCACAACACAATTCGGTCTGTTAATGTCGAGGAAGTAACAAAGTGAATGCTATCATCCACCACTCTCATCCCTGATCCAAAAAACACTTCGGTGTCGTGGAAGCTGCCCTCGTTGAACAGTTGATCCCATATGCCTTCCACCATCCATTCTTCGCGGCACTCAAGAAATTTACCATGTCGTGCCAGTATATGGTTTTTCTCTACATCAACCTTAACGATCCATCCTAATTTTGGCAGATCATCATCCAAAAGATAGGTTATTTGGTAATTCAATCTTTAGCTCCTGTTTTCGAAGTGGGTTGGCCAAAAAAGCCACATTACAGCCTTAAAGACTGGAAATCTGTCCGAACGCTTCGTAGCTTCCGCATTATCTTGCGAAGGAGCGCTGAGATCGCATAGGCCCGGGCAACAAGGCGCCCCTTCAGTGTATTGTTGAAGCAAATATAGTTCTTATACCATATCGTAGTCGTCTGCCAGCCTTCCAACGACGGCTGCTTGAGGATTGGATTGATGTAGCGAATATTTCCTTTCTCGGCTTGATGCTTATAGGCGCGATCAAAGGTCAGCATACCGGGCGAAAACTTACCATAGTGCTCATCATACGCGGTCTTTAACGCATAGGCGCAATCGTTGAGCACCAGCCAGACGCGCGCCGCGATAAGGCGCCCTTCTACTCTGATGCAATGTAGCTCCACTGCGCCTCGATGTGCCAGACTGGTGATGACCTGCCTGTAGAAGCTATGCTTATTCGCGTTTAACTTGATGGCCAACGGTGCACGCACGCTTTCGCGTGGTCTTCCCTTACCAGCCTTCCAGCCTGAGGCCTCAAGATCGATAAATTCGTCAAATACGCCTTTGACATCGTCTGGGGAGGTTTCGATAGAGAATTCTACCGCTCCCAACTCACCAATTCTTTTATACCTGCGAGTCAAATCCCGCCTGAATTTGGGCTTCATCGCCTTTAGCGAATCTTTGTATGGCAGGACGTGGACAAGCGAGCATGTTCCCGCATGATTCGAGGCCCATTCGTATCGTTGCAGCTTGTTGATACAATGGCTTATCTGAGAACCTTCCAAGGTCCCCCGCGCGACGAATATGTCCCATCGTTTACCGAATGTGTTTGTCATGTTGTCCAGGAAAACGCCGAGGATCCGGGAAGAGTCCTCTCCGTCCGATATGATACAGTCCGACATGTAGAGCTGGCGTGTCAACGGAAGAGAGACCTCGCGAACGCGAAAGATTTTCCGCCTGGTGCGAAATTGAACGGAGAAGACGGCGACTAAATTACCTTTGCGAAATACACCGAAGAAATAGATTGATTCTGCGATATCAGAATAAACGGTTAGGAACGCGTGAAACCATTCAGGCTGATGGTAGAAACATTGATTTTTGACATCGGCCATGAGGTCCTGCCAAGGCGAATATAGCTCCGCCAGGCCCTGCCGCCCCTTGAAGAGCCTGACCTCATATTCGTGAGCACTCATCCATGCTACCTTTTTCTATACCGCGCCTTTAATTGCATATATGCCTGTATCGCACGCCCCCGAATAGTACAGTTGAAGGCTACTGCCGACAACACGTCACGGCTATCCGGCTTCCATTGATCTTGCCACGCATAGCTCGATATCAGGTCAATGATCTGGATATCATCCTTGCCCGAGTAATACTTGATCGCATATTCGCGCAATAATTGGCTCGGCGAAACGTCCGAAAACGTCTCGTCAAACCCATGCTTGAGAGAAAACACAGAGTTGCCGGCCAGTAAAGAGAAATCCGATGCGATCGCTCGACCACCAACCTCAAGTAAATGAATATGACACCTGTTATCTCTTGCATGGCGAACCGCCAAATCGTAGTAAAATGCGCTTTGATCGGGATGCAGCTTTATCGCTCGCTTACCTCCACGCCGGCTCTTCCATCCGGCAGCCTCAGTTTCGATGAAAGCGTCATAGGCATCATTGAGTTCAGGCAGACGCGATATCGTTTTGAACTCAAAATCACCACGTTTTATGAGCTTTTTCATCCGCCGCTTTAGATTGCTGCGCATTTTGGTGTTCAGGATGTCCTGTACGTAATCGCCATTGCAAAGTTGAATAAAGTTGTTTTTGGCGACGATCGTAGTAATAATTTTTGGTTTTTCTTCGAGTGCGCCATCATTCGAAAGGAGCTTGGGAATTCCCACCAGCCTCATAATATCCCATTGCTCTCCATAAACGCTGGCGAATTGCTTTGCGAGGCAGGTCACTAAAGTCTGAAAACGGATATGATCCGATGCTAAAAAACCCCTCACTGGTATCGGTGTATTCGGAAATTCAAGAAATCCAAACGTTGTTCCGAATTTGGCGGGTCTGGTAAATCGAAGCGGCATAATGGCGATGAGCTCTATGTTGTCGTAGAAGGCCGCAACAAGCATTTCATTGGGTGTGGGGGCAAGTAACTCTGCGTAGGACAAGTAATAATCGGGTAGCTGCATCAAGTGCGATGCGTGGCAGCGGCGTGCGAGTTCTACCCATTCCTCGTAAATAGTATCGATGCCTTTCGCGCCATCAAATACCTTGAGCCTAAGGTGGTTGCAGCTATCGTTCACTTGCTCATCCCAATCAAAGCGTTCCTGAAAATACAAAATTTGTTCTTGTCTTGCTGGCTTCCGTAAAACCTCAATAGCAGACCGCCATGAACTGGCAAATCCTTTTGCGACGGCAGGGGGACATTTTCCACGAACTCACGAATAACAATCAGATTCGAGGTTAATTTCACGCTTACCTTAGATTTTGGTTGTGGATAGTCCCTCATTAATGTCATTTAGCATCGCTACCCCGTACCGGATCAATGTCGATGCACCGCAGGCCGATTTGACTGGATAAATTACGGGGTACGGATATTTCACTTGCCGTGCGAGTGTCATGAAAAGCGTTGACGATCAGCTTTTCAATTCCCGGAAGATGATTCGTATCCCATATGGCTCGCCATGAGGCGTCATCTCGCAAGTAGTCAGATGAAACAAAGACTGCCGCATGCAGCGCAGAACCCTCCACGAAGACGAACGGATTGGCAGACAGGCAGCTACGTAAGGCGGTAGACGGTCTATCGAAACGTATAGCAAAGACCTCTTCCGAAGCATTGGTTAGCGATATACCGAGCCGCTTTTTGAAGTACAGGGCGCCATCGCTCAAGAAAGCTCTGGAAAGGCCAATGTTAACGCGTCGGTAACCGCTCTTTAGTAAATGCTGGAAGCTGAAAAGATATACCGCATTTCCTGCACCTAATCTTAGGAATCGACGATCAGCCGCTCGTATGCCGGAGCCCCATAATCGTGGTATATCGCCATCGTAGGCGATTAGGCTGCCAGCGATTCGTTGCTGCTTTTGCGTTACGATGAGCAACTCACATTTACCGTCCTCAACGCGCTGAAGAATTTGGTCCCGTCGCCAAAAAACCGCACCTTCACCATGTGATGACATCATGGTCGGCAAATACATGTCGTCATAAAACGATATTAGGTCCTGCTTGTCAGTCGTCAACTCATAACGAAGACCATTTTTTTCGAGTTGCCGAAGATCTCTGCGTCGGGACTTGCTCCTTCCTTCTTCTACATCCTCTTTAGTCAATGCTACCTCGGCAGCAACCCATTTTGGTATCAGGTACTCGTAACTATCCGACCGGGAATATCCCGCGAATCCTCCCGTGGGCGTGATGCTCAGTTCACAGTCGAATTGCTGCGCATATGCAGCGGTCTTCCACCTCATCTTCCGCCCTTTATAATACTCGCGCACATCGCTATCAAACAGGCGCTTTGCGATATATGCTTTGTCGGGAGGGGCAACTCCGCCCAATAGCACGCGCAGCAAAGCGTTGCAGCCCTGTAAACGTCCTTCCAGTACCCAAGATTTTAACAAATGCAACCGAATCTGGGCGCGAATTCTGTTGGGAATAAGCTTCCTCAGCACCTGAATTCTATCATCTAGTTTGTTGCTAATGATAAGTGGGCCCCTTAAGCGTGATATGTTAATAATTCTAAAAACATATATACTAACAATGAGATTTTTACACAACCCCAGAAAGGCGCGTCGATATTTAACTGACCCATTTTGCAAGGCCTTTCAAATTATATATTTTTTTCTAATCAGTTGATTCTAATAGAGGGCCTATTTGAGATCTATATCGCGATTTTTAGGGTCAAAAATTGAATTATAGGCGGATTGAACCCATTTCAAGTGGACTGACGTGAAAAATTCATGATCCTTGAATCCAGACAATTCCCGCAGCCTTTCCGATGCGATGATGATATTTTTGCGTCGTGGCGTCTGGATTTCATCGCACCCACCGTGAGTCCAATTCGATGGATGATCGACAACGCCGGCACGAACCATATTCAAATCGATGTATACCAGACACCGCGGCAGATGTTCACCGGTTTCAATGGCAGTTGAATGACACCGATCTTCCCAAAAGGCCCCTTTCCGGTGTTTACGACGGTTCTATTCCTGAGCGGTTCTTCCGGCGATCAGCCCAACCGCCTGCACGACAATCCTGTGATCGCTGTCGTTTTTCACGATCAAGTGGCTATGATTGGATGTCACCGCATAGGTTAATACCACCAGCCCGAAACGCCTTTTCGCTTCGCAGAGCCATTGAATCCATCGATGACGGTCCTGTTTAAATTTCGGCAGGAAATCCTATTTGTGGCATCTTTGGGTAATGTGCCAGATTTGATCGGGAACATAATGTCGTTTGGCCCGTGCCATTTAAACTTCGTCAGTCATCTCACCTCGAACGTGAGTGTCGCCCACAATGATTCGTATGGTATGCGCCGCTCCTCTATGCCCAGCCAGACTAATAGATTGCTATACCAGTACTCAGTATCACCCAAGCGAGTCAGGTGGATGAAGCGAATATACCAGCGGCCCGACGAAACCAGATCCAGCTCGATAATGCCGTTTTCGTCGGAGCGCAAGGTGGCTATCTCTTCGTGACGCCCCTCATCGTTCAGCTCGTAGAAGCCCTCGTGGGTGGCGAACACAAGCTCATTTGCCAGCGGCTCGCCATCCTTGAGGATTCGGGCGCGGAAGCGCTGGCCCTTCTTGATGGCGTAGGGATTCACCAGCGGCACGATTTCGACAGGATGGCCCAGAACTTCGGCATAGCTTTCCGTTTGCTTATCCCCCACCTGGAAAATGGCCTTGGCGAATTTGGCGTAGCGCTCGGCGGCCACCACGCCCTCCTCCTGGAGATGTCTCCGCTGCTCCGCGTCGTCCGCCAGCCCCTCGTTCATCAGGTAGTGATTGAACTTGTCTGCCGAGATGTGCGTCTTGCTCGGCTTGGTGCCCACTCCGATTACATAGTTTCCCGGTTCGTCGAACTGCGTGTCGAGCACCGTGGTGTTCCCGTTGTGGCGCCAGTCGCTGTCCGGGGGAACCAACCGCGCACCACCCGGCGAGACAATGGCTACGCCGGTCATGCGGGGGGTGATCACCTTGTTCTCGCTCTGGACGAAGGTTCCGTTGATCAACGGAATGGCTACGGCTTGAGACGGCGGCAGGTAAAAGGACGCGGGCTTGATGAACAGTGTGTGGGTACTGCCTCCGGTTGTCATCAGTAGCAGCAGTAACAGGAAGACCGCCGCGCGAATAGATTTACGCATCATTCGAGTCACCCCGCTATCAATATGTAGGAGCCGATGCCTGCAATGCCTGCCCCCAGGTATCGCAGCAGACCCGAGCCGTTTCTGACCCGATGAAAGGCAAAACCGATCATTACGCCGGTGAGATGAATCGTGGTCGTACCGATCACGAACCCCAGCCCGTACAGCCAGGGGTTTGCAATCAATGGCATTTCCGTGCCGTGGGCATGACCATGGAAGATCCCGAAGATCGCCACACAGACCTCGGCGACACTAGCCGGCACGAACCTGTCAGCCGCCACGGCAGCGCCGAGCGCCAGGACCGACAGGGCGATACCCACTTCCACCAGGGGGAGCGCCACGCTGGTCATCCCCAGATAGCCGCCAAGGATCATCGCGGCCACAAACGTGGCAGGCACGTACCAGATGGCGCGACCACCGATTTGCGCGCTGAGGATGCCCACGCTGAGCATAGCCAGCAGGTGGTCAAAGCCCAGCGCCGGGTGCAGCAGCCCGGTTACGAAGCCGACGCCCTCCCCCAGCTCGTCGTGGGCTAGCGCCGGGGCGGCGACCAGTAGGGCCAGACCCAGACTGCTGATCATGCGAACCCCAAGCCGACGTCCCTGATTTCGGTTATTTTTCTTTACCATCAGTTGTCCTTTCAATCTCGCAAATCTACCGACGGGTGCGATAGACAGAATCGGCCACGAAACCGCTTACGGTCCTGCGGAAGTCCTTGACGCTGAGGCAATAGACATACCTCGGATTCCAGGTAGCAAAGAAGCGTAGTCCGAAATCAAATTTCGCGCCTTGATCCGCCCCGTCGCGGTTTAACGTCGCAATGAAAAATCAACCAACATGTGCCACGGTGAAAACAACCGGATCTCCTGATAATCAAGATACATAAGGATATAAGGACCGGCTTTTTTTAGATTTACTATGCCAGGCCGATGCCTGTGTGTCAATCGCATAGGTGGGCAGGCAGCAATTCTCGATGAACGATTAAATATACGGAGATAGGCAAATCGTCACGGGAAATTGATGGAATTGATCCGTTGAGAAAGGATAAACCGGCAGCAATGATTGCATCTGAATGCCTTCATAAACTGGTTGATACAATTGGGTCGCAACTGTGCATCGCCAGTCAAAGAAAAAGCCGGATTCGATGTTGGCAAAATTGATGATTCGATTTCGGTTAGGGAGGTTCTAACATCGGTGGATCGATAAGGTAGGTTAAAAGGTGCGCCCAACTTCTAAAGTTCAATATACGAAACGTACAGCGCAGCTGATTCCAGTATTCCTTGAGGGAACTGAACTTGCTGCGACATTTTTGATATAAAGGATCAGTCAATTCGAAAACCTGATGGAAGAAAAAAGCCAATAGATTGAGGATGAAAAAGCCAAGGACTGGGACAGCAAAACGACTTCGCCAGGACACGCTTATGCCACGATTTTCGAACGCCGTATCAAACGGGGCCAGTGGTTCACGCTGCCGACGTTGAGCGATACATATTCAAACGCCAGCAGGATGGCATGCCCATTGCCACGCTGCGCAAGATCCTCGTGACGTTGAATCAGATTTTCAATTATGCAGTCCGCCATAAATATCTGGTTATGAACCCGCTGTCGGTTTCAGAATGGCCCCGCGATGATCAGAACACCGTGCAAACCAAATCGCCGGCTGATAAAATGCCAATCTTAACTCCCGATCAAATCAAGGATTTCCTGGAAGCTGTAGAAAGTCCAAAATACAAGGTTCTTTTTCAGTTGGCAGTTTTCAGCGGATGCCGTCAAGGTGAATTGTTGGCTCTGAAATGGAAGGATATTGACTGGACAGTTGGCCAGATTAATATTCGCCGGACATTCAATCACCAAAAGTTTTATCCACCCAAAACCAAGTCGTCAGTTCTAAGCGTGGACGTTGGCCCTGCCACCATGAAAGAGTTGAAACTGTGGAAAGTTGCCGGTCTACCCAATGATCTTGGCTTGGTTTTTCCGAACGAGGCAGGCAATCCCTTAAACCACAACAATGTGGGCAACCGGTATTTTAACCCTGCCTTAAAGAAAGCCAAAATTCCCCGTGTGAAATTTCATGCCCTGCGCCATAGCTATGCATCCATCCAGTTGAGCCAGGGGCGCGATATTAAATACATCCAAACGCAGTTGGGCCACTCAAAGTCCAACCGTGGCCCTAAATGTATATGCGCACTTGCTAAAGGATCGGAATCAAAAAGCGGCTACAGCGCTGGAAGATAAGATATTCGGCGAAAATGAGAAGTCAAAAAGCAAATGACGAGGTTCAGCCTATTTTTTTGTCATAATCTTGACACATTCAAAAAAAAAGGGTTGGCGCTTTTCCGCTAACCCTTTGTTTTTTCTGGTGGGCGATACTGGATTTGAACCAGTGACTTCCACCGTGTGAAGGTGGCACTCTCCCGCTGAGTTAATCGCCCGAAAAGTGATTCTACATATAGAAGGGCAGTGCGCGTGAAGTCAAGCGTTTTTTCTTTCTGTCGCTTCCGTGTCAAGACCCTTTGGTTCAAGGCCGTTTGACGATAAACCACGGGTTGAGCAGGTTCTCTTTGTTGTAGGCCAGGGCATTGCCGTCATCATGGCGGACCACCTGAGCGCCGCTGGCAACGGCGATGGCCTGGCCGGCTGCCGTATCCCACTCCATCGTGGGACCCAGCCGGGGGTAGATGTCCGCCCGGCCTTCGGCCACCAGGCATATTTTCAGGGAACTGCCCGACGAAATGAATGCCACCCGGCCATGTTTTTGCCGCATGGTTTCCACGTATGCTTCCAATTCCGGCGTGGCGTGGGAGCGGCTCCCCATGATCGTAAAGGGTCGGCCCTTTTCCCGTTGCAACGGCATCCGAAGCGCATTGTTCATCATCGATTCCATACCGCCAGTCTCGTCGGGTTGCCTTTCGCCGACCCCACCCTTTTGACAGTCATCGATCTTGAAGGCGCCCCGTTCACGATCGGCAAAGTAGAGGGTGTCGGTTACCGGAACATAAATGACCCCCATGGTGGGCACCCCCCCTTCCGCAAGGGCAATGTTCACCGTGAATTCTCCGTTGCGCTTGATGAATTCTTTGGTGCCGTCCAGTGGATCGACGATCCACATGCGCGGCCACTGTTTGCGCTCCGCAAAGGGGATGTCGCGTCCCTCCTCGCTGAGCACGGGGATGCCGAAGCCGCTGATATCCGCCTTGATGATGGTGTGTGCGCGGCGATCGGCCAGTGTGAGGGGAGAGTTGTCCGCTTTCTTCTCCACGCCCATGTCGGCTGAATCATACACCTCGAGGATGGCCTTGCCTGCCTTGACGGCGCTGACAATGGCGGTTTGCAGCCATAAGGTTCGGTTTTCTGTCACTGGATTACCTTTCTGGTTTGTCGTCCGGATTGACGGGGAAGCGTTAGGTGTAATACCTTTCCAGTACCGACTCCCTGATGTTTTCCATGCAAATGGCCTCCTGGGGGCAGCCGGTGGCACACACCCCGCACCCCCGGCACAGATTGGCTTCGATAACGGGCGGTGGTGGCGGCATGCCTTTTTTCTTCTTCGCCTGGACGATGGCGCCAAAGGGGCAACGGCGCACACAGCGTCCGCAGCCATTGCATGGTTCCGGCCATAATTCAGCCAGGTAGCGGCTCAGGGGCCAGATTTTCTCTGCGTCGAGAACCCTGGCCAGTTGGTGGGGAAAGCAGCAGTCATTGCAGCAGTTGCAAAGGGCGCCATCCAACCGGCCCTGGCTGTCCACGGCCAGTTCGGCGCTTTGCATGAGACCCTGCCGATTGGCCTCCTTTACCGCAGACAGGGCCCGTTCCCGTGAGATTTCCCAACCAATACCGCGGGCGTTGGAAAAACGGATGCAGGTCAGCTGTGGCAGGGTGCATCCGCGGACCATGGCCCTGCAGTTGCACGGCCACAGGTAGAATCGTTCGATGCGCTCGAACAGACGGGACACTTCTTCAAGCAGCAGGTATTCGGGGCAGGCGTCCGCCGTGGGTCTCGGCTGACCAGCCTTGATCGAGGCCACCGTTTCGCGGTGTCTCGCCGTATAGTGGTCCAACTCCCAGCGGTTCAACCGGTCTTTGATATCTTCCGGGAGATCCTGCCATCCTTCGAACAGGGCCCAACTTTCAAAGCGCACATGGAAATCCGCCGGGGCGATCCGGCCGTCGTCCAGGTGCCGCACCACCCCGCGCCGCCAGGCACGCTCGAGAAAGCTGTCACTCAATGCAACTCCACGCTTTTGGCGGACTTCGTCGGCCGTCATCGGCCTTCTTTTCAGTTTTGTCAGCAGATCAATTTCCAAAGGCGTGTAGAACCTTGTGATCCATGGTTCGAGAAATGTCGGTATGCCACAGATGTCAAACAGTTCGGTCATGGTTATTGCGGTTCCGTTTTTGACGGGTTCGTAAAAAAGCCGATACCTGCGTTACGCTTCATCCCTCTTCACTGCGGCGTACCGTTAGTACCCTCATTCCTCGGGACTCGCAAGCCTTGATCTCGGCTTTTTTACGAACCCGTCGGATAATACGACTTTTTACGAGGGCATCGTTGTCGGTGGCAGTAATAATTGGAGGCCGGCTGAAACGACGCACCCCTCAATAGACTTCACTTTTAGCACAATCCATAATAAGATGTCACTTCAACAGCTACCGACGGATATCCATCATGATCGACATTCTGCGGGCAACAACCCCATCTCACATCCAGACCATCCGAGATCTGTTTCGAGAGTACGAGGCGTTTCTCCAGGTGGACCTTTGCTTTCAACACTTCGAGGAAGAACTGGCCAGCCTGCCCGGCAAGTACGCACCCCCGCATGGTGCACTGCTGCTGGCATCAGCGGCCGGACAGGCGGCTGGATGCGTGGCCATGCGGCCATTGGCGCAAGGGGTCTGCGAGATGAAACGGCTCTATGTCCGGCCCTCCCATTTGGGCCGGGGCTTGGGAAAAAAATTGGCCTTGCGGGTGATCGAAAGTGCCAGAACCGCCGGTTATGCGCGTATGCGCCTGGACACCCTGGAAAAATTGCGGCCGGCCCTTTCCCTTTACACCGGCCTTGGTTTTCTAACCTGTACGCCGTACTATGAGAATCCGCTTTCCGGTGTCGTATATATGGAAATGGCACTTTGATGCGCGTTGTCCATCAGTAACGGTATCCCTATGGAGTTGGCCTTTTCGTATCGTCGGCGCCCGGCCTCCCGGGCCGCCTGAACGTCCTGGCGGCAGATGTCGGCTTTTCGGCCGGACCAGAACATGGCCTCCTCCAGATCCTTGCCGTAAACCCCGCACCACATCAGACCGGACATGGCCCCGGTCCCCGCCGGATTGATTCTAAGTGCAGTCAGAAATGCGCGCTGTGCCGCCGTATAGTCCTTGTTGCGGTATAGTGCCCAGCCGTAAAGATCCTGAGCCATGAACGATTCCGGTGCCGCAGCGACCGCCTTCTCAAATGGCGATACATCCAGGGGGCCGTCGCCCCCATAGGCAGAGTAGATATAAAAGCCTTCCAGCGCCCGGCCCGCAGCATCCAGACCTTCACGGCCGATGGTTTCAGGCCACAGCACAGACCGGACCTGCGCTTCCGGCATGGGCCGGCCCATGGATTCCAGCCATTTCAGCAATTGGGTGCGAAAACCGATCAGCCCGTCGTCAATGGAGACCGGCAGGTCGACAGGCGCGTGGCGGGCATCCGGTGCCTGTCCGTCGAAATAGTGAAGGCTTACCGATGGGTCTGAATAATTGCCGTAGAGCCACAAGCGCACCTGCTGAGACTGGCTGACCTGACGCAGATCCAGTTTGTCGGCCGCATCGCGGCAGTAGCGCTCAAAAGCAGCCTTTTCCGGAAAAATCTTTTTTACCCGCCAGCCGAACCACATTTCCTTGAGGTCCGTGTGCAGGGCCAGGACGTTTCCCACAAGAAAATGAAGGGCCAGCCCGGTGCCGTTGAACGGATGTCTGTTCTCGGCACGAAAAGGCAGTACGATGCATTGGTCGGTGGAAGATTGAACCATGGAGAACCTCCGATTTGATCTATTTACCACATCCACCAAAACATTGAAATGGCCGGTCAATGGCCGAATCCGGTGCCAGGGGGTGGCTCGGTGCGACCGGGGGCAAACGTGTCTTCAAAGGCCAGTTCGCCGCGGATAAAGTACTCTACGCAAGTCACGGGGGTGTCGTGTGTATAGGTGGTGCGAAGGAGATGAAAGGCCGGATGGCCGGCCGGCACCTCCAAAACAGCGGCGGTGTCGGCGTCAAGGGTTTCGGCGGTAATATGCTGCCACACCCGGGTTAGCGGCAGATCCAGGCGGTCCACCAGCAGTTCGTGGATGGAAATCCTCTCCAGGTCTTCGAAAAGGATACTGCCGCACAGGTCTCCGCGCAGGTGGCGGATCTCATAGCGCACCGGCTTGCCGTCGAAGCAGTGAAGGCGCCGGGCCAGAATGGTCATCCCGCTGTAGGCCATGCGTCGCGCAACCATCGGTGGGGGTTGTTCCAGTGACCGTAATTCGAGAACCCGGGTGGTGTAGGCCACCTCAAGGGTTTCCGCATGGCGCCGGGAGGGCTGAACGACAAAATAGCCCATGGCCGGATCCGGTTTCTTCACATAGGTGCCTTTGCCCCGGATCCGCTCCACCAACCCTTCGGTTTCCAGTTCCACCAATGCTTTGCGGGCAGTCATCCGACTCACCCCGAACATCGCCGCCAGCTGGTTTTCCGAAGGGAGCGTATCGGTAAAGCGCTTGGCACGCATGCCCTGGATCAGCTGTTGCTTGATGAACAGGCACTTGGAGGTGGACGGCGGTCGTGATGTCGATCGAGGTGTCATTGTTGTATAGTGAACTTGTTGGCTTCTCAAAAATTGGTATGTACCAGCTCAACACCAAAGGTTTTATTTTAACTTTTTATCCCATCATTCATGGATATTGTCCACATTTTTTCTTGACAGGCAGGTTTCTTCATTTTATGGCTCAATATATAAATGTATATACAAGTTGTCTGGCTTCTAAAGAAGAGGATTTGCCATGTTGACCCATACTGATCTCTCCGAGGCCATGAAAATTCATCTGGACGGCCCATTGCCGCAGATGCCTGATTTCCGACCCGGTATTCGCCGTGCGCCGGACCGCGGATTCCGGCTCAGCCGCAGCCAGACCGCGGTGGCCCTGAAAAACGCCCTTCGCTACATACCCGTCAAGCATCACACCGCTCTGATTCCCGAGTTCCTGGCGGAGCTGAAAACCCGCGGGCGCATCTATGGCTACCGCTTTCGTCCCCAACGCGAGATCCGGGCCCTGCCCATCGAGCAGTATCGGGGCAACTGCCTGGCCGGTCGCGCCTTCCAGTTGATGATGGACAACAACCTGGATGTCGACGTGGCCCTTTACCCATACGAGCTGGTCACCTATGGTGAGACCGGCAGCGTCTGCCAGAACTGGATGCAGTTCCGGCTGATTAAAAAATATCTCGAGGCGCTCACCGACGACCAGACCCTGGTGGTCCAGTCCGGTCACCCCTTGGGGCTGTTCCGCTCCGGCCCGAACAACCCCCGGGCCATCATCACCAACGGCCTGATGGTGGGGCTTTATGACAATCCGGACGACTGGGAGATCGCCGCCCAGATGGGTGTTTCCGCCTACGGACAGATGACTGCCGGCGGCTGGATGTATATCGGCCCTCAGGGCATCGTCCACGGCACTTACAATACCCTGCTGGGGGCCGGCCGCAAGATGTGCGGTGTCGCGGCTGACGGCGATCTATCCGGCCTGCTTTTTGTTTCCTCGGGATTGGGGGGCATGAGCGGCGCCCAGCCCAAGGCCGCCGAGATAGCCCGGGCCGTGTCCGTGATTGCCGAGGTGGACGGATCACGCATAGAGACCCGCCACCGACAGGGGTGGGTGAACATGGTTTCTGCCGATCTGGCCGAGATTTTCAAAGCGGCCCTTGCGGCCAAAGAAAAAAAACGGGTTCTCTCCATCGCCTACCATGGCAACGTGGTGGACCTGCTGCAATACATGGTTGACCATGATATTCCCTTAGACCTGCTTTCGGATCAGACCTCCTGCCATGTGGTCTATGACGGCGGCTATTGTCCCCTGGGTATCAGTTTCGATGAGCGCACCCGTCTGCTGGCCGAAGATCGTCAATCGTTTCGCAGGCTGGTAGATGCCAGCCTCAACACACACATGGCGCTCATCCGGAAGCTTGCCCAGCGGGGCACCTATTTTTTCGACTACGGCAACGCCTTTTTGAAAGCCGTCTTCGACGCTGGTGTCACGGATGTAGCCCGCAACGGCAAGGATGTGAAAGATGGTTTCGTATTCCCCTCTTATTTCGAGGACATCATGGGTCCCATCTTCGACTACGGCTACGGGCCTTTCCGCTGGGTCTGCCTCAGCGGTGACCCGCAGGACCTGGAGAAAACCGACCGGGCGGCCATGGCCTGCATCGATCCTGACCGTCGTCCCGAGGATCGCGACAACTATGTGTGGATTCGTGATGCCGGCAAGAACCGGCTCGTGGTAGGCAGCCAGGCAAGAATTCTCTACCAGGATGCGCAGGGACGCCTGCACATTGCCCTGGCCTTCAATGCCATGGTGAGAAACAAGGAGGTGGGGCCCATCATGCTGGGTCGTGACCACCACGACCCCGGGGGCACCGATTCGCCGTTCCGGGAGACCGCCAACATCACCGACGGCAGCAACGTGACCGCAGACATGGCCACCCATTGCTTTGCGGGAAACGCCGCCAGGGGGATGTCCCTGGTGGCGCTGCACAACGGCGGAGGCACCGGCATCGGCAAGGCCATCAACGGCGGTTTCGGCCTGGTTTTAGACGGCAGCCGGCGGGTGGACGGTATTATCCGCTCGGCCATGAACTGGGACGTCATGGGCGGGGTGGCCCGGCGCAACTGGGCCAGAAATCCCAATGCCATCAGCGTGGCCGCTGCCTACAACCGGGACAATGACAACGGCGATCAGATAACACTTCCCTTTCTGGCCGACGACGAAGCGGTGGATGCGGCGGTGGATGGGTTGTTTGCCAAATAACATGGAGAAAACCAATGACCATGAAGCCATTGCTCCTGGATAAGAAGAAAATAACGATTGACGACATAGTGACGGTGGCACGATCAGCCCGCGAGGTCGGTGTGTCCGCTGCCGGAGAAGGTCGGGTGGCCAGAACCAGCGCCCTGATCGAGCGCTGGGTGAAGGAAAAACGGGTAATCTACGGCATCACCACCGGGTTCGGGGCCCTGTGCAACGTCATCATCTCCGAGAAAGACACGCGCCGGCTTCAGGAGAACATTCTGATGAGTCATGCCGCCGGCGTAGGCAACCCGCTGCCCGAGTCGGTGGTCCGGGCCATCCTGGCGCTTCGGGTTCACGACCTGTGCCTGGGCTATTCCGGCTGCCGCATGGAGACCATTCGATATCTGCTCGCTTTTCTCAATCATGGGGTGACACCGGTGGTGCCGGAGAAGGGTTCGGTGGGGGCCAGCGGAGATCTGGCGCCCACGGCCCACCTGGGCCTGGTGCTCATCGGTAAAGGTGAGGCGTTTTATCGGGGAAACCGCCTACCCGGCGCGGCGGCACTGGATCAGATCGGGCTGGCCCCGTTGGCTCTTGCTGCAGGAGAGGGGCTGGCCCTGATCAACGGCACCCAGGTGATGACCGCCATCGGCGCCCTGGTGGTGAACGACGCGGTGCGCCTGTCCAAAATGGCGGACATCGCCTGCGCCATGACCCTGGAGGTGCTCATGGGCTCGAACAGCGAGTTTGATCCGCGCATCCACCAAATTCGACCCCATCCGGGCCAAATAGTTACCGCGGAAAACATGCTGCGACTGACCGAAGCCAGCGAGATCATCACTTCTCACGATGGTTGCGCCCGGGTTCAGGACGCCTACACGCTGCGCTGTGCGCCCCAGATCCATGGGGCCAGCAAGGATGCGGTGGCCCATGCCCGTCGGGTCATCGACATTGAAATCAATTCGACCACCACCAACCCGCTGATTTTCCCGGATACCGAGGAGGTTCGGCTGGGCGGCAATTTCCACGGCCAGCCCGTGGCCATGGCCGCCGACTATCTCTCCATGGGGCTGGCGGAACTGGGCAGCGTTTCCGAGCGGCGCATCGAGCGAATGGTCAACCCTCAGCTCAGTGAACTGCCCGCTTTTCTGATCAAACAGGGAGGCATCAACTCCGGATTCATGATCGGTCAGTATGCCGCCGCCGCCCTGGTGTCGGAGAACAAGGTGCTGACCCACCCGGCCTGCGTAGACTCCATACCCACCTCCGCCAATAAAGAGGATCATGTGAGCATGGGCACCATCGCCATTCGCCAGAGCCGAGAAATTCTCAGCAACGTAGAAAATGTCATCGCCATCGAACTGCTCTGCGCGGCCCAAGCCTATGACCTGGTCACCGAATCACGCAAGTTGATGGCCGGTAGGGGCACCCGTGAGGCCTACCGGGTGATCCGTCGTCACGTGCCCTACATGGCTCAAGACCGTGAGTTGTACAAGGATATGGAAACCATGCTGAAGGTATTGCGATCCGGCGAGATTCTCGCAGCGGTGGAGGCGGCGGTTGGACGGATCAAGGTGGTGGGATGAACACACTGTTTTATATCAAACTTTATCTGCTCACCATCCCCGTCTTTTTTCTTATCGACATGGTCTGGCTGGGATACCTGGGTCGCGGTTTCTACAAGAAACAAATCGGCTTTATTCTCAGCGACCAGGTCAACTGGACTGCGGCCATCGCGTTTTACCTGATCTACATCGTCGGTATTCTGGTGATTGCGGTATTACCGGCCCTAGCCCATGGATCCATTGGGCGGGCCGCCCTGTGGGGTGCCCTGTTCGGCTTTTTCACCTACGCTACCTACGACCTGACCAACATGGCCACTATCAAGGGGTGGCCCCTGGCCATGGTGGTTGTGGACATCCTTTGGGGGACGCTTTTATGCACCCTTGTGGCCGCCGGCAGTTATTTTGCGGGGCGCTGGCTTTTGGGCTGATGTATCATCCGCTTTCATCGAGTAAAAATTCAATGATGGTTTCCAGCGGAGTTAAAAATCCCACTGTCGAGTTTCCCCGGAAGCGACCTTTGATCATGGCCACCAACTGGCCCTGGGCATCAAACACAGGGCTGCCGCTGCTTCCGGGATAGATGGTCATCTCAACCTGCCACAAGGGTTGATCATTCACCAGCCTGGGCGGTCCATTGATGGTGCCGGGCGACAGGGTTCCCGGCAGATTGTTGGGGCATCCGATGGAAAATACGCGTTCACCCATTCCCAGCAGGTTTCGACCGGAGGAAAGGTATACGAACGCCCTGGCGCTTGCCGAACACTCAACCAGCGCCAGATCCCGGTCAAGATCCAGGCGGGCGATGGTCCCCGGTATGCTCACCGCGTCGGTAAAAGTCACCGTAACCTGCTGATGATGGGTCAGGTCGTGGGCGGTGCACAGCACCAGGCCTCCCGGATCGACCACAAAACCTGAAAACTGGACATCCCGCCCTCTGGATCGGGTCCGGATACAGACCACCGTTTCGATTCTGTCCAGCACGACCGTGGGAACCGTTTGCCGGCGACGGTGTGCCCGTGGTGGCGCGCTGGGCGACGTTCCAATCAGATACCCATCAAGATATTCCTGCAGGCGCCGGCAGGCTTGTATGGCGTTTATGTCGCCTTGATGAATGACGGTGGCCACCGAGGCCAGGGCGGATTGGGGCCTGATGGTGATATCCCATTCATCCTCCGCACTCCACGCCGTCAGATGAACCGTTCCGTGACGTGGAAAATCGCGCCGGACAGCGTGCCCCTGAGCGGTGAACCATTCGGAGATGATTTCCACCACTTCACTGGCCGGGGCTGCAAGCTGGCTTTCCATGTTGGGGCAGATAGTGCCAGCCCAGGCACCGCCGTCGCCTGACATGAAAAGTGCCAGGAGGCATGCAAGGATCAGCCGGTTCATAATCTTGCGCGGGTTGCCATGCTATCGGTCTCCGGTACATTTTCCGGTTTTCGGGTATCGGTCACTTCGGGCAGGATCTAAACGCTCACCGGCACAAAAAGGTTCGGCAAACGCCGATCAAATTCACGTATGTTGGTATTTGTCTATCTGCAATTATGAACAAAATCAAATTAAAAAGAGTAGTTTTGAGAGGAATGCCGCCACAACAGCCTGATCGAAGCGACCTCATTCGACAGGTAACCACGCAAAGGCCCCAAGACAATTGCCTGAGGATCGGGCGCCCGTTAAACCTTGACTCCGCCGTCTGATATCATCCCGAAAATGGGCCTTCTCAAGGGTTTTACAGGCCGATAGATAGTGTCCGTTTGGGTCTGACTATACTGGATAAAGATTCGGTCTGAGATAGGTAATAGGTTTGAAGATCTCGATAAGATCGTTGGAAAACCAATCCTTGGCCCCTTGACGGCTTGGGCCCTTAAGCCCGTTAAATATCAACCAACCCAACGAAATAATTAATATAATTAAATATTCCAGCAATATAGACATGGGTTGGAGGAGGCGTTCGCCGTGGAGGCCAATCATTAACCTGTTGACCCTCCCCGCGCTGATTGTTATGGATGATAAGCACTCTCTTGACTCGCATGAGTTGGATTTATCTAAGCGCAGGATTATTTCCATACATGGAAGATACCGATCAATTGCCCTTTGTGCTGGAAAACGCTCCCCTCAAGCAGGATGCCACCGGGCACGTTTTTCCTGATCGTTATTCGATCAAAGAGGTGGGAACGAACCGGACGTTGACCTGCTTTGAAGCGCCCAACCTGCAGGTCACCATCAAGGCGGGCCTGACCGTCACTGCCTCGGCTGCACGCAAAGCCCCTCCAGGAACCATTTATCTGGATGGTGTCGCCCAGGCGGAACCCTTTCTGGATCACGAAAAAAAAGTCTACAACCTGGACCATCATGAGGGCTGCGTCCGCACCTTCACCCTGGCCACCTGCGAGCAGGCCCTGATCATGTGCGTGAAGGGTTTGGACCTGCGGGACCGGGAATGGAAGATCTTCGCCAACGAACCGGACCTTGACACCATCCTGGCCATCTGGATCCTTCTCAATCATCAGCGAATCAACAACCGGGACGCCATCCACCGGCGTTCCCTTTTCGCGCTGGTCAGGCTTGAAGGGATTATCGATGCGCTAGGCCTGGAGCTGCGCGAACTCAGCGGCTTACCGGCTGATCTGCTTCAGAAGCTGATGCGGATCATCGACCGCCTGCGCATGGAAGAACTGGAACTGAAGAAAGGCGGCGAGTGGTCCAAAACCGATTTCCTTGCTTATACCGTCGGCGTGCTGCGGAAGTTGGATCAGTTTCTGATCAAATTGGGGGAACTGGATGATTTCAAGGGTGTCGAGGAACTGGCCCGAATCGAGCTGACCAACAATCGTATTGCCGTGGTAGTGGCTTCGGATCTCGGCATCTACGAGCTGGAGCCCCACCTGATCAAACTCTATGGCAACCGACTGGGATGGGTGGCCCTGCGCAGGGGCGAAAAAGACTATACCCTCAGGCAGATGGACCTGTTCATGCCGGTGAACCTGGAGGATGTGTATCAGCGCTTGAACTTCATGGACCCGGCGGTCAAGGGTCGCATAAACGTCAGCCGCTGGGGGGGATCCGGAGATATTGGCGGCTCGCCCCGAAGCCTCGGCACCCGGCTGTTGCCCGGAGAAATTGTTTCGGCCTGCCGCGATGTCATCGAAAGGCGCAGCGACATTCGCCACGTGAAACGGTTTTTATCCAGTGCCGTATTTTCAATGCTGATCGTAATTGCCGCCATTGCCATGGGCCAAAACTGGGAGCCGGCCCGGTGGCTGGGCCGCGAAACGCTCGGCGAGGTTTTCCGGAGTCCGGTAGTCGGTTTCCACACCGTGCTCTTGTTTTTTACCACCATCATGCTCGGCGTCGTGGCCCTGAGCCGGCCATGGCAGTTTGGTTTGATGTTACCGGCTGGAAAAGACTGGTGGCGCCTTCTGCCCATGGCGATTCTCTGCGGATTTACCGGTGACATGCTGGTGCCCGACAAAATGATGTTTGCCGCCGACCCCGCAGCGGCCTGGACGATTGCCCTGGTCCTGATTCCCCTTTCCCTGGAACTGTTGTTCAGGAGTCTGGTGCACGGCATGATGGCTCAACTGGCAACCATCCAGGACTCTGAAAGCCGGTGGTTCTTCTCCGGCCCCACCATTGGATCTGCCCTGCTGTATGCGGCCACCATCGGTTTCCAGATGACGATGATGGCAGACTCTCCTATGGCAATCCTGACCAACGGCATCCTGATAAAGTATATCGCTGTGGCCGCCATATTCGGCTTGGCTGCCGGGATGATCCGGGAACGGTCGCACAGCATCCTGCCGGCCTGGCTGTTTCACGCAGCAGCCGTGGCGACCTCGCTCTTTGCCTTTGGACCGGCTTGACAGATACTGAAGCATTGACGCCACCCCACGGCAATATGTTGCGGATGCGTTTTTTTTAATTCGCGCACCGCAACAATCTCCTCTCCAAAACCATACCCATCATCAATGGATCGAGGCGATTTGACGGCCGGTGTTCGACGTGTGGATGCAAGGCAGATCTGAACGATTCTGCCGGCATGCTGTATTATCGCTTTTTTAACAGGAGTCGAAGCGATGAAGTTGAAAAAAGCACCCGTTGACCTGGACGGTAATGACGAAAACATCCATATTCTGAGGAATAGTCACGGCATTCCGGAAATCACCGCGTGTACAGTCGCCGATCTGATGAGGGGCTTGGGGTGGGTCCACGCCAACGACCGCCAGATCCAGACCCTGCTCACCCGCATTCTTCTCCAGGGCCGTGCCGCCGAACTGCTCAAGGCCGATGAAGGCCTGGTTGAGATCGACACCTACATGCGGCGGATGAATTTTCTACCTGATCCGCAGGAACAGCTCGCCCGGCTTGAACCCGGCACTCGCATGGCCATGGATGCCTACGTGAGTGGATTCAACCACTGGATGGAAGACAACGGGCCGGTGTTCGAATTCAAGCTGATGGGATACAGCCACCCGGAACCTTATGCGCTGGTGGACTGTCTGCGGCTGGGCAAGGTATTCGGTTTTTTAGGCCTGGCCGACATCCAGGCCAATATGGAAAAATTTCTGGTGGAAATGATCCAGAACGGGGTTTCAGAAGAAAAGCTAAAGGAGTTGTTCCCCTATCTCACCGATCCCATCGACACCGATTTGATCGGCAAGACCACACTCTCCCCCCCCCTGGTTCCGGCAGCGTTGAAATGGTTCAACCGGCTCCCCCGCTTCAATGCCTCCAACAACTGGGCCGTAGCCGGCCGTCACACCCGCTCCGGATTTCCAATATTGTGTGGCGATCCCCACCTGGAGGTCAACCGCCTGCCCAATGTCTGGCAGGAAGTCATCCTCCGGCAGCCCGGTAAAACCATGACGGGTGTCAGTATTCCCGGTGTCCCCGGACTGGTTGTTGGCCGAAGCAACCACCTGGCCTGGAGCGCCACCTATGCCTATATGGATATGCTGGATTACCGCATCGAACGGTGTCGGGGCGGCAGCTATTTTCGAGAGGACGGCTGGAAGCCCTTTACGGTTCGTGAAGAAGAGATCAAGGTGAAGAACAAGCCTTCCATCCGAATCACGATCCATGAGAATGAAAACGGGCTGCTGGAAGGCGATCCCCATGCGGAAGGCCACTATTTGGTGCTGGGATGGTCGGGCGCCAACGGATGCGGGGCAGAGATTTTTGACACGCTGGTTGGGATGATGGCCGCGCAACATGTGGAAACGGCCATGACACTTTTTCGACAGGTGAAAGCCGTAGCCATGAACTGGGTCTTTGCCGACATCCGGGGAAACATCGGCTATCAGATGAGCGGCCGCCATTTCAACCGGCCCGAGGGAATCAGTGGATTGCTGCCCTACGCCGGGTGGGAAAAGCAATTTGATTCCTGTGGGTTTAACGATCCCGGAGATTTGCCCAATGTGTTCAATCCCCCCGAAGGCATCATCGTCACTGCCAACCAGGACCTCAATTACTTGGGGCGTTCCAATCCCATTAACCTGGCCATGGGACCTTACCGGGCGGATCGTATCGTCCAATTGCTGGAATCCGGCGGGGAGCTCGATGTGGCATACATGAAGGACATGCACTACGACCTGCATTCCCTGCAGGCGGAGCGGTTGATGAAAATCATCGGTCCACTGCTGCCGGATACGGACAACGGCCGTACGCTTAAAGCGTGGGACCTCTGCTATCGTGCCGACTCGACAGGGGCCATGCTCTTCGAGTCCGTATACCGGGCCATTATCGACGTGGTGTTCGGCGATCACGGGTTCGGACGCGAGGTGGTGGACCATATTTTCTCGGAAACCAGCCTGTTCAACGACTATTACGCCAACCTGGACCGTATTCTGGAAAAACAATCATCGGCCTGGTTTGACGAACAATCCAGAGAAAAGCTGTTCAGGCAGAGTATCGACGCGGGCTTGGATGTCGAACCGGTTTCATACGGAAAAACCCGATCGATCACCCTGGCCCACCTGCTGTTCGGCGGCCGGCTGCCAAAATTTCTGGGATTCGATTACGGCCCCCTTACCCTTCCCGGGTGCCGGGCCACCATCCCCCAGGGGCAAATTTTTAAAAATGCCGGGCGACTGACTACGTTCAGCCCCACTTACCGCTTCGTTACCGACCTGGCCACCGACGAGAGCCATACCAACCTGGCCGGTGGACCATCGGATAGACGCTTTTCCCGGTGGTATATCAGTGACCTGAAAAACTGGTATGAAGGCAATTACAAAGTGTTGCGATGAGGTCATCGAAATTGCTCTGCGGACGGCAACTGAGAAGTTTCAGCAGTGGCAAATCGAAATTCCCATTAAAATGAGCGATGCATGGTAAAAAAGCAAAACCTGATACTCATTGGCATGCCTGGGGCAGGCAAAAGCACCATCGGGGTCCTTCTGGCCAAGCGCCTGGGGGTATCGTTTTTGGATACGGATATCCTGATGCAAACGGGAGAGGGCTGCCACCTGCAGGAGACCATCGCCGACCATGGTGTAGACGGGTTCCGCAGCATCGAGGAGCGCTACCTGCTCAGCGTGCCGCCGGACTGCGGGGTCGTGGCCACCGGAGGCAGCGCCGTATACAGCCGGAAAGCCATGGCCCACCTCAAATCTTTAGGGCGGGCGGTCTACCTGCAGATCGATCTGGTACCCCTGAAAGATCGTTTGGGCAATCTGGATGAGCGGGGGGTGCTGAGAATGCCCGGTCAGACCATCGACATGCTCTATGCGGAACGGTGCCCGCTATACGAGCGCTTCGCAGACATGACCATCTCCACGGCAGGTGTGACGCCGGATCAGGTGGTGGCGCAGGTGCTGCGGCATTTATAACCGGTCATGGCCGTTCAAGATTCACCGGTGGACGGTTTCTTTCACCCAAACTAAGCGATTCACCTTACTCGAAGAAGGTCGATTGGTAACGATCACGGTTGGGTACCATCGATTGTTGTATTCAAAAAGTGAAACCCATTGGGTTTGCCGATCTTTATCCGCCTCAGGCGGATCACCACATCTTCGGCGTTAGATATCGCCGCGCATAGTCCACTATAGCGCAACGACATCTGCCTTGAATCTGCGGCAACCTCGACAATCGCAGTTTGGGTTTCAGTAGCGCTCTTCGCCAAAAACCCATAACCGACAAAGAGGATGACATGAAAGTTAAAAACGCTCACCAAAAACTTATTTTGATCCTGCTTGGCATCTCGATTGTCTTCGCATTCCTGTTTTTGACCGGGGCCACCTCTATCGATGGCGCATCCCAGATCGGCAGATATCGGGTGACCGCCGTGGTCAGGGGCAACTTCCC
Organism: uncultured delta proteobacterium; assembly: GCA_963697405.1. GTDB lineage: Bacteria > Desulfobacterota > Desulfobacteria > Desulfobacterales > Desulfosarcinaceae > Desulfosarcina. The sequence continues at coordinate 210,387 of CAVONY010000043.1, read as the reverse complement.
GGATCTCTTCGTGATCGATACGGCGACCGGCGTGGTAAAGTGGGTCGGCGATGATGAAGGCAAGCCATTTGAGCTGATCAAGGGACGGTAGCATGCATCATCCAATGCGCATGCTTACGGGTGGATCTCTCTGCTGTTGATTTTTACTGAGAAATAGGCCAAAAAACAGGTCGTATCCCTTTCTCTTCTTAACTTATGCCAACCAAAAGGAGATATCGATGAACATCGGCAGCCTTTTACCCCACCATGCGCGTTATCGTCCTGGCCACCTCGCTTTTGTTTGCGGCGGAGAACGGTTTACCTACGAGGCGTTTAACGCTTACGTGAACAAACTGGCCAACGCGCTGCTGGCCTGTGGGCTTGTCAAGGGAAATAAATTCGCCACCGTTCTGCCCAACTGCACCCAGCTCATGGCGGCCTATTGGGCGGCGGCCAAGACGGGCCTGGTGATTGTGCCCAGCAGCACCATGCTCAACGAGGGAGGGCTGTCCACCCTGCTGAAAAACTCCGACACCGCGCTGGTAATCGCCGATGCCGCCTTTGCCGGTGCGTTGGACCATATCCGCAATGATTTGCCGGCCATCGGCGATGATCGCTACGTGCTGGTGAATTTAGACGGCCAGCGTGAAGGATTCCGCAGCTACGACGAATTCGTGGATTCTGCAAACGAGAAAAACCCGCCGGACGTGCCCATCGACGACCACGACATGTATAATATCATGTACTCCAGCGGAACCACCGGCGCACCCAAGGGAATCGTGCACACCCACTATGTCCGGGCCATGTACTGCACCATCTTCGCCGCCTCCTGGCGCATGACACCCGAAAGTGTGGCCCTGCACGCCGGTGCCATCGTCTTCAACGGCGCCATGCTGGACCTGATGCCCTGGATGTTTCTGGGCGCCACTTACATTCTCCATGAAAGCTTCAACGCCGAGACCGTCATCGCCGACATCGAAAAGGAGAAGGTAACCCATGTGGTCATGGTTCCGGCCCAGATCATCGCCATCCTCAACAGTCCGGCCTTTGAACCGGCGAAACTGGCCTCCCTGGAGATGATCCACAACGTAGGTGCCCCGCTGCTTCTGGAGTACAAGCACCGCCTCAACGAAGCGCTGCCGGGGCGTTTCTACGAACTGTATGGACTGACCGAAGGCTTCATGACCGTGCTGGACAAGCACGACGCTGTTCGCAAGGTGGGCTCCGTGGGAATCCCCGCACCATTCATGGAAATGCGCATCCTGGATGCGGAGGGCCGGGAATGCGCACCCGGAGAGATCGGCGAAATATGCGGCAAGAGCCCGATGATGATGCCCGGTTATTACAAGCGGCCCGACCTGACCGAAAAAGCCATTATCGACGGATGGCTGCACACGGGGGATTTGGGATACGTGGACGAGGATGGGTTCCTCTTTCTCGTCGACCGCATCAAAGACATGATCATTTCCGGCGGCGTAAACGTCTATCCCAAGGATATCGAGGAGGTGGTGATCCGCCACCCGGATGTCAGCGAGGTAGCGGTGATCGGCGTGCCCGATGAAAAGTGGGGCGAGGTGCCCATTGCCGCGGTGGTGCTCCACCGCGAGACCGCGCTGCAGCCGGAGGAATTGATCGACTGGACCAACAAACGGGTGGATGCCAAATTTCAGCGCATCCGAGACGTGGTCATCATGGAATCGTTTCCACGAAACATCGCCGGCAAGATGCTCAAACGCGAAATGCGGGGGGCGTATAAGAGACCGACGGTCTGAGGTCGGTGGCCGGATATCGGAACGCCAGTGACCGGGAACGTCCAACCAGGAAACCCTCAATTAACGGGAGAATGGAAACATGGCACAGCAGATCGCAGACCGGCGGGACATCGATTTTGTGCTTTACGAGCAATTAAACGTCGAGCAGCTGTTTAAATCTGCAAAATACCGGGAGCTTAACAAAAAGATGGTGGACATGGTGGTCACCGAAGCCCGGGCTTTCGGCATCAAGGAGGTGCAGCCCACCCTCGCCGAAGGGGACAAGGCCGGCGTTGCTTTCGAAAACGGCAAGGTCATCGTCCCGGAGTGCTATCGCCGGCCCTACCAATTGATGGTTGAAAATGGGTGGACATCCCTCGCCGAGGATCCGGCAATGGGTGGCCAAGGACTGCCCCACATGGTCATGCGCGCCGCCTACGAATATTTCTACGGCGCCAATTGGGCCATGGTGACCTATGCGCTGGAGGGGCACGGCACCGGCAAGATGATCGAACTGTTCGGCAGCGACAAGCAGAAAGAGCTGTTTTTAGAAAAGCTCTACTCCGGCCAGTGGGGCGGAACCATGGATCTCACCGAGCCCGAGGCCGGGTCCGACGTGGGCGCTCTGACCACCTCCGCCAGACGACTCGATGACGGCACCTATGCCATCACCGGCAACAAGATCTACATCACCAACGGCGAACACGACCTCACCGAGAACATCGTCCACCCGGTGCTGGCACGCATCGACGGGGCCCCGGCGGGAACCAAGGGCATTTCCATCTTCATCGTCCCCAAAATCTGGGTCAATGCCGACGGCAGCCTGGGTGAGGTGAACGACATCGTATGTACCGGTACGGAAGAGAAGATGGGCATACACGGCAGCGCCACCTGTGCCACGTCTATGGGCAGCAAGGGCGTTTGTCGGGGGCTTTTGCTGGGAGGAGAAAACGCGGGCATGAAAATCATGTTCCACATGATGAATGAAGCCCGGCTGGATGTGGGATTCATGGGATTTAGCTGTGCCACGGCTGCCTTCCTTCATGCAGTGAACTTCGCCCGGGAGCGTATCCAGGGAAAAGACCTGACCGATGGGAAGTCTGCTGAGGCCCCTCCGGTGCCTATCATCCGGCACCCCGACGTGCGCCGCATGCTGCTGTGGATGAAGGCCCACGTGGAAGGAATGAGAAGTTTCATCTATTATGTGGCTCGCTGCTTTGACCTGGCCGAATGCGCCGACGACAAAAAGGAGCGGGAGCGCAACGACGACCGCATCGCCCTGCTCACCCCGTTGATCAAGGCCTACTGCGCCGAACGCGGATTTGAAGTCTGTATCGAGGCCATTCAGGTGCACGGCGGCTGCGGTTATACTGCGGACTACCCGGTAGAACAACTGGCCCGGGACTGCAAGATCGCCTCCATTTTCGAGGGCACCGACGGTATCCAGGCCATGGATCTGCTGGGGCGCAAGCTGGGTATGAAAAAGGGAGCGGTGTTCATGGATTTTATCGGTGAAATTAAAAACACCATCGGCCAGGCCAAAGCCATCACTGCCATCAACCCCTTGGCGGCAGCGCTGGAGGCTGCTGTAGAAAAGCTTGGAGAGACCGCCATGGTCATCGGCAAGCAGGCCGTCAGCCCAACGTTCAAAATCGCTTTTGCATCGGCGCACCCCTTCATGATGGCCATGGGAGATGTGATCATGGGCTGGATGCTGTTGTGGCGGGCAGTGACAGCGTCACCGCCATTGGAGAAGATCATTGGCGGACTGGACGATAAAAAAAAGGCCCAAAAACTGGAAAAGGATAAAAATGCCGCCTTCTACGACGGTCAGATTCAGGGCGCCCGCTATTTTATCAATGCGGTGCTGCCGATTGCGCTCGGTCGCCTGGCTGCCGTCCGCGCCGGCGATGAGGCGGTGCTGAAAATCACAGAGCGGGGTTTTGGAGGCGTGTAGCAGAGAGCAAAGCGGTACAATTAAACAGCAAACGCCCATGGATCCGGAAGTATTAAAGAGCAATCAACCAATCAGGAGAATAACATGAAAGATGTCGTCATCGTATCGGCCTGCCGGACCGCGATCGGGGCCTTCGGCGGAACCCTCAAGGATTCCAACGCGGCGACCATCGCCAGTGTCACCATGAAAGAGGCGGTCAAGCGAGCCGGTATCGATCCGGCCATTATCGACGATGTGCGCTACGGCTGCTGCATGGAGCCTGCCGACGCCCTCAATGTCAGCCGTGTAGCCGCGCTTCTGGCCGGCATTCCCGACACCGTGACGGCCGTCACCATCAACCGCGTGTGCATTTCCGGGATGGAAGCGGTGCTGTCGGGTATGGCCATGATCCAGGCGGGTATGGCCGACGTCATCCTCGCCGGTGGCGTGGAACACATGAGCGGCGTCGCCTACCAGGTGCCCAATGCCCGCTGGGGATGCCGACTGCAGGACACCGTCTTCGTGGACGCCATGATTCACGCCCTTCACTGCGGTTCCCACATCATCCCCCACCCTGAAGATGGCCCGGTGGATGCCACACAGCCGCCGCTGAGCATGTGCGTGGGCAAGCCCTACATCATGGGCCAAACCGCTGAATTCATCGCTCAGCACATGGACATTTCCCGCAAGGAGATGGATGAGGTGGCGCTGAAAAGCCAGAACAATGCCGAGCGTGCCAACAGCGACGGTTCATTTAAGGACGAGATCGTACCCATGCAAATCCCCCGGCGCAGGAAGGAGCCCCTGGTCTTTGACCGGGACGAGCATTTCCGCCCCGGTTTGACCATGGAACAGCTCCAGAAACTACCCCCGGCCTTCGTACCCAAAATCGGCAAAGTCACCGCCGGCAACGCCTCGGGAATCAACGACGGATCGGCTGCCATGGTGATCATGTCGGCGGACAAGGCCAGGGAACTGGGCATTCAACCGCTGGCCAAGATTGTCGCCACCGGCCGCGGTGCCTGCCATCCGTCGGTCATGGGGCTCTCCCCGGTCCCGGCCGTCAGAAACCTCATGGACCGCCATGGCATGAAAATCAGCGATTTCGACTTGGTTGAGGTCAACGAGGCCTTCGCCGCCCAATATATCGGCTGTGAGCGGGAGCTGAACCTGAACCGTGAAATCACCAACGTCAACGGTTCCGGCATCGGGCTGGGCCACCCGGTGGGTGCCACCGGCTGTCGGATCATGGTGACCCTGCTTTATGCCATGAAAAACCGCGGAAAGTCGCTGGGCTTGGCAACCCTGTGTGGCGGTGGTGGGGTGTCCATGGCCTGTGCCATCGAAAGCATGTAATCGGTCAACTATATCCAGCCAGGTTAAATCACCTTGAAAAAGACCACGGCCAGGGAGTTTTTCCCTGGCCGTCGATTTGCGAAGCGGTTTTTATCCTAAACAAAAGCGACAGGGCGAAAGCAGTGACAGCCCGACGCTTACCGCCGCCACCACCTCCTGTAGCTGACTACCACCGTTTTTGAGACCGATGTTGAATTGCCGGACGCATCGATGGCAGTAATCGTGATGCCATTGGTGCCGTATCGCAGCCGGAGATTATTAACCTGCCACTGGGTCGTCCCGACCGCCACCCCGCTGCCACCACGGTTGTTTTTCCAAACCACTTCCTCCACGCCCTGATCGTCCCATGCACGACCAGACAGATCAATCCTGAATTTACTCTGAGTAATGGAATCAGTCACCGGATTCTGGACGACCAGCGTAGGCGCGGTGGTGTCTTTCACTGGCTCCACCGGCGCATCCACGACGACCTGACACGTATCCTTGCTCAGCAAGCCACCACTGTCCTTAACGGTGAGTTCGAAACTCAGGGAGCCCCCTTCGCTGCCCCCATCCGGAGCCTCGAAGCTTGGTTTTTCAGCGGTGGCATCAGACAATTCTACCGGCACGCCGTCCGTTTGGCGCCAGCGATAGGAAACGATCGTGTCTCCATCGGTGTCTGACGACAGTGAACCGTCCAAAATAACATCTTCGCCGACACTGACTCGTTGGTCCGGGCCCGCGTCTGCCAATGGATGGTGTGTTAGTCCAGACGACGGTGACCAGACAAGTGTCCGAATCTTGCAGACCGCCAGTATCCTTGACAGTGAGTTGAAAGGTCAAGGAAATCCCTTCGGGCCCGGCGTCTGGCGCGTTAAATGATACCGTAGACGACCGACTCTCGGAGAGTGCAACCGTGGGTCCCTGCAATTGCTGCCAATGATATTCAACGATTCCGTCATCCGGGTCGACTGAATTGGCCGCATCCAACGTTACCAATGCTCCTTCGCTGACGCTCTGCTCTCCACCCGCGTCGGCAGTGGGCGGAACATTCACCCAGGTCACATTGACAATACAAGTGTCCACGGTGGTTAGACCACTGTAGTCGGTCACGGCCAATTCGAACACCAGGGAGGCACCCGATGAATCCACATTTGGTGCTGTAAAGGTAGATTCTGGTTGGTCAGGCGTGCTTAGCACAACGTCTATGCCTTGGGTTTGGCGCCATAGATAACTGGCAATCCCGTCATCCAGGTCAATGGAGTTGTTTCCGTTGAGCACAACCGTCCGGTTTTCCTCGACGAGTTTGATCGGGGCCGGCATCTGCAGTGGGTGGCTGGTTAGCAATCAAAACATCTTGTGCAAAAGTCGCCCTGATTTCATGATCTGCGGTTACCGCGGCAAACGTATACGTGCCGAGCGCGCCCTTGGAGATGCCATCCACCAATACGTCTTCCACATGGTAACCGTCGCTCGCCATAAACGAGAATTGCTGACTCGATCCATGGTTCACCGTCACAATCCCCGCCGGTGTAATGCTTCCGTTATTCGCTGCGGAAGCCGAAAGGACATGCGAATCATTGGCAAACGTGGCTTCGATAGAATGGTTTTCTGTGACTTGATTGAACGTATACGATGAAACTGCACCGACAGATTGGCCGTCCACCGCGACATCGATAATATGGTAACCCGCGGCCGGAATAATCGCATAGGATTGACTGGCATTATGATTCACACTATGGCTTCCTGACGGGGATATGCTGCCGTTGGCTCCGGCAACAGAAGAAATAGTATGGGTATCGACTGCAAAACTGGCATTGATAGTATGATTGGTGCTTAGATAACTAAAGGTATACAATGAAACCGCACCCACGGATGCGCCGTCCACCGCGACATCCTCAACATGATATCCTGTCTCGGGTGAAATCGTGAAGACTTGATCAGATCCTTCGGCAGCGATAACCGTACCTCCGGGTGAAATGGATCCATGATCACCTGCCGAAGCTGCAATGGAGTAGGTCTTGGTTTCGGGCGATTGAGAAAAATATGACACTTCCGCAGAATCTGCACTCTCTGTTGCACCCACATAGGCCCGCACGACAAAGAAATAGGTGGTGTCCCAGTCCAGGTTATAGACAGTACCGGAGTTGCCGGAACCTGTCCAACAGGGTTGGCTGTAATCGTATGACTCTCCTTCTATCCGCTTATAGATGCGATATCCATCCGGGGTGGGATCGTTGGGATCCCAGGCCAATGTTACCTCGGCCGTCTGGGGTACGGTGTAAGTGTCAGCGGAAAAGCATACGCTGGAAGTGAAATGAACCATTCCTAAGGTAAGCGCCAACAAGACAAGGGTGTTGAACGGGTTGTTAAACCGTTTTGACATGCTGCTATCCTCCGTGGATATTTATTTGGACAACCGGTGAATCCGCGGAGGATGCAACCGTTTGCCTTCGGCGGCCCTGCTACCCTGTCTTCCGGAAACCAGAAGATTTAGGCCAGCGGCTTTGCGTCCCATCCTTTCGGGTGGTTTGCCATTATCGAGCAGTTCGGTGTAAACTGTCGGTAGCCTATCTGTAAGCAACTATAGTGCCAATAATTCAGAAACCACAACATGCTGTATAGAACCGCTTAAATTTAAATCCTTTTTCGCAATTCAGTCCGTGGACACGACCCCACCCAAGGAAGTAAATGCTTCGCTTCCAGCGTGCAAAAAAAGTCACAGTTTAAGTCATTCAACGTTGAACGAATGCACCCAGATTGCCGGTAGGATGGGGATCTGGTAACAGCGGGTTGATGGGCAGGCGGATGGGACGTCCGTCAGGATGGCAAATTGCTATTTCTTGCCGGATAAAAAGAGACGACTGCCTGGCCGTCACTATCATCCCGACCTTCATCATCTTGACAACCCGCCACAGCCATGCGAGTCTGCCGCTGTAGGTGCCTATTCAACCTTTATCCGCAAGGTGGATTGCCTGATATGGACACCCTCCCCACCAACCGATTAACCATTCTTTTTGCCGATATCGCAGGCAGTACCCGCCTTTACGACACGTTTGGCGATTTCAAGGCACGGGAACTGATTTCCGACTGCCTGACCCAACTGAAAGAACTGGCCAGGGAAAATGATGGAACCGTCATCAAAACCATTGGCGACGAGGTGATGTGCACCTTTTTAACACCCAACCAGGCCGCCGAAACCGCCAGGCAGATGCATGAAGAGATCTCTTTTGATCCAAAAATGGTCCAGGCCAACATCCGTCTGAGAATCGGATTTCACCACGGAGAGGTGATCTGTGAGCCCGAAGATGTGTTTGGAGACGCGGTGAACGTGGCAGCACGCATGGTGGACCTGGCGAAAAGCGATCAGATTATCACCAACAAAGAAACGCTTGCATTGATGAAACTGACCCTGAAACGACGGGCACGAATCGTTGACCGAACGCGGGTTAGGGGAAAAGATGATGTCATGGAGATCCATGAGTTGATCTGGGGGAAACCCGAGCTGCTGACCATGTCCAATACCCTTACCGAAGAGATGATTGCATCGTTGACCGCGGAAAAAGATCTCCTTCAAATCCGTCACCTGCAGCAACGCATTTTAGTGGATCACGAACGGCCCATCCTGACCATGGGCCGGGGTGTTGCCAATCATCTGATCATCAACCAGCCACTGGTTTCCCGCATGCACGCCCGCATCGAGCTGCAACGAAATCGATTCATGCTCATTGATCAGAGCACCAATGGAACATTTTTGAAACTTCAGAACGAAGAGCCCAGATTGCTGCGCAGGGATGCCATACAATTGGAGGACGAAGGAGTGATCGGCCTGGGGCAGAAAGTCAGCAAAAGCAGCCCAATGGCGGTTCGCTATCGGATTTTGTAGAAACAACGCAGTCGTTCGAAGCGGAGAGCCCTGCTCGACATTGAATTCTCATCCATTTTGGGCTATGGTTCGGTCATTTTGTATTCTCGGCTCAGCACGCAATGCACTTAACCGCCTTAACAAGGCACCCTCATTCTATTCGACAAGGAGAAAACCGAATGAAAGTAAAAATCGACAGCCAGTGCATGGGAGACAGAAATTGCAACAACCTTTGCCCCGAGGTCTTTGAATATGACGAAGATCAACTGCAATCCACCGTCAAATTCGACGTCATCCCCGAAAAGTACGAAGACGTGGTCCGCCAGGCGGCCAGAGAGTGCGGTGCAGACGCCATCGAAATCATTGAAAATTAATACACAATCAATCGAATTCATTTAATTTATCGACTCATCCGTGGGAGCGGCGCCCGCCACATGGTAACGATCTGGCGAGGCCGCTCCACTTTTTTTGACCGAAAAATCACTTCATTGACCGCACATGACCACTAAATTACCGGAGGTAATTGAATGGGCAAATTCAGAGAGAGCCGGACCGCTAAAAACCTTCTGACCTCCTACGCTTTCGAATCCCAGGCGACCACCCGCTATTCGTTTTTCGCCAATCAGGCCGAACGTGACGGATACATCCAGATCGCTTCCATCTTCAGGGAAACCGCCGGTCAGGAGTGCGAGCATGCCCTGCGGTTTTTCAAGTTTTTCAACGGCGGCGAGCTGGAAATAACCGCCCGTTTTCTTACCGGCGTGGTCAACACCACCCTGGACAACTTGTTATCCGCTGCGGATTTAGAAAAATTTGTCCACAGTGAATTGTACCCGGGGTTCGCAAAAATTGGCCAGGAGGAGGGGTTCAACCGGGCGGCTGATGTCTGGGATGCCATCTCCGTTGCTGAGGTGCAGCATGAAAAAACATTTCGCGGGCTGGCCGCAAACGTGGAGACCGGCAACAGTTTCAGTCGGGAATCCAGCAGGATCTGGCGCTGTATCAACTGCGGATACATCCACGAGGGGCAGCGGGCACCGGAAAAATGCCCGGCCTGTGTACGCCCGTCAAACTACTTCGAAATATTTGCCCCCAACTGGTAAAAACCCTGCTGGTCCAGATTGGTGCGTGGTGAGGATCAAGTCAAGACTTTGACCATCACCGTCGAAGAGCGGAACCCGAAAAGGGTACCGACAGGCCACACGGTCTGCTCTCGGACCGCTTCGAATCCGATGCGTCGGTATAAATTTTCCGCTCGGGGGTTGGCGTCAACCACCTCCAGGCAGACGATTGACAGACCCTGCCCGGTTGCCCATGCCTCCAGGGCAGCGATCAACCCCGAACCGACGCCCCGTCCGCGATAGGAAGGAGATACAACCACACCGTCGATGTATGCTTCGTCTGCCATTGGGGAGTGATTCAAAAAGACCAGAAGTGCCATCCGCCATAGACTGCCAAGGGTGCCGTAAAATGGCTGCAGCGTGTTTACCGTCACATCCATGAATCCCGCAGCTGCAGTCTGAATACCGAGGATGCCGACGAGCCGATCCTTCTCCACCGCGGTGATGCACATATGGCGGTTGAATCCACAAGCCAGTGCCCGCCGCGCCCGCGGTCCAGCCCCGTATACCGGTATGAGTTTGTCAGCCAGGGCAGAGAGGTACAAGGCGGCGGCATCGTCAATCAGGTCATCCGGCAAATGGTCCAACAGCCGAATAGAGGTGTCGTATTGGGGTGTTTCTGAGATCTCAGCTGGCGTCATAAGACTATGAGTAAATTGGGATGATGGGTTCTTGTCACCTGCAGCCTTGAAAAATTGGGGTGGGCATGGATGAAAAATTATGGTAGAAACGGCGCGACCATCAACTTCAAGGAGCTTTTCACATGCTGTCCCGGTTTTCAAATGAAGTGCTCTCCCACGGTTCCAGTGCCGTACTGCCCCAGAATTTGAGCGATTATTGGATTAAAGCACTCCAGAAGCTCTGCGACGACTTTCTCGACAGCAATTTTGCCATCGATCAATGCACCGAAACCCTGGAGATGGGAGACCCTGTCCTGGTATCCTGCGTCCACGAAGTGCTCCATTCCAGGCACGGAGCCGGTTCCGAATTATCGGCTGAAGAAATGGCCGAGAAGGTCACTATTTACGCCCTGTCCATTACCATGGAAACCATCCGCCGGGAGTCGGGCATCAAGATGCCCACCCCGACACTGCAAAATCTGCTCTCCATTGACAGAATTGTCCAGTTCGGGAAAATCAACCCCGATTTCGGGCAATTCCTCGAACGGGCCTGTATCGCTCCCGAAAACGAAGCACCCGCCGAAGAAAGCTGGTTACAGCGACTCAAGAATAAGATCCTTTCCCGCATCACCGAAAGCTGACCTGAACAGGCTTCTCTTTACTTCGTCATGGATCGGGCATCACTGTATTCCATTCTTTCTAAGGCCATAACCTTTTCTCGCTTCCTGAAAATGGTCCATCGGTCATCTGCACCCATGGGCGGCCGGACGAGTATTTAATCAAATTTGCTTTCACGGCTTCCATTTATGGAAATCAATCCTCATGTCCCACACGGTGAAGCTTGATGATATTGGTTGAGCCGGCCTTGAGTCCCATACCGATTACCAGCACCACCAGGTCCCCGTTCTGCACGCAGTTTTTTCCGATAAGCAGGCTCTCACTGGATTTCACCAGGCGGACGGCATTTTCGATGTCGGCGATGAACATCGGGGTAATGCCCCACAGCAGCGACAGGCGGTGGTAGGTATCCATCCGCGAGGAAAATGCGTATACCGGTTTGGACGGGCGCTGCTTGGAGATCTGCTTGGAGGTGCCGCCGGAAACGGAAAAGGCAATGATGCAACGGGCGTTGACCTCCTGGAGAATGTTGACGGCACTCTGGGCCACGGCGTGGGTCACCGGATCCGCGGTGTCCGAATCATAGTGCAAATTTACCCTTAAAAAGGGCGAGCTTTCGGACTGCTCGGCAATTTTGACCATCATCTGCACCGCCTTGACCGGGTATTTACCGGAGGCGGTTTCCCCGGAGAGCATCACGGCATCGGTGCCGTCAAAAATGGCATTGGCCACATCCGACGCTTCGGCACGGGTGGGTATGGGATTGGCGCTCATGGTCTCCAGCATCTGCGTCGCGGTGATCACCGGCTTGTTTTTGCGCACAGCCGCGGAGATAATTTTTTTCTGGATAATGGGCACCAATTCAGGCTGCATCTCCACGCCAAGGTCTCCACGGGCCACCATGATGCCGTCGGCGGCATCCATAATCGCCTCCAGATTGTCCACGGCCTCCGGCTTTTCGATCTTGGCAATCACCGGGATGTTCACCCCCTGCCTTTTCATGATGGCTTTGATCATGTCCAGATCCTCGGCTCTCCGCACAAAGGAGAGGGCAAAAAAGTCCACCCCGTTCTTGATGCCGAAATTCACATCCCGGATGTCCTTGTCCGTCAGTGACGGGGCGGAGACCTTCACCCCCGGCAGATTGATGCCCTTGTTCTCATTCAGCATGCCGCCGTGGATCACCTTGCAGTTGACGGTGTCGCGGGTTTTGGATTCCACCACGAGCCGGATCAGGCCGTCGTCCAGCAAAATGGTGTCACCGGGCTGCACATCAGAATGCAGATTCTGGTAGGTGGTAGAAACCATCTGGGCCGTGCCCGCCATGGGTGTTGAGGTGATGGCAAACGCGGCATTGCGCTTCAGCCGCACCGGCTCACCGTTTTCCAGCTTGCCCACACGGATTTTAGGCCCCTGAAGGTCCAGCAGAATGCCCACCGACCGGTTGAGTGTTCGGGCGACGGACCGGATATTGCGGATCGCCTCGGAATGGGTTTCGTAATTGCCGTGAGAAAAATTCAGCCGGGCCACATTGATGCCGGCCGCAACGAGCTTATGGAGCATTTCGGGGGAATTCGAAGCCGGGCCGATGGTGGCGACGATTTTGGTTCGGATGGTCATGTGCAACCCTTTCTTAGCCTGCCGCAGGTTCCGGCAAACAGCGTGTTTTAGATACATGTGGGGCCAATAGCGATGCAGAGAAAAGCGCCCCTTAAAATAGCGGGGGCGTTTGGGCGAGCAAGCCTCATACAGATCGGTGTACCGAGTTTTTCCTAATGTTAATCATACTTTAGAAAAGAATCAAGCCTAAAAAGAGCGTACGGCGATTTCTGGAAGGACGTGTTTATTCATCCCCGAGATGCATTGGGCGTGCTGATCCAGATTGCCGGCGACCAAAATGGCAAGGATTGGCCGCAGCTTGAAGCAGGGAGGGTTCAATGGCTTGCTTTAAACGAAGCTGACCCCGATGCCCATTGGTATCGGTCAATTACCGGTCGGAGAAGCCGTTCCGCCTTGGGCAGTTCAAACGCGTGCCGCGGCGAGCAGCCGGTTCGATAACGCCTGGCCCAGAATAGCCTGGCTCTCGGCATCCAGGTAGGTCGATGCCCGTTTTTCGAAAAGGAGTGAGGCCGATGCAGGGAAATCGTCGTCGGCATCGTTGAAGACCAGCAGCAGGGGCATCTTTGGCAGCAGGGTAAAGCGCCGGCACAGGTCGCAGGCGATGTCCATATCCGGAATGCTGCCGCCCAGGGCGTCACACGCCTTTTCAAGCGCGCTGACACGCCCTGAAAATGTCCTGGCCAGCGGCCTCTCCACGGTGTCGGTCCAGAATACCGTCAGCGGGCCGGCATCGGGAAAATCCCGATAGGCCGCCCATTCTTTTTGCTTGGGCTCAAACAGCGGACACATGATCAGGTATCGGCACACCACCACGCAATCGGAAAAATCGGGACGATGTCCCGCCTCATTCTTTAGTCCGTCGGCAGTCAATCGGATGGACTGTCCGAAATAGGGCACCACTATCGCGCCGCCATCCAACGTGATGCCCAGCACCTCCTCTTTTCCGTCAAACCGCATGGAAGTCAACTGTTCAAGGTAGTTGCGATACGTTTCATGGTAAACCGAGCCGGTTGCGTTTTGACTCATCGTCGGTTCCTTTGGCGTCTGTTCCTTCATCCGGTGAAGGCTGGCGTGGACAAGGGGGGCATCGATACTTATTTTCCACAAATCATTATACAGCCCGCGACCTTTTGGCAACCGGTTTTATTGCCATGAGACCACACGAAGAAAAGCCAAACGGCAACCGAAGAAGCTGATGTGGAAAGAAAATATGAAGAACCGACCCAACGGAAACGTACCCGTGGCCGTCACCCGGCCCCGCAAGAAAAGAAAAACCATGGAGCTGGATACTATCGAGGTCAAGGGTGCCCGTGAACACAACCTGAAGCAGATCGATGTCAGCCTGCCCAAAAAGAAGCTCATCGTCTTCACCGGCGTGTCCGGTTCGGGCAAGTCCAGCCTGGCCTTCGACACCATCTTTGCCGAGGGCCAGCGCCGCTATGTGGAGTCCCTGTCCGCCTATGCCCGCCAGTTTATCGGCCAGATGGAAAAGCCCCGTTACGACACCATCCGGGGGCTGTCGCCGACCATCTCCATCGAACAGAAGTCAGCCAGCAAGAACCCCCGCTCCACGGTCGGCACCATTACCGAGATCTACGATTACCTTCGCGTGCTCTACGCCCGCATCGGCCAGCAAACCTGCATTAAATGTCACCACCCCGTGGGCAAGGGTGACGCCCAGAGTATGGTTGACCGCATTCTTGAAATGCCCGAAGGCACAAAGATTCTCATCCTGGCACCGGTCATCGACAGCCGCAAGGGGGAGCACAAGGAGGTGATGGCCCGACTTCAACGGCAGGGATACGCCCGGGTACGGGTCAACGGCGTGGTGCAGGAGATCGAGTCCGTCCAGACCCTGGCCCGCTACAAAAAGCACACCATCGAAGCGGTGGTGGATCGTCTGAAAATCTCCAAAGCCGGCAGTTTCAGGAAACGATTGACCGACTCGGTGGAAACCGCCCTGCGGCTGGGCGAGGGCCGCATCATCGCACACCGCATGGCCAGCGGCGACATCCCCATGAGCGAGGCCCGTTCCTGCTGCGGCGTCGCCTACCCTGAACTGGACCCGCCCATCTTCTCCTTCAACTCGCCCCTGGGCATGTGCCCGGACTGCAACGGCATCGGTGCCAAGCTGGCCATGGACGCAGACCGGGTCATCGCCGACGGCACGCTCAGCATCCGTCAGGGAACGGTCATCCCCTGGCAAGGCCATTTCACCGGCAAGGGAAAACTGAACGGCTCCTGGACGGCCGAACAATTAAGGGCCATGGAAGAACAATGGGGTGTGGACTTCGACACACCCTGGGATCGATTGTCCAACCGGCAGAAGCAGCTGATTCTCTATGGTTCCGGCGGGCGTGAACTGACGGTGAGCTGGAATGCAGAGAAAATTCAAGGGTCCTATACCACGACCTATGAAGGACTGCTCAACACCCTCATGCGCCGCTATACGCAGACCGAATCGGAAAATGCCAAAAAGTACTACAGCCGCTTCCTCTCCACGCGGCCCTGTGACACCTGTGGTGGCCGGCGTCTGAAGCCCGAAGTGCTGGCCGTGAAGATTGGCGACCGCTCCATCATCGACGTCACCGAAATGACCATTCGGGAAGCTCAGGAATTTCTCACCGGATTGAAGTTGACCGGCAACCGAAAGATCATCGCCGATGAACTGCTCAAAGAAATTACCGGCCGACTGGGTTTTCTGGTCAACGTGGGACTGGACTACCTGTCACTCAGCCGCAAAGGCCCCACCCTGTCCGGCGGTGAATCCCAGCGCATCCGTTTGGCCTCCCAGGTGGGATCGGAGCTCACTGGTGTCCTCTACATCCTGGACGAGCCCTCCATCGGCCTGCACCAGCGAGACAACATCAAGCTGTTGGGCACCCTGCGTCATCTTCGGGATATCGGCAACACCCTCATCGTGGTGGAGCATGACCGGGAAACCATGGCCTCGTCGGACTGGATCGTTGACTTCGGTCCCGGCGCCGGGCACCTGGGGGGCGAGATCGTGGCCCAGGGCACACCTAAGCAGATCATGCGCCGCAAAGCCTCCCTCACCGGCCGGTATCTGAGCGGCCGGGATGAGATTGAAACGCCGGCCACCCGGCGCCGCGTCGAAACCGCCGGCCACCGGCGGATCGCCATTGTCGACGCCACCGAAAACAACCTGGACCACCTCACCGTGGACATCCCGCTGGGGCTGCTGGTGGCGGTAACCGGTGTTTCCGGTGCGGGCAAGTCCACCCTGATCAACCAGATTCTCTACCCGGCCATGGCGGGCAAGCTGCACAACGCCATGCTGGAGACCGGCCGGCACAAGGCCATCCACGGGTTGGCGCATCTGGACAAAGTGATCAACATCGACCAGAAGGCCATCGGCCGCACCCCACGCAGCAACCCGGCCACCTATACCAAGGTGTTCGACTTTATCCGGGATTTTTTCGCCCAGCTTCCCGAATCCAACATGCGCGGGTACAAGAAGGGTCGCTATTCGTTCAATGTCAAGGGGGGACGCTGCGAAGCCTGCAGCGGGGACGGTTACATCAAAGTGGAGATGCACTTCTTGGCCGACGTCTATGTGCCCTGCGAAACCTGTCGGGGAAAACGGTTCAACGACGCCACCCTGGAGATCAAGTACAAGGACCACTCCATCGCCAATGTGCTGGACCTGTCGGTCATGCAGGCCCGGGAGCTTTTTAAGAACCTTCCGCGCATCCGGCGAATCCTGGACACCTTGATGGATGTCGGGCTCTCTTACATCAAGCTGGGGCAGGCAGCCACCACCCTCTCCGGCGGCGAAGCCCAGCGCATCAAGCTGGCCCGTGAACTGGCCAAGCGGGCCACGGGACGCACCCTTTACATCCTGGACGAGCCCACCACCGGCCTGCACTTTCAGGATATCAAGATGCTGCTGGCCGTTCTCCAGCGCCTGGTGGAAGGTGGCAATACCGTGGTGGTGATCGAGCACAACCTGGATGTGATCAAGACCGCCGACTGGATCATTGACCTGGGTCCCGAGGGGGGCAAAGGGGGTGGGCGTATGGTGGCCCAGGGCCCGCCGGAAGAAGTTGCCATGGAGAAGAACAGCTATACCGGCCGGTTTCTCAGAGAGATGATGGCGGGTGCCGGTAAGGATTGAATATATAGCGCACCAATCCACTGGCAATCTCCCCAGAAAAGACCGCGTCGGTGCACACGGTGAATTTCAACAGGAAATGTGGTATGCCAGGCGCCATGGGAGATACCGACTATACCGGTGCAATCGGCCGCCTGCCGGTGGCAGCAGTCCTGGAACGGCTCAGATCCGCAATGCGGGACAACCCCGCAGCGGTGCTGGTGGCACCGCCCGGTGCCGGCAAAACGACTGCCGTGCCACTGGCCCTGCTCGAGGAAGCGTGGCTGTCCGGCCAGCGCCTGCTGCTGCTTGCCCCCCGCCGTCTGGCTGCGCGGGCTGCCGCCCATCGCATGGCATCTCTGCTGGGCCAGCCGGTGGGCAAGACCGTGGGTTACCGGGTGCGCATGGAAAGCCGGGTGGGTCCGCACACCCGCATCGAAGTGGTCACCGAAGGTGTGCTCACCCGCATGCTCCAAAGCGACCCGTCACTGGCCGGCGTTGGGCTGGTCGTCTTCGACGAATTTCACGAACGCAGCCTGGATGCCGACTTGGGGCTGGCCCTGTGCCGCGACATCCAGGGGGTGCTCAACGACGATCTCCGGCTGCTGGTGATGTCCGCCACGCTGGATCCTGCAGCGGTGGCCGCCTTGCTGGATGATGCGCCCCTGATCCGATGTGATGGCCGTACTTATTCTGTAGAGACCCGGCATGTGGACCGGCCGGCAGCCCAACCCGTCGAACGGGCCGTTGCCTCTGACCATCCGGCGTTCAGTGGCGGCCAACGAGGGCAATCTTCTCGTCTTTCTGCCCGGCGCACCGGAGATCAGACGGGTGGCCCGGCTGCTTGAAGACGGCGATCTTCCCCGCGGGTGGAATGTCGCCCCGCTCTATGGCAGTCTACCCCGTGAACGGCAGGATGCCGCCATATCACCGCCCCCGGCCGGACAGCACAAGATCGTTCTGGCCACGTCCATTGCCGAGACCAGCCTGACCATCGAACAGATCGGTGTCGTGGTGGACAGCGGATTGCAGCGGGCGCCGCGCTTCGATCCCGGCAGCGGCATGACCCGATTGGTGACGCTGCCGGTGTCCCGGGCATCGGCCGACCAGCGCCGGGGGCGGGCCGGGCGCATGGGTCCGGGCATCTGCTACCGGCTGTGGAACGAAGCGGCCCACCATACGCTCGTGCCCTACAACCGACCGGAGATCCTCGACACCGATTTGGCCGGACTGGCCCTGGAATTGGCTGCCTGGGGGCTTGAGGCCCCAGATGCCCTCGGCTGGCTGGATCCACCGCCAACCCCGGCATTTGGTATGGCCCGTCAGTTGCTTCTGGACCTGGGAGCCCTTGACGATCGCGGGAAAATCACCGCACACGGTCGGCATATGGCGGATCTGCCTCTGCACCCCCGCCTGGCCCACATGATTCTGGCGGCCCGCAAAGACAAGGTGGGTCTTACCGCCTGTGACACTGCAGCCATCTTGAGTGAACGGGACCCCCTTCATTTTATAAGCCGGGAGCGCGATGCCGACCTGAGATTGAGGCTGGATGCACTGCAAGCCTACCGGGCGAAGAGGCCATTTCACATCAATGGCTGTAACGTCGATACATCCGCAGTGAAGCATATTCTGAAAGTGTCGGCAGTGCTTCAACACCGGTTGGGCAGTAGCGACAAAACCAACGGGGCATCCGATCCGGGCCGGCTGCTGGCCTGGGCCTACCCCGACCGCATTGCCCGGCAACGGCCCGACAGCCCGGGCCGTTTTTTGCTCACCAGCGGCCGGGGTGCCTATTTCGACCCACCCGAACCGCTGAGTTCCAGTGAATACCTGGTGGCGGCGCGCACGGACGGCGACCGACGGGAGGCCCGCATCTTCATGGCAGCCGCTATCGATAAAGAAGACCTGCTGGAGCAGTTCGCACACCGGGTCCGATGGCTGGAATCGGTGGACTGGGATTCCCAGCGGCAGGCCGTATCGGCGGTTCGCAGGCGAGTTTTGGGTGAACTCACCATGGAAACCGAAATACTGATCAATCCCGACCCCCAAGCCGTGATGGCCGCCATGATCACCGGTATTCGTGAAAACGGCATCGACATCCTTCCCTGGACGCGGACCCTGCGGTCCTGGCAAACTCGGGTCATGCTGCTGGCACGGATCGATGCAGACGGCGGTCCCTGGCCTGATGTCTGCGATGCTGCGCTTTCCAGCACCCTGGAAAGTTGGCTTTCGCCCTATCTTTCCGGCATGACACGATTGAAAGATCTGGGAACGAAGGTTTTTTCCAACGCGTTACGTAATCTTCTCGATTGGCGGCAACAGCGCCAGATCGATGAACTGGCCCCCACCCACATCACGGTGCCCAGCGGTTCCCGCCTACCCGTCGACTACAGCGAACCGATACCGGTGCTGGCCGCACGGGTTCAGGAAATGTTCGGCGCCACAGAAACCCCGGCCATCGCCGGAGGCCGAATGCCCGTGATGCTGCACCTGCTATCACCGGCAGGCCGCCCCGCCCAGATTACCCGGGACCTGGCCGGTTTCTGGCAAAACAGCTACCCCGAGGTAAAAAAAGCGCTCAAAGGACGTTATCCCAAACACCTCTGGCCGGATAATCCGCTGAGTGCCCCTCCCACGGCACGGGCCAAACCCAGAAAATCAAACTGACAAAGTCGAACTGAACGGTGGCCCGATGATTGAATGTGTGGTAGGATCTGCTACTTTACGCCGGATTGCCAGCCGGGGGACAGTCAATAAACAAATGCGCGGAATAAGGGACATGAGGAGGCGGCTATTATGAATTGGCTGAGTATTGGATTGATCGGTTCCATCGTGTTCACCCTGCACTCATTTCAGCAGATTAAGATGACGCTGAAAGAAAAGGGACATCACGTGGATTTGATGACCGGATGGCTCGACGATTACCGGCGGTTCAAGCAACTGACCCTCAGCGAACCGGACGAAACGACCCGATATAAATATCAGCGGGTACTGAACGGCCTCTACCTGGCCCTGGCAGGCCTGGTTTTCATCCCGCTGCTGATGATCATGGGAAAATAGGCGGTTCCCGGGTGAAATCACCCGAAAGGAGAATACCGATGCCCCGATGCCACTGGATCCTGATCCTTGCGTCAACGGTTCTGATGATCGCGGGCTGCGCCACCCTCCACCCCGATTACGAAACACCCAGCGTGAGCGTCAGCGCCATCCGGGCACTGCCATCGGACAGCATCGCGCCGCGATTCGAAATCGACCTTCACATCATCAACCCCAATCGATCGGCGTTGAAGCTTCAAGGGATCGCCTACAGCCTGAATCTTGACGGGCACAAAATATTGACGGGCGTCGCCAACAATCTGCCAACAATCGACGGCTATGGAGAAGGCGATGTGACCCTGATTGCCACCACCAGCCTGCTGAGCAGCATGCGCTTTTTTGCCGATCTGATGAACGCACAGCGGGATACCATAGCCTATGAGCTCAACGCCAAACTCGACCTCGGCGGCCTGCGGCCCAATGTCCATGTCGGGGAAAAAGGGGAGATTAACCTTTCCGGGCAAGCCCGTTAGCGTTTACCATCGGTAACCATGCATTGCCGCCAAACAAGGACAAGGCCTCCTTGACGATCTCTTCGGCACAATCTGGATTTCCTTCAAAATTTATCCGGCCGGCGTCGAGGGTGAAGTGAACGCCGCAGTCATATTTGGCAGCCACGCTGTTGAGTATTTTACGCCAGATTTCTCTATTCCAATTGATATTATTGATCGCTAACATAGGATTCGACCTCAAAGATAATATGGGATAATATCTATTCGACAATCAAACCCCGTGCCATCATCTACGATTAATATCAACGTCCCGATATATTTTGTTTTATGCCAACCCGCCACAAAAACGAAAAGCCATACGCAAGCTACAGTTATGTATTTTATTTCTTATAGCTACCGATTTGTACTTATTCTTCTTGATGAGCGCCATTTTGAATTAACCTTGATCGAACGGGATCGCCACTATTCGGCAACCCGGGTCATCCTGCACCGACGGGAAGGAATACTTTTTCAGGCAACCAACGCGATTGGCAGTATAGATCATCCGTGCTTGACCTGAGGCTGCTGGAAAGATAGACTATGGATTAAATTTTGTTCGACGAACAGCGACCGGCACCCCGATGTAACAGACACCCCGACAAGGTGCCCGCACCGGCCAGAACCTGCGACAACGCCCATGAAAACCGACTTAGCCCAGGCTCGACGGCTCTATCGAGCAGACTGGATGCCCATATCCATATCGTTACCCAAACCGCCGTCTGTCGCCTCTTTAAGCACGACATCACCACCGAAGCCAACTCAGGAAGAGGAAGGACATGCTTAACGAATCGTTCGTCGTCACTATAGAGGTGGTACCCCCGGACGGATCGGACCCGGAAAAAATCATTTCTGCCCTGGAATCCTTGACTGCGCTGTCATTCTTCGGTTTCAGCGTTGCCACCAACCCTGTAGCCAAACCCCGCATGAGTGCCATGGCCCTGTGCGCCATGATCCAGAAGCGCACAAAAAAACCGGCCATCCTGCACCTCACCACCCGGGACCACAACCGCTTGAGCCTGCAAGGCGAATTGTGGGGGGCCAAAGCGCTCGGCATTGAAACAGTACTGGTGGCCACCGGCGATTTTGTGGCCTTCAAGGACCGGGGAAATACGACCGACGTCCGGGATACCGATGTCTACGGATTGGTAAGCTTGGCCCGGGAAGCGGGCCTGCAGACCGGTGTGGTTTTTGACACCCACCCCGAAAACAACGGCCTGGCCAGGGCAGTGGATCACTTGCGGCGGAAGGTGGACGCCGGCGCCCAGTTTGCAGTGACCCAGCCCGTTTATGACGAACCTGGAGCCGATGAAATCGCCGAGGCCATCAGAAGTATCGACATCCCCGTCATCATGGGCATCCTCCCCCTGCGCACACCCCGGCACGCGGAATTTCTGCACACCAAGGTGGCCGGCATCACCGTGCCCGATTTGCTGCGGCAACGCATGCACCGCGCCGCAGACCCCGTTGCCGAAGGGGCCGCCAACGCCCGCGAAATGGTCGATACCGCCCGAACCCGGTTTGCCGGCGCCTGCATTATGCCCCCGTTCGATCATTACGAAGTAATGGTCGACATTCTATAAATACGGCAAACGATCCTAAACCCATTCACACACAGGAGATTGAAAATGGCTCAAACGGCAAGGGAAAAAAGAAAGGCAAAGGTTATCGAGGTGCTCAACAAAGCCCGGTCCATGGAATTGACGGCCATCACCCAGTACATGAACCAGCATTACAACCTGGATGACAAGGACTATGGCGAGCTGGCCGCAAAGGTCAAGCTGATCGCCATCGACGAGATGCGCCACGCGGAAGGCTTTGCCGAAAGGATCAAGGAACTGGGAGGCGAGCCCACTACAGAACCCGACCAGAAGGTTACCAAGGGCCAGAAGGTCGAACAAATTTTTACCTTTGATGCCGGCCTCGAGGACAATACCATCGACATCTACAACCAGTTTCTTCTGATCTGCCGCGAAAACGGGGACAGCACGAGCATGAAGCTGTTCGAGCAGACGATCGACGAGGAGCAGCTTCACTTCAACTACTTCGACAACATCAGTGACCATATCAACACGTTGGGCAACACCTACCTGGCAAAAATAGCCGGCACCTCTTCGGCCACCGGTATCGGGCCCAGCGGCTTTGCTGTCAGTGGCGCCGCCTGATGCGCCAAAAAGACCCATTCCATCATTCTCAAGAACGCTGAATCGACAGCCATCAATCGAGGGTTGCCATGAACGTCAGCTTTTTCATCTCCCTGTTGGCACTTGCTCTGGTTTATCTACCGGATCCGTGCAGTCCGGTCGCCCATGCGGCTACCGACATGCCGGCAGAAATTGAAAAGACGTTTGATTTCGGGACCCTGATCGAACACACGGTTTCGGTTCAAAGGGGCGCTCACCGGGTTTCGCTGCGCTTGAGCCAGCGGCGTGAAACCGAAGGATCGGTGAGCATTGTCGGCGCCCACCTGACATTCTACCCCGACACCGAACCGAGCACACCGCTGCTGACAGTGCCCATTTTCGAATCTCTGCTGGCCGACATGATGAACGCGCTTTACGGTCGGTTTGGCGCCGATCTCAAACTGGACAGTTTCGGCGCGGGCAGCTTCATGGGAATCAAGGAGGTAGAGAAGAAAAACATTCTGGCTTTCAACGGCTACCCCCCCTGGGAGCAGTATCTCAACAATCCCGGTGCCTTCAGCCAACCGAAGATTTACATCATCGTGCAGGACCGCTGGAAACTAACCGGTGTTTTTTCGGCAATCACCGATGCATTTGCCCCGCTGGGTTATGAGGCCACCTTATCCGGTTTTGAAAAACTGTTTGTTTTTCCGGCGGAAAAATGCTCTTTTTACCCGGAGTTGGAGGATTTGGGCATCCACAGGATGGACCGGTTCCCTTACCCGGGCACCATTTCCTTCACCCTGATACCGAAACCATAGAAACTCGGCGGATGACCGTGCACAGCTCATCAGGAAACGCCGCTAACGACTGATAGAACCAACAGAGGCCCACACTCGATGAAGAACATCCTTGTCGTCGACAACGATCCCATCATGCTCCACACGTTTGTGGGGCTGCTGAAAAGCCACAGCAGTTTTTTACAGGTCCTCTCCGCGGCCAATGTCCAAACAACCCTGGAAATCCTTGCCGGGGAGGACATCCACGTCCTGATCACCGGCATGCACATGTCCGAAATGGAAGCCTTCGAGCTGTTGTCGCTGCTGGGGGCTGATTATCCAGAAACCCGCGTCATTTTTATGACCAACAATGCGTCGGCCATGCTCCGCACCAAGATCAAGCAGATGGCGTCGGTCATTCACTTCGATCAGGCGTTGGACATCAGCATGCTCACCAAACGAATCTTCACCGAATTGCAGATCGACTACGGCGGCCAGATACGGGGGCTCACACTCTCCTCATTTCTCCAGATGCTGGAACTGGAGGGTCGTTCCTGCACCCTGCAGGTCACGGCCAAAGGCAAAACCGGATCGATCTACATTTTAGACGGCAAGCCCGCCGCCGCCAAGATGGGGTTGCTGACGGGCAAGCCTGCCCTGCTGCACATTCTCACCTGGGAAAACGTTTTGATCGATATCGACTATGCACCCCGGGAAAAGCCGCGGGAGATCACCACATCGCTGATGAACATGCTGCTGGAGAGTGGTCGGATGGTGGATGAAAAGCAGAGCCAGCGGCCCAACCAGCGCAAGCACAGCCGTTACGATTGCCTGGTGGGCGTGGATTATGACATCAGCGACTGGACCTACCAATGCTATATGCGGGACATCAGCGAGGGGGGCGCCTACATCGAAACCGAACAGCCCATCAAGGTGGGCCAGCGGCTCACCATGTCGCTTACGTCTCCTGTATTGGAGCGCACCTGCGCCATCAACGGGACGGTGGTCCGCCGGGACCCCAAAGGCATCGGTGTCCGCTTCGAGAATTTGACCCTGCAGCAAAAGCAGGTGATCCGGTGCCTGACAGAAACCCGCTGCTCACCGATCTCCGGCCCCTCCCAGCCACCCAGCGACCCTGATGAGAAGCTGTCCCTGGACTGACCGCGGACCATGGCGTCAGCGGGACGGGGTCCGGACAGTTCTGTATGAGCCGGGCCTGGCCGTGTCGGCCGGGTTAATGATAGAAAGGCGAGCATGTCCAAGCAGTATGACGCATTGGTAATCGGGTCCGGTACCGCCGGCCAGACCGCCGCCTACGAATTGAATCGCAACGGCCTGACCGTGGGGATGGTGGAACGCAGCCAGCGGTCCGGGGGCACCTGCGCGCTCAGCGGCTGCCAGGCCAAAAAATGGTTCTACGAAGGTGTCGAGACCGTGGCCCGTTCCCGTCATCTTGAAGATATAGGGATCACTACCGCCGCCGTTGCCAGTTGGCTCGAACTGCGTGACGCCAAGAACCGGTTTACATCACGGGTGCCGGACAATACGGTCAACGGGCTGAAAAAAGCCGGCATCGATTTGATAGGGGGGCGTGCCCGGTTCACGGACCGGCGTTTAATCTCCGTGGACCATCAGGAACTGTCCGCCCGCTTTATCGTTCTGGCCACCGGAGCGCTTCCCATGCGATTGCCCATAGACGGTGCGCAGCACATGGTCACCAGCAGCGATTTTTTGGAGCTGGACCGGCTTCCCCGCCGGATCATTTTCATCGGTGGGGGGTTTATCTCCTTTGAGTTCGCCCATTTTGCCGTCCGGCTGGGGCCAACGGATACCCGCTGCACGATCCTGGAAGCTGGCCCCCGACCACTGGGGCCTTTTGACGGGGAGATGGTTGGCCTGCTGACGGAAGCTTCCGCTCCGGAAGGCATCGAGACTCTCTGCGATGTCAATATCACCGCGATCGAAAAGACCGGTAACGCCTTCAGGGTTACGACAAAAGATGGCCGCCGCTTTGACGCCGATCTCGTGGTTCATGGCGCCGGCCGGACGCCGGATATTTCGGATCTTGAACTGGAGAAGGCGGGGATCGAATCGACACGGCGCGGTATCACCGTGAACGAGGAAATGGTCACGACGAATGCTCACGTTTACGCCGTGGGCGACTGTGCCGCCACCATCCAACTGGCCCGGGTGGCGGACGCCGAGGCTCAGGTGGCGGCCGCCGGCATTGTCAGCCGCCATTGCGGCGATCAAAACGAAGCGTCCATGGACTATACGGCCGTGCCGTCGGTGCTGTTCACCTATCCCCAATACGGGATGGTGGGCGCCACGGAAGCGGCGCTCGAAGAAGCGGGCGTGGTGTATAAAAAAAGTGTCGGTAAGAACCTGACCTGGCCGACCTACAGACGTGTGGGGATGACATCGGCGGCCTATAAGTTGTTGGCGGATGAGAAGGGGCAGTTGTTGGGGGCCCATGTTCTGTCGGACAACGCTGCCGGATTGATCAACACCTGCACCCTGGCCATGCTCAACCGCATCCCGGTCGAAGCGCTCTACCACCAGAGCGTCATGACACCTTACCCGTCCAGGGAAAGTGACATCATCTACATGCTGAAGCCCCTTATCGCATGACCCGATCCGTGATGGCGGCGTCGGTATTTTTCCGGCCCTAAAAACGGATTGTTTGTCAAAAGCGCAAGGCGTTCAGCTCCGCCTGATCATTTCATGGATCACATCGGCCAGACGCAACCCGACGGCCTGTTCCTTGGGGAGCCAACAGTCCGCCCGGTCCTGCAGCCCGGCCGATTGGGCGGCCGCAGACTCATGGCTGGCCAGCACAACCAGGCGCAGATCCCCTGCCGCGCCTTTGAAGGCGTCTACCAACCGGAGGACCTGCTCCTTGGGAAACCCGATATCGAGAAAGACAACATCCAGCTGCTGCTTTCCCAGGATGCCCTCCGCCTGACCGATGTCATCCGCTTCGATGATGTCCACCAGGGTTTCGATGGTCTGGATGGCCGCTTTCAATTTGCGGCGGAAGATCGGCGATGGGTCGACAATCATCACTATTTTTCGGTTCAACAGCATGGGCACGCCCGTTTTAAAATTTCAGTTTATCGCATAGGATACCGCATCTGCCAGCCTCGTGGCAATGGGTGATTGACTGATATATTTCAGCGGCCGTTCTTGAGATCCTGTCAGATGGGATCAGCGCCTACCCGAGCGTACAATCGAAAAAACCAGCCACAGGCCCAGGAAGGTGGCAATGACGTAACCGGAGAATCCCAGCACATCGGTGACGGAAAGGGTCTGTACACCGAAAAAATCGACCTCGAAGAGCAGTACTTTGCTGGTGGAGTTGAGAATCAGGGAAGCCGCGATCAGCGAAGCGGCAGTCACCAGCCCCAAGGTGAGTCGGTTGATGCCTCTTTCGAATTTCCTGGAGGTGTCTTCAAGGCCGGTGTGGGCGATCTCGAATTTGGGTGTTTCCGTGGCCAGACGTTTGAACAGACCGTGGGCCAGGTGAGGCATCTGGCGCAGGTAACCGCCAAACAGTTTTGTGTCCCTGCCCACGTTCTTGAACACTTTGTGGGCTTCGTAGCCCTGCTGTAATAACTTCTTGGCGTAGGGCCGGGTGACCTCCAGCAAACTGGCCTCGGAACCCAGGATCTTGCCCAGGGCTTCGGTCTGGATGAACGTCTTGAAAAGCAAAAGCAGGTTGCGGGGCAGCCGGATGCGGTACTTGTACACCAGCCGCATGGTCTGGTAGTAGACATCCTTGACCGAAATGGTCTTCAGGGACCGTCCGTAAAAAGGCTCGGCCATATCCTTGAGGTCCATTCGAAAGCTGTTCAGATCCATGGTCCGGGGATCCAGCAGGCCGGCGGCCTCGAAGGCCTCCATGACCATGTCGTAGTCGTGCTCGGCAAAACCCAGGAACAGGTGGGCGATCTGCATCATGGTCTCTTCGTCCAGGTAGCCGACGATGCCGAAATCCACCAGGCTCACCCGGCCGTCGTGCATGACGAGGGTGTTGCCCGGGTGCGGGTCGGCGTGAAAGATGCCGGCGGCCATAAGCTGGCGGGAAAAAGACCGCAGACCGATCATGGCCACTTCCTGGGGGTCGATACCGTGGCGCCGGATCTCGTCCACGCGATCCATCTTGATCCCCTCGATGTGCTCCATCACCAGCACCGATTTGGCCGTGAGGTCCCAGTACACCTTTGGGATGTATATTTCATCGATCTCTTTGAAGCTGCGGGTGAAGCGCTCGATGTTGCCGGCCTCGATGAGCATGTCCAGTTCGCGGAAGATGGTGCGTTCGAACTCCTTGACCAGGTTGACCGCCCCGACGATGCGGCCCAGATCGAAGCTTCGTTCGAACCGGGCGGCGAAGTAGTACATGAGCTGGATGTCTTTGCGGATGCGCTTTTCGATCCCCGGCCGGATCACCTTCACGGCCACTTTCTCACCGGTTTTCAAACGGGCGGTGTGCACCTGGGCCACGGACGCGGCGGCCATGGCCGTCTCGTCAATGCTTTTAAAAAGCTGATCCGGCGGTTGTCCCAGCTCGGTCTCGATCAGCCGGCGGATGCCCTCGAAGGGCACCGGCGGGACCTGATCCTGCAGTTTGGAAAATTCATCGATATATTCCGGGGGAAAGAGGTCGCCACGCGTGCTCATGAGCTGGCCAAGCTTAATGAAGCTGGGTCCCAGTTCCTCCAGGGTACGACGAATGCGCACAGGATCGGGGAGGCCGGTTTTGATCTTGCTGCCGGTTCGCCCCCTCAGTCGATCGGCGATTTCACCCATGCCGTGTTTGATGAGCACGCGCGAGATCAGCCCGAAATGGCGAATGCCGCTGATGCGGCTGCTGGAAAAGGGAAACGGCATCAGATTACCTATGTGCTATCATTCCTGGAAAAAAAGTTAATTGGCGATGTCAAATAATCAATCCTTTTGATCTGCCGTGCCATTCACCGACTTCCATTTCTGGGAAATTTTCTTCAGCATGTAATCGTCGGTCACGTAGCTCTCTACCAGGCCGCAGTCCACGCACACATAGTTGTCCAGGGCAGCCATGGCTGTCAGAGCTGACGGGAATGGAGTTGCTGCCGAACGGACCGCTTTTCAGGGGAAGGTCTTCGGCCGAATAGATGTTGACTGACCCGCATTTGGGGCATTTGCCCTGCTTCATGGTGGTTCCTCCCTTGTTGATCGTGGCTGGTTTTTCCGTGGATGGTTGCTCACGGTGTTATGACGCAAACCGAAGTCGGTGTCAACGCACTTCACCGGCGAAGGCAAAGCGGTGCCAGTTGGCCGGCGGAGGTGAGAGAATACCAGCGCAAACGCCTGGCTAAGGAAAGTCAAAATAACCGCAGGCCATCTGGTATCCGGGATCTGACGAAGATTCGACGATCCACTGACGGACACGGCGCTTTCCGTCGACGCCGGGCACCTTGCAAAAGCCCGTGGGTTCGGGTACAAGGTCGTGATTCTCAGCGGGTGTCGCCAGACGACGTCCCACATCCCGTTTTGAGCGGTTCAACGGAGACCGGCAGCACCCATGAAAGCAAGCCCTAAATCCAATCTTCCCGCGTTTCTCATGGTGGCCGTGGCCCCCTTGTGCTGGGCGGGCAACATCGTGCTGGCCAAGGGTGTGGCCGAGTTGATTCCGCCGGTTTCACTGGCTTTCTGGCGATGGATGGTGGCCTTTATGGTTCTTTTGCCCCTGACCTGGCCCTACGTCAAACGCGACTGGAAAACGGCCCTGGCCGGGTGGAAAATATTGGGGCTGCTCGCCCTGTTCGGGGTCACCATTTTCAACACCTTGCTCTACACGGCCATGCACACCACGACGGCCATCAACGGTGCCCTGATCCAGACCACCATGCCGGCAGTGATCATTGTTATTTCCCTGATTCTATATGGGGAGCGGGTCTCCGGGATTCAGGCCGCCGGGGTAGTGCTGTGTGTCGTAGGTGCCGGGGTCGTGGTGCTCAAAGGCCGCTGGCAGGCACTGATCGACCTGGCCCTGGCGCAGGGAGACTTGCTGATGATCGTGGCGGTGGTTCTTTACGCGCTCTACTCGGCCCTCTTGCCCAAACGGCCGAACATGCATCCCATGAGCTTTCTGACTTACACCTTCGGCCTCGGATGCCTGGGGCTGCTGCCGCTCTACCTGTGGGAAATATCGGCCGTCGGGACGTTCGCACTTACCCCCGGCGTGGCCGGCAGCATCGGCTACGTGGCCCTCTTTCCATCCATCGTGGCCTATTTTTGCTGGAACCGGGGGGTCGCCGTCATCGGCGCCAACCGCACCGGCCTGTTCATCAACCTGATCCCCGTCTTTGCAGCCATCCTGGCCATCATCTTCCTGGGAGAATCCCTGAAATCCTTCCACCTGGCGGGCATGGCGCTGATCCTGGTTGGATTTGTGATGTTCAACCGGTAACTGCCCGCCGGATACGCACCAGGGCGTCCTGCAGAATCGACCGCGGGCAGGCGATGTTGATTCGCTCGAACCCGTCGCCTTCGGGCCCGAAGATAAACCCTTCGTCCATAAAAATTCGTGCTTTTCCCAGCATCAGGTGCTTGAGCGCCCACTTGTCCAGCCCCAGCCCCCGGCAGTCCAGCCACACCAGGTAGGTGCCCTCGGGCCGGATGACCCGGATGCCTGGAACATGCTTGCCGATGAACCCCTGAAGATAGTCCAGGTTGTCTTCGATATACGCCATCACCTGCTCCAGCCATGGTTCCCCTTCCCGGTAGGCGGTCTCGCAGGCCAGCACGCCAAAGGGAGAGGCCCACTTGCCCATGCCGATGCTGTTTAGGGTCTTCTGGAAACGGTGTCTCAATCTTTGGTTGGGGATGATGATGTTGGAGGTGTGCAGGCCGGCCAGGTTGAAGGTTTTACTGGGGGCTGTGCAAACCACCGTGTTGTGGGCCACCTCTTGGCTGATGGCGGCAAAAGGCGTGAAGGTGGTTCCCTTGTATACCAAGTCCGCATGGATCTCATCGGCAACCACAAACACCCGGTGCTTCAGGCAGATCTCCCCGACGCGGGTCAGCTCTTCGCGGGTCCACACGCGGCCCACCGGGTTGTGGGGGCTGCACAGGATGAAGAGCGTGGTTGCCGGATCGGCCGCCTTTTTTTCGAAGTCGTCAAAATCCATTTCGTAGCGGTCCCGATCGAGAACCAGGCTGCTGGAAAGGATCTCGGCGCCGTTGGTTTCAATGGCATTGAAAAAAGGATAGTACACCGGCCGCTGAACCAGCACCTTCTCACCCGGTTGGGTGAACGTACGCACGAGAAAATTGACCGCCGGCACCACCCCTGGTGTGGAGACGATCCAGCCCGGCTGGATCGACCAGCCATGGCGGCGTTTCATCCAATCCACAACGGCCCGGTCGTGGTCTGCCGTCCGGATCGTGTAGCCGTAAATGCCGTGTTGCGCACGCCGGACCAGGGCATCCACCACCGGCTGGGGAGCCGGAAAATCCATGTCCGCCACCCACAGGGGCAAGACCCGGTTTTCACCGGAATACTCGTCGGTGGCATGCCAGCGCGACGGGTTGTCCGGATCCTGAATCAGGCCCCATTTGGCAGACTGAGTGTCTTTGCGGTTGATCTCCCGGTCAAAATCGTATTTCATGGTTAGGGGCCTCCGGCTGACTGATCTTGAATACAACTGGTGCTGCATAGCACCTGATCCCCCTGACGTCGATTGTTTTCTCAACATTGATGGTTAGGGTGAAAGACGCCTGGAAGCAAATTACCTCTGGCTTTAAAAAAATGGAGATAAGATGACCGCACTCAAGGAAACCGACTGGCGCCAAAAACAGGTCACACCCGATGAGGCCCTGGCCCGCATCGAACCGGGCATGAACATTTTCCTGAGCACCGGCGCTGCCGAACCCCGCACCCTGGTCAAGCGCCTCATGGCCTCTGATGCCTTGAATCTTCAGGACCTTACCCTGATCCAGATCCTCAGCTTCGGAGATATCATCTCTTTAGAAGAGTTGCGCTCCAACAAGTATCGGCTGAAAACCTTCTTCTCCGGCTGGGTGGCCAGCGAGGCCATCACCGCCGGACGGGTGGATCTGATCCCCAGCCGTTTCTCGGCCATTCCGTGGCTGATCAAAAGCCGGCAGCTGCCCATGGATGTGGCGTTGATCCAGATCACCCCGCCGGATGAAGACGGGCTCTGCTCGCTGGGCATCGCCGTGGATGTAGGTCGGCAGGTCATGGCCCAGGCGTCGGTGGTCATCGGGGAAATCAATGCTGACATTCCCCGCACCTATGGCGACACGTTCGTTTCTGTGGATGAATTTGACCTGCTGGTGGAAAGCACCGAGCCGGCACCGGTTTTCTCCTGCTGGCCGGTGGACGATGTTTTTGACCGGGTGGCGGCCAACGTGGCCTCGGTGATCGAAGACGGCAGCTGTCTGGGGTTCACCTTCGGTCCCCTGTTTGACGCCCTGCCCCGGCACCTGGTGGGCAAGAAAGACCTGGGCATCCACACCCCCTTTATCACCGATGCCGTTATGACCCTGGTCAAAAGCGGTGCGGTCTCCAACCGACGCAAAAAAGCCTTTCGCGGCAAATCCCTCACCTGCTATGCCATGGGCTCATCCGAGCTGATGCGCTGGCTGGACCGCAACCCCCGGGTCGAATTTCAGAGCATCGACAAGGTCTTCACCCCCATGGAAATCGGCAGAAACCCTCGTTTCGTAACCATCTTCCCGGCCCGCAAGGTGGACCTGTCCGGACGCATCGCCATGCACGCCGGCAAGGGTCAGGTCACCTCCGGACCGGGCCAGGCCATGGATTTTCTCAACGGCGCAGAGATATCGGAGGGCGGGTTTACCATCTTCGCCCTGCCCAGCCGCAACCTCAAGGGGGAAAACAACGTTCGCCTCTCCATCGAGGAAATGCCCAACCAATTGAACCTGCCGGACTCGGTCAACATGATCGCCACCGAATACGGCATCGCCTCCCTTTCCGGCAGGACCCTGCGGGAACGGGCCCAGGCCCTCATCGAAATCGCCCATCCTGACGACCGGCCGGCTCTGGTCGAGAAGGCCAAGGCGGAACATATCATTTACCCTGACCAGATTTTCCTGGCCGAAAGCGCCCATCTCTACCCGTCTGAAATAAGCGAACGGCACACCTTCAAGAACGACACAATGGTTCGCTTCCGGGCCATCAAACCCTCCGACGAGGAGGAGATGCGCCGCCTCTTTTACCGCTTTTCGGACAAGGCCATCTACTACCGCTATTTCACGCCGGTCAAAACCATGCCCCACGCCAAGATGCAGGCCTACGTCAATGTGGACTACCGGGATGTGCTCTCCGTGGTGGGCCTGGTTGGGCCGCCGGGCCAGGGCCGGATCATCGCCGAGGCCCGCTTCGCCCGCCACAAGGACAAGCCTTACGTCGATGTGGCCTTCGTCGTGGACGAGGAGTACCAGGGTCTGGGCATTGCCACCTACCTGTATCGGACGCTGGCCCGCCTGGCATGCCAGCGCGGTGCCCGGGGCATGACCGCCGACGTGCTGGCCACCAACCAGGCCATGATCAAGGTTTTCGAAAAGGGCGACTATCCGATCCGCAGCCGTTTCGAAGACGGGGCCTACGCGTTGACCATATCCTTTGATAAAGAGAATGAAGGCTGAAAGAGAGGCATACCCGATCATGTTTCCCCACGGTCATCGACAAACAATTGGATTCGGCAGTTCACTGACACCGGTCGGCAAAATCATGCTGATTGTCTATGCGGCAGTTTACGTTCTGGAATTGATCGCCGAACACTGGCTGGAAATACCGATTTATCAATGGCTGGCGCTCAGCCCGCTGAAAAGCGGGTATTTTTACATCTGGCAGGCGGTCACCCACCCGGTCATCCACGACCCCGGAGCGCCAATCGGGTTTCTGATCAATTGCCTGGTCTTCTTTTTTTTCGCCGGCACCATCGAATCGGCCCTGGGGGCCCGCGGATTTTTGCGCCTGTACATCATCGCCGCCCTGGGCGGCGCGTCAGCCTGCCTGATCTTCGGCGGACTGTCATCCTTTGGCGTCCCTTGCGCCGGCATGATGCCAAGCCTGCTGGCACTGATCGTTGTCTTTGGATTGCTGCAGCCTGAGGCCACCATTCTGCTCATGTTCGTGTTGCCCATCAAAGCCAAGTACATCAGCTACGGCACCACAATCATCACCGCCTTGACCTTCCTGGCCCAAACCAATGTCCATGGCGCCTACCACCTGGGCGGCATCGGCCTGGCCTGGCTCTATTTCCGTGCACCGACCCGGTGGTTCGACACCGACTGGTGGCGCAGGAAAAGCGATGCGACCAGCCGGAAAAAACGCCGTGCCCGGTTCACCGTCATCAGCGGCAAAGGCAACGATGATGAGGACAAACCAACCATTCATTGATCCCGCCCTTGGCGTTCCTGCGGTGTTAGCGCTTAACGGTTGACAAACCGCTCCGGAACATTTCTATTGGTGGATAAACCCTATGGTCGCATGGATGCACCCCACATTTCGGTGAAGGCAATGCAGTCAGTTGCGCACAAAAAACCGGGGAAGTTGGAAACCCGCCTGTCCATGGCTGTCTTGGCCCTCCTCGCCATAGTGGGCGCCGGCGTGGTCGTTCGCCAGTTTCAGGTCAATCCAGGAGTGGTCGCCCTCCGTCCGGAATCGCAGCCGCACACACAGCCGTCGGAATCGGATCAGTCGGCGTTGATAGATACCACTGCATCCGGCATCGTCCCCTTTGGGCCTAAGGAACGCTTCGACCCGGACACGCTGTACGAAAAAATCAACGGTCGCGCCGATCTCTACCTCTCGTCCGGGTTCGCTTCCCTGAAGACCCAGCGGTTTGGCATGGATGAATCCGCCGGGGTGTGGGTGGAGGTGTTCGTTTACGACATGGCCACCCCGGAAAACGCCTTCTCCGTTTTCAGCATGCAGCGCCGGGAAGGCGCCCAGGCCGACGGCATCGCCCCCAATGCCTACATCACGGAAAACGCGCTATTCTTGGCCCACGAACAATTCTACCTGGAAATCATCGGCACAGACGCCTCCGAGGTGCTGCAGCAGGCCATCGGTCTGCTGGCCCATGCCTTTGTGAAGGCACACGGCGGCACCACAATGGCAAACGCACCCGGCAATGGTCTGTTTCCCGGTCTCGGTCTTCGAGCCGAAAGCCTTCAATTGGTCACCGCCAACGCCTTCGGGTACGAACAACTGGACCGCATCTATACGGCTGAATACCTGGTCGAGGGCGCCCGTTTGACCGCATTTGTCTCCGACCGGCAGACCGCCGAAGCCGCTTTCGCGCTGGCCGCTGAATACCGGCAAACGTTGGTGTCCTATGGCGCCAGCACCATTGATACACCCCTGCCCGTTGAGGGTGCAGCCGTGATTCAGTTTTTCGACGCTTATGAAATCATCTTCAGCAGGGGGCGCTACCTGGCCGGTATTCACGAAGCCGGCAGCCTGGAGCCGGCTAAAACCATTGCCGGTCGGTTGGCCGGGCATCTGGAACGGTTGGGGGAATAAATCGATATCGGGATCGGGATCGGGATCGAAAAGAAAGTATTTGTCACCTAAACAAACACAACATCCGATTGCAATAGCGATTTCGAAACCGATGAAAACCATAGAAAAAGATGGAAGTACCGAGGGGCACTATCTTGAGCGAAGCAACCATCAACCGCCGCCAATTTATCGGGCGCTGTACACGCGCCGGGCTTTCCGTTGCCGCCACTGGCGCCCTGGGCATCGGGTTTTATGATGGCAATGCGCCCACGGCCCTCTCCGATGCCGAGGAAACGGTGCAGATCCCCGATTTTTCCATCGCCGAACTGAGCGGGAAAATATGCATCGCCCGCGGAACTAACCGGACGGAAACCGTTCGGCAGGCCTTCGACGCCCTGGGTGGCATGAAAGCCTTCGTCAAGCCAGGCGAACGCGTTCTGCTCAAGGTCAACGCGGCCTTTGCCTCGCCACCTGCATTGGGTGCCACCTCCCACCCGGACCTGGTGGCGGCCGTGGTGCGGCTGTGCCTGGATGCCGGTGCGTCCCGGGTGGTCGTGACGGACAACCCCATCAACGACCCGGCCTCCTGCTTCGCCCTCACCGGAATCGATGCGGCGGCCCGACTGGCCGGTGCCGAGGTGGTGATTCCGCGCGAATCCCTGTTCCAGCGTTTCAGCGTTTCCGGCGGGCGCCTGATCCGGGACTGGCCGGTTCTGTATGCACCCCTGGCCCGGGTAGACCGCATCATCGGCATGGCCCCGGTGAAAGACCACCACCGAAGCGGCGCATCCATGACCCTGAAAAATTGGTACGGCCTGCTGGGCGGGCGGCGCAACATTTTTCACCAGGATATCCACACCGTCATCCAGGAACTGGCCATGATGATCAGGCCCACGGTGGTGGTGCTGGACGGCACGCAGTCCATGATGGCCAACGGACCCACCGGGGGGTCCCTGTCCGACCTCAAACCCACCGGCACCCTGATCGTGAGCACCGATCCAGTGGCCGCCGATGCCGCAGGTGCCACGCTTCTGGGCCGGACGGCCGCGGATCTGCCCTTTATCGCCAAAGCCGAAAGCGTGGGCGCGGGCACAGCAGACTATCGGTCGCTATATTTAAAAGAGATAAACGTTTCATGAGGATAATCACCGCCAGGCGCATCAGCCAGATCTTCTTCTTCTTGCTCTTCCTGTGGTTCTGCATCGTTTCCACCCTGGGCGAGCGGTGGTGGCAGCTGCGCGGGTGGCCGGTGGGCTGGCTGATCCAACTTGACCCGCTGGTTGGCCTGGGCACCCTTCTGGCTACCGGAACACTCTACGCCGGCCTGCTGTGGGGCCTTTTAACCGTAGTATTGACCATTTTGCTGGGCCGTTTTTTCTGCGGCTGGCTCTGCCCCTTCGGGGCCCTGCACCAGGCCGTGGGATGGCTGGCCAATCTGGGTCGTCGTGCATCGTGGAGGATCGCAGCCAACCGCTACCGCCGGGGCCAGGGTGTCAAATACAACCTGCTCGTCTTCCTGCTCGGTGCAACAGCCGGTACCCTCATCAGCCGATTGCTGAATGTTCCCATCCAATCGCCTTACCTGGCTGCAGCAATTGTGGTTGCATTGCTTCTGCTTGGCGCAGGTGCGCTTCGTTTGCGAACCATTTCCGGTGTTCGATGGGTGACCGGCGTCGCAGGAGTGACCATCGGCTGGGTAGTCCTGAGTATCTTCACCGACAGCTCCCGGATGCTGGCCGCATCCCTGCAGACCGGATTGCTGGACCCTATCCCGCTTTTTTACCGGTCGGTGAACCTGACCCTGCTACCGCTGGTTGACGGACGCCTGATCTCCCTCACCGCGGCCAGCCGACTCTACCCGGGTGCGGTTGCCATCGGAGCTATATTCTGGGCGACGGTTTTTTTAAACCTGGTCATCCCGCGCTTTTACTGCCGGTTTGTCTGTCCGCTGGGAGCGCTGTTCGGTGTAATAGGGAAAAACGCCCTGTGGCGGGTGGGTCAGAAGGCCGACGGCTGCACCGCCTGTGGAGACTGCGACCGGTATTGCGAGGGCGGATGCGAACCGTCGGCCGTCATCCGCACCCCCGAGTGCGTATTGTGCATGAACTGCCTGGCGGACTGCCGGCACGGCGTGATGGGCTATCACCTTGATCCATCGGCTGCAGGAGAGGTTGCTGTGCCGGATATCTCCAAAAGAGAATTGGTGGCCGTCCTGGCAGCAGGGGTGACTGCCGTTCCTCTGGCACGGCTGGCCGGTATGACCGGCGACGCCTGGAATCCGGCCGTCATCCGTCCGCCGGGGTCCCTGCCGGAGAAAGCGTTTCTCCAGCGCTGCATCAAGTGCGGCCAGTGCATGCGGGTCTGCCCGACCAACGTGATCCACCCGGCCGGCCTTCAGGCCGGTATTGAAGGCATCTGGACACCGATGCTTAATTTTCGCATGGGCACCAGCGGCTGCCAGCACGGCTGTATCGCCTGCGGCAACCTGTGCCCCACAGCCGCCATCCGGCCGATCTCCATTAACGAACGGCTGGGAAAGGGCAGTTTCGAACCCAAGGGTCCCATCCGCATCGGCATGGCTTTCGTCGACCAGGGCCGCTGCCTGCCCTGGGCCATGGACCGTCCCTGTATCGTCTGCCAGGAAAACTGCCCGGTGAGTCCCAAGGCGATCTTCACCCGTATCGAATTTCGACCGGTTCGCCTGGACGGCGATTTGCGCCTTCGAAGCCTGAAGGGAAACCGGTTGACATTCGACGGTCCAGCGCTGCCTTCCGACCGATTTGCCACCGGAGACTATTTTGTATCCCTAAACGGTAACCCCGGGATGCCGCCCGCCAGAATCGTCGATATCGGCCCCGGTGGTCTTACCCTCGAGGGTCACTCATTCACGGCAAGTGCGGCAGGGGCAGACCGGATCACCCTGCTGGTGCGGCTGCAACTGCCCTTTGTGGACCCGGCCCAGTGCATCGGCTGTGGTGTCTGTGAACACGAATGCCCGGTCAAGGGCCGCCGAGCCATCCGCGTGACCGCGGAGAACGAAACGCGGGAACGGCGCCATCGGCTGTTGTTATAGGTTTAAATAATTAAGGTGAATAGGCTGAGGCCAGGCTATCAATCCGATTGAGCCGAAGGCGACTCCTTTGGCCCCTTCGTCATGGGCCTGAGCATCGCAGCCATCGGCGATCAAGGGCCTGTGGCTGTCTGAGCGCAGCGAGTTCCACAGGCCCCGCCGATGGGGAGAAGCACAAGGATAAACCGTGACGCGGGCGGTTTCTTTTGGTTCGTTTTCTTGGCCGCACAAGAAAATGAACACATTGATAGTAATTTGAAAAGAGATGGGTATTGATTGATGAACCGGCCACATCCACCGTCGAATAAGGGCTTCTTTGCTTTCTATTCAATCGACAGTATCCCAAACCAAACAGAGGTGACCATATGAAAGATAAAACCACCAATATCTCCCGACGCTCATTCATCAAAACCGCCGGCGCCGCCGGAATAGGCACCGCACTGACGCCCCTGGTGGGGCGGAGCACGGTTCGGGCGGCCACGCCGGCCGACGCGGCCGAAGTAACGGGTGTCCCCACGCGGCCTTTCGGCAGATCCGGCATCCAGGTCCCCATCCTCTCCCTGGGGGGCATGTTCGACATCCCCTCCAACCAGACCATGCTCAAACAGGCCATTCGCTGGGGGGTCACTTACTGGGACACGGCCCATGTTTACAGCGGCGGTCGCAGCGAGGAGGGTATCGGCCACTACTTCAAGAGCTACCCCGAACACCGTGAGAAGATTTTCCTGGTCACCAAATCCACCTCCCGGAGCAGCCGGGGCATGAGCAGCGACCTGGACACCTCCCTGGAACGGATGAATACCGATCACGTCGACCTCTTTTTCGTGCATGCCATCCGGGACGCCGACACGATGGACAGCAGCATGCGCGAGTGGGCGGTCGAACAGAAGGCCGAAGGCAAGATCCGCCTCTTCGGCTTTTCAACCCATTCCAACATGGAGCAATGCCTGCTGGATGCCGCCCGGCTGGACTGGATCGACGGCATCATGATGACCTACAATTTCAGGCTGATGCACGAAGAGAAAATGAAGGCCGCGGTAAAGGCCTGCATTGACGCCGGCATCGGGCTCACCGCCATGAAGACCCAGGGCGGCGGCGCCGTGGATACCGACACTTCCCGGGAACTGGAACTGGCCGGCCGCTTCGTGAAGAAAGGCTTTACCGACAAACAGGCCAAGCTCAAGGCGGTGTGGGAGAATCCGCAGATTTCAGCCATCTGCTCCCAGATGCCAACCATGGCTATTCTCATGGCCAACATTGCCGCGGCAGTTGACCGCACGACGCTGACCGATAACGACCGGCAGCACCTGGAGCGGTATGCCCAAAAGACATTCTCGCACTATTGCGCCGGCTGCACGCAGATCTGCCAGGACGCCATCGCCAAAAACGTCCCTGTAGGCGACGTCATGCGCTATCTCATGTATGCCCGCAGCTACGGGGATCTGAACGATGCCCGGCATCGCTTCGCCGCCATTCCCGATGATGTCCGGCAGCAGATGATCCAGGCAGACTACTCGGCTGCAGAGGCCCGATGCCCCAGGCAGCTGCCCATTGCCCAACTGATGGGCGAAGCCCTTGAAGATTTGGCCTGATCGGGTATACTTGTCTTGACCCACCCGGCCTTTTGAGCAAAGGGAAGAGGCATCTGATATTCCTTCTTCTCACAGCCTAACCCACTCGAGGATGAAGCCGTTCACGGTTTACAGTTATCGGTTCACGGTTGCGAAAAACAGAAGGCAGAGGATACCTACAGGGGGCTTCTGCTGAGGATTTAACAGCGTTGAAATCAATATATATAAATCCTTCAAGCGTTGCATCGTTCGTTAAAAATACTGTGAGCTGTGAACTGATAACCGTGAACAGATACCCAAGGAGAAAACATGGAACTGGAATGCGTCATTTACGACAAGCATGACGGAGTGGCCATCATCCGGCTCAACCGCCCCAAAGTACTCAACGCCATGAACAAACGACTCTGGCTGGACATGCAGGCCGCCCTGGAGGATGCCCGTGCGGACCAAGCGATCAAGGTGGTGGTGGTCACCGGCGAAGGGCGCGCCTTTTCCACCGGCGCCGACCTCAAGGAGTCCAAGACCCGCTCCATCGAGGACTACCGGGATTATCTGGTATCGCTGCAGGAGGTGTCCCGGGCCATCATCCGCTTCGAAAAGCCCACCATCGCCGCCGTCAACGGCTTCGCCATCGGGTCCGGATACGAACTGGCCCTGGCCTGCGACATACGCATCGCCGCCGAGGAGGCCAAGATCGGCAGCCCCGAGGCCAAGGTCACCTCGTCGGTCACCGGCGGCGCCTTCCGGCTGGTCCAGAACCTCATCGGCCCGGGAAAGGCCCGGGAGCTCCTCTTCACCGGCGAATACATCGACGGCGTGGAGGCCCAGCGAATCGGGCTGGTCAACCGTGCCGTACCGGCGGAGAAGCTGATGGAGACAGTCATGGAGATGGCCGCCAAGGTCGCCGCCAACTCGGCCTTCTCCCTCAAAATGATCAAGAAGGGGCTCAACATGGCCCAGGGTGAAACCAGCCTGGAGGCACTGATGGACTTCGAAGTGGAGGCCTGCCTGGCCTGCGTCTCCACCAAGGAGCGCCAGGAGTCCCTGACGGCATTCGAAGACCGCAAGAAATAACATGAAGGCATCTCAAAAATGTCTATTGGCCCAATCTCCGCGTTGGATCCGAGTTTCAAGTCCTCGACATACTCCACAGTATGCCTGCGGGTTGAAACCCGGATCCGCCTTGATCTTGAACCAAGATCCTATTTTTGAGATGGCTTCATGAAATTGAGGGATTGTGAATTCAGGAATTTCGGGATTGGCGTTTCGATCTTGTTTGAGATTTTATCCTTGGTATTTGGGATTTATTTGAGATTTGGTGCTTGATATTTGTTATTTTTCCGGTTCTTCCAAATTAAGGAAGTCGCATAGAAAAGGAGAATATGATGGGACTCGAACATGTCCTCAACGCCCGTTCCGTCGCCGTCGTGGGCGCATCCAAGGTGCCCACCAAGCGAGGCTATCAAACCATTCGCACCCTTTTGGACGAACGCTACGAAGGGGCCATCTATCCGGTCAACCCGAAGGAGCCGAGCATCATGGGCCTGAAGTGCTACACCGCCGTCTCGGAAATCCCGGGAGAGGTGGACGTGGCCCTCATCGCCACCCCGGCCCGAACCGTTCCCGCAGTTCTGGAAGACTGCGGCAAAAAGGGGGTCAAGGGCGCCATCATCCTGGCCACGGGATTCGGCGAGACCGGCGCCAAGGGCAAATCGCTGGAGGGCGAGGTGTTGAAGGTAGCCGGCCGTCACCACATCCGCCTGATCGGCCCCAACACCTCCGGCATGATCAACCTCAAGGACAACCTCAACCTGGTGGGCCTGAAGCATTCGCCCAAAGGCGACATCGCCCTGCTGACCCAGAGCGGCAACATGGCCCTGACCCTTATCACCGAAGCCAAGCTGCAGAGCCGAAAGGGATTCACCTACTACGTCGGCGTGGGCAACGAGGCGGACATCCGCTTCCACGAATACCTGGAATTCTTCAGCCAGGATCCCGACACCCGCGCTATTCTCATGTATGTGGAAGGCATGCGCGAGGGCCGCAAGTTCCTCCAACAGGCTTACAAGACAACTGAAAACAAACCCGTGGTCCTGCTCAAAAGCGGCCGGTCCTCCACCGGCAAGCAAAGCGCCGGCTCCCATACCGGTGCCCTGGCCGGCATGTCCGAAGTGGCCAAAGGTGCCTTCGAACGGGCCGGCATCATCGTCATCGAAAATTCAGACGAACTCTTCCCGGCGGCGGAAAGCCTCTCCAGCCTCCCGCCGATCAAGAACAACCAGATCGCCATCCTGGCCGACGGCGGCGGACACGCCACCATCGCCGCCGACACCCTCACCGACCTTGGCGTACAGATCCCGCAACTGGAAGAGAAGACCCAGGCAAAGCTGCGCGCCATCCTCCCCGGCGGGGCCGCGGTGAGAAACCCCATCGACGTGGCCGGCGGCACCGACGACAACCCGGCCGTCTTCGCCGACTGCGCCAACATCATCCTGGGCGACCCCAATGTGGGCGGCCTGTTGGTTGTGGGTCTATTCGGCGGCTACGGCATCCGCTTTGCTGAAAGCCTGGCCCTGATGGAAGAAGACGCAGCCCACCAGATAGGCAAGATGGTCAAGCGCCGCAAAAAGGCCATCATCGTGCACAGCCTCTACAACTCGGAGAAACCCCACAGCCTGGACCTGCTGCGCTACTACGGCGTGCCGGTCTATGGCAGCCTGGATATCGCCTGCAAGTGCATCGGCGTGCTGGCCGAATACGGCAGGTATCTGAAACGCTACCACGCCAAAACTGACTTTGTCCTCAACTGGGAGGCGAAAGCCAAACCCGAAGGGCAACAGATCATCGACAGCGTTTACCAACAGGACCGGACGGCGTTGCTGGAAGCCGAGGCCAAACAGCTGTTAAGGTTTCACGGTGCGGCGGTGACCAGCGATGCCCTGGCCACCACGGAAGATGCGGCAGCAAAGGCGGCAGCCGCGATGGGCGGCAAGGTGGTCCTGAAGATCGCCTCGCCGGACATCCTCCACAAAAGCGATGCCAAGGGCGTCCGGCTCAACCTGTCCGGCAAGGATCAGGTGAAAAAGGCTTTCCGGGAAATCATTAAAAACGCCAAGGCGTATAAGGCCGATGCCCGTATTGAAGGCGTGCTGATCTCCCCCATGGTGGGCAAGGGCATCGAGGTCATCATCGGCACCAAGATCGACGACCAGTTCGGACCCGTGATCATGTATGGCCTGGGCGGAGTGATGGTGGAGATTATAAAGGATGTCTCTTTCCGTGTACTGCCCATATCCCGCCGGTCCGCCCAGCGCATGATCGCAGAAACCAAATCTCATCCCATCCTGGATGGTGTGCGCGGCGACAAGCCCTACGACAAAAAGGCACTGGTCAACCTGCTGCTGGTCTGCTCGGAAATCATCGAGGCCTATCCCCAGATTCAGGAGATGGACCTCAACCCGGTGATCATTCACCACGAAGGCCTGAGCATCGTCGACGCCCGCATCCTTCTCAAACCGAGATCCGAGGATAAAAAAGAGGGTGCGACCGCGTGAACCGGATCTTCCTGATCATCGTTCTCGTCGCCGTCTGTTTTGCCGGCTGGAAGCAAATCGGCTTCCAGCCGGCGGCGGATCTTCCGTCACCCATGGAAGCCCTCTCCACCGCCATGGTGGAATCATCCACCGGTGCGGTGGAACTGGCCATCGGGCTGGTGGGGGTGATGACCCTGTTTCTGGGCCTGATGAAGGTGGCCGAGGCGGGAGGGATGCTGGTCATCCTGGCCCGTTTGATCCGTCCGCTGATGGTGCGGCTCTTCCCCGAGGTGCCGGCCGACCATCCGGCCATGGGGGCCATGATCCTCAACCTGTCCGCCAACGCCCTGGGATTGGGTAACGCCGCCACCCCCTTCGGCATCCGGGCCATGCAGGAACTGGAACGTCTGAACAGGCAACCGGGAACGGCCACCAACGCCATGGCCCTGTTCCTGGCCATCAACACCTCCAGCGTGACCCTGCTGCCCACCGGTGTCATCGCCCTGCGGGCGGCGGCGGGCAGTGCCGACCCGGCGATCATCCTGCCGACCACCCTGTTTGCGACCATCTGCTCCACCGCCGTGGCCATCCTGGCCGCCAAGCTTTACCAGCGCTTTTCGCCCATGGGCGAAAAGCATCAGGCCGGTGCAAAGCAAACAGACACCGGTGAGAAAACCGGTGACGCGGCCCCGAGTGAAACATCTACACTGGAAGCGGCTCAAGGGGCCTACCCGATCTGGGTGAGCATCATGGCCCTATCCGCCCTGGCAGCCCTGATTCCCGGGGCCATCCTTTTCGGCAAA
Organism: uncultured delta proteobacterium; assembly: GCA_963697405.1. Lineage (GTDB taxonomy): Bacteria > Desulfobacterota > Desulfobacteria > Desulfobacterales > Desulfosarcinaceae > Desulfosarcina. The sequence continues at coordinate 166,423 of CAVONY010000043.1, read as the reverse complement.
GCTCTCTCCCCGTGGATCCTTCCGGGTCTGATGGCAGGATTTCTGGTCTTCGGAGCGGTCCGGCGGGTGCCGGTCTACGAGGTATTCGTGGAAGGGGCCAAAGAGGGCTTCCAAGTGGCCCTGCGCATCATTCCCTACCTGGTGGCCATCCTCGTGGCCGTGGGCATGCTGCGGTCCAGCGGTGCCCTGGGCCTGCTGGTGGGTGCCCTGGCCCCGGTCACCGGACGCTTCGGCCTGCCGGCAGAGGCCCTGCCCATGGCGCTGATGCGCCCCTTGAGCGGTTCCGGCGCATACGGCATCCTGGCCTCGATCATCAACGACCCGGCCATCGGGCCGGACAGCTACACCGGCGTGCTGGTCTCCACCCTGCAGGGCTCCACGGAGACCACGTTCTACGTCATGGCCGTCTACTTCGGCGCGGTTCAGGTCCGGCGCATCCGGCACGCCATGGCCGCGGCCCTGACGGCCGATGCAGCCGGTGTAATCTTCGCCATTGTGGCCTGCTGGCTCTTCCTGGGTTTATGACGGATTCACCAATCAACTGAAAACGACTATAGGTGTCACCATGGGAATTAAAGCCCACATCGCACCCTACAAGGAACATCTCATCTCAGTGCGCCGGGACCTTCACCGTATTCCGGAACTGGGCTTCAAGGAAGAGAAGACCAGCGCCTACGTGGCCGATTACCTGAAACGAGAAGGCCTCTCCGTGGTCACAGGTGTCGCCCGCACGGGTGTGGTGGGCCTGCTCGACACCGGCCGCCCCGGCCCAACCCTGCTGGTCAGGGCAGACATGGATGCGCTGCCCATCACCGAATCAACCGGGCTGCCCTTTGCTTCCCAACACCCCGGCGTCATGCACGCCTGCGGCCATGACGGCCACACGGCCATGGCCCTGGTCACCGCCACGGTCATGAATGCGCTCAAAGACCGGATCAACGGCACGATCAAGTTCGTCTTCCAGCCCGCCGAAGAGGGACCGGGTGGCGCCAAGCCCATGATCGAAGCCGGCGTAATGGACAATCCGCAGGTGGACTACGCCCTGGGCTGCCACATCTGGCCCACTATTCCCGAAGGGACCATCGGCATCCGGGCCGGTGTCTTGATGGCGGCCATGTTCCGGTTCGACATCACCATCACGGGCAAAGGCGGACATGGGGCCATGCCCCATCTTTGCGTGGATGCCCTGGAAACCGGCTGCCAGGTGGTGGCTGCCTTGCAGCGCATCGTCAGCCGCCAGATGGACCCGCTGCAGCCCTCGGTGGTCACGGTCGGAAAATTCGAGGCCGGCACCGCCTTCAACGTGATCCCGGAAAGCGCTACTTTTTGCGGCACCGCAAGAACCTTTGACAAGACAACCTGGAAACGCTGGCCAGAAACCATCGAAACCATTGTCAAAGGGGTCTGCGAATCCATGGGGGCCGGTTACGAAATGAGCTTTGAGCAGGGCTATCCGCCCACGGTCAACGATCCGGACATGGCCGACCGGATGAAGCGCATCGCCGGCCAAGTCGTCGGCGTTGACCGGGTGGTCGTGCCGGACATGACCCTGGGCGGTGAAGACATGGCCTTTTTCCTGGAACGAGTCCCAGGCTGTTTTTTCTGCCTGGGTGCAGGCAACGACAGCTATGCCGGCATCCACAATCCGCGGTTCGGCTTCAATGAAGAGATCCTGCTCACCGGCGTTGAAACCTATTGCCGGGCGGCCATCGATCTTCTGGGAAGTCCCTTCCCTGCAAGCAGTTAGGTCGTTTAGCCTTCCTTGAGAAACAGGTATATGGAAACGCCGCCGCCCTTCACTCCCGGAGAGCTTGGGGAGGCGTGCACAAATGATCAGTTCCGTGGACACACTAACATTGTGTCAACGTCCCCTCGCCCCTTTGGGGAGAGGGTCAGGGTGAGGGGTGTCCGCTGAGAACCAGCGGCGAAAAACTGATGTGGCCGACCATATCACCATGATCGTCGGGGACGAGGGAGATTGATCGGATGTGCCGGTTCGTGCAGCACAGCACCAGTTGATTGGTGGCAAAGCGGATATTCCAGTCGGCCATGGCCGGGATCAGGGCCTTGTCGATCACCTTGTAGTCGGCCGAGGCCATGATATCCGCGGGTTTGCCCAACTCGGCAATCATACGGGCCATTTTTGTGCTGCCGCCTGCTTCCCGCAGGATGTCGATGACGGGGTTGGCCGTTTCGAAGTCTTTTTCGATTTTGGCCAGCGGTACCGTCAGGCTGCCAGCATGGGAAATAATTATCCAACAACAACGATTTCCAACCAAAAGTGACACGTTTTCAACTGACCCCGCCTCGCCAAATCGACAATTGGCGGTGGATGGTCCGTTATTGTTTAAAAATTTCCTTGACAGCCAGGCCGATGAAGTGCATCCAAGCCAAGCATGAGGGTGCACCGACCAACCATCAACCACCGGGAATAATCGCTATGAAGGCATCCGCCAAAATAGACGCTGGCGTTTGCGGGTTTAAAACAAAGGTAACGGCAGAGACCCAAGACGGAATGAAAGTCGAGCTGCGCATTGGCAGTGATTGCGAAACGATCAAGGAGCTGGCCGAGTTGATCAAGGCCCGAAACCCTGTCAACGCGTTCCAGGAACTCACGCCGATTGCCGAGAGCGTGGTCCTGGGCGTCTGCCGCCCGATATTGCAGAAAAAGGGGTGCTGCGAGGCATGCGTGGTGCCTGTGGCCATTTGTAAGGCGATGCAGGTCGCCGCCAATCTGGCGCTACCCAGGGATGTGGTTGTGGAAATAGAAAAAGAGTAATCTTTCTTTTAACCGGAATCAAAGGACAACCATGTCACCCAAACCCATTGCCGCCGGCAAGAGCAGCTTCGATCTCATCGATTTCGCCACCTTTCTGTCCGCCGTTGACCTGCGCGGCGAGATCGTCTTTCTCGATGTGGCCTGCGGCATCGGCAATTATGCCATCGAGGTCGCCCGCCAAATCCGGGAGATGGGGACGGTGCATGCCCTTGACCTGTGGGAGGAAGGCATCACCAAACTCAGGCTCAAGGCCGGTTCGCTGGGCCTGGAGAATATCGACGCCGTGGTTTGTGACGTCAGCAAGAAAATCCCACTTGACGATCACAGCGTCGATATCTGCCTCATGGCCACGGTGCTCCACGACTTGGTCGAAGACGGCACCCACCATGGCGCATTAAAGGAGATCGTCCGGGTGCTCAAACCAACCGGGCTGTTGGCGGTGGTGGAGTTCAAAAAAATGCCCGGACCCCCCGGACCACCGGAGAAGGTTCGATTGTCGCCGGAAGAATTGCTTCAGATACTGGAACCGCCGGGGTTTCAATGTCGTGACACCGTCGATTTAGGGGCGGTGACCTACCTTTCACTATTTCACCTGAGATAAGCGTTTCATATAATTGAACGGTTGGTTTTTACCCCCCTGACGCGGCATCACCGGTGATTTCATCTGCGTAGGTGCTGATTCGGCTGATAATATCTTGCACGTCCTGCTCCTTGAGCGCACAACCCTTGAGAGTATGAATTAGATGGCCGACGTACAGAGAAAAATGATGTTTGGTAATGCCTCTTCCATGGTGGACATATCCGAGAGGCCTGCCAGTATACAAGATCGGACCATCCAGCGCCGCACTAAAGAACTCGCGCTGCATTCTGCGGATTTTGTCCATAGAGACGTTTTTAAAAAACGGTTTTAGTTCTGGATCGGCGACTACACGATCATAAAATTTGTCGACAAGTTCAGCGATAGCCTGTTTGCCGCCGACTCGTTCAAATAGTGTTTGTTGGTTTTCGAGCATTTTAAACCTCTGGGTTCTAAACTTTTAATTGGGAAAACCGTAATTCAAGATCTCAAACCTGTTGAAGAAACAAACGAGATATAAACTGTCTGTGATTCGCTTTTCCAGCGATTTTTCAGGGTGTCATTGGCGAATAAATATGATATTCAGATTTTTCTCCGGTTAAAATCTCAATATTATGATCAATCACGGCTCTTTCTTGACTGCGGACCCAATTATTCCAGTCTTCAACAGTTTCCCATCTGCTGACAACAAGGCAATTTCCGGGGTATTCTGTGTCGCAGAGGGTCTCCCCTGAGATATATCCAGGTTGATACATGGCGCAGGCTCTCATTTGTAAAATAAGAGGGACTAATTCTTTCGCCTGACGACCCTGTTTGACCTTTCTTTTGATAATGACTTGAATTGCCACATCCCGCTCCTATTTAGCTGACTCATTTGTCACCTGTATGTATCCTCCAAACAGTATAGAATGGTGTTCTATTATGTACTAAATATAGTATCGGAAAGTTTAATTGCAATTGCGGTCACTGGAAAGGCCTTTTAGCAGTTTAAAGGACGTCCTGAAACCCCCTGAATGCTTAGCACCGTAGCTTGACCTATCGCCCTGTCTTGAACAACAGAAATAGGCTGGACAGGAGCAACTGATGATTGGCGGTATTTGGCCTACTTGCCGAACAATTTCCCTGCCATACCCAAAGCGCCTGAGAGGCCACCCATTGAATCAAGCAATGATCCGCCGCTGCTGGCCTTATCCACCATCTGCGGAAGTGCCTCGGACAAGCCGCCAGCCGCTTCATCCTTGCTAAGACCCAGCTTGGATGCAAATTCAGAAATTTTATCGCTGCCGAACATGCTGGTAATTTGGTCAGGTGAAATGGCTTCGTTGTTTCCGTCGCCAAGCCAGGATTTCGCGACAGCACCAAGCCCGCCCGTGTCCATCTTTGATACCAGGGAGCCCAGGTTGATACCGGTATTGCTGCGGTCTCCGCCTACAAGACCGGAGAGTGCCGATGTCAGGTTGCCGATGTCCAGGCCGCTGCCGGCATCGCCGCTTTTACTGCTATTGATGAACGTTGCCGCACCCATTTTGAGTAATTCCATGATATCCATGACAGATCCTCCATGTTAGTTGGTTAATCAAAATCGTTCCGTCTATCCGGCATGATAGGGAAGTTTTTCTTTTTCGGTGGGAATGAAGTCCAACCGATGGAAAAGGTCTGCATAGATTGAGACTACATCAGTTCATCAGCTTATGTCAAAACAAGCCCTAATACCGGCGAACTTTTCAGCAGCTCATCCCTTCAGACAGTCCTCGGCAAAGACTTTCTCCAATGCATCCACCAGGAAATCGGCATTCGTTTGTGAGAAGATGATGGGCGGCTTGAGCTTGAGCACATTGTGCAGGGGTCCGTCAGTGCTGATCAGAAATCCGTAATCCTTCATGCGGTTGCAGATGTAGGCCGCCTCGTCCGCTGCCGGTGTCAGGGTGTCGTGGTCCGTCACCAGTTCCACCCCCAGGTAGAGCCCCAGCCCGCGCACATCACCCACAAGCCATGACTTCTCTTTCAACGCAGAAAGCCGTTGCAGGAGGTAAGCGCCCACCTGCCTGGCATTTTCCTGCAGCCCTTCGGTTTGGATCACATCCAGCACGGCCATGCCCACGGCGCAGGAAACGGGGTTTCCGCCGTAGGTGTTGAAGTACTCCATGCCGTTGTTGAAGGCACCGGCGATTTCCGGGGTAGTCACCACCGCCGCCAGGGGATGGCCGTTGCCCATGGGTTTACCCAGGGTCACGATGTCCGGTACCACCCCCTGGGTCTCGAAGGCCCAGAAATGGGAGCCGGCCCGGCCGAACCCCACCTGGACCTCGTCGGCGATGCACACCCCGCCGGCGGCGCGCACGTGGTCAAAGGCAGCCCGGAGATAACCATCGGGCAACAGCACCTGGCCGCCGCAGCCCAGCATGCTTTCGCAGATGAAGGCAGACGGTCGACGGCCCGCGGCCTCGATACGGTCGACGGCCGTCTTCACATAGCGGGCATAGGCAATGCCGGATTGCGTCCCGGTGCCCTTGTGGGGCCCACGGTAGCCGCACGGCATGACGACCGTCTGCACCCAGTGCGGTGCGCCCTTCCCGCCGGGCCCGTCATGCTTGTAAGGGCTGATGTCCACCAGTCCCTGGGTGTTGCCGTGGTAGGCCCCGTCCACGGTGATGACGTCGCGCTGCCCCGTGTAGGTGCGCGCCAGGCGAAGGGCCAGCTCGTTGGCCTCGCTGCCGCTGCAGACGAAATAGCACACATTCAATGGTTCCGGAAAGGTGGCCAGCAGACGACGGGCGTAGTCCACGATATGGTCGTGAAGGTAGCGGGTGTTGGTGTTGAGCACGGCCATCTGGCGCTGACCGGCCGCCACCACGGCCGGGTGGCAGTGGCCCACGTGGCAGACGTTGTTCACCCCGTCCATGTAGGGCTGCCCGGTTTCGGTGTAGAGGAAGCCGCCCATGCCGCGGACGATCTTCAGCGGTGTGCGGTACGAGACACTGAGGCTTTTGCCCAGGTGCCTTCGCCGGATGGTCATGATCTCGTCCGCCCGGCGAACTTCTGCCGCCGGCGGGGCGGTGGTGAGCCCCAGGACCACGCCCGGGTCCGGGCACAGGGCCGTCCAGACCCGTCGCTGGCTGGGCCGGGCCACGCCGGGGAACTTGCCTTGCTGCCCCAGCAGATCGGTGATCAGTTGAAGGTGCAGGTGGGGCGCCCAGCCGCCGTTTTCCGCTGAGGTGCCGATGGTGCCGATCGCCTGCCCGGAACTGACGGGCATACCCGGTTCCAGGCCATCCAGCGATGTGGCAGACAGGTGTCCATAAAGCGAGTAAAACAAAATGCCGCTGTCCGTCTCATGGGACAAGATGATCGTGGGGCCATAATCCTGGTGGGCCGTGTTATTCTGAAAGCTGTGGACCCGGCCGCCCAAAAAAGCATACACCGGTTCCCCCGGCCGGGCGAACAGATCCAACCCCAGGTGAATGGTTCGGTATTCGGGGGCGGTGTCCGTCTCCACCTTGAACGCATCGACGGTGTAGATCACCCGGGCTTCGTTGTAGCGCCCGATTCCCAGGCGACTGCCGGCATCTTCCATCTCCCGGAAGATGATGCGCGTCATCGCCGCCGCATCTTCCTTTTCCGGTCCGGCGCCCAGCAGTGGTGTGCTCACACTCAGGTCGATGACCGGCGGATGGCCGCCCAGCATCGCTGCATCCACAACCGGGGCAAACGATGCCTGGTTTTCCTTCAGCCAGGCGACCACGCCGCGGGAACGGGGCGACGGGTCGAAACCGCAGGCATTCCTGAAGCACGCCTCGGCAAAATCCGGGCTGATCGGCTGCAGCCGGTGGAGCAGTTCCCAGGCGGGCTGCTGGGAGACCAGCAGATAGGTATTCTGGGGTGCCAAATGAATCTGGTGGGCGCTGTGGCAGACGCTGGTGCACAGACGCATGCCGATCAGGTCGAAAAGCACCGCCAGTTCGGTTTCCGTAAGCGCAAAGGCACGGTGGTAGCCGGCGACCACCTGCACGGCGGCGGCCAGGGGATCTGTCTTGCCCATGAGGGCATAGGCGCAGGCAATCGCCAGCTCGTTGACCGTGTGAGCATGAACCATGTCTCCGAAATCGATTAGGCCGGTGACCCGGTTGCCCCAGCGTCCATGGGGCGACGCCAGCACATTGTAGTCGTTGCCGTCACTGTGGATCACGCTGGACCGAAGGCCCGTCAGTTTCGCAGCCGTGTCGGCACGATAGTGGTCTAACCGATGCTGCACCAGATCCCGTTTTTCAACGTCATCGATTCCGTCCAGCAGTGATGCCACCACCTCGCCGCTACGGGTCAGGTCCCAGTGAAACACCCGACGGGTGGCCGGATGGTCGAAATCCATGAATACTCGGTCGATGCGGCCCATAAACGAACCGAGACTGAAAAGCAGGTCCTTTTCGTGGGGATTGACCGCGGCCAGCGGCTTGCCCGGCAGGTAGGTGAGCAGCCTCACGAAATGACTGGCATCATCCCGCCCGGGAATCAAGAGGATATCTTCACCGCCGGGAGCGCTGCAGACCCGGGGACAGGGGTCGAATTCCTTAAACAGAGCAGCGCCTTTTTCGGCCACATGGGTCATGGCCAGGTTCTGCAGTTCCAGCACCTCGCGGGTCTCCGCGGCATTGGCGATTTTGAGCACGAATTGTCCGCCCATTTCATCCTGCAGCCGGAAGTTCTGGTCCCGTTCGCTGGGCAACCGGTCGGCCGGGGCGGTGATGTTGAAAAGCTCCTTGGCCAGCGCGGCCGCCTGATGTTCATTGAACCGGGGGGCATGTCTCACCAGATTGGACATGGGTTTTTCTCTTTCTGCATGCTACCGGAAAATAAATCCATTTTTCAGCGGGTCCGCCGGATCCATTAGAAATTCGTTGCGGCCGGTAATCCAGGCGCTTCCTTCCACTTCCGGGATAACGGCGTCGTGGGGACCGAAGGTGGTGGATTCGACCACCTGGCCGGTAAAGCGCGATCCCAGGATACTCTCGATGACGATGGGTTCGCTCAAACCGATTTCCCTGCGCGCGAAATGCATCGCCAGCCGGGCGCTCACCCCTGTACCGGTGGGAGAACGATCCACCTCCCCGTCGGCAAAGATGCACACGTTGCTGGAGTGGGCCCCCTGGCTGAGGGGAGGCCCGATGATGATCGTGCCATAAAGGAAACTCAGATCGGCCTCGAAGGGATGGGTGATCGGACCGGCGGCCATGACGGCCCGCTTGACCGCCATGCCCTTGTCGATCAGGGCGTTGAAGTCCCCGGGGGTGGTGGTCACGCTCAGGTCGTCGGCCTTGACGAAGGCATAGAAGGCGCCACCGTAGGCGATGTCATAACGGACGGACCCCAGGCCGGGAACATCGACCGTCTGGTCCAGAACCAATGCGAAAGAAGGCACATTGTGAAAGAAGACGCTCCTGACCCGCCCCCCTTCCAGCCGGGCGTGGGCGGTTACCAGGCCGGCCGGGGCGTCGATGCGCACGGTGGTTACCGGCTCGACAACCTCGATCATGCCCGTTTCGATGGCCACGGTGGTCGCCGCGATGATACCGTGCCCGCACATGGAGCTGTAGCCGGCGTTGTGCAGAAACAGAACGCCAAAGTCCGCCTCGGGCGACACCGGCGGCGTGACGATGCAGCCGTACATGTCGGCATGTCCCCGGGGCTCCCACATCAGGGCCGTGCGCAGGTGGTCCAGGTGGTCGGTCATATATCGCCGGCGCGCCAGAATGGTGTCGCCTTTCAACCCGGGCAGGCCGCTGGTGATGATGCGAAATGGCTCACCGCCGGTGTGGGCATCAATGGTGGTAATCCGCTGCCAGCTGTCCGGCGGCGTCCAGTCTCTCATCTTCTCAAGCATGGATAAGTTCATGGTCTCTGGTCTGTGGTCTCTGGTCTGGTCCCTGGTCCCTGGTTAACCATAAACCAGCAACCAGAGACCACAGACCCCGATTTTATGACATCTGGATTACCGTCCCCAGGTTTTTTTTCTCGGCTGCCTTAAGCACGGCGCCCGCCGTCACCGCGTCCTGCACGGCCAGTCCCACGGACTTGAAGAAAGTGATCTCTTCATCGTTCTGCCGGCCGGGTTTGTCTCCGTTGATAATCTCACCGATTTCGGCGTCGATCGTCGCCTTGGCGATAATAATATCCCCGGCTTCGGCCATGGCCGCGTCCCGCTGGTCCACCACCACCCGCGCCCGACGGATGGTGTTCGCGTCGATTTCCTGCATCTGGGGGGTAAAGGAACCCACGCCGGTCACGTGGGTACCCGGTTTCAGTTCGTTACCGTCGAACAGGGGTGTCGTTGCCGTGGTGGCGGCCAGCACGATATCCGCCTGCGCCACCGCTGACTGCGGGGAATCTGCCAGGGTAACTGCCGGCGCGTCGGGCCAGCCGGCAATGTCGTCTGCCAGCCTTCTGGCGGCCGATTCGAAGGGATCGACAATCCAGACCCGCTCGATTTTACGAACGGCCATGGCCGCCCGGAGCTGGGCACGGGCCTGGACACCGGCACCGAAAAGAGCCACGTTTTCGGCATCCGCCCGGGCAAGATAGCGCGCAGCCACGCCGCCGGCCGCACCGGTGCGCAACGCCGTCAGGCTGTCCCCCTCCATCAGAGCCAGGGGCATGCCGGTCTGGGGATCCAGGGCCAGCACCGTGGCCGCCACCGTGGGCAGACCCAGCTTGGGGTTGTCCGTATAGACGGAAACGATCTTCACTGCAAAATCGCCGCTGTCGTGAAGATGGGCGGGCATGAGCAGGGTCACCCCCTTTTGCGTGTGAAACCGGGAGCGCAAGGGCATGGTGGCCTTTCCGGCGGAAAGCTGTGCGTATGCCCGGTCCACCGCGTCGATGGCCTGGATCATGGATAGCGCCGAACGGATGTCAGCTGCCGTGAGAACACGAATTTGCATGGGTGGCGTACCTCTTAGCTTAGAGAAATTTGGAATATTGTAGTTTGGAATTAATTTGAAATTTGGTGCCGTTCCGTTTAACCGTTGAACTCAGAACTCAGAACCCTGAACCCAGAACCCATCAACTGATAATGTTTTTCAATTCATCCCGGATGGCGTCCAGGTGCTGGGCCATCCAGCGGGCCGCGGCATCGCCGTCGCCGGCTTCAATGGCTTCCACAACCCGGGCGGCCGTCCGGATGGAAACGTCGCGGTAAGCCGGCGGCAACAAAACGGTTTTCAAGGCCTTATGGTGGGCCACGACTTTCTCCAGCATCAGCTTGGTCAGCTCGCACAGCACGACGTTGCCGGCGGCATCGGCCACCGCCGCATGGAAACGGATGTCCGCATCGAGAAAGATGGCGTATTCAGCTTCCGTTCCCTTCACCTTTTTCATGGCCGCCTTCAAGTTCCGAATCTGCGCACCATCGGCCCGTTCCGCCGCCAGGGTGGCAGTTCGGCACTCCAACAGTTCCCGCGCCTCCATCAGGTCAAAGATGGAGCCGGCGGAAAAGGCCGCGGCCAGCTTCTCGATGCCCGGATCGGAGGTGGGAAGCACATCCTTGATAAAGGTCCCTTTGCCCTGTAGCGGCTCTAAATAACCCATCACCACCAGGGCGTTGATGGCCTCGCGAACCGATGACCGCCCCACCCCCAGCATCTGGGCCAGATCGCGCTGGGCCGGAAGCTGGGTGCCGGGTGCCAGTTCACCGGCGGCAATCCTTTCGATGATCTGTTCAGCGACCATGTCGGGTGCGGAACTTTTGCGGATGGTTTCAAAGGTCATATTTACATCGTCTCGTGCTCGGTGCGCCGTATAATCTCATCCTGCAGGTCTTCCGTCAAATCCACAAAATAATCGCTGTATCCGGCCACCCGAACAATCAGGTCCCGGTAGTCGTCCGGGTATGACTTGGCCCGGCGCAGCGTCTCACCGTCGACCACATTGAACTGAATGTGGTGGCCGTCCATGCGAAAATAGGTGCGCACCAGCTGGGCCAGCTTGGTGATACCCGTCTCGTCAGCCAGCACCTGGGGCAAAAACTTCTGGTTGAGCAGGGTGCCGCCGGTGCGTATATGGTCTATTTTTGCAGCCGACCGGGTCACCGCCGTGGGGCCGTTGCGGTCCGCCCCCTGTACCGGGGAAATGCCTTCGGACAGGGGGATGCCCGATTGGCGGCCGTCGGGCAGGGCGCCGATGATGCTGCCGAAATAGACATGGCAGGTGGTGGGCAGCAGATTGATCCGGTGGACGCCGCCGCGGGTATTGGGCCGACCGTTGACCGCGTCGTAGTAAGCCTCGAAGACCATCTGCATGATACCGTCGGCCGCGTCGTCGTCGTTGCCGTACTTGGGGGTATCGTCTAACAGCTGCCGCCTGAAATCGTCGTGTCCTTCGAAATTCTCAGAGAGTATTTTGATGAAACCGTCCACAGTGATCGTTTTTCGGTCGAACACATGGACCTTGAGGGCCGTCAGGGCATCGGTGATGGATCCCAGGCCCACCCCTTGGATGTAGGAGGTGTTGTAGCGGGCGCCACCGGCATTGTAATCCCGTCCCGCTTCGATGCAGTCGTCGATGAGCAGGGAGAGAAAGGGCACCGGCATGTGGCGGGCATTGATCTGCTCGATGACGTTGTTGCCGCGAATCTTGATGTCGATGAAATGGTTGAGCTGCAGGGTCCAGGCATCGAACAGATCCTCGAAACGGTTGAAAACGGACGGCTGGCCGGTGGCCGGCCCCAGCTGGCTGCCGGTACGCGGATCGACGCCGTTGTTCAAGGTGAGTTCGAGCAGCTTGGGCAGATTGAAGTAGCCGGTCAGAAAATAGGCCTCACGGCCGAAGGCGCCGGCTTCGACGCAGCCGCTGGCGCCGCCCTCCCGGGCATCCTGCACCGTTTTTCCCTGGCGCACCAGCTCCTGGACGATGGCGTCGGTGTTGAAGATGGACGGCTGGCCGAACCCGGTTTTCACGATCTTCAGCGCACGGCGTATAAATCGATCCGGGTTTTTCTTGCTCAGTTGTACCATGGATGAGGGCTGGAGCAGGCGCATCTCTTCGATCACGTCCAGGATCAGGTAGCTCAGGTCGTTGACGGCGTCGCTGCCGTTGGCCTTCAACCCGCCGACGTTGATCAGGGCAAAATCGACATAGGTGTTGCTCTCTTTGGCGGTAACGCCGGTCTTGGGCGGCGCCGGGTGGTTGTTGAACTTGATCCAGAAGGCGCACAGCAGCTCCTTGGCCCGCTCCCTGGTCAACCGGCCGTCGGCGAGATCTTTTTCGTAAAACGGGTAGAGGTGCTGGTCCAATCGACCGGGGTTGAAGGCGTCCCAGGGGTTGAGTTCGGTGATGACCCCCACGTGGACAAACCAGTAAGTCTGGAGCGCCTCCCAGAAGGTTTGCGGGGCATGGGCCGGCACCCGTCGGCAAATGGCGGCCATCTGCAGCAATTCGGCTTTACGGTCCGGATCGGATGCCGATTCGGCCATCAGCAGCAGCGCATCGGCATGGCGGCGGGCAAAAGCGATCAGCCCGTCGGCAGCAATGGCCATGGCCGTCAGCTGGCTTTTTTTGTCCATCGCATCACGGTCGTTGAAAAAATCCAGCCGGTCCATGGCATCCCGGATCTCCGCCTTTAAATCCAGAAAGCCTTTTTGGTAAATGTTGTTCCCGCAGGCGGTGTGTCCCGGCGAGCGCTGCTCCTGGAACTCGGTAAAGATACCGGCGGCATAGGCCTCTTTCCACAATTCGGGCAGATGAGAGAAGAGTTTTTCGCGGATGGTGTGTCCCTGCCAGAAGGGAATGATCTCCTCACGGTAAACCTGCTGAACCGATTCATCCACAAGGAAGGCGACCTTCTCACGGCCACTGATAATATCCAGATCCGCCTGTGAGTGGATACACACCTCCGGATAGGTGGGCGTGGCTTTGGGCGACGGTCCGCGTTCGCCCACGATCAGCTCGTCGGGTCCGAGATAGATCGCTTTGTTCTCCATGATGGTGGCAAAGGCCATGGCCCGCTGCACCGGTATGGGTTCGGTCCGGGCGACGCCGCTCTTATAGAAGTCGGTCAGCAGCCGGGCCCGCTCCACCGACAGGCTGGGCACGGCCGCAAGGCTTTGGATTCTCAAACGGTTGATGCGTTCATTCATGGTTATCCTCCAATGGATACAGTCCATCCTGCGGATTCGAATCTGTGTTTGATTGCCGCCACCCGTTCAGTCATCGGGGGGACGGTTTCGGCCATGGTGTCAGTCATTCCCAATCGCCGGTATTTCTCACCCCCGATCCGGTGGAACGGCAACAGGTCCACGCCTTGTACCGTCTTGAGGGTGCACGCGAACCGGATGATCTCTGCGATATTGGCGCTGCCGTCGGTAATGCCGGGTATCAGGGGGACCCGGATGCGCACCGGCGTTCGGCTGTCAGCGATCCGCTTCAGGTTCTCGAGAACGGTCCGGTTGGACATCCCGGTATATCGCCGATGCTGCTTTTCATCCATAATCTTGAGGTCAAAGAGCACCAACTGCAGCCGGGGGAGGATCCGATCGAGGACGGCCACCGGCGCAAAACCGCTGGTGTCCAGCGCCGTGTGAATTTCCAGATGGTTACAGGCCGCCAGCACAGCTTCCAGAAATTGAGGCTGAGCCAGCGGTTCACCCCCGGAAAAGGTGGCCCCGCCCCCGGATTCATCGTAAAACAGCACATCCTTTTCGATCTCTTTGATCAAATCATCCACCCCGAGGACAATCCCCACCGTCTCATCGATTTCCCCGGACGACGTAAGGCGCCACATCGTCTGGGGTTCTGGATCAAGTCCCTCGGGGTTATGGCACCATGGGCACGACAACGGGCATCCTTTGAAAAAAACCGTGGTTCGGATGCCGGGACCGTCGTGCAGCGCATATTTCTTTATTTTAAATATAGTGCCTTGCGTCATACTGTCTCTTGATCTTCTGGAATCGACGAATCCCTTTGACTGTCTATGCTTTTTCCATACACCAGGAGCGTCCCGAAGGCAACAGAAATTCAGGTCTTCAGACCACCTGACTGCTTAATGTCCGGATCATCCGCTCCGGGGTCTGGATCATGGGTGCGGCGCATGCATAAGGGACCACTCGTATCTGCCTCATAAAAAAAGAACTATAAGCTTTCTTCAGTATGGAATAATCGCGGTAATTATCGGTACTATCACTTTTTCAGTGTCATTCTAATAACCTGGCCATTGACTTTGGGTAAGTTGTCCCTTAGCTTGACAGCATGTCTAATTTGACCATGCAGTCATTTGCATTGCTTCCTGATTGTTTTCTTAACACTTGAACGACAGGCTCGACGCCACGATGGATGGTATTGGACCCCGCGGAGACGGCCGAAATGCTTCAGATTTGAGACGAGAACCCATGGAGGTGTACATGCCCAAACGAAAAGGAAAACCGGTAAGCTTTGATGCGATGGTCAAATTTTTCATGCACAATTACAACATCCCCACGAAACGAGACATCGACGGCCTCAACGACCGGCTCGACCGCCTGGAAAAACTGATCAAAACGATTGCGCCAAGGTCCCGGCGGTCAGCGGCAAAGAGCAATGACGCGTCCCCGGCGAACGCCACGGAAACCGTCCTGGATCTGATCAGACGAACCAGAAACGGCATCGGCATCGCGGAAGTCCGGGAGCAGACCGGCTACGACGACAAGAAGCTGCGCAATATTATTTTCCGATTGAACAAAATTGAAAAAATCAGGCGGGTCAGCCGCGGCAAATACAAAGCGGCGGAGTAGTCATTCCCGAACCGGCAACCCGAAATCAAGCAAGCCTCACTGGAGATCTACATGACTATGCAAAAAGACGCAAACAATCCCGGCATTGCCACTGGAGACCGGCTGGGCGGATACACGGTTAACAAGGTGTCCTATCTCACGGATATCCATTCCTGGCTCTACCAGATGGAACACGAAGGCACCGGCGCCCGGCATATCCACATCAGCAATATGGATCGGGAGAACACCTTCGGCGTGGCCTTTAAAACCGTCCCGACGGATTCCACCGGCGTCGCCCATATATTGGAGCATACGGTCCTGTGCGGTTCCGAACGGTTTCCGGTGCGTGATCCCTTTTTTTCCATGCTCAAGCGCAGCCTGGCCACATTCATGAATGCCTTCACCGCCTCGGATTGGACCATGTATCCCTTTGCCACCCAGAACCGAAAAGACTACTACAATCTCATGGATGTCTACCTGGACGCGGCCTTTTTCCCCGATATCGACGAACTGAGTTTCAAGCAGGAGGGGCACCGGCTGGATGCAGCCGGAAAAGGGAAAGATGCGCAGTTGGTATACAAAGGCGTCGTGTACAACGAAATGAAAGGCGCCATGTCGTCGCCGGATCAGGTCATGGTCCGGTCGCTGCTCAACGCGCTTTATCCAGACACGACATACCGCCACAACTCCGGCGGCGAACCCGCCGTCATACCCTCGCTGACCCATGAACAGCTCAAAGCGTTTCATGCCCGCCACTACCATCCGAGCAACGCCTTTTTCTACACTTACGGCAATCTGTCGCTGAAAGACCACCTGGCATTCATCGAAGCGCGGGTGCTGAGCCGGTTTTCACGCATCGATCCGGGAACGGACGTTCCCGCCCAGCCCCGGTGGACGGTGCCGAAGGCTGTGGTCTATCACTACCCGCTGGATCGCAGCGAGGACCCTGAAAAAAAATACCAGGCCTGCGTGGCATGGCTGCTGGCCGATATCAAGGACACCTTCGAGGTGCTGGTCACCGCGGTGATCGAACAGGTACTCATCGGCAATGCGGCATCGCCGCTGCGAAAGGCACTGATGGACAGCCAGTTGGGTACGGCCCTTTCCGATGGCACCGGATATGATGCGGAAAACCGGGACACCATGTTCTCGGTGGGCCTGAAGGATATATCCGAATCCGATGCAGAAAAAATTGAAACCATCGTCCTTGACGTTCTGAAAAGCCTGGTCGACGAAGGCATCGATCCGGAGCTGGTGGAATCAGCCATCCACCAGATCGAATTTCATCGCAAAGAAGTCACCAACACCCCTTACCCATATGGCATCAAATTGCTGATCGGGGTTTCGGCCAGCTGGCTGCACGGCGGGGATCCGGAACGAATGCTCCAATTGGATACGGATTTCAACCGTCTCCGACAGTCCTTGGCCAAAGGCCGGTTCCTGGAGGAAAAAATCCGGCATGATTTCCTGGATAACCCCCACCGGGTGCGTTTCACCCTGGTCCCGGACCAGCAGATGGCCGAACGTGAGAACCAACGTGTGGAGAAGGAACTGGCCAACATTCTGGCCGGCGTGAACGAAGCCGATCTGGCAGGTATCCGCGCCGATGCGGCAGCCCTGGAAAAGCTACAGGAAACCCAGGAAAACCTCGCCTGCCTGCCCACCTTGCAACGCGAGGACATTCCCCCTTCAGTGGTGCGAATCGACCCCACGCCGGGGGACTTCCAGCCGCCGGTATGGACCTATGACCAGCCTACATCAGGCATTTTTTATTTCTCGGGAGGTTTAGGGGCCGGTGGTATCGACCGCCAGTTGCTGCCCCTGGTGCCCTTTTTCTGCTATGCTGCATCCAAAATTGGCACAACTGACTGCGATTACACCCAAATGGCCCGCCGCATGGACCTGTATACCGGCGGCATCGGTTTTTCCGCGAACGCCCGCACCCGGTTTGACGATAGCGGCGACTGTCTGCCGTTTATCTCCTTTTCCGGCAAATGCCTGAACCGCAACCAGGACCGGATGTTCGAGATCCTTCACGAACTGACCTCCCAGATCGATTTTACCAACCACACGCGGCTGCGCCAACTGGTTCTGGAGTACCGGGCAGGCCTCGAGGCCGCAGTGGTCCACAACGGCCATCGTCTGGCCATCTCCCTGGCCTCACGCAACTTTACCCCTGCCAATCACCTCCAGGAAATATGGGGGGGCATCCACCAGTTGCACACCATCAAACAGGTGGAAACAGAAACGGCCGATGGCGGCATGCAGCCATTAACCGATAGCCTCCAAGCTATCGGCCATGCGGTTTTTTACCGGAACAATTTGAAACTGGCCCTGATTGGAGAAAAGGCAATGCTGGCCAAGGCGGCAATGCCCGTGAAGACCCTGACCGGCGCGCTGGCAGCCGGCGGACCAGACGGCTTTTCGCCGCCCCGGCTGGACCTGACACCAGGCCTTCCCATGGAAGGATGGAGCACCTCCACGGCCGTTTCGTTCGTGGCCCAGACATTTCCAACCGTTCGGCTGGACCATGCAGACAGTCCCGCCCTGTCAGTGATTGCCAAAATGCTGCGTTCCATGTACCTGCATCGGGAGATCCGGGAAAAGGGCGGCGCCTACGGCGGATTCGCCCTGTACAACGCTGAAGACGGGCTTTTCAGCTTCGGCTCCTACCGGGATCCCCATATCGTGGGTACCCTGAAGGTCTACAATGGGGCGGCCGATTTCATCCGCTCCGGAACATTTACCGAAGAGGATGTGAAAGAGGCCATTTTGCAGGTCTGCTCGGAAATCGACAAGCCGGACCCGCCGGGTCCGGCTGCCCGCAAAGCCTTCTACCGACGGGTCATCGGACTGTCCGACGAAACCCGCATGCGCAACAAGGAAAACCTGCTGAAACTGACCCGTAAAGCAGTGGTAGAAGCTGCCGACCGTTATTTTGACAACGACCACGCCAACAAGGCCGTTGCCGTCATTTCCAGCCGAGATCTGCTCGACATCGCCAACGCGAAGATGGGGGATCAGACGCTTTCCCTTCATGCCGTATAGCCATGATAGGCCGCCGGCTCCGGTCGGCGGCCGCTTTTTATTGTTCGCCTCAAAGCCCCCCATCGATTTCTCTTATGAAAAATCGGCCACTTGCCGATAATGAATACTGAATCACACGGTCCGGGTACCGGGTCGCTGCTCAGTCTTGATTTACGGGAGCATCTATTTTTGACCAGCGCCACCAGTTCAACTGATCCGTCCGCCTTCAACGATCGGACACCGCTTTACAACAGCGGTATCATCGGTAACTACATCAACTATCTGGAATCCCACCATGGGGATCTCGATACCGACGAACTGTTGCGCTGCAGCGGACTGACCCGATTCGACATCAACGATGAAGGACATTTTTTAAATCAGACGCAAATCAACCGATTTCACCGCTGTCTGGACGAAGTGCTGATCGACCCGAAAATTTCATACAAGGTCGGTCTGCATGCCCTGCAAATGAAATCGACGGGAACGTTAAAGCAGTATGGTCTGCAGTTCATCACACCGGCAGCCATTTACCGGGCTGTCGACCGACTCTACCCCCGATGGGCCAGGGGGCATTTAAGTAAAACCACCATCACCGGTAATAATCGCGCTGAAGTGACAGTTACCGTCCGGCCGGACGTCCGGGAAGAGCCTTTTCAGTGTGAAAACCGTCAGGGTATTTTCGAAGCCATCGGTACACTCTTGACCGGTCAAGCATCCCAAGTGGCGCATCCGAGATGCATGCATCGCGGGGATGATGCCTGCGGGTACCTGATCTCCTGGCAGGAAAATCCTTCCACCGTCTGGAAACGGGCTGGGGCCTATGCCGGTGCACTGACCATTGCCGTTGCCGCCGCAACGCTTTTTTTCCTGCCCGCGGCCCTTTGGATGCCGTTGACCCTGGCCATGGGAGTGGTTTTCCTCTCTATTTTGCTGTTTGGCAGTCGATTGGAAAAAAAAGAGTTGACTGGCGTACTCAAAAAACAAGGCGATAGTGCCGGCAATCTCCTGGAAGAGATTGAAAACCGCTACCAGAACGCGAAGCTGGTTCAGGAAATCGGCCTGGCCGGGGCAGACATCCTGGAGGAGAATACCTTCCTCGACGCCGTGTTGGAATCCATGTCGCGGAACCTGGAGTTCACCCGGGGAATGATCGCCCTTTGCGACGCTGGGTGCACCCGGCTGCGTCACGCCGCCAATTTCGGATTTTCACAGTCAGAACGGCAGTTTCTTGACCAGATGGATGTCGGCATCGATCCGGAGAACACGTCCGACCGGTTCATTCGGTCGTTGAAAAACGGCCGACCAGTATACTTGAGCAATATTCAGAGTAATAGCGAAGGATTGGCACCTAACAGCATCACGTTGATAGAGAACCTCAACGTCGATGCCCTGATCAGCGCCCCCCTGATCCATAAAAAAGAACCCCTGGGCCTGTTGCTGGTAGACACCAAGGGGGCCAAAAGGGATCACACCACCAGCGATGTACACCTGCTCATGGGCATCGCCTCACAAGTGGCCGCCGGCATTGTCAATGCCCGGTCCTATTCACGGCTGCAAAAGAGCGAACAGCGCTATCGCCTGTTGGCGGAAAATGTCACGGATGTCATCTGGATACTCGACCTTGAGACATTAAAGCTGACATATGTCAGTCCGTCGGTAGAAAAAACCTTGGGCTATGCTCCCGATGAAATAGTGTCCCTGTCAATTGACCAATACCTGACACCGGATTCTTTTCAACGGGCGACAACCGAATTGAGTGGAGCCATGCGACAGATAGCGGCTGGAGAAATCGAACCCAAAAGCTATTCGGTCATTTTAGAACTGGAAGAACTTCATAAAAACGGCAGCATCCTTCCCATCGAGGTGACCGCCGGTTTCCTGTTGGATGAAAACGACCAGCCCAACGCCGTTCTGGGCATTTCACGGGACCTCTCCGAGCGCAAAAAGGTTGATAACGAACGAACCGCCATCGAAAACAGGCTTCAACGATCCAAAAAAATGGAAAGCCTCGGAACCATGGCTGGCTCCATCGCTCATAATTTCAACAACCTGCTGATGGTTGTACTGGGCAACCTGGAGCTTGCCAAATCCGATCTGTCCGAGGGATCAACCGCCGCCCGCAATATCCAACGGGCGGCCAATGCATCCCAGCGGGCGGCAGACCTGAGCAGTATGATGCTAACCTATGTGGGCCAGTTGAAAATGGAGAGCGTTCCGGTAGACCTGTCCCAAGCGGTAAAAGCAGTATTGAAAAACCTCGACGAATCCAAAATGGCCAATGTGAGCCTGGACATGGAACTGACCGACCCCATGCCGCTGGTGGCCGCTGACGCCGACCAGATGCGCCAGATGATATCAGGTTTCATTACCAATGCCATTGAAGCGCTGGGAAAGGAAGACGGTCGGGTTCGAATCTCCACTGGGTCCATGCAGTGCAACAAGGATTATTTATCCACCACCTATCTGAAAGAAGAGATGCCCGAAGGCATGTACGCCTATGTGGAGGTGGCCGACACGGGACGTGGCATGGACGCGGAAACGTTGGGCAAAGTCTTCGACCCCTTTTTCTCTACCAAGTTCACCGGGCGCGGACTTGGTATGGCGGCGGTCATGGGCATCATCCGGTCACATAACGGTGCCATAAAGGTCAGCAGTGTAAAGAATCAGGGATCGGTGTTCACGGCGCTGCTTCCCATACAAGGGGTTGCCTTGAGGCCATCATCGGTCGATAACAAGGATAACGAAAACATAGCTGAGCGGGGAATCGTATTGCTGGTGGATGATGATGAGATGGTCATGGACATCGGCAATCAGTTCCTCAATCGCATGGGTTACACCGTGCGAACAGCATCGAGCGGCCAGAAGGCCCTGGATATAATTAAACAGGCCTCGAATCGCATTGACTGTCTGCTGCTGGATTTCACCATGCCCGGCATGGATGGACTGGAAACCATGCAACAGGTCAAGAAGATCCGGCCAGACGCCAGAATCATTATTACCAGCGGGTATACCCGGCTCCAGATCGAAGACCGGTTCGCCCACATTGGACCGCCGGATGATTTTATCCAGAAACCCTTCGAGATGAAAACGCTGGATGAAATACTCAGCAAAACCATATCAAAAGCCAAATAAGCGGAATCGACCCCATTCCCAAGCATCTATTTTACCGTTAAGCAAAGTTATTTCCTTCAGGCCTTGACGTATAGGCTAAAAATTTATAATCATTCAAGAAAGCATCCGTTTAACGTAACGATCCCAAGCTGCGTTTCAATTTCTTAGAACCAGCGGTCCTGTAGCAGAGTCCGCAATATTTGGCCGACTCACCAAATCGTTGCGCTGTCGTCGTGTTTTCGATTTAATCCACACTGCAGGAGAAAAATACCGATGGCAAATGAAATGCCCCTTCGCCAAGAAGCCGATCAAATGCAGACCCAGAACAACACGAACACGGTCGCCATCGGCATGCCTCGACTTCAGAAGCTCGGCGATACAATGACCCATCACGGTACGCAAATGGCACTGGCGCTGGCCATACTGATCATCGGGCTGCTATTTGCCCGATTGATCGACAGGAGTTTGCGCAAGGGCCTGCGCAAACTGTGGCCAACCGCCACCTATCTAACGACGCTGTGCAATGTCGTCTATATCGTCGTGGTCGCCCTCGTGATCTCCGCTGCAGCGGTGGAATTCGGAGCCAAACCGATCAACATCCTGCGCCTGCTGACCATCATCTCCCTGGTGAGCGTCGGCATGATCATCTTTTTCCGCCCTTTCATGCCGACCATGCCGTTCAAGGTGAAAGATACCGTTAAAGCCGGCAATCTGCTCGGAAAAGTCGAAGCCATGACTTTTCTCAATACCCGCATGAGAACCTTTGACGGCAAAACTTTTTTTGTTCCCAACCGGCAGATCCTCAATGACATCGTCATCAACTATCAGTATAGCGGAACCAGAAGGATAAAAGTCGACGTAGGCATTCGCTACGACCAGGATCTGCTCAAGGCCAAGCGGGTTCTGGAAGCAATAATGACCGAGGATCCCCGGGTAAAAACCAAGCCGGGCCCCATGGTGTATGTCCTCAACCTGGCCAGCAACTGTGTGGAACTGGGCGGGCGCTGCTGGGTGGACAACACGAATTTCTGGGTGACCCGCTGCGACCTGCTGGAAAAAACCAAGCTGCGCTTTGACAGCGAGGGCATCCAGTTCGCCTTCCCGCAGCTGGATCTTCACATCAATCAGGACGGGTCTCGTGCCGGCGGATCAGGTTGTCCGGTACCGGGGGGCCTTATGGGAGCCGGCGCTCGCGAAGCGGCGGACGAGGAAAATATCTGACAGGGAGAACCGATGAAAATTGCCGACGGATTGAAACTGATCGAGAACGGGTGGATCCGAAAACCCAAGGGGTTCCGGGTCAGGTTCCACAGGCAGACCGAAACGGGAATCGAAGCAGTTCTCTCGCCGCCCCCCGAGGCAGCCCCGCTGAACTCGGATGTCACCGCCTGGCGCTATGCCTGGAAGCTGTGGCAGGCCACCCGGGCAGCGGCGGAAACAGGGGATCCGGGCGCCCTCTTTAACATTACCGTGGTGGACGATCAGGATCGCCCGTTCCGATTTTATGGCAGCGGCGACTTTGAGACCTACAGTCCGAGACGCATCCCTGATGGCAATGGCACAAGGACCGGCGATAGCGATGAAACCTGACACAAGGTCGCTGAATGCATCCATCCTGTTGACAGGCGTCATTATATTCGGATGCGCAGGGCAATCGCCTAAGGATATCGGCCTCAATGACGGACGTCTCGCCCCCTGTCCCGGCAGGCCCAACTGCGTCATCAGCCAAGGCGGTGACGAGCGGCACCACATCGATCCCATTGCCTACGAAGGAGAGAAGGCCGCCGCCGTGGAGCTGATCCGACAGGTGGTTCAAGAAATGGCCGGCACCCGCATCCTGACCCAAACGGACCATTACCTTCACGTGGAATTCAGATCCAAAATGATGGGGTTTGTTGACGATGTGGCGTTTTTTTTCCCTGACACTGCCGTTATACACATGCGCTCCGCCTCCCGGGTGGGGTATTCTGATTTTGGCGTCAACCGAAAACGACTGGAAAAAATAAGGCAACTGTTTCAAAAGCGGCAGTCGAAGGATGGCAAGGCATGAAAGTGATGTGGACGACGATTCAGGTAATGTGGTTCGTGCTGGTGCTCGCGATCCCGGCTATCGCCGGTGAAGTCTACACATGGACGGACGCAGACGGCAACATCCACATTACCGACCGGCCGCCCAAAGACGGCACGCAGGTCGATAGCGTCATCCGTTATTCAAAGCCGGCTGAAACGGCGGCGGCGCCCGCCCCGGCGCCGCAATTCAATAGCGCGGAGATGCAGCAGGCCGAGCAGCTGAACAAACAGTTGACGCGGCTCCAGGAACGAAAAGCGCAGCTAGAAAGAATAATAGCTGAAAACAAGACCAGCATTGCCGCGGCGGAAAAAGATGCTGCGTATTACCGTAAACGAAGCGGGTCCTATGCGCGCAGAAACGAAAAGTCCATCGAACGCCAGCTGGTGGTGCTGAACAATAATCTGACCACCTACCAAACCGATCTGCGCTACGTGGAAGAGGACATCGCGGAGGCCCAAAAGGGTCTCGAAAGCATTGAGTCGAATAGGAGAATGCCGAGTGGTGAACAGGGACCATCCACACCGGCGAACTGACCGTTGTACAGAAACGGACCACCATCGCCGCGGACGATCAAGTAAAACTGGTTGGCCAAAAAAAAGGGAGGCGGCGGTAAGGCCATCTCCCTATATTGGTGCATCATTGAAGCTGCCGGCGCATCACATCAGGGCAGCCTGATTAATCATGGATTCTCTGAGGATGCCTTCCGCCGCCTTTTGATTGTCCACGACGTAGGTCCCATTCTGCAGGTCGGTCTGGATTTGTGAAACCAGAGATTCACGCACGTCAGGTACGGAGGCCATGGCCCGCTGGGCATCGGCAATGGACCGCCCCCGGCCGCTCAGTGCCACCCGGTCCTGCTGGGGGGTGTACGCTGCAGGCTTTTCGGTCCTGACCGTATCCTTATTTTTCCCCTGCACTTGCGCGCTCTGGTAAACGCTGAGTTTGGATTGAATATGAGTGCCTTTAATTTCCATGTTCACGACTCCTTGTTGTACGGTTGTAAACACATTATCGGCCACTTTACCAAAAAACAATAGCTTTTTTACAATACACGGCGCAACAAATTGATATTTTTTACTATTCCAACCCGAAGGCAATTGACATGAATGATATTCCTCAACCCACACTTGCCCGAGATCCCCACGAAAACGAATTCATCCAGGCCGTCAGCGACGTGATGAAAAGCGTCAGACCGGTACTGGACAAAACCCCCGAATATCGCCACCACAATATTGCAGAACGGATCGTGGAACCCGAACGCGTCATCACTTTTCGCGTACCCTGGATGGACGACATGGGCCAGGTCAAGGTCAACCGGGGGTTTCGGGTGGAGATGAACAGCGCCATCGGCCCTTACAAAGGCGGACTGCGGTTTCACCCGTCGGTAAACCAGAGCATTTTAAAATTTTTGGCCTTCGAACATGTCTTTAAAAATGCACTGACCACCCTACCATTGGGCGGAGGTGCGGGTGGAGCGGACTTCGAGCCCAAGGGCAAATCGGACGGTGAAGTAATGCGCTTCTGCCAGAGCTTTATGGCCGAACTGTTCCGGCATATCGGCGCAGACACGGACGTTCCCGAAGGGGATATCGGTGTGGGTTCACGCGAGATCGGCTATCTGTTTGGCATGTACCGCAAATTGAAAAATAAATTCACCGGCGTGATGACCGGCAAGGGGCTCGGCTGGGGCGGCAGTCTGATCCGGCCTGAGGCGGCCGGGTTCGGTTGCGTCTATTTCGCCGCCCAGATGCTGACCACCCGCAATGACGCCCTCTCGGGAAAAACCTGCCTGGTTTCCGGTTCCGGCAATGTGGCCCAGGCCACCACCCGCAAATTGATCGAGATGGGGGCAAGGGTGGTCACCCTGTCCGATTCATCGGGTCATATCTACGATGAAGAGGCAATTGATGCGGAAAAACTGGCATTCGTCAGCCGCCTGAAAAACATCCGGCGGGGCAGACTCAGCGAATACGTCGATCAATATGCCAACGCCACCTACACACCGGCCGCCCCTGGCCATGGGTCGAATCCCCTGTGGCGGCATCGCGCCCAATGCGTTTTTCCCTGCGCCACCCAGAATGAAATCGGCAAACAGGACGCCTACCATCTGATCAACAACAACCTCAAACTGGTGTGCGAAGGCGCCAGCATGCCCTGCACCGCAGACGCCCGGGATATTTTCATGGACAAGGGGATCCTCTACGCGCCCAGCAAAGCGGCCAATGCTGGAGGCGTGGCCGTCTCCGGCCTCGAATTGACCCAGAACAGCATCCGCCTGACCTGGCTGGGCGAAGAAGTGGACAGCCGCCTGAAGATCATCATGAAGGGCATACACGACACCTGTCTGGCCGCCGCCGACGCATACGGCAGTCCCGGCAACTATCTCATGGGCGCCAACATTGCCGGTTTCGTCAAGGTGGCTGACACCATGCTGGACCAAGGGATCATTTAGCCGGCAGCACCCCCTTTTTTTCATTCAGAATCAGCAGCACCCGCTTTTTTGTCAGCCCTTGAAGGCAGGGTTGCCAATGATTACAGTTGGGCTGTTCACCGGCTGTTATGATTCGGCTTACCAGGTTGTCTTGAAAACAGATGCACCCGGCCCTGCACCAACAAGCGGCGAGCGCCGGTCAGGTATTTTTTACGAATAACCGTTTGATAAAGTGGAAGGAGAGATCCATGATCAGTGACAAAATGACCCAGGCTTTGAATGAACAGGTCAACCGGGAAATGTACTCGGCCTACCTTTATATGGCCATGTCGGCCCACTGCAGCCAGGAGGGGCTCAAGGGCTTCGCCAACTGGTTTATGGTGCAGTACCACGAAGAGATGCTGCATGCCATGAAGTTCTACGAGTATATCCAGCGGCAGGGTGCCCAGGTAAAGCTCGCCGCCATCAAGGAGCCGCCCGCCGCCTTCGAATCACCGCTGGACATGTTCACCAAGACCCTGGCCCACGAACAGTACATTACCCAGTCCATCAACGATCTCATGGAGCTGGCCATTGCCGAAAAAGATCATGCGTCCCAGATTTTTCTGGAATGGTATGTGACCGAGCAGGTGGAGGAAGAAGAGAACGACAACGACATGATTGCCCAGCTCAAATTCATTAAAGACAACCCCCAGGGATTGATGATGCTGGACCGGGAACTGGCCGGCAGGGCAGCCAACGTGCCCACGGATTTTAGCAAGGGTATCGAATCGGCCATGGCCGCGTCCGGCGCGTAGTTCGGTCGCTGAAAAACCGTTTAGTCGGCCTGTTTGTAGATACGATGACGCATCGAGATTGTCTTTTAATTTAAAAATATTTGAAATACCGCCTTTTGAGATTGTCCTTTTCCTCCGAAGGCGGTATTTTTTGTCCCTATGAAAACGATGCTCAAACCCATGCTGCTGATCGCCGCCACCCTGGCGGCCGCGGTGTGCATCGTTTTCTGGAGCGCCCTCTTCTGGATCAAATCCAACCATGGTCTTCAATGGGTGCAGTCCCGGGTCAACACGGTGATCCCGGGGAAGATCGCCATTGAATCCCACCGGCTTTCGCTTCTGCAACCGGGCCTTGATCTTTATGGGGTCGCGCTTCATGACCCCCAGGGGCTCGCCCTGGCCGGTTTAGCCCATCTTTCCGTGGAACTTGACTGGCGGGCCCTCTGGCGACGGGAAATCCGAATTAAACGGCTCCTGCTGCAGGATCCGTGGACAGACCTGGCCGTCGATGAGGCCGCGGGCATCAACCTGATGAACGCCCTGGTATCGCCTGACCGGGAAAAGGAGACGGAAGCGCCGACGCCCCAGGGCACCGGACTTCCCTTCAATATCGTTTGTGAATCGATTCAGCTGACCGACGGCCGGTTCACGTTCACCCCATCAGACGACGCCACGCACCTCGAAGCCACCGGGCTGGCCCTTTCCGCCCAAGGCGATCTGATGGCCCAATCGGCCGGCCTGGAACTGACGGTCGGCAGTTTACGGTTCAGCAGCCCCGGCATTCGTCCTGAACCGGCCCGCATCGTCTTGAAGGCCCATCTGAATGGTGACCAACTGAGCGTACCTGAGCTTGATGTCACCACCGGCCAGACCCGGTTGCGGCTATCTGGTTCGGCGGACAGTCTGTACACGACACCCCTGATCGACAGCGTTCTCTCTGTCGACAGTCAACTACTTGAATTAAAATCAATCTTCAATCTTACCGGCGATTATAGCGGTCACGCAAAGGCCACACTTAACCTGAAGGGAACCGTGATCAATCCTGAGGCAAGACTCGTCCTGACCGTTGACAATGGCCGGCTTGCCGGTCAAGCCGTTGACCGTGGTGATCTTATCATTGACCTTAAGGATCGGCAGGTCTCCATCGAGCCTGCATCATGGCGGATAGCCGCTGGCACAGTCACGCTGAAGGGAACGGTTAACCTTCGCGAGGCGTTTCCAACCAGCTTTTTGGCGCCGCCGACAGATGTCAACACCATTGCATACGCCTTCACCCTTGAGCCCGACATCCCGGATCTCGGCCCCTGGCTGAAACCGTTGATCGATATCAACGGGGCAACGACCGGCCGGGTCTCTTTATCCGGCAGCGGGGTCATGCCGTCGAACATCTCGGCCCGGTTGACAGCAGAGGCGTCCGGAAAGCACCTGCTGGCTCCCGGCATGGAGCGACCGGTGGATGCCGACGTGAATCTGTCGGCTCAGATGAACCAGGGCACGATTGCCATATCACGATTCAACGCCGCAGCCGACGGCCTTGAACTGTCCGGGGATGGTCGTTTTCAGATGGGTGACGGGGCACTCGCCGGGAAACTGTCCTTGATGGCTGATGATCTCTCCCGGGCCCTGGCCGTCGTGGGGATACCGTCCGTCAACGGCGCCTGCAAGGCGGCACTGACCGTGGACGGCAAGTTGAACCGACCTCAATTCTCGGTGGACCTGTCATCCACAAATCTGAAAGTCGATGCCTATACATTGGGAGATCTGATCGTCCAAGCCAACATGGACCATGACGGCCGATTGAACCTGACCGCCCTGAACCTGCAGAACCGGGGCTCCCGGATCCAAGGCGATGGCCGCCTGCGGCTGCTGCCGGACAGCGGCGGCATCGACCCCGAATTCGTTAACGCCCTTAATCTCACGCTGGCATCCCTGTCCGCTGCCGACTTCATGGAATCCCCGCCGATTAAGGGCACCCTCGACGGTCAGCTGCAAGCGAGCGGCCCGCTTGGGTCACTGTCGGGTACACTTTCGCTCAACGGCAAGGCACTGGGCACGGATGTTGTGCGTATCGGCGAGATCGATGCCGGCCTGCGATTGAATGCCGGCACCATCTTTGTGGATCGACTTCAGCTGCAAAATCGGGATTCCACGGTCAACGCGGCGGGCAGCATCCAATTGCTGGTCCCCGGCACCCTGCGCCTGGTCGATGACCCGCCCGTTGACTTCACCGCCGATTCAGGCCATCTGGACCCGGGGGATTTTATCGATGCGGCAAGTGGTGATTTCACCTTCAACAGTAGGCTCACAGGCAGCCTTAAAATGCCCGTCGGGCGGATTTCCCTCGCAGGCAGACAGGCCAACGTGGCAGGCCAACCGGTAGAGACACTTTCACTCGACGCCCGCTTGGCGGACAGGCGCCTGTGGCTGGACCAACTTTTGGCTGCTGTCGCCCCCGGCGAACAGATCGAGGGAGGCGGATGGGTGGGACTGGACAAAACCATCGACCTGCATGTCAAATCGACCGGCATCTCAGTCGCCCGTATCCAGCGGCTGCATGACTTTTTCCCCGGAAAAGGCGTGCTGCACCTGGATGCCACCGGGAAAGGAAACCTGGCAAATCCGGACATCGAAGGCCAACTGACCGTCTCTGACATGATCATCAATGATGGTTCCATCGAAGATGTCGATCTCACCTTCAGCCTCCATGACATGCTGGCCAGGGTCACGGGCAACCTGAATTTTGCAATGGACGCCGCCTGCGACCTGAAAAAGGGAGATTTTGATGCCAACCTGACATTTGATCGCACCGAGATCGGCAGCTACCTCAAGGCTGCGGGAAAACCGGATTTTCATGGTACGCTGACCGGCCGTGTGCAGGCATCCGGGAATATCCGTGATGCTGCCAACGCCTCGGCGGACTTAGACCTGAAGGCCTTTCATCTGCAATATAAAAATATCTCGTTGATCCGGTCCGACCGGATGGCTGCCCGGCTGGCCGGCCAGGAATTGATCATCCCCGAATTCGAGGTGACTTTGCTGGATTCAGGCAACCTTGGCCTGAAAGGGGATGCCCGGTTCGGCGGCCGACTGAATATGGAAATTGACGGCCGAATTCCACTGACCGCAGCGAAAATTTTCAGCGATGAACTGGCCGATGCCGCCGGCATCCTTGTCCTTAAGGGAAAAATTACCGGCGATACGGCCGACCCTCAAATCGATGCCCGCATCGATCTGGAAAAAATCGGCATGATGGTGCCCGGCCTGGTTCAAAAACTTCACGAATTGAATGGCAGCATTCACCTGACTCCCGACACTATCCGCATCGACGCATTGCGCGGATTGCTGGATACGGGATCGTTCAGCGTAAACGGCAGCATCGCGCATGAAAAGTTTACGCCGACGCAGGTCAATCTTTCCATCGATGCGAAATCCCTTCCGCTGGAAGTTCCCGACACCCTGGCCGTGCTGCTCAATGGTGATATTAAAATTACGGGCAGCGGCCAGACCGCCGCTGCCAGGGGAACCATCGTTTTGTTGGAAGGGGTATATTACAAAGATGTCAAAATCAACCTGCTGCAGATGGCGACCACCCGCCAGAGGACCGTCGCCCCGGCAGCCGAACCCGTTTCCATTCCCTATTTCGACACGGTCACACTGAACATCGCCGTCAGCCATCGGCAGCCCTTTGTGGTCCAGAATAACCTGGCCCAGCTTGAGATCAGTCCGGAACTTAAAATCGGGGGCAGCCTCGTCCATCCCATTGTCAGCGGCCGGGCCCAGGTCAGAGAAGGCACCGTCACTTTTCAGAAGAAGACCTTCGAAGTGAAAAAGGGGATTATCGATTTCGTCAACCCGTATAAGACCGAGGCTGAAATCGACATCGAAAGCCAGGCCCAGATCCGCACCTGGAGGATTAACCTGGGTATCAAGGGAACACCGGAGAACCTGGATATCACGCTTACATCGCAACCCGCGGAAACCGATGCGGACATTCTGTCGCTGATCCTGTTCGGCCGGACCGCCCAGGAACTCTCTGCCGGCGAGGGCGGTGCACAACGCACAACCGGTCAGATCATGGCTGAAATGATTGCCGACACCTTTGGTGCCGACATTAAAAAAACCACGGGAGTCGATATTCTCCAGTTGGAAACCAATGGCAGCAGCGACGGACAGGATGCCGCCGGTGTCAAGGTGACCGTGGGCAAACATCTTTCCGATCGCATAACCGTCAAATACGCGGTGGAATCCAAAGATGGTGAAGTCGTCCAACGGGCCATTACGGAGTATAAGCTCCTGGAGCATATTCTGGTCAGCGGGTTTCAGGACAACCAGGGCATATACGGGTCAGAACTGGTATTCCGGATCGAATTCAGGTGAATACGCGGGTGAAGCAACGACACGAAAAAAAACAGATCCACCTGTGGGCCTTGGTTCTCGGGATTCTCTTGATTCCGTGCACCCGAGGTCTGGCCGTTGATGCCATCACCGTGGGCAATGATACCTTTATTACCAATGGGTCAAAGACGGTAATCGGCGACATCCGGGTAGTCATCGATGGCGCGCCGGACCAGCAGAAGCCCTATACCGCTTTGGCCAAACGCCTCATCCGTCTGAAACCCGGGGATCCTCTTGATGAAGGTTCTGTCCAGGCATCTATCGAGGTTCTCAAACTGAGCCACCGCTTTTCGGCCATCCATGTGGATTCGATCTCTGAACCAGACGGCGAAACGCTAACCTTCACCTTGACCCCCTATCGATTCATCAAAGATATCCAAATTCGGGGCAGATATCCTCTTTTCGAGCGGGACATATTAAACCAGATGACCCTCTACCCGGGAGATCCTTTCACCCTGGCAGATCTTACCGCCCAGACCGGGGCCATCGTCGAACGTTACCAGCGAGAAGGCTACGTGGACCCGAAGGTATCCATTAATGCCCACCGGGAAGCTGCAGACAGTAACGCCGTAATCGTCGTGGATATCGACAAGGGGCCCCACTACGAGCTCGGCAGGCTGACCATGGAGGGCAACCAGGGTGTCTCTTCCAATGCGTTAAAAAGGCGCATGACCGTCTGGCGGGCGTCTCTGTTGCCTGGAATCGGCCGATTCAGCGAATACCGGCTTAAAAAAGACATGGATTCGCTGTTAAAATACTACCGCAGGAAAGGATTTGCGGATGCCCGACTATCCTACCGCATCGATGATCCCGGAGACTCCCACCAGGTAAATGTGACCGTCCAGGTCCAGGAGGGACAGCGCTACACGGTTGCTTTCGATGGCAACCAACGGTTCTGGAACCGGACGCTGAAAAAGGATGTGGTCATTTTCAGCGATGGAAACCGAAACAACATTGGCGTGAGAAAAAGCGTCCAGAATATCAAACGGCGTTATCATGAGGCCGGATATCTCGATGCCCGAATAAAGACAGAGACGACCTTAGTGCCCGGCCCCCCGGTGGAGACTCGCCAGCTGCGCTTCGTCATCCAGGAAGGCCCGCAAACTGTCGTTGACAACGTGACCATTGCCGGCAACCAAAATCTCTCTGAACCGGAAATCAGGAAACAGGTTCTCACCCGCCCATCGACGGTTTTCCACGATGGCGCCTTTGTCCCCGAAACCCTGGAAACGGACACCTATGCCGTCACCACCCTTTACCTGAAACAGGGTTTCCAGGACCGCACGGTGGATTCCGAGGTGACTTTCAATGAAGACAAAACCAGTGCCGACATCTCGCTGAATATCAAGGAAGGCCCCCGGACAGCGGTCGGTTCCATTGTCATCACCGGGTTGACGGTGTTGCCGGAAGCAAAGGCCAGGAAAGTGCTGGTCCACAAAATCGGCGACCCGTTTCGCACCGCTGCATTGGATTCGGAAAAGGAAGCCATTGCCAGCCTGGTTTCCGAGAAAGGCTACCCCCATGCCAAGGTGAACGCAAGTGTCACCTATAGTGAGGACCGCACGCGGGCGGACATCGTTTATGAGGTCGACGCGGGGCCGCTGGTGACCCTGGGAGATATATTCGTGTCCGGCAATCTTCGGACGGCTGAAAAGGTTATCCACCGAGAGCTGGAAGTCCAGTCCCAGACGCCCCTGTCATTGCGCGCGCTTCACGATGGCCAACGCCGCCTGAGAGACCTGGACATCTTTCATGGGGTGAGCTACCGCACATTCGGCTTAAAGGAAAAAGAGGAGACGGTGAACCTGTTCGTGGAGGTCGAGGAGGACAAGCCTTATTATGCCCAGGTCAGTGGCGGCTACGAATCGGACAGCGGTTTTTTCGGCCGCACCAAAGTCGGCGATCGCAACCTGTTCGGCCTGAACAAGGATCTGTGGGCCGGCGCAGAAATCAGCCAGACCGGTTACCGCCTGGAAACCCGACTGACCGAACCACGGTTTCTGGGCACCCGCACCACGGCCAGCATCGGTGTATTCAATGAGGAGCTGACCGAATTCAACCAGCCGTTTGGCACGCGGACCACTGGCGGATCGATAGGGTTTGGCCGTGACTGGGGAAGGTATGTGACCACGGCGCTGAGTTTCAGGCTGGAAAAACGAGACCAGTTCAGCATCGAAGATCGCGCACCGAAAGAAGAGGAAGAGACCCGCACTATTTTCATTACCACACCCTATGTCCGCTACGACAGCAGGGACTCTTTCGTGCGGCCCACCCGGGGGCTTCTTTCATCATTCGGCGTGGACATCTCCAAAGGAATTCAAAACCAGCTGGACGACTTCGTCCGCTACCAGTTCGATACCCGCTACTACTGGACCCCCAAGGGAAAAGTAACCCTTGCCGGCCTGGCCAGAATCGGGCAGGTCCTATCGTATTCGGATAGCGAGCTGGTCCCCGACGACCAGCTTTTCTTCCTGGGCGGCATACAAAGCGTCCGGGGCTTTAAGGAAAACCTGCTGCGCTTTGACAGCCAAGGAAACCCCGTGGGCGGGAAGACAGCTGCGGTCGGCAGCCTGGAGGCGCGAATCGACATGGGCATGAATTGGGAACTGACCGCCTTCTTCGACATCGGCAGCGTCCAGCAGACCTTGGTGGAAGGCGGCTCGGACCGCTTCCGCCCATCCGTGGGCCTCGGCCTGCGCTACATCACCCCCATCGGCCCCATGGGCCTGCTCTACGGGCACAAACTGGACCGGGAGGAAGGCGAATCGGCCGGTCGGTTTCATTTGTCCATTGGATATAGTTTCTAATCAATCTTTTATTTGTCAGTAGTCAGTTTATTGACTATAAAAGTCAAACAAATTTTATTCCGGCACCTTTCGGGCCAGATTGGTCATATTAATGATGATCGCACTCGATCTACCTGACATATCGAGCGTAAGGGTTTCAGGGCCTCTCAGCGATCCGCTGTCTCTTAACCCAGCGAATTGAACACCATTTTCGGATATCTGAATAAACAGTCCCGGCGGATCGTCCTTTTCATAAGTGGCAAGGTCCAACAAAATGGAACAACTCGGACCTGCACTGGAAAAGATATCCTCGATCCTTGACAACATCACACCAGTGGCATCAAGCGCCTTAATTAAGAAAAGCTCGAAAACATTTTGACGTGAATATTCCCGCCCTCGCCCCCGTCCGGGATTTTGATCTCTCAGACTCAACAGCTTGGCGTCGGAATAGAATTTTATCCTCCTGGCCGGGATTCCGGTAATTGCTTGCACGTCCTTCGGGGAAAATACTTTTGTCATTTCCCTACCTCAAATGAATCAGTTAACAGTTTTATGATTTTTAACATTTTATATCGCCTTTGTCGATCGTTTTATTTCGCACGGGTGAGCTTTATTGCAGGCGCATCGTTACTGTATCCACTATTATTCGTTTGGGTGGGTACAAGGAAAAATGACATTTTCGACATGAAAATTGCCCAACGGATTCGTGAACCAATCAGCCAGGTATGCTTTTACAATGACGGTAACGAAATATCGATGACGATCAGTGTGGGGGTCGCCCAGTGCAACGGCGTCGAAGAGAGCATGGCGGCCATCCTTGGTCGCGCCGATAGCTCAGGCTACCCGGCCAAGTAGGTGAATGTGGACAAAACAATGATTATTCTGTCCCAGTTTTTGGCAAAATCATCTGAGATGGTACAGAAAGGAAAAAACATGATCACGATCGCTGGAATTTCCGGAAGCCTGAGGGAACATTCATTCAATGCTGGTCTGCTGCGGGCTGCCGCGGAATCGGCACCCGACGGATGCTCGCTTTCCGTCAATTCAATTCGAGGCATCCCCTTGTATGATGGAGATGTGGAAGCCTCAGATGGCATCCCGCCTGCCGTGACCGATTTAAAACAAATGATCAAGGCCGCCGACAGTCTATTGCTGGTCACCCCGGAATACAACAACGGCATCCCCGGCGTTTTTAAAAATGCCATCGACTGGTTCACCCGGCCGCCCGAGGAACGCATGGGGGTGTTTGCCGGCAAACCGGTGGGCCTGATCGGCGCCACGCCCGGGACCTTCGGCACCGCCTTTTCCCAGTATGCCTGGCTGCCCGTGCTGCGGGTACTGGGCACCCAGGTATGGTCCGGACGACTGCTGTGGGTCAGCGGCGCCATGGACAAGTTCGACGACCGGGGAAACCTCACCGACGACGGGGTGAAAAACCAGCTGAAAAAATACATGGCCGGGTTTACTGAATTTACTCGCCGGATGAAGGCGTAAAATCCGAATTTCGAAACAAAATGGATGAAGCGTAACGCAGATATCGGACGGTTTACGATACCATCAAGTTATTCCCGGGTGGTCAACAGCATGCCCAGACACACCAGGATCAGCGCCGCCAAAGCCGGCCAATGAAGGTGTTCGGATTCGATAAGGGCAACGGAGAGCAGGACGGCGCACACCGGAATGAGAAACCGGTAGACGGCCATGCTGGAGAGCCGGTTGGCCTGGATCAACAGGTACCACAGGGAAAAAGCGGCGGCAGAAAGAAAACTCAGATAGAGCAGCAAAACCAACGAGGACATTGAAAAGGCCAGTACCGTCGGGGATTCGAATAACAGGGCCAGCAAGAACAGGGCCACGGCTCCGGTGACCAGCTGGTAGGCGCACATGAGCGGCGGATAGACGCGGACGGCGGTTTTCTTGACGATGACCAATGCCAGGGTGGAAGATAAGGCGGTGAGCAGGATAAAACCCTCACCGGTCAGGGTCATATGAAAGTTCAGGCCGTCGCCCTGCAGATTGACCAGGACGATTCCCACGAAGCCCAGAATCAACCCGGTGCTTTTCCGCAGGGTGATGGGGTCGTCCTTGAACCACACGTGCGAAAACAGGGCCAGAAAAAAGGAACCTGAGCCGATGATGATGGAGGCCTTCACCCCTGTGGTGTTGGACAGGCCGATGTAAAAGAAGGTGTACTGCAAGGTGGTTTGCAGCATCCCCGTCAGGACCATGGCACCGTAGTCCCGCTTGTGGGATAACACGATGGATTTTCCTGAGGCCATGACACCGGCAAAGATCATGAGCCCTGCCAGAAAAAACCGGTAGGCGGCAAAGTATAGCTTGCCGCCGGTGCTGTGCTGAATATCCAGCATCACAAAGCCGGTCTTTACCATGGGGAAGGCGCTGCCCCACAGCAAGGCGCATACCAGTGCCCAGAAGAATACGGCTGGTGGCCAGGTGAACAGGTTTTCGCGGTTAATCATTTCATAGCCAGCGAATGCTGTCCGGCCGGTAGGCCAGCGTCACAGGCCACCCCCGGTGAAGGGTCATGGCCGCCAAGTGGGATTCGTCGACACGCACGACCAGCGTAAGCGAACCGGCGCGTACATCGGCGAACAGATTGCCACTCCGTTTTTCCGAGGTG
The DNA here is from genome assembly GCA_963697405.1 of uncultured delta proteobacterium. Classification (GTDB taxonomy): domain Bacteria; phylum Desulfobacterota; class Desulfobacteria; order Desulfobacterales; family Desulfosarcinaceae; genus Desulfosarcina. The sequence continues at coordinate 130,097 of CAVONY010000043.1, read as the reverse complement.
ATGCGGGTGACCGTCCCGTCGATAAAGGCGCTATTTGCAGGGGCTGGAGCCTCACGGCTATCGAGGATTCGGATGACGGCGGGGTCGATGAAAGCGGTGGCATCGGCGCTCGGGGGTGCTGAAACCGTAAAGCGGACGCCGTCTCCGAGTGATTTCATGAAAAAACCGTTTTCTTGGGGGACCCAGGGTCCGAAAATCATGTTGCTCCTGCCGGTGCCGGTGGGTGTCCCCTTGAACAGGTGAATCACCTCGTCACAGACATCGTAGAGCCATTCGCGGTCGTGGCTGGCAATCACCAACGTGGTGCCCCATTCGCTTCGGGCACGCAGGGAGGCGGCACGGATCAGTTCGCTGGAAGCGGCATCCACGCTGGCGGTGGGTTCGTCCAGAAGCAGCACCCGGGGCTTCAGCACCAGCCGGGCTGCCAGGGCCACCCGCTGGGCCTCACCGCCGGACAGTTCATCCCACTGCCGCTGGGCGAAGCCATCGGGATCCAGGCCGACCATGGTCAATGCCTCGCGTACCGGGCGGGTCCAATTTTCACGATTACCGCGCACCTTTAGACCATAGGCGATGTTCTTAAACACCGTACGCTTCATCAGGTAGGGGTCCTGAGTCAGCAGGGTGACCGGGAACCGGACCGATTCGTCGAACGGAAGCGCCGCTTTCCCGTCGAACAGGATTCGCCCCTGAGTGGGCGGAAGGATGAAAGCCATGAGCTTGAGCAGGGTGCTTTTGCCGCTGCCGTTGGGCCCCACCAGTCCCAAAATCGATGCCGGTTCAATGTCCAGACGATCGACGGCCAACACCGGGTCGCTGTTGTAGCGGTGGACAAGGTTTTCAATGCGGTAGATGGGCTGGGACACCGTCATTTACTCCTTAAAAAGGAGAGACACACATTCACACCAAAGGCAATGGCGATGAGCACCAACCCCAGGGCGATGCCGGTGGAGAACATCCCCTTGCCTGTCTCCAGGGCAATCGCGGTGGTGATCGTGCGGGTGTGCCACTTGATGTTGCCGCCCACCATCATGGAGATGCCCACCTCGGTCATCACCCGCCCGTAGGCGGTGAGACCGGCGGCCAGCACCCCATAACGCACCTCCCACAGGCTGCTGAACAGCAGCTGCCGCCGACTGGCACCCAGGGAGATCAGAAGCGTTCGCAGGTGCCGGTCCATGCTTTCCACGGCCGTGGCGCTCAGGGCGATGACCACAGGCAGGGCAAGTATGGTCTGCCCGATAGCGATGCCGGTCAGGGTGAACAGCAGGCCCATCTCTCCCAGGGGGCCCCGGTTGGAGATGAAGGCATAGACCACCAAACCGATGAATACCGTGGGAAGGGCCAGCGCCGTATCCACCAGCAGCCGAACCTGACGCTTGGCCGGAAAATTAAAATATCCCAGTGCGAATCCTAATGGGATTCCTAATGTCAGGCTGGCGGCCATGGAACTGGAAGAGGCCTTCAGCGTGACGGCTACTGCGGACCAGGTCTGGCCGTCACCACCCAAAAGCAGGCGGATCGCCTCTATGAATCCGGCAAAGATAAAATCCATTTGATATTATTCTGCATTGGGTACGAAAAGCGGTTTACCCAGCAATGTGAAATCCCGGATCAGTCCCTGGGCCTCGGCGCCGGCCAGCCAATCCGAGAAGGCAGTAGCCAGATCGAATTTGGCCTTCGGGCAACGTTGTGGGTTGATGGCCAGCGCGCTGTACTGGTTGAGCAGGATTTCATCTTGCGCAACCAGTACTTTCAGCGGCGGATTGCCGTTCATGGTGTCGGCGTACTTGATATAGGTGCCGCGATCGGTCATGGTGTAACCGTTGCGCTCGGCGGCGATGTTAATCGTAGCCAGCATTCCCTGTCCGGTTTGCACATACCAGGTTTCCTTTTCCGGAACGGCTGCGCCGGTGGCGTTCCACAAGGAAAGCTCCTTTTTGTGGGTGCCCGAATTGTCTCCGCGGCTGGCAAATACAGCCCCCCTGGCACGCACGGCAACGAGCGCATCGACAACCTTCTTGCCTTTGATGCCGGCCGGGTCGCTATCCGGGCCAATGATCACGAAGTCGTTATACATGATCTCCCGACGGTTGATGCCGAAACCCTTTTCCACATAGGCCTTCTCCGCCGGCGGTGCATGGACCAGCAACACGTCCACATCGCAGTTTTCGCCCATTTTAAGTGCCTTTCCGGTCCCCACCGAGGTCCATTTCAGCTCGATTCCCGTGGCTTTGGTAAAATGGGGAGCCAGGTAGTCCAGCAGACCGGTGTTATCGGTACTGGTGGTGGTAGCCATCATCAGTACATTGTCGGCAGTCATGGCCGTAACGGCCATCCCCAGGGTCAGCATCACGATTAAACACACCTTTACCGCCATCTGTTTTTTTCTCTGCATGGTTTTGCCTCGCTCCTTAATTTCGGAGTCTTCAGTTTCTTGGAATGACGAACAGCGTGTCAGGATTTCAGTTCGACTTCTGTGGCTTCCGGTTCATAAGGAAAAATCATTTGGCCGCTTTTGGACACATCGTATCCTTCCAGTTGTTCGGCTGCCCGGACGAAGGCCTTTTCGTGGAGCAGGCTGAGAAAATACTGGATCCCCTGGTCGAAAAAACGCTCCCGGGTCACCAGCAGGTCGTAGCGCTCCTGCCGCAAGGGCATAAACGCCAGGCCCAGCAGAGAGGCAACCGGCCTGATTCCCGGCCCGGCATCGGCGCGGCCGCCCAGAATCTCGAGCCCCACATCCATGTGCCGATTCACCTCGCGGTCGTACCCGGCAAGTCGCTCGCCGGCAATGCCCGCCCGCTTGAGTTCCCGGTCGAAAAGCAGCCGAGTGCCTGTGGCCAGAGACCGATTGACAATCCGAATACCGGGTTCTCCAAGATCCTTCACGGCAGTGACGTTACGGGGATTGCCTTTTTGGAGAAGGATTCCCTGATCCCGTTTGCAAAAATTCACCACGACGGGCATGCGCTCGAACTGGCGCTGCAGGAAATCAAAATTATACTCGTGCCCGTTCTCCTGCAGCAGGTGGCTGGTGGCCATATGGCAAAGGCTTCGGCGCAGGGCGCTGATGCCGCCCATGGAGCCCAGGTTTCCGAATACCGCCAGATGCCCGGAATGGCGGCTGTTGAATATGGAAAGGGCTTTTTCCAGCAGGATGTCATTGCTTCCGGCGATGACCAGCAGCCCTTCATAAGGAGGCAGAACGTTGTGGTTCCGAGGATAATTGACCGTGTTGGACTCGACCCACTGTTCCACCAGGTGTCGGGGAAAAATCCATTTTCCGGTGACCTTGGAAGCGGGCAACCCCTTTTCCGAAATCAGGGTATAGACCATTTTCTCATTGACACCAAGGAATTTGGCAACCTCCTTGGTGGATAGCATCTGTGTCATGGTGTTCTCTTCCTCAACGGCGTCTCACTGGCAAGCGGGTTCTCCCTTTAGACTGCACTTAGTAGGAATCACGGGACGAAATGTCAATGTTTTCCATCCATGCGGAAAATTCAAAGACTTAAACAAACTAATACCGACCGTGAATAACAACCGGCCGCTGATTTTTGGGTCTGCCTATAGTCCACCCCATCGATACACCCGGAGCGCCTTTTTAAGTTGACGGGTGCGGTGTCGGCCGTATAGATTAGCGGTGAACCTATTTCCCGGGAGCGCTGACACGATGCTCAACGAAAAACAGAAACTGGACACGCTGATGACGCTGGGGATAGAGCTGAACCGGATCCACGACCTCGACATCCTCCTTGAGCGGGTGCTCACACGGGCGCGCCAGTTTGTAAACGCCGATGCCGGATCCATCTATATCCGCGAAGGCAACCGCCTGGATTTTACCTATTCCCAGAACGACACCCTGCAAAAACAACTCCCCGCGGGAGAAAAGCTGATCTACTCCACTTTTTCCGTGCCCATCGACCAGACGAGCATCGCCGGGTATGCCGCCGCCACAGGAAAAATGCTCAGTATTCCGGATGTCTACAAGTTAGCTCCCACCAAGAGCTATCACTTCAGCAAGAAATTCGACGAGGCATCGGGGTACGTCACCCGTTCCATGCTCACCATCCCGTTGATGAGTTCCAAAAAGGATGTTTTGGGCATTCTCCAGATCATCAATGCCCAGGATCAGAACAAACAAATCAAGATTTTCAGCCAAACCGACGAAAAGGTGATGTTGCACTTCGCCGGCATCGCTGCCGTGGCGCTGGAGCGGGCCCAGATGACCCGTTCCATGATCCTGCGGATGATTCGTATGGCGGAAATGCGCGACCCCAAGGAAACCGGCGCCCATGTCAACCGGGTGGCCGGCTTTTCATTGGAAATTTACGAGCAATGGGCCAAGCGGCGCAGTCTCGACAAGAAGGAGATCGACAAGACCCGCGACGTGCTTCGCATGGGGGCCATGCTCCACGACGTGGGCAAAGTGGCCACATCCGATCTGATTTTAAAAAAACCGGGGCAGCTAAGCTTCGAAGAATTTGAGATTATGAAGCAACACACCATCCATGGGGCTCGGCTTTTTTCCAACCCACAGTCGGATTACGATGAAGCGGCTGCCATCATCGCGATGAACCACCACGAAAAGTGGAACGGTACGGGCTACCCCGGCCACGTGGATCCAATTTCAGGCCAGCCGATCCCCGGTCACGAAGGCCGTGTGGGCCGACCGCTGCCCGGTAAAAAGCATGAGGAGATCCCCATTCTTGGCAGAATCGTCGCCATTGCCGATGTCTATGATGCGCTCTCTTCCAAACGTAGCTACAAGGAGCCGTGGGATGAATCGCGGAGCATCGAAATCATCAGCCAGGGTGCCGGCACCCATTTTGACCCCGAACTGGTTGAAATTTTTCTGGAACGGATAGCTCTGATCCGCATCATTCAGGCGCGATATATAGAATCGCATGCCGAACCGCAAACAACACCCGAGCAATTGGTTCCGTAATGATTAGCCGACTGATTGCCAGCACTCTGCCCCTGTTTCCCAAACGTTTTGTCTGGCTATTTTCCCGTTCATACATTGCTGGGGAAACGGTGGATGATGCCATGAGTGCCTGTCGGGCGCTGAACGACGACAGTATAAAAACCACCGTCGACATCCTGGGTGAGTTTATTCAGAACCTGGATGAGGCCGAAAAGAACCGCGACGAATACCTGGCCCTTATCGAAGTCTCCCAGCACAGCGCCATTGACGGCAACTATTCTGTGAAACCCACCATGTTCGGTCTGCTAATCGATTCCGAAGCCTGCTACCGCCATATCCGTGAAATCGTCGCCACGGCTGCAGGTTACGGCAATTTCATCCGGATAGATATGGAAGATTCAAATTGTGTGGATCTGGAGATGCGCCTGTTTCGCCGGCTGAAGGCCGAATTCCCGGAAAACGTGGGGCTGGTTGTACAGGCGTACCTGCGTCGTACCCTGAATGACCTGAAGGGCCTCATGGATCTTCACACGCCGACGGTTCCGTTGAATTTTCGGCTATGCAAAGGCATCTACGCCGAGCCGCGACGTATCGCCTTCCAAGATCACGATGAGATCAATGCCCATTTTTTGGAAGATCTCGAATTCATGTTTCGAAACGGCGTCTATCCCGGCATCGCCACCCACGACCGGGCCCTGGTGGACGGTGCCCTGGCACTTATCGACCGGTACGACGTACGCCGAGACAGGTACGAATTTCAAATGCTTTACGGTGTCACCCCAGAGCTGCGACGCGCGCTGGTCGATGCCGGACACACCATGCGGGTGTATGTCCCTTACGGCCGCCATTGGTTTGGATACTCCACCCGGCGCCTCAAGGAAAACCCGAAGATTGTCAACAGCATCATCAAATCCCTATTGCTGAGCCGCTAAACCGACCATGACCGGTCGAACGTTCGTCGACGGTATTGATCGCTTTCTGATGGCGACCCAAACGGGAACACCCATCCCACCAGCCCGCCAGGTGGAAAGATCACATGAAGGCAACCAGACGAATCGTCCTGGTGGCCCATCATGAACGCAAAGCGGATCACAGGAGTTCAAAGATTACCGCGCTAATATCCGTCGACCGGTTTAGCGGATGGGATGTTGAGAGATGATACCCAAATTCTTAACGCGGAGAAAAAAGATGAAAGAGGAACCCGGAACAGCCACCCTGGAGATCTTTTCCGACTACATCTGACCGTGGTGCTACTTCAGTACCGGGCGTATTGAACGGCTTAAAGCGGCATTTCACATCCACGTCAAATGGACGGCATTTCCCCTGCATCCGGAAACACCACAAACCGGACAGACCCTGGAAGCGCTGTTTGCCGGTCAGCCGGTGGATATCCCCGGCATGCTGGCCCGGCTGCGCCAGGTGGCGCGGGAACTGAACCTGCCCTTCGGCGAACGGAAAATGACCTTCAACAGCAGGCTGGCTCAGGAACTGGGCAAATGGGCCGAGGATCAGGGCCATGGCGACGCTTTTCACCAGGCCGTTTTCCTGTCCTATTTCCATCGCGGTGAAAATATAGCCCGCCTGCCGGTTTTACTCGAGATATGCTCGGCGGTTGGACTGGACCCCGCAGCGGCACAGGCGGTGATGGATCAACGATCCTATCGTGAAGCGGTGGACCAGGACTGGCAGCGGTCCCGTCAGATGGGAATTACCGCTGTGCCCACCTTTGTCCTCAACGGCCAGCGGCTGGTGGGTGCACAATCCTACGCGGAATTGGAAGGGATGGTTTTATCCGCGAAGGTGGGAAAACGATAGTCCATCGTCTGTGAAAAACTAAATGGCAGTGGCAACGCAGGCATCCATTTTTATAGGCCCTTTTCGATATCCCGTATACACCTTTTCTGGGTAGGGCATTCCTCGTGAAAAGCATTTTTTCTTCAGGTGTGCTTCTTTTTAGCGTACTGGTCTCAGCTGCCTGGGGCGATCTGAGCGGCCGATGGTCAGGTAACGACGGGGGCACCTATTATTTACGCCAGACCGGCAGCCACGTGCACTGGTATGGTGAAGCCGCCGATGCACAGCCGGCATGGTCAAATGTATTTTCCGGCCGCATTCACGGAACCCGCATCAAGGGTAACTGGACCGATGTTCCCAAGGGCCGGACAAGGGGTGCAGGCGACCTGGAACTGGTGCTTGAAAAGGACGGGAACGAACTTCGGGTCGTGAGCAAAACCGGCGGATTTGCCGCTTCCCGATGGACCCGGATAAAGGCAGACGCCTCCGCCACCCAGCCGCTGAAGCAGCTGAAACCGTCCGGAGATGGGGATTGCGTTCGCTTCGACCCGGCCGCCCTTGGCGTTCGCCAGGTAAAAGGAAGATGGAAGATCGTTGGCGGTGACCACTGGCTGTTCGATTTCGGAACCGACCAGGCCGCCGCCCGCCAATCGCTGAATGTGATCATTCACTACCGCATGGACCGCGTCTGCTTTGTCGGCCGGCCGAATCCGCTATTTTCCTATATGCTGGCAAAAGGTGGAAGCCCGTCGGGCGGCATGGCCGGTGAAGATTGCGTGGCTTTTGACCCGAAGAGAGCAACGGTAAGCAACATTCAGGGAAGCTGGAAGATCGTGTCCGGCCGGCGTTGGCTGTTCGATTTCGGCCAAGGCCAAACCGAAGCGCGGCAAGCCCTCGCCGTTATCCGGCGTTTCGGTTTCAGCCAAACCTGTTTCGTGGGACGGCCCGACGCCGACTTTACCTACCTGCGCCGCTGAACGCGCGGGCTGCAGACGTCGGTGATGGCCATGTTGATGACGGTTGACGAGAAGCCCCGACCGGCTAAATAGCGGTAGGCCTTTTGGCGGCGTTTCCATGGATCGGCCTCGCGGCTCAAGTGAGACGCTTTTTTTTCCAGCATGCGACGGGCGCTGAGCACCTGGGTATCCTCATCACCGCAGCGGGCCAGCGCCTGTTCGATGGCTGCATCGTCTATCCCTTTTTGCCCGAGGGTATGGCGAACCCGCAGGGGGCCGTATCCGCTTTCGGCCAGATGCCCGGCGATGATCGTGGCGGTTTTGGCATCGTCCAGGTACCCCAGTTCCCGGCATCGCGCCAGGGCGCCCTCGATGGCGGCACGGTCAAACCCCTTTTGCCGAAGTTTGACCCGCAACTCTTTGCAGGTGTGGTCCCGCCGGGTCAGAATCCGAAAGGCGCTGTCCAGAGCCTTGGCGTTCGCCTGGCACGGCAGGCTGCCACCTTGTCGGTGATGATCTTTTTTCATGGAATCAACGACCAACCACACGGAAGGCAACCCATTCGTATCTTAATCCTGAAAATCATGTGTTTATGTCAGAAAAGAAACCATTAATCACATCAGCAGAGAGGAGTTATCATGGGACAACGATTCATCATGACCGCTTTCGGCAAGGACCGACCCGGCATCGTTGCCGACGTAACTGAAATTCTGTATGAAAACGGCTGCAATCTGGAGGACACCTCCATGACCCTCATGGCTGGGGAGTTCACCCTGATCCTGCTGTTTACCGCCGGATCGGCAGACGTTGCCGGCCCGCTGTCCAGGGACTGCCGCAGGCTGGAGCAGGAAAAAGGGATTTCCGCGTTCCTGCGCCCGCTGGAGCCACAGGAAGCGGTTAATGAACCCGGCAACGCGGTCTTCATTCGCACACTGCATGTGGAAGGGCTGGACCAGGCTGGGATCGTCTACAAGGTCAGCCGTTTCCTGGCAGACAACCGCATCAATATCGTCGACCTCAAGTCCACGGTCAAGGCCTCGCCGGAAAGCGGTACGGCCATGTACGTCATGGACATCCGAGTCCAGATACCCAATGAGACTGCCATGGATCCGGTGGAAAAAGGGTTGCGTGCCGTTGCCGACGACCTTAACGTGGACATCACGTTGTCGGGCCGCTGAAGCCGGTTCGTCAGCATAAAAAGCAACGCCTTCCCTTGGCTCTGCCCTATACAGGCGTTGGTGTGACGACCTTCAGGTCCGCAGTAGACTCTGTGCGGTCATCTGCGCCGGTTTTTCCAGCCCCATCAGTTCCAGAAGCGTCGGCGCGATATCGCCCAGCCTGCCTTCTTGCAGACGAACCCCCTTTCGGCTGTTGTCCAGCAGCAACAGGCGAACCGGATTGGTGGTGTGGGCCGTAAACGGTTTGCCGTCAGGACCGGCCATCTTTTCCGAGTTGCCGTGATCGGCGGTTACCAGGGCCAGGCCATCTTTCTCCCAGAGCTTGTTGACTACTTTTTCCAGACATCGGTCGACGGTTTCGCAGGCCTTGACGGCGGCGGCCATCACACCGCTGTGTCCCACCATGTCCATGTTGGCAAAATTGAGCACGATGAAATCGTATTTATCCGAATCCAGCCGGGCAACCACTTCGTCGGCCACCTGGTGGGCGCTCATTTCCGGCTTCAGGTCGTAGGTGGCCACATCGCGGGGAGAGGGAATCAGGCAACGCTCTTCGTTTTCAAAGGGCGTTTCTTCACCGCCATTAAAGAAATAGGTGACATGGGCGTACTTCTCGGTTTCGGCGATGCGCAGCTGGCATAGCCCCTGGCGGCTAAGGACTTCTCCGAGAATCATCTCCAGGTGAACGGGGCCAAAGGCCATGGGGAGGTCAAATCCTTCGTCGTATAGGGTCATGGTGGTGTAGCCGGAAAGCGCCGGAACCACCAGGCGCTCGAATCCATCGAATTTTTTTTCGATAAACGCCCGGGTAATCTCCCGGGCACGGTCCGCACGGAAGTTAAAAAAGATGATGCCGTCGCCGTCGGTCACCGTGCCCACCGGTTTGCCGCTTTCGTCGACCATTACCACCGGCTGGACGAATTCGTCGGTTTCATCACGGTTGTAGGCTGATTTAACGGCGGCCACCGGATCGGTTTCCACCCGGCCATGGCCTTCGCAATAAAGCCGGTAGGCTTTTTCCACCCGATCCCATCGTTTGTCCCGATCCATGGCATAGTAGCGGCCGCAGACGGATGCAACGGCACCGTTGCCGGTGGCCTGTATATGGTCCTGCAGCTGCTTCAGATAATTCACGCCGCTGTCCGGCGGTGTATCCCGGCCGTCGAGTATGGCATGCACGAAGACCCTGGACAGCCCTTTTTGCTGGGCCATGTCCAGCAGCGCCAGCAGATGGGTAAGCTGGCTGTGGACCCCGCCATCGGACAGCAGGCCCATCAGGTGCAGCGCCGTGCCGCGGGCAGCCACCGCATCCATTATGGCGCCAAACGCTTCGTTTTCGAAGAAGGACCCCTCTTCGATGGCTTTGTCGATGCGCACCAGGTCCTGATAGACGACGCGTCCGGCACCGATGTTCATATGCCCCACTTCGCTGTTGCCCATGATGCCTTCGGGCAGCCCCACATCCCTGCCCGAGCAACGCAGTTGCGTCGATGGATAGCTGGATTGAAGCCGGTCCAGAAACGGTGTATGGGCCATCAGGACGGCATTGGTGGGTTCGTCAGCTCCGATTCCCCATCCGTCCAGGATAATCAGCATGTGGGTTTTTTTGGGCATTTTTTTGTTCCCCAATGGCTCTTTTTTGGTGTTAGCGCCTGTTTGAAAACATTGCAGTTCGGTCAAGATCAAGGCGGGCGATCATTTCAACCGCAGGCATACATGGAGTATGTCGAGGATTGAAATGTGAGCCCAACGCAGATATTGGCCGAAGTGGGGCGTTTTGAAATTGGCGCTATTCGATGAATACCGATTCGTCTACCTCGCAATCGTCATCGGGATAATCGACCACTTGTTTCAGGCTTTCAGTCTGAATGCGCCGGGCATCGGACCACAGCCCTTCCAGATTGTAAAAACTGCGTGTACTTTCGAAAAAGACGTGGATGACCACATGCCCGTAGTCCATGAGCACCCAGTGGCCCTCCTTAACGCCGTCGACACTCAGGGCCTTGATGCCCTGTTTTTTCAGGTCTCGCTGGATATGTTCGGCGATGGCGCTGACCTGACGGTTGGACGTCCCGTGGCAGATGAGAAACGCGTCCGCCAGGCTGGTGAGGTGGCCTACGTCTAAAAGGACCGGATTTCTGGCTTTTTTTCCAAGGGCTGATTTGACATAAACGTCCAGTTCAGCATCACTTGTTTTGGTCATCGATAGAGTTCCTTTTTTTCAATATAAGCGTTTACCTTCGGTGGAACAAGGTCGAGGATCTCTTTTCCTGCCCTGATTCGCTGCCTGATCTGGCTGGAAGAGATGTCTATCGGTTGGGTCGGCAACAGGTGGATCCTGTTTTCGCCGGCCCGCTGCCAACAAGGCGGTTCGTCGACATGGTGATAATCTTCTGACAACCGGGATCGAATATAACCGTCCATACGGCTGAAACCGCCGCTGGCTGGCATCCTGCCGTCCACCCACCGGATTACCACCACCACGTGGACGGTTTCCAGCAACCGTCGATAACTTTTCCAGGTGTGAATCTCCAGGAACGCGTCCATTCCCATCATCAGAAACAGCGTGGCACCGGGAGTGATCCGGCTTTTGAAGTGGTCCACCGTGTCGATGGTGTATGACGGACCGCTGCGTTGGATTTCGACATCGGACAGGCAGTAGCGGGAATCGGTGGGCAGGGCCAATTGGATCATTCGGACCCGCTCGGCCGCCGGTGCCAGGAATGCAGGAAATTTGTGGGGGGGCTCCCGACAAGGGATGATATAGAGCCGGTCCAGAGAAAATCGCTGGAGAACCCGTTCGGCCACCATCAGGTGACCCTTGTGGATCGGATTGAAGGTTCCGCCGAATACTCCTACTCGCATGACCGGTTCCCCAAGGCTTTAAAATAATTAATTTGGCAAGGATAGAGGGAGGAAGCCGTACTATGCTAGACTGGGACAACCGATAACGCAGCCCACATTAAATATCTTAACGCCTTGCAAAGGGCTACTCCCGAACCTGGCCGTCGCCCAAAACCACGAACTTCTGAGTGGTCAATTCCTGGAGCCCCATGGGACCGAAGGCGTGCAGTTTGGAGGTGCTGATGCCCATTTCAGCACCCAACCCCAACTGCCCGCCGTCATTAAACCGGGTGGAGGCGTTGACCAGGACCACCGAGGCGTCCACATCTCGAACAAACCGGTGGGCCCGGCGGTAATCGCTCGTGACAATCGCCTCCGTGTGGTTCGACCCGTAGCGGGCGATGTGGCCCATGGCGTCCTCCATGTCCGCTACCACCTTGACCGACAGAATCAAGTCCAGGTACTCTGCAGGCCAATCCGCGTCCGTGGCGGGGGAGATGTCGGGAAGGATTTCGCAGGTTTTCGGGCATCCCCGAAGCTGTACTTCTGCCGTATCATATCGCCGGGCCATGGCCGGCAGGAAATCCTGCGCCACCTGTTGGTGGACCAGCAGCGTTTCCATGGCGTTGCACACGCCGGGCCGCTGAACCTTGGCATTGTAACAGATATTTTCAGCCATTTGAAGGTCGGCCGACTGATCCACAAAAACATGGCAGACCCCTTTGTAGTGCTTGAGCACGGGGATCCTGGAATTCTCGGCCACAAATCGGATCAGCCCTTCACCGCCCCGGGGAATGATCAGGTCCACGAAGGCGTCCTGGACCAGAAGGGCATTGATCGCTGCGCGATCTTCCGTGGAAACCACTTGGGCGGCCTGGGCCGGCAATCCGGCCGATTCCAGGGCCTGGCCGATAATGCCGGCAAGGGCCCGGTTGGAATGCAGTGCCTCGGAACCGCCCCTGAGGATGACGGCGTTGCCGGATTTGAGGCACAACCCGGCGGCATCGATGGTGACATTGGGTCGCGACTCATAGATGATGCCGATGACGCCCAAGGGAATGCGCATCTTCGATACCCGCAGGCCGTTTGGCCGCACCTGCGTTTCGCCCATGGTTCCCACCGGGTCGGGATAGGCGGCCACTTCCCGGAGACCGCCGGCCATGGCGGCTATGGTTTTCCCCGTGACGGTGAGCCGGTCCACCATGGCACGCGAAAGGCCCGCTTCCCCGGCCCGTTTCAGGTCTTTGCGGTTTTCCTGAACGATCGTTTCCGCCTGCTGCGCCAGCAAGTCGGCCATATTCGTCAGGGCCTGGTTCTTTTGGTCCGTTGCGCAGCAGCCCATCACGCCGGCAGCTTGCTTGGCGTTGCGAGCCATGTGTCGAATGGTTCGATCGATATCCATGGTATTTCCTATCAAGCAGCTTCGGGTTCTCCGGTGATCACCAGATTGTCCCGGTGGATCACTTCATCGTAGGTTTTCTGGCCAAGACGGGCTTTGATCTGGCTGGTCCTGAGGCCCATGATGATTCGGATCTCCTCGGCATTGTAGTTCACCAGCCCGTTGCCGATCAATCGGCGTTCTTCCGTAACCACGGCCACCGCTGCGCCCACGGGAAACTGACCCTGTACATCGACGATGCCGCTGGGCAGCAGGCTTTTCCCGTTGTTCATCAGCGCCTTGGCGGCCCCGGCATCGACCTTGAGTGTACCCTGGGGGTTGACCGTGTAGCCAATCCAGCATTTCTTGCGGGTCAGTTTTTGCTCCCGGGGCACAAAATACGTGCCATGAGGCTCTCCTGCTGCCAGGCGAATCAGGATGTCCGGCCGGTACCCCTTGGCAATCACCATGGGTATTCCCGATGCGGTGACCTTGCGAGCGGCTTTGATCTTACTCAACATCCCCCCGGTACCCAAGGCACCGGGGATATCGCCGGCGTACTTTTCGATGCTCCTGCTGTAGGTGGCTACCCGGGGAATGAGCCGGGCATCCGGAAAGACCCGGGGGTCCTTGTCATACAGGCCGTCGATATCGGTAAGATTGATAAATATGTCGACATCCAACAGCAGGGAGATCATGGCTGCCAGATTGTCGTTGTCCCCCAGTTTGATCTCTTCCACCATGATGGTGTCGTTTTCATTGATAATCGGCACCACCTGCCATTCGAGCAGGGTGTTCATGGTATTCCTGGCATTCAGGTAGCGTTTGCGGCTGACAAGATCGTCGCTGGTGAGCAGTATCTGAGCCACCTTGCGATCAAACCGGGCAAAAGCCTTCTCCCACTCACGGATCAGGCCCGCCTGACCGATGGCGGAGATGGCCTGTCGTTTGGGAATGGCTTCGGGCCGCTTGGGAAAACCCATTTTCTTCATGCCCGAGGCCATGGCGCCCGAAGAGACAAGAATAATCTGAATGCCTTGGTCCAGAAGCCGGCAAATCTGGCTGCTGATGGAGGAAATGGCATCGATGTTCAGGCCGGCCCGGGCGGTCAGCACATTGCTGCCCACCTTAACGACGGCCCGCCTGATGGCGTTACTCTTTTTCTTCCGATTGCGCTTCATCCATTTGATCCAGCAGGTTGCACAGGGTTGCAGTCAGCCAATCGAGCCCCTTGCCGGTGGCGGCGGAAATCGTCAGCAGGTCGCCCTCGCCGAAGGCTTGCCTGAAAAGTGTGGCCGCATCCTCGGCCCAGGCCACATCCATCTTGTTCAACACCACGACCTGGGGTTTTTCGGACAGCGTTGGGCTATACTGGTGCAGCTCCCGGTTGACCGTATCGAGGTCCCTGAGCGGATGGTCGGAATCGATGGCGGCGGCATCCACCAGGTGCACCAGCACGCGTGTCCGCTCCACATGCCGAAGGAACTGGATACCCAGGCCGGTGCCGGTGTGGGCCCCCTCGATCAGCCCGGGAATATCGGCGATGATAAAAGGCTCCCGGCGGTTGGTTTGAACCACACCCAGGTTCGGTGTCAGGGTGGTAAAGGGATAGTCGGCGATCTTGGGCCTGGCTGAGGACATGGCGGAAACCAGCGTCGATTTGCCGGCATTGGGCAGGCCCACGACACCCACATCGGCCAGCAGCTTCAACTCAAGCCGCAGGTTCAGGGTCTGGCCCGGCTCACCCGGCTGCGCAAAGCGGGGCGTCCGGTTGGTCGATGATTTGAACCGTGCGTTTCCCAGCCCCCCCCGGCCTCCTTTTGCAACGACAAAGACCTCGTCGGGATCGACGAGGTCTCTAATGAGGTCTCCTGTGTCAACGTCGACCACCAAGGTGCCGGGAGGCAGTTCGATGATCAGGTCGTCACCGCCTCTGCCGGCCCGATTGTTACCCTGGCCGCCGGATCCGTTTTTGGCTTTGCAAAGCTTTTGAAACTGAAGGTGGTAGAGGGTGCGCTTTTTGGTGGTCGCTTTGAAAATGACGTCTCCGCCGCGTCCCCCGTCACCCCCGTCAGGCCCGCCTTTGGGGATGTACTTTTCCCGCCGCAAGCTGACGCATCCGGCTCCGCCCTTGCCCGACTGGACGGTAATGCGTGCCTCGTCTATGAATTTCACGCTGCATAGACGCTGACCTGTTTACGGTCTCGGCCTTTTCTTTCATAGGTGACGACACCGTCGATCAGGGCAAAAAGAGTATAATCTTTGCCAATTCCGACATTGACGCCTGGATGGATTCTGGTGCCAACCTGTCGAACCAGGATATTGCCGGCAAGTACCTCCTGGCCGCCATAGCGCTTGATCCCCCGGCGCTGGGAATTACTGTCTCGACCGTTCTTTGAACTACCGGCTGCTTTTTTGTGTGCCATGGTTTCCTCCTCAATAACAAAAGGGCACCGAACGGATATACAGATGCGCCGGCAACCCTTGCAGGTGTTTCGGGAAAAAGGTTTACGCCTCGATACGATCGATACGAACGGCCGTGAACAGCTGGCGATGGCCTTGTTTGCGGCGATACCGTTTTCTGCGTTTGTATTTGAAAACAAGGATTTTCTTGCTCTTGCCCTGGGCCACAATCTGGCCATGGACCGTCACCCCGTCTACACCGGGCTGGCCGATCTTGACATTCTCGCCATCGGAAAATATAAGGACATTGTCGAAAGCGATCGGTGACCCGACGTCACCGGTGAGCTTCTCAAACCTGAGTACATCACCCTCAGCAACCTTATATTGTTTGCCGCCTGTGGCAACCACTGCATACATGTTCTTGCCCTCCTGTGAAAACAAATCGCTTAGTCTTTAATTGAACCCTCCCCACGGCAAGGGTTCGCCGTAAGGATGAAAGTCTATTTTCAGTTCGCTCGCTAACCCCGCCGCAAGCGGCGAGGAATGCGCTCGCCATCGCGGCTCAAAAAATAAGAAATATTAAACTTTCCCACCCCATTGTCAAGAAAAAACTGATCGGCCATGGGAATCGGAAAAGTCGTGGACAAGAACCGGCCATTCCTAGTAGATACAGGATAGCCGTACCGGCTTTTCGAGGGATCCGAAAGGTAATCCTATCGTTGCTGTTTTTCCGGTTGGCTGGGTTTTCAGCCGAAAGGGAAGACCGTCGTGAACAGTCGTCATCGAGACATCACCATCGTGGAAAACGGGCAGGAGAGATCCGCGTCCATGGTTTTCATCGGAGAAGAGCCGCTCTCCATCCGGGTACAGGGGTCGCCGTATGCCGTTGTCATGCGCACGCCGGGCGAGGAAAAGGCCCACGTGGCGGGTTTTTGCCTCGGAGAGGGCATCGTGGACAATCCCGGGGACATTACCAACATTGCCTTTTGCGATGGTGAAGACACCAATGTGGTCACCGTCACCCTTACCGCCACGCGGCGAACACAAATAGCCGACCATCTGGATCGACGGACCTATATCAGCCAAACCTCCTGCGGCATCTGCGGAAAATCCATTGTCGCCGATCTGGTACAGGCACTGTCAGCGGTGGCTGGCGGGGAACCGCTGAACGGGAAGGGCGCCCTGGATCGACTGCTCCACCTGAGCGACTACCAGCCACTGCGGGACAAAACACGCGCCGCCCATGGAGCCGCCATCTATGACCATGCGTTCAACCAGCTGTCGGTCGCCGAAGACGTGGGCCGTCACAATGCCCTGGACAAGGCCATCGGGCGACTCTTTTTGGATGGACGGCTGCAGCAGGCGCGCCTGCTGACCCTCTCGTCACGCATCAGCTACGAGCTGGTCCAGAAAGCAGCTCGGGCAAGGATTCGCGTCATCCTGGCGATTTCCCGGCCCACTGCCCTGGCCGTCGAACTGGCCACGGCCCTGAACATTACCCTGGCGTCGCTGGGCAAGGGCGACAGTCTCATGATCTACTGCAATCCCCAGCATCTCGTCTGGCCGCGCTAAAAGGGTGTTGAAAAACGTCATGAGCGCAGGCGAGACAAGGCAAAATTTGGCGAAAAAGCGGAGTTTATGTGTGATAAATGAGCATTTTGAGCCAAATTTTAACGCTGTATTACCAAGCGCAGTAGTTTTTCAACAGCCTGCTAAACCACATTGTCTATCGTTTCTAAAATAAGGTTTTGGGCAAGGCTGGAGTAAGGAAGCCGTATTGCAATACTGCGACGACCGACAACGCAGCCCAAGACCATATCTTAGAACTGATATGAAAGCAGACCTTCCCTCACGGCTCAATCGTCCCCTGACCATCGGACAGACCACAATTGATTGCCGACTGGTCCTGGCGCCCATGACCCTGCTGGGGCATATCGCCTTTCGAGAGCTGCTGGCCGGTTTCGGCGGATATGGCCTGCTCTTCGGAGAGATGTGCAGCGCCAGGCGCATTCCCCAGGAAGTCCGTTCCGGTTCCGCCTATTTCAGCTGGCGGGAGGCGGAGCGGCAGCACCTGGTCATGCAGATCTTTGGCGCCGAACCAGCGGCCATGGCGACGGCGGCCCGAATCATCGAGGAAAAGGGCCTTTACGGGGTGGACCTGAACTTCGGCTGCTCGGTAGCCACCATCTGCAAGCAACGGTGCGGGGCGGCCCTGCTGAAGACCCCGGACCAGGCCGCCCGCATCGTTGAGGCGGTGCGCCGGGCCATATCCATCCCTCTGTTCGTCAAGTTTCGCACGGGCTGGATCGACGACCCGGCCATTCCGGTGGATCTGGCCCGGCGATTCGCCTCGGCCGGCGCCGACGCCCTGACCTTTCACCCCCGGGTGGCCCCGGATCGGCGCTCCCGACCGCCCCGCTGGGATTATATCAAACGGGTCAAAGACGCGGTAAGCATTCCGGTGTTCGGCAATGGCGACGTGTTCGATGGAACGGATTGCCTGCAGATGCTGGAGACCACCGGTTGCGACGGGGTGGCCATCGGCAGGATGGCCATTGCCCGCCCCTGGCTGATGGCCCAGATGGCCGGACTGCTTTCACCCGACACCGGAATCTACCAGCGCACGGCCTTTGGCATGCTGGATCTGATGGAAAGGCATTTCGACGACCGACGGGCGCTTCGGCGATACAAGAAATTTGCCCTCTATTACAGCGCCAATTTCAAATTCGCCCACAGCTTTTACAAACGGATCGGCAATGCCCGGAATCTGGAAGCCGTGAAGGGTGAATTGGATGCCTTTTTCCTCGGGAATCCGCAGACAACGACGCGGCCGAATATGAATTTTTTCCTGTAGGCGCAGCCGTTCAACGGTCGTGTTCATATCGGTAACGTGCACCGCGGTCAACGGGTTTGGCGGACCTGGCTTTCCACCGCCTTGACTTTCACAGATTCATCGGGTTAAAATTCTGCCTGCCCATCAAGACCACATCCACTTTTCAAAAAAACGTTGCACCTTCCCAACCGAGGCATATGAAATCAGATCGTGTAGTTGTTACCGGGCGGGGGACTGTCAACGCCATCGCCAAAAACGTTGAGGCCTTTGCCGGCGTCCTGAAGGCCGGTGTCTGTGGTATCGGCCCGGTGACCCTGTTCGACACATCCGGCTACCGCTCCCACACCGGGGCCCAGGTCAAGGATTTCGATCCCCGTCGGCACATTCCAGAAAAATACACCTTAAAGCGCATGTCACGGTCGGACTGCATGGCCATGGCGGCGACACTGGAAGCCCTGTCAGAAGCCGGTTTGACGGCTTTTCCAGAAGAACTTGCCGCCGACACCGGGGTGGTCATCGGCGGCGGGGCCGGTGGCATGCTGGAGTGCGAACCGGTGTTTGCCCGCTACCTGGAAAACGGTGCCGACCGGCTGCCCGGCTCTCCGTTTGCCGCCTTTTCCTGTGCGTCGTCGGCCGATCACATTGCCACCCATTTGAAACTCATGGGTCCTAAAACCACATTCATGACCGCCTGTTCGTCCGGGGCCACGGCCATCGGTTATGCTGCGGATCTGATCCGACAGAAAGCCGCCCGAGTGGTGATCTGCGGCGGCACCGAACCCTTGTGCCGCATCACCTATTCGGCCTTCAACGCCCTGCAGGCCGTGGATCCAGATCACTGCAAGCCCTTCGATCGCCACCGCCGGGGGATGAGCCTGGGGGAAGGGGCGGCGATACTGATTCTGGAGTCGCTGGATCACGCCCTGCAACGGGGCGCACGAATCTACGGCGAAATGCTCGGCTGCGGAATCAGCTGCGATGCCAATCACATGACCGCCCCGGACCCCAAAGCCACCGGCGCCGTGGGTGCCATGACCGCCGCCCTGGCCGATGCCGGCATTTCCCCAAAAGACGTGGACTATATCAACGCCCACGGTACGGGCACACCGGCCAACGATATAATGGAAATCCGGGGTATTAAAACCGTGTTCGGCAGCCGGGCGCAGCAGGTTCCAGTCAGTTCCACCAAATCCATGATCGGCCATACCCTGGGCGCTGCCGGCGCCATCGAAGCCGTGGTTTGCATGCTGGCCATGGAGCAGGGGTTCCTCCCGCCGACAATCCACCACGAGATCCCCGACGACGCCTGCGATCTGGACGTCGTGCCTGGTCGCTCGCGGGAGGCCGCGCCTAACATTGTGCTTTCCAACTCTTTTGCCTTCGGCGGCAACAACACATGTCTGGTTCTGGGAAGATGGTCGCCAAGCGACGGTGCCCGATGAGCCGGCGGGTGGTAGTAACCGGCATGGGGCTGGTGACGCCCCTGGGCATCGGGCGGAAGGCCTTTTCCGACCGTCTTTTCAATGGGGGTTGCGGCATCGGCCCCATCGAAGGGTTCGATACCACGCCCTTTAAATCCCACCTGGGGGGCGAAGTCGGCGATTTTTCACCCGTTGACTTCATCGCCCCTCGCACTCTGAGGCGCATGGACCGTCTCTCCCAAATGGTCACTGCCTCGGCATGCATGACCATAGACGATGCGGGCATCGATCTGGCGAGCGCCAACCGCAAACGCTTGGGCATTGTGATGGGAACGGCCTTTGGTGCCACAGATGTGGCCACGCAGTTCGCCGGCACTCTGTTTACCGAGGGTCCCCGGTGGGTCAACCCCATCCTGGTGCCCAATACCGTGATGAACGCACCGGCCGGCCACGCGGCCATCGAACTGGGGCTGCGGGGAATCAACACCACCTTGAACCACCGTGAGGCCTCGGCGGAAACGGCCATCGCTTACGCGGCGGGTCAGATCCGGCAGGGACGCGCCGATGCACTGCTGGCCGGCGGCGGAGATATTCTGTCGCCTTTCTTTTTCACCATGCTGGAACGCTTCAAGGCTTTGTCTCCGCAGGACCGCCATGCAGAAGGGGCGCACCCCTTCGACCGCCATCGCAACGGTCCGGTGGCCGGAGAAGGAACCGGACTGCTCTACCTCGAGTCGCTGGATTCAGCCCGCTCGCGGGGTACAACCATTTACTGTGAAATCGCCGGTTGGGGAATGAGCGGTTCACCGGCGCCGGCCAACGACTGGCCCGACGACCCGGCCGGGCTGGTGATGGCCATGCAAAAGGCCATGGCCATGGCCGGTGTGCGTCCGGCTGACATCGACACGGTTTCCGCAGCAGCCAGTGGCGGCGTCAAGTCCGACCGACTGGAGGCCCGGGCGCTGGAGCAGGTTTTTAAAGACACCAAACCACCGGCAGTAACGGCCATCAAGGGCGCCATCGGAGAAAACTTTGCTTCCGGCGGCATTCGTGCCGCAGCCATGGCTCTGTCTATCCATGAAGGCATCGTGCCGCCGACCCTGGGTCTGGCATTCCCCATCTCGGAATTGGATATAGTGAAAGCATCCGGTCGAGAGATGACCGTGAACCATGGATTGGTCAACGCCTGCGCATCCGGAGGGACCTTTGTCTCACTGTTGTTCAGCGGACCTGTGTAGGCACCACCCCATCATAAATTGCCTGTCGTTTATCGAAAAGGAAAATGCCCCTGGTGATGACCACATGGCGCTCACCCACAGCTGGTTGCACGGTGGGTGCGGCCTGATGAAAAGGGATCGCAATAGATCTCGGCTGCCGGCGAAAGGAAGGCCCTGTTGAACCTGAAAACGGATGTCGTCATCATCGGTGCCGGCGCGTCGGGACTGATGTGCGCCATGGAAGCCGGCAAACGCGGACGCCGGGTGGTGGTTCTGGACCATGGCAAAACACCGGGCCGGAAAATTTTAATATCCGGCGGCGGGCGCTGCAACTTTACCAACCTCAACATTGAAGCCGCCTGCTACATCTCCAATAATACCCACTTCTGCAAATCGGCGCTTAGCCGCTACACCCAATGGGATTTTATCGAACTGGTCAACAAACACGGCATCGCCTATGGCCAGCGGTCCCATGGGCAGCTATTCTGTATTGAAAGCGCCCGCCAGATCCTGGACATGCTGTGGTCCGAATGCCAAGTGGCAGGCGTTGCCTTCAGCCTCGACACGAAAATAGAAATCATAGAAAGGCTGCCCGACCAGGCTTTCGCGGTGCACACCAGCCGGGGGAATTACACCTGCCAGTCCATGGTGATCGCCACGGGCGGGTTATGCATGACGGGGGCAGGGGCCAGCCCGCTGGGCTATGAGATCGCCCGGCAGTTCAACATACCGGTCCGGCCGCCGCGTGCCGGCCTGGTTCCCTTCACGCTCCAGCCGGCGGATAAAAAGATGCTTACCGGTTTATCCGGCATCGCTGTGGATGCCCTCGTCACCTGCCGGCAGCATCGGTTCCGCGACAACATTCTGTTCACCCACCGGGGACTCAGCGGCCCGGCCATCCTGCAGCTCTCATCTTACTGGCAACCCGGCGAGGCCATTGCCATCGACCTGCTGCCGGACATGGACCTGGTGGCGGTGCTGAAAGGTCAGCAACGGGAACACCCCCAGCGCCAAATCAAAACGGTACTGGTGTCGTTCCTGCCCAAACGGCTGGTGGCGGCACGGATCACGCCTGCCATTGCAGAACGCCCACTTCAGCACCTTTCCCATAAACAATTCAGAGAAATCGCCACCCTACTGCAGCAGTGGAACCTTAAGCCTGGCGGAACCGAAGGATACCGGACCGCAGAGGTAACTGTGGGCGGCGTGGACTGCGATGCCATCTCTTCGAAAACCATGCAGGCACGTCGGGTACCGGGACTCTATTTTACCGGTGAAGTGCTGGATGTCACCGGCTGGCTGGGAGGATACAACCTGCAGTGGGCCTGGTCGTCGGGATGGTGCGCCGGCCGGGTGGTGTAGCACAGGGAACGCTAACCGCTGGATCAATGACGCCAATGACCCGTTGCCGCACTGGCAACTGCGCTTCGCCCATCGGTTTCAATCTTTTGTTTCGATGAGCCCATAAACATTCTTTGACGGTGGGGTGCCCCGGCACTCGGTGGAGACCACGCACCGGCTGAAATGGGGTTGGGCCCGCCGATTCAGGGCCACGAGGACCCGGGCCACGGTCTCGCTGATGATGCCGGCGTCGACCTGACGGGTGAGCTCTTCCAGAACAGTGCGATTGTCGTAGGAGACCGGGCGGTAGGGCCGCGGTGAGATCAGGGCGTCATATACATCGCTGACAATAATGATGTCGATCATCAGGTTGTCGATTGAAATGCCCATCGGGTATCCGCTGCCGTCCCTGCGTTCATGGCGGTCCCTGGCCGCCTCGGCGGCAAGGTCCCAGGATCCCGGAAGTAGTGACTCAGCAACACGAAGCCGGCCAGCGCGTGGTGTCGGAGGTGCGCATGCTGGTCCTGGGTGAGCGGCGTTTCCTTGGTCAATTTTTTACCCGTGTCATGTATTGGCCGGTCTCCGTGTTCACCCGCACGACCTCTCCGGCGGTCATGTATTCGGGCACCAGCACGGACACCCCGTTTGACAGTGTGGCGGGCTTGTTGCGGTTGGTGGCCGTGGCACCCTTCATCACCGGAGCGGTCTCCACGATATCCAGATCGACGGTCTGAGGCAGTTCGATGCACAGGGGGTGACCGTCCCTGAGCAGCACCGTGATGCCTTCCAGTCCGTCGATGAGCCATTGGATCTGCCCTTCAAGGGCTTCCTCGGACAGGGTGTGCTGCTCGTAGTTCTCACTGTCCATGAAAGTGTACAGGTTCTGGTCCCGGTAGAGAAAGCTCACCCGACGTTTGTCCACCACCATCTCTTCCATCGTATCATTGCCCTTGTAGGTCTGGTCCAGTTTCTGCCCCGTGATCAGCGAGGCGTAGCGGACCTTGTAAAGGGTGTTGGCCCCCCGTGCCGATGGCATGTGGACATCGATCTGTTTGACCTGATAAGGATGGTTGTCAATATTGATGATGTGACCTTTCTGAAGGTTGCTGGCTTTTGGCACTGATGTTCTCCTTTATGTTTACGCCTATATACCGCTTATCCGGGTTCAGGGCAATACGGTTGACGTTTGAATGGCCAGGCACCATGTTAGAAATGGCGCGTAAGGGTTTACCCGAAATAGCGAAAGTATTCGGACGCCAATCATAAAAACCGGTTGAGGAAAACATTGAACGATCACCCCACTTTAGAAAAACTGCGGCAGGCCGCGTTGACCCCCGAACAACACGCGCGACTTTTTGGAATGATCGCCGCCACGTTTAAAATAGCCATCGATGCACGATCACCGAAAAATCGACCACCGGGAAAAGCGGGACTCAGAGCCGAAAAAGGCTACTACCGCCTGCTGTATTTAGAGGGACGCCTTCACGAAAAAGTCAACACCCATCAAAATACGGATCCTGAGTTCCCTGCCTACGATTTTGACCCCATGATCGACATCATGCGGCAACTGACGGATATTCCCGAACTTCGCTCGGAAATCCTGGCGGGGGTCGAAACCGCGTTGGATAAAATTACGGACCCGACGTAGACCTTTACATCTCGGAAATCGGGCCACGTGAATTTTTTACCGGCTCATCGATTTTACAGAACATCTTCACATCCGGGCTCAGTTCCTGCCTGAGCCGGTATTCCGGGCGGCTTGCCTGGACGAACCCCAGTTGACTGTACAATGCTGCCAGGCGGGGGTTGTTGGTCAGGGAGATGAAGCGGTTATAACCCTGAGATTTCATCAGCGCCATGAAGGATTCTACCGTATGCACACCCACCCGCTGGTTGCGAAAGCGGGTGGATATGGCCAAAGCCCCCATTTCCACGGTCTGCGCATCGATTATTTTCTGCTCTACACAACCCACCACGATGCCGTCGATGGCGGTGACGTAAAACCGGTGCCGGTTTTTATTCAGGTAGCCTTTGGTGCGCGGTTTCAAGAACCCCGAACGCTTGTACATCTCTAAAATACGGTGAACGATGGCCACCTCTTCGTCAGTTTGCACCTGACGGAAATCTTCCTGGAAGTTGTTGGCGATGAGCGTGCCCGCCCCTTCCACGGTAAAGAGCTCGTACTTGATGGCGTTTTTGCCCGCCGGCAGGATGTGCACGCGATCACACTGCCCGGCCTCGATCTTGCGGCAAATGCACGCCATGGCTCCCTTGAAGTTGACGTTGGCGATCAGGTCGCCGAACTCCTCCAGCGATTCACGGACACGACCGGTGGTGATGGCGTTGATTTTGTTTGCCTGGTGGTCGATGAGATAACGCCGCTCCAGGAAAATAACCTTGAACATGGATGCTTGATGGTTGAGAACCGCATCGTAAAAATCGATCTCCGGGGGAACACGGACCATGCCGGTAGCCGGCAGCCGCTGCGCCAACCGGGCGGTCAGCTTCTGGTTGGCAAAGCGGTTGGGCATGTTGTGGAGCAAGACGGTCAGGGCGCCGTGGCGAACCAGGAATTTGATGTCGGTAATGATATCTTGAAAATGATCGCGCAGAATACCCTCGCGGCAGGCAATGAAGACCTCTTTGCCGGCAAGGGCCCGCGCGTATTCTTTGAGGTAAAGTTTGGGCATGATTAGAAGTCGTGAATACCCGTATAGCTCTCCGGCGTAATCGCCAGCAGTTCCTTCTTGACACCCTCGGCCACATCCAGGGTGTCGATGAACGCGACAATGGCGGCCTGGTCGATCGCCGCGTGGGTGCGGGTAAGCGCCAGCAGGGCCTCGTAGGGTTTGGGGTAGCCTTCGCGCCTCAGAACAGTCTGAATGCCTTCGGCCACCACAGCCCAGTTGTTGTCGAGATCTTTTTTCAGGGCGTCTTCGTTGAGGATCAGCTTGTCCAGCCCACGCTTGAGCGATTTGAGGGCAATGAGGGTGTGGCCCAGCGGCACCCCGATGTTGCGGGTCACCGTGGAGTCGGTCAAGTCCCGCTGAAGCCGGGAGATGGGCAGCTTGGCCGAGAGGTGTTCGAGCACGGCATTGGCGATGCCCAAATTGCCTTCGGCATTCTCGAAATCGATGGGGTTGACCTTGTGGGGCATGGCCGAGGAGCCGATCTCACCCTTTTTAATGGTCTGTTTGAAATAGTCCATGGAAATGTAGGTCCACAGGTCCCGGCACAGGTCCAGCAAAATGGTGTTGATCCGCTTCACGCCGTCGAAAAACGCGGCCATGTGGTCGTAGTGTTCGATCTGGGTGGTTACCCGGGAGCGGTGCAGCCCCAGCCCTTCGTTGACCAGCCGGTTGCCGAAGGCGATCCAGTCGATGTCCGGATAGGCTGCGTGGTGGGCATTGAAATTCCCCGTGGCGCCGCCGAACTTGGCGGCGAAAGGCACGGTCTCCAGCAGCTTCATCTGTTGGGTCAGCCGATCCACGAACACGTAGATCTCCTTACCCAGCCGGGTGGGCGACGCGGGCTGGCCGTGGGTCCGGGCCAGCATGGGCACTGGCTTCCACTGTCGGGCCTTGGCCGTCAGGTCGGCCACCGTCGCTTCCAACACCGGCAGCATCACGGCCTGCCAGGCCTCCTTCAGAGAAAGGGGTACGGCCGTATTGTTGATGTCCTGAGAAGTGAGGCCGAAGTGGATGAATTCTTTGTAGGCGGACAGGTCCAGCCGGTCGAAGATGCCTTTGACGAAATACTCCACCGCCTTGACATCGTGGTTGGTGGTTTTTTCGATCTCCTTGATCGCGGCCGCATCTTCCATGGTGAAAGCTTGACAGGATTCTCGCAGACGATCAAACACCACCGGTTCGATATCCGCCAACTGGGGCAAGGGCAGCCGGCACAGGGCGATGAAGTATTCGATTTCCACCCGGACCCGGTAGCGGATCAAGGCGCCTTCGCTGAAATAGTCGGACAGGGCAGCGGTGGCCCTCCGGTAGCGGCCGTCCACCGGGGAAACGGCGGTGAGGGGAGTAAGTGTCATCGGGCCTCCTCAATCATACATGAAATGATAGTCTGAATAAAAAGCTCTTTAGTTTCATCGAAGGTGGAAATTACTTCCGATCAAGGCCGCTTATAGAAAAATGGTCCGGCAATGTCAAACGGGGCAAGCGAACCGCAGAATGTCCAATGCCCAATCTTGAATGTCCAAGGATTGAATCGCTGCGCGATGGCAAAACGATAGAAAGACAGGCTCTGATCTTCCGATATTCTGCGGTTCCGTGTTCGACATTGGATATTCGTATTTTCTGTTTGGTTGCGTTCGGCGTTTGCCGTTCAACCAATCACTGTCCCCCTGCCAACAGTGCCTGCAACATCGTCTGCCGCTGGCTGGTGTCCTGGTTTCTCACCGCCATGGCCAAGGCTTTGCGGGAGCCCACTAACACCGCCAGCCGGCGGGCACGCGTCAGGCCGGTGTACAGGAGGTTTCTGAAGAGCATCTTGAAATGCTGGGTGAGCACCGGAATGATGACCACCTCAAATTCGCTGCCCTGGGATTTGTGGATCGTAATGGCATAGGCCAGGTCCAGTTCAACGATGTCGTCCCGTTGATAATCCACCGTCCGGTTGTCCGGAAAAAAGGAGACCGTGCAGGTCAGTGCCTGGTTGTCGATCCGAACGATTTCGCCGATGTCGCCGTTGTAGACACCCAGGTCATAGTTGTTCCTGCGATGGATGACCCGGTCTCCGGTTCTGAAAAACCGTTCCCCCACGTTCAGCTGGTGTTTGCCGGCCGACGGGGGATTGGCCGCTTCCTGAATCATCGCATTCAGGCTCATGGTGCCGAGACTGCCGCGTGTCATTGGGGAGAGCACCTGGATTTCACAATTCCGGCCGCAATACTTGGGAATCCATTCCAGGTATAATTTTTTGACGACGTCAGACGCCGACAGCCCATAGTGAAGTGAAGACCAGGGGTGAATTTTTTTCAGGACGGAAACCAGTTCTTCGACTCGATTGCCGGCCTGAGCCACCTGATCCAGATTGATGTGTTCGAATTTCCTGGGAATGGTCAGTTCTTTCTCGTACGGGACGACCGGCTCGCCGATTCGAAACTCATAAAGATTCTCTTCCGCTCCCGCCGCCGTGGCGGACAGACGCGCATCATAATACCGTTTCACCCTGGATACAAAACGCAGCTGCTCCACGGTGGCTTCGTCCGAATCCATGAAAAAGCAATCGGCACCGTTGGTCCAAATCTCCGGTCTTTTAAACGGCGAATCGATGTATGGTATGTCACCGTGATTAATTTCATGGGCGTAGTTGATGATCAGGGACTGTTCCACCTGTCTGAAAATCCGGGTCAATCGGAAGCAAGGAACCCTTCCCGAAGCGATAACATCCCTCAGGACATTGCCGGCGCCCACCGAAGGCAGTTGGTCGGCATCACCGATAAAAAGAATCTGACCCCTTTCTGGGACCGCCTTGAGCAGGGATGCCGTGAGGTTGATGTCCAGCATAGAGCATTCATCCACGATCAGAAAATCCGCATCGAGTGGATTCTCTTCGTTTTTCTTGAATCGGCCCAGCTGCCATTCCAGCAGCCGGTGGATGGTCTTTGATTCCTGGCCGATGACATCGGTCATCCGCTGTGCCGCCCGGCCGGTGGGGGCGGCCAGCAGCACCCGCGCGTTAAGGGATTCAAGCAGTTTCACCAGGACTAGGGTCGTGGTGGTCTTGCCCACCCCGGGGCCTCCGGTCAGCACGGAGAATGATCTGCCCACGATTCCACGGACCGCCGCCGCCTGCTCATCACTCAAGCGAATACGGTTGGCGCGGCAGTAGTTGGCGATCCAGCGTTGCACCCGATCCATGTCAATGGGAACCGACCCGTCCATACGTGCGATTTTTCGAGCCACATGTAACTCGTCGAAATAGAGGGTTTTTGAATAATAACAACGCTCGGTGCCCCCTTGGGGATTCTCGCGTCCACGCAGCATCAGCAGGCCACCGGCCTGCATCTCATCCAGCAGTGCAGGTAAGCGGTCGCCCATGTCCAAAGCCAGCAGATCATTGGTCTGGGACCTTATTTGCGCTTCGGTCAGGTAGCAGTGACCGAAGTCCCTGCTGGCGGCCAACACGTGGCTGATCCCCGCCATGATTCTCTGCCGGCTGTCGGTTTCCAGACCGATGCTCAGGGCAACCTTGTCCGCTGAAAAAAAACCGATCCCGTATAGATCCCTGGCCAGTCGATACGGGTCTTCGGTGACCGTGGCGATGGCCTGGTCCCCGTATGCCTTAAAAATCCGGACAGCATAGAGCGTGCTGATTCCATGGGACTGCAGAAACATCATGACCTCGCGGACGGCACGGTGTTCGATCCAGGCCGCGCTGATGGTCTCCAGTTTTTTTTCTGCAATCCCCGGAACCTCGGTGAGCCTGTCGATGTCCCCTTCGAAAATGTCCAGCGTTTCCTTGTCAAAATGCCTGACGATCTTTTTGGCCGTCTTGGGTCCGACACCTTTGATAAGCCCCGATCCGAGGTACTTCTCCAGAGCGGCGCTGGTGGCCGGCTTGAGCTCTATGGCACGGGTGGCGTTGAATTGCCGGCCATATTTGGGTTTGACTGTCCAGGCACCGATAAATTCCATGGTCGCACCGGCAAAAACCCGGGTCTGGTGAACAATCACGGTCTGCGGATGGTGTGGGTTGTCGAACGGCAACACGCGCAGGACCGACCAACCGTTATCGGCATTGTGGTAGGTGACACGATCCACTACCCCGCGAAGCCGTTCGGGGATGAT
The DNA here is from genome assembly GCA_963697405.1 of uncultured delta proteobacterium. GTDB lineage: Bacteria > Desulfobacterota > Desulfobacteria > Desulfobacterales > Desulfosarcinaceae > Desulfosarcina. The sequence goes on along the minus strand of CAVONY010000043.1, from coordinate 100,996 downwards.
GCCGGTTAGATAATTGGAAGGTGCTTTCTTCAGAATCATGCGGTTTGGGATTTTGTATTTTGGTCTTCGTTATTTATTTATCATTCGGCGATGGTTATTTATTGACTTGAAATCCACGCTGGCAACCGAATTTCCGAGGGTTTCAACTTATCGGGGATGTAGCATTTGATGTCGATCACCGGCGTGTCGTTGCGGGCGTCGATCGCATCGATATGGATGGTGGTCCCGGTGACGGATACCACCCGGCAAGTCGACAAGCCGAGCAGGTTGGGGCGAACCGGGGCATGGGTGGCAAAAACACCGGTAAGCGGGTTTGAGGGGTTTTTCATCGGGTGCACCTGGAGCCGGCGGCGGTCATCGGGATTGTCGTTTTCGTGAAACCAGTAGCAGACGATGATGTGCGAAAAACCTTCCAGCCCCACAAGGCCGTCCTGGAAAGCGGGGTCGATGTCGATACGGACGGCATGGTCTTTTTTACGAATCCATCCGATGGGATGCACCTGAAATGAGTCGCTCATGGCGGTCTCCTCGTAAAAGGGTAAAGAAAGGTTTCATACAATCAACTTGCAACCCGATGATCAAGAACTATATTAAAAAGGTTCCACTTGATTAACCCGCTGTAATTAAATACACTTATTCTCATGGGTTATATTTTCGACTTTCACGATGCCAAGCGCTACCATCAGTGGATGCTAAAGCGCAGGAACCGCTTGGCCGCCGACCTGGAGAGCCGCCTCATGCTGGGGATGCTGGATCCGGTTGCCGGTGAGTCGGTGCTGGACATCGGTTGCGGCACCGGGGCCTCGATCGCACCGCTATTGGAAAAGGGCCTCGACGTGACAGGCATCGATCCCTCCCCCTACATGCTCGACATCCTGTCGACAACAGTGGGCAATCGCATCTCCCTGTACCGCGGGTTCGCCGAAGATCTTCCCTTTGACGATAATTCTTTCAACCATGCCTGCCTGTTTACCTGCCTGGAATTTGTGGATAACCCGAAAAAAGCTTTGGCGGAGGCCTTTCGGGTGGCCAAGGACCGGGTGTTTATCGGATTTTTGAACCGCTACGCCCTCACCGGCATCGGCCGACGGGTGCAAGGCATATTCACCCCGACCATATACAACCGGGCCAACTTTTTCAGCGTCTGGGAAATCAAGAGCATGGTCCGGGAGCTGATGGGTCCGGTCCCGGTGTGCTGGCGCACTGTCTGCCAGTTTCCCGGCCCCTGGGGAGCCTGGATGAAGCAGATCGAAGGCTCAGGCCTGGTCCAGCGTTTCCCTTTCGGGACCTTCGCCGGTATGGTCGTAACCCTGGTGCCCCGGTTCCGCACGCGTCCCCTGGCCATCCGATACCAACCCAAAAAAGTTGGCCGCATCGCAGCCGGTGCGGCCGGCTGTTCCGGTATGGCCCCATCCAACGGTTTTGACGATTCCCCGCAATAAACCAGCGGGAAATGCACTCGTCCCTTTGGGTTTAATAATTGACCGAATTGGGTGAGAATCATTTGACAAAATATTCAAATAACTGTTTAAATTAAAAAATTCTGTTTTCGGGCAAACGGTACCCATGGCCGGGAAATAATCCCGAAAGGAAAGGAGCCCGCCCCCGATGGAAGCCTGGCTCTACGAAAGCCTGCAAGACCAGCGGGTCCGATGCCGGCTGTGCAGCCATATGTGTGTGATCGGCAACGGCAAACGTGGAATCTGCGGAGTGCGGGAAAACCGGGGTGGCGTCCTGGAGACACGAGTCTACGGGCGCCTGATCGCTGCCGGTGACGACCCTATTGAGAAAAAACCGCTTTTTCACCTGATGCCCGGCAGCCGGTCTTATTCCATTGCCACGGTGGGCTGCAATTTCAAATGCCGGTTCTGCCAGAATGCCGACATCGCCCAGATGCCGGCGGACCGGAACGGTATGGTGGTGGGAGATGCGGTGACACCGCAGCAGGTGGTGGCTGCCGCCCGGCGCAGGGGATGCGCCAGCATCGCTTACACCTATACCGAGCCGACGGTTTTTTTCGAGTTTGCTTGCGACACGGCGCAATTGGCCCATAGGCAGGGGATTAAAAATGTATTCGTCACCAATGGGTACATGAGCGCCGAGGCGCTGCAGCGGACCAGCCCCTGGCTGGATGCCGCCAACGTGGATCTGAAGGCCTATAGCGATGAATTTTACAAACGACAATGCGGCGCCCGACTGGAACCGGTCAAGGAAACCCTGCGGCAAATGAAAAGCCAGGAGGTCTGGGTGGAGGTCACCACCCTGATCATTCCAGGGCTTAACGACGATCCCGGGGAGCTGTCCCGGCTGGCAACCTTTATTGCCAAGGATCTGGGCGCCGAGACCCCCTGGCACGTGAGCCGTTTTCACCCCACTTACCAACTGACGGATCGAGGCTCGACGCCGGTGGAGACCCTCATTCAGGCCAGAGACATCGGAATTGCGGCCGGGCTGAAATATGTCTATACGGGCAATATTCCCGGACAGGGCGGAGAGGATACCATCTGCTCCGGTTGCGGGCAAACCGTTATTGCCCGCCAAGGGTTTCATATCACGAACAACCGGGTGCGAAAGGGCCGTTGCAGCGGCTGCGGGACGGTCATAGACGGCATTGGTATGTAAGGAAAAATATGTCAAGCATCGGGAAACTGAATCTGGATCATCTGGTCGGCCAGCAGGTGGGCACCTCCGTGCTGCTGAAGAAGATCGGGCACGGCGCCATGTCCGCCGTTTTCGTGGCTTTCCAGAAAACGCTTAAACGGCAGATTGCCGTCAAGGTCCTTCCCAAATCCCTGATGACGGAAAAAACCGCTGCTTTTTTCCAGCAGGAGGCTGAATCGGCAGCTATCCTGATGCACCCGCACATCATTCCCGTTTATGAAGTCGGCGAAACTGAAGACTTCCTCTTTTTTACCATGCAGCTGGTCAAGGGCAACGAATTGTCCTACTTCATCCGCCGAACCCAGAAGAATATCGTACCGTCCAAGCGGTTTATGCCGCTGCAGACCATTCTTTCCGTGATGCTGAAAATCCTCGATGGCCTGGCGTATGCCCATGACAACGACATCGTACACCGCGATATCAAACCGGACAACGTCATGATCGAAGGGCATTCCAAGCGGCCGCTGATCACCGATTTCGGTGTAGCCCGGGTTTCCCGAACCACGAGCAAAAGTGACCGGCTGTTATTGGGCACCCCGATGTATATCGCACCGGAACAGATTCTGTCAGGCACCGTCGACGGTCGTGCGGACATGTACAGCGCCGGGGTGATGATGCTCGAAATGCTCATGTCCAAACTTCCCTACCCTCCCTACCGGACGGCCATGGATCTGCTCAAGATGAAGCTCGCGTTGAAAGACCGAATCTTCCGGCAGCGGCCATCCGAGGTCCACCCCGTGGCCAACCGAACCTTGGATGAAATCCTGTTCAAGGCCTTGGCCTTTGACCGGGATCAGCGCTACCCATCCTGTCATGAGTTTGCATCGGAACTGGAACGCTTTTCGAAAAAATTGATGACATCATCTTCAGCCAGATGAGGACACCATGCCATTAGACGCCGCCACCAAAAACCAACTCTCCCAATTCGGACGAACCGTTGCCCTGTTGTTCAATCGCTCCATGATGTATCAGCCCAACCACCCGTTTGTGGAACAGTCCATCGACATGTTCTACGATGGCGCCATAAGCCTGTTGAACATCATCTCTCCCCTGGTATTTATTCTCAACCGCGAGGAGTTTTTCGTGGATGAAGAGCCTCTGGACGCCCGCCTCAATGTGGGGCGTTTAGTGATGCTGTTCAAAAATAACGGCCTCCAGTCCATCTCCATCGAACCCGGTCTTGAGAAACGGGAAATCAAGGTTTTTCTGGAGGTGTTCGGCGACATCACCAAATATAGCGGCGCCGAGGGATTCAAAAAAGCCATCTTTGCCCGCGGGGTATCCAGCATCAAGGTTAACCACGTGCGCTATAAAAAAGTGACCGACGATGATGAGGTAATTTCCCGTGATGCACTAAAAGATCTGACCCCCCAGATGATGGCTGCCGAAGACGAGGCCAAGACGCGCAAGATGTTCATGGACACGCTGCTGGAAAGCGTGCTGACTGAGGAGTTCGCCAAAACCCTGAACATCGAATCCCTCATGGCCAATCCACGCGCCGTGTCCGAGAACATGATCCAGGCGGACCTGGAGAGTGTTTCAGCAGAGGTTAAAGGCGTGGAACCGGGTGACGGCAGCGGCACCGGGGATACAGTCGGCGGCTCAGGTGAAGGACCCGAAACTGGAGGTGGCAGCGGCGGGCCCGGTGAGGGTGGTGACGGCACTGGCGGGACAGGCACCGACCGTGGAACCGGAGAAGGCGGCGGCACTGGAGCGGGGGATGGCGGTGGTACCGGTGGAGCAGGTACCGGAGGAACGGGTACCGGAGGAACGGGTACCGGAGGAACAGGTACCGGAGGAACAGGTACCGGAGGAACAGGTACCGGAGGAACAGGTACCGGAGGAACAGGTACCGGAGGAACAGGTACCGGAGGAACAGGTACCGGAGGAACAGGTACCGGAGGCCATGGCAACCTCCTGTTTCAGCAGCTGGAAGTGATGCGCATGGAAGTGGACAAGCACCTGGAAGGCAAGGGCGACGTGGCCATCGCCGACCTGGCCGGTGCCGTCTTCGACATGAAAAAACAGCTGCTGGAAGGCATCGAAGCCCAGAAGGCCATGGGTGTCGCCTATGAAAACGAGGCGGCCATTCTGGAGAATGCCAACGAGCTCACCGATCGGGTGCTCCTCCAGCTGGTGAAAGACGAGTATCAGCAGGGCAAGATCACACCTGCCCGCATGGCCCATATCCTCCGTCGCCTCGTTCCCGAAGCTGCCGAACTCAAGCGACTGTTACCCAAAATAAAAGCGACACTGTTGGAGGAGGGCATGTCCCACACCCAGTACCTGGAGCTGATACAGGCATTGGGCAAGGAGCTGCAAAGCGAGGGCCTGGCCAATATCCTCCAGGAGAGCGGCGAAGAGATTGGCGTGGACGGTGATCAGTTGATCGAGGAGTTCAAGAATAATCCGGAGCAGGCGGCCCAGTTGATTTACCTGGCCGCCGAGATCCGCAAAGGCAGCGGGGACGACGATGCACTGGCCGATATTCTGGCCGGGTACGTTGAGCAGATGGGCGGCCAGATGGCCATGGACCAGACCCAGGAAAAGGACGACCCCGAGCATCTGAAAAAGGTAGTGGGAAGCATCGAGTCCACCATTGTCAGCCAGTTGGGGAAGATGGATGTGGGGGGCGATGTCATCACCAAACTGGAAGACCGCCTCAACGCCCGGATGGAGACGGTCCTGGACCAGATGCGCGCCGAATGGCTCAAAGCCAAGGGCCAACCGGGTGAAGGCGGCGGGTCCGCAAAGCCGCACAAGGTTCTCAGCGTCCTCCAGACGCTGGAACAGAGTGTCAGCGAGCACGACGAACTGGGCGAAATCCTCAAGACCGTCCGCACCAAGGTCGAAGCCGGTGAAATCGATGAGAACGACTATAAAAAAATCCAGGATGAGATCGCCCGTCAGAAACAGCTGATCAAGGACAAAGAGGCCAACCGGGTCATGCCCACCGGCATAATCAAAGCCAGCGCCATGGCCTTCATCCTCGAAAAGGAGATCGCCCGGGCCAACCGCTATGACTACTCCTTTTCCGCCCTGGCGTTCTCCATGGTGAAGGATTAAACCCCGGGCCAAGGTGCCGGCCGGTGCCATCGACAACGAAATTCTCATAGAAGCCGTACTGGCCCTATTATCCGAAACGTTTCGTGAAGTGGACATCGTCGGCCAGCTGGGCAAAAATACCATCGTGGCCGTGCTGCCGCTGATCAGCCGCGAAGATTCCAAGAAAGCGCTGAACCGGGTGATGAAAGTTCTCCAGGACGCGCCCATCGATGTGAAGGGTATTCCCGTGGACTTCAAATTTGCGGGCATTGCGATTAGTTTCGACGGGGAACACACGCCGGACGGCAAAAGCTTTATCCGGGTGATGTCGGGCCGGCTGCAGGATATGGCCAACCGGTTGAAAAATATTCAGTCTTTCATGTAGGTAAATTAAATGCACACCCGCGTCGTTTTATTTTTTTTATTGGCCCTTGGCGTTTCCGCGATCGTTTTGGCAGCTGGCGGGGCGCCAGCCGATGCGCCGGTCTTTCCGCCCAGCCTGGAGAGCTACGGCGACAAGGATATGGGCAGTATCATCGACATCCTGGGCAACCGTATCCGGCAGCAGCCATTCAATCTGATCGCATCTCTCATCTTTTTGTGTGCCATCATCCACACCTTTCTCACCGGCCGCTTCATGGTTATTGCCCACCGGTGGACCCATGATCATGAAGAGAAGATCAAGAAGAAACTGGTCCCACGAGATTCAGTGCACCACGGAGCAGAAATGTTCCATTTTCTCGGTGAGGTGGAGGTGGTGTTTGGCATCTGGGCCGCCGCCCTGGTAGGCGTCACCGTTTTGTTTTTCGATTGGCCCACAGCCAAAAGCTACATTTTGTATAAGGTGAATTTCACCGAACCGATGTTTGTGGTCGTCATCATGACCCTTGCCGCTACACGCCCGATTCTGCAGATCGCGGAGCGGTTCATGAAAAAAATCGCCAACCTGTTGGGCGGCACGCTAACCGCCTGGTGGTGGGCCATTTTGACCATCGGCCCCATTCTGGGCTCCTTCATCACCGAACCGGCCGCCATGACCATTGCCGCTTTGCTGCTGGCAGAAAAATTTTATGCGCTGGCACCATCCAGTCGGTTCAAGTATGCCACATTGGGTCTATTGTTCGTCAACATTTCCGTGGGCGGCACCCTGACCAGCTATGCAGCGCCACCGGTACTCATGGTGGCAACTCCCTGGAACTGGGATACGATGTTCATGCTGACCCATTTCGGGTGGAAAGCAGTATTGGGCATGCTTGTGGCCAACCTGAGCTATTTTCTCATCTTTCGCGGTGAATTGAAGTCCCTGCAGGAATCTTTTGCCATCAACAGCCTCAAGGATGAGATCCAGCAGCGCTATCTCAAGCGCGCCGATGTGGAAGAGATGCTGAACGATGCCATCGAACGGATCGAGGATCGTTTCCATTTTGTGGACACTTTTTCCGATCAGCTCAAGGAAGTCGGCCGGGAACTCACCCAAAGGCTCGAGGTCAGGGCCCTGGCCGATCTGGAAGACAAAGGCATCGATCCGGATCTGGCCCGCCGGGCGTTTAAAGAACGCAATCAGGAGATCCAACTCAGACGCATGCGCCGAGCCCTGCCCGGACTCCTACCGCCGGCGGATCGCCCACCGTTCATGGACCCGGATTGGGATCGACGGGACGATCCGGTTCCGCTATGGGTGACACTGGTACACATCGCCTTTATGGGGTGGACCATTATCAATGCCCACTACCCACCGTTTTTTATCCCAGGGCTGCTCTTTTTCCTGGGATTTGCCCAGGTCACCTCACCCTATCAAAACCAGCTCAACCTGAAACCGGCATTGCTGGTGGGCTTTTTCCTGGGCGGCCTGGTGATCCACGGCGGCCTCCAAGGCTGGTGGATCGAGCCGGTGCTGGGTAACCTGACCGAGATTCCCCTGATGCTGGGGGCCACCATTCTCACAGCTGTCAACGACAATGCAGCCATCACCTTCTTGAGCACCCTGGTACCCAATTTTTCCGATGGGATGAAATACTCGGTGGTGGCCGGGGCCGTGGCCGGCGGCGGGTTGACCGTCATCGCCAATGCGCCCAACCCTGCCGGGCTGAGTATCCTCAAATCCTTTTTCGATGAGGAAGTGTCTCCCATGAACATCCTGCTGGCCGCCGCTCTGCCGACAGCTATTTTATGGGTAACGTTTCTCATTTTATAAGCGGAGAAAAGGAACTGCCCCGGAAATGATTGCCGGCGAGATCACCGCGTTTCTAAAAGGCAAGTTCGGAGGATACGAAATCCCCAAGAAGTTTGTACTGTTTCAAGAGGATTTCTCACTGGAAAACGGCACCCTCACCCAGACCATGAAGCTGAAACGGCTCAGCGTGCTGAAACAATACCAAGATCAGTTGCAGAACCTGTACAGCTGAGATTGTGCCCCCCGTTTCGCCGCTGCAATGATGCATGAATCCGGGCCAAGATCAATCCAGCGCATGTCGTGCTGTCACCCGCAGCCGCTCCTGGCCGGTCTCTACACCTATGCCTTGACATGCTGACATCGGGTACTTAGTTCTTTCTTTTGCAGCTTTTCAAATTTGATGGTATTGGACAATGATCCAGCGACTGTGTTTCAAAATCGACTCGGCCGGCAGTTTGTTTAGGTGATCATTGTATAAATCATTTTCGATTCCCTGCCTCGGCGTGGGTATTGCTACACCGATTTATAACCGCTGGCAGCACTATCCAGTTCATGGGCGGCAGATCACGCCGCCGGGTACTCTCATCCAAAGGAAAAGATGATGACGAAATGGCTGCGATCCTTCGAACACACGATCATCCGCGCGCTGATTGTCATGATGGCCCTGATCATATTCATTTCCACGATCGAGCTGGGCTATCTGTTGGTCAAGGACATTGTCAGCCCGCCGGTCTTCTTTCTAGAAATAGACGAGTTGCTGGAGCTGTTCGGTTTCTTTTTGCTGATTCTCATCGGCATCGAACTGCTGGAGACCATCAAGGCTTACCTGCAGGACAAGGTCGTTCACTCGGAGATCGTTCTGGAGGTGGCCCTTATTGCCATTGCGCGCAAAGTGGTCATATTGGACCTTAAAGAGTACGACAGTGTTGTGATATTGGGTATTGCTGCGTTGATCATCACGATTTCCGGAGCCTACTACATCGTGCGGCAAAAGCTTCGTGTCAATCTGTCCTGTGATTTGCCTGAAAAACCGTGAACGCGCCTGATGACGGTTTTTAAATAACTAGAACGTTTATTGAGAAAGGCCTTGGCATCCATGAAATCCTGGAGAAAAAGGGTACTTGTTATTGCGGCCGTCTTGATCGGGCTGCTGCTGGCGATTGTTTTGCTGAAGCTGATCTTCGTCAATTTCGTTGTCGATTTCTGGTGGTTTCAATCCCAGGGCATGAGCCTGTACTTCCTGATGCGACTGGTCTATCGTTACCTTGTTTTCATCTTTTTTGCCGCGTTTTTCTTCGGGATTTTTTACGTCAATTTCTGGATCGCATCGCGCGTGGTCGGTGTGGCTGAAAAATCCACGGACAAGAATGAAAGGAGCCTGGTCACAACCCTGCACAACGGATTGCGGCGCATGTACCTCCCCCTCTCCTTTCTGATGGCGCTGCCCATCGCCGCACCCATGTATGCCCACTGGGAAGAGTCCCTGATGTTTCTTTTCGGCAGCGCCAGCGGGACGGTCGACCCACTGCTGGGCAGGGATATCAGTTTCTATCTGCTTTCCCTGCCCATTTACACCCTGATTCAGAAAGAAGTGCTGGTGGCCTTCATCATTTTACTGGTGGGCGTGATGTTCCTCTACTGGTATGAAAGTCGCCTTTTGGCCATTCAGGATCGAGCGCTGCCGCGCAGGGCCCGCGTGCACATCAGCCTGCTGGCCCTGGCGACAGTGGCCATCATCTGCTGGGGATTCCTGCTCGATCGATACGACCTGCTTTACGAAACAGTCAATCTGCCGGTCTTTTTCGGTCCCGGCTATGTTGAGATGAAGATCGTCATGCCGATGATCTGGCTGTCTGTATTTTTCCTGGCGGCCACCGGCATATCACTGGTGGTAAGCCTCAACCGCAAGCGGGGGTGGAAGATACCGCTGATTGTGAGTGTGCTGTTGGCGCTTAGCGTGATGGGTAAAAACGCCGATTTTTTAAACGACATGGTGCGTAAATATATCGTCGCGCCCAACCAGATCGCCCGTGAACGGCCTTATATCGATGCCAACATCCGATCGACGCTGGCCGCCTATGGGCTCGACGCCGTCCAGATTCAGGACTTCAAAACCCAATCGAAACCCACTTTCGACGCCGACGATCCGGCGCTGGTGCGCCGCCTGCAGAACATTCCCGTCTGGGACCGCGAGATGCTGGGCGGCGTCTACGAAGAACTCCAGGGCATTCGAACCTATTATTCGTTTCCGACCATCGATGTGGACCGCTACAGCGTCGAAGGCAGTTATCGCCAGGTCTATCTTGGCGCCAGGGAGATCCAGTTTTCCAAATTGCCCGAATCCGCGCAGAATTGGATCAACCTCCACCTGCAATACACCCACGGTCAGGGGGTGGTAATGATACCGGCCGCCCAGGCCGGAGACGAATTCATGACCTGGCTGATCAAGGATATCCCGCCCCGCTCCGAATTCGGGTTGTCCATCAACCGGTCATCCATCTATTACGGGCTCGAGGACAAACCCTACGTCATCGTCCCCAATGACGCCGGAGAGATCGGCTCCCCGGTCGGCGATGACGAAGCCATCGTCCATTACGACGGCAAAGGCGGGGTCCCAGTCAATTCACTATGGCGCAAGTTGCTATTATCCATGCACTTCAAGGACCGCAACATTTTTTTTACTGCCAAGACCAACGATCGCAGCCGCCTGCTCTTCCGCCGCAACATCCTGGATCGGATCACGCACATCTCCCCTTTTCTGAAACTCGACCAGGATCCGTACATCGTCTCGACGACCAATGGCCTGTTCTGGATTCAGGACGCCTATACGACCGCCGACAACTATCCACTGGCCCCGGCGGTCGAGCAGGGATTCAACTACATCCGCAACGCGGTAAAAATTGTCGTCGACGCCTACCACGGACAGGTCACCTATTACGTTTCCGACAGCACGGATCCGATCATCAACGCCTATCGCCGCATGTATCCCGGCGTTTTCCGGCCACTGACGGAGATGCCCGCGGACCTTCAAAAGCACATTCGCTATCCCCGGGACATTTTTTTGACCCAGGTCGGCATTTATTCCAAGTACCACCAGAAGGATCCGGAACGATTCTATCGGCAAGAGGATATCTGGGAATTTTCGAAAGTGCCCCAGGGCCGGGATCTGGTTCCGGCCAACCCTTACTATCTGACTCTGGATCTGATTGAACCGGGCAAAGATGATTTTCTGCTCTTCATGCCCATGGCGCCCTTTGGCCGCGACAACCTTCGGGCACTGATCATCGCCGGCAGCGACGGCGACAACTACGGCAAAATATTCGCATACCGTTTTCCACGGGACCAGCAGGTGTATGGTCCCGCCCAAGTCCACTCCCTGGTCAACCAGGACATAATCATTTCCGAGCAGTTTACGCTGTGGGATCAGGAAGGGTCCGAGGTGCTTCTGGGCAAGATGATCATCGAACCCACGGCCGGTTCGCTGCTCTATATCCAGCCGGTTTACCTCCAGGAGGAGGGCAAATTGAAAATCCCGCAGTTGAAACGCTTGATCATGGCCTTAGGCGATGCCGTTGTCATGGCGCCCAGCCTGGAAGAAGCCGCGGTTATGCTGGAGGCGGAGTTGGCTCGAAAATCGGTCCGCAGGGATCGCAATTCCCAAACACGGCCACCTGTCGAGATGGACAGCCGTTCGCCGGCCGCCAGCGCAGCACAGCCGCCGGTTGCGGAATCATCGCCGCCATCCCGTGCGTCGGACGACGACGAACCAACACCGGCACCGCCCGACGCAAACGCCCCCGGCGATCCGCCTGCGGACAGCCCGAAGCCGGGTGACACCCCGCGTTCTTGAGGGTCTACCGAGCTGTCAAGCCCAGCTCGGGACACAGCCATGGCAGCTATCAAATCTTCCCAGGATCCTGAAATTCTTGACATCCATCGAAAAAAGCCCCACAATTCGTCAAACCGATCGCAGGATTGGTCCTCCTTGCCAACCTGCTTTAAGGCATTCAGCTGTCACTCACTATCGTTTCAGTGCCGCTGCGCTGCTGGATTCATCCTCCACTGAGCGGACATCGACCGGCTCGAGACGGGCAGGTACCTCTCGGTGCCCGCGCCCACCAGCATATCGGCGTCGCTTTGGCAGCCGCGCCGTCCAAAGAGGTGTGAACCATGATCAAGCGAATCCTGGTTGGATTAGGCGGAACCCCCTTCACCGCCGTAAGCACGCACTGCGCCACAGAGTTGGCCAGTCTGCACGGCGCTCAGACCACCGGTGTAACCGTGGTGGACCTCAGCAAATTGGGTAAAGTGGGACCCGTACCCGCGGGAGGGAGCTTTTACGCCCAGCGGATGCGTGAGCGGCAGGCGCTTGTGACCCAGGAGGGGATCGAAGCCGCCATAGCCGCGTTCAAGAGCCATTGTTCCACCCAAAAAGTGGTCTGCCGGCGAATCGAATATGAGCAAAAGGATCCGTTCACGGCCATGATCGCCGAAGCCCGCTACAACGATCTGACCATCTTCGGACTGCGCAGCATCTTCGACTACGGGTTTACCAGCGACCCGAACAAGGCCATCGTCAAGCTGGTCACCCAGGGGGTCAGACCGATTCTGGCGGTCGCTGAAAATTACCGCCCCGTCAAAAAGGCGTTGATCGCCTACAGTGGCTCCATGGAATCGGCCAAGGCCATCCGTCATTTCCTGCACTTGAAGCCCTGGCCCGACGTCAGGTTGCACATCGTGCATTTCAAGGAGAGCGGCGATATAGAGCCCTTCCTGATGAACGACGCGGCAGACTTTTGCGAGGCCCACGGGTTCGAGGTGCAAACCGATATGCTTGACGGCCAGGCGCGCACGGACCTCTTGCCGTTTGCCCACGATGTCGACGCCGATCTAATCGTGATGGGCAACAGCGTGCAAAAAACATTGATTAAACAACTGCTCGGCGACACGGTGCTGGAAACCATCAAGTCGGCCGACCTGCCGCTTTTCCTGTCCCAATAACATGGCCATGCTACCATCGGATCATACGCCCCACGCTGCCGGCACCAGCCTGGCAGGTCTGTTCTCCTCGGCACTTCCACTCCTGCTGTTTGCCGGGCTGTGCACCCTTTGGCCCGGTGTGGTGCGGGGCGAGGTCTTTTCCATCGAGTGGGCCTGGATGCCCAGCCTCGACATCGCCCTGCGGTTCCGACTGGACGGACTTAGCCTGCTGTTCTGCCTGATTGTCACCGGGACCGGCTTTCTGGTGACCCTTTTCGCATCCAGCTACCTGGCCGGACATCCACATACCGGCCGCTTCTTTGTCTACCTGCACGCCTTCATGCTTGCCATGCTGGGTATCGTCACGGCGGACAACCTTCTGCTTTTGTTTGTCTTCTGGGAGATGACCACCATCTTCTCATATCTGCTGATCGGCTTCGACCATGAATCCGCCACGACTCGCGACAATGCTAAACAGGCCCTGCTGGTTACTGGCGCCGGCGGCCTGTCGCTGCTGGTGGGCATTTTGCTGATAAAAACAGCCGGTGGATCACTTACCCTCAGCCATTGGCTAACTTCTGACTTTCAAATTCGGCAGCATCCGCTCTACCTGGCCATTTTCACAACCATCCTGCTGGGTGCCATGACCAAATCCGCTCAGGTGCCATTTCATTTCTGGCTGCCCAATGCCATGAGCGCCCCGACGCCCATCAGCGCATTTCTGCACGCGGCAACCATGGTCAAAGCCGGCATATATCTCTTGATGCGCATGCACCCCTTGCTCGGCGGCACACCGGTGTGGATGGGCAGCTTGGTCGTCATCGGCGGCATCACGGCCATATGGGGCGCCATTCAAGCCTTGAGCCCCTCTGATCTCAAGCGCATGCTGGCCTATACGACCATCATGGCGCTGGGCATTTTGGTTATGTTTCTCGGCGGCAACAACACCGCTTCCTTGACCGCCGCAGCCACATTCTTGCTGGTCCACGCCCTTTACAAGGCCGCCTTGTTTTTGGCAGTGGGCAGCATCGACCATCAAACCGGCACCCGACTGTTGGAGAAGCTGGGCGGACTGTGGCGCGCCATGCCGTTGACCACCCTGGCCGTCGCCACCGCCACCATGTCCATGGCCGGTTTTCCGCTGTTTTTCGGTTTCATCGGCAAGGAGATCATGTACCAGGGCGCGTTAACCGAAGAGATGTTTCCCCTTTTCGCCACCACCATCGCCTTGCTGGCCAATTCACTGATGACGGCCGTGGCCGGTATCATCCTGCTGGTTCCATTTACCGGAAAGCGCCCTGAGTCGTTGGCAACAGTCGTCGAAGCCCCGCTGCCCATGTGGTTCGGCCCCGGCATCATGGGCGGGTTATGTTTGCTCTTCGGCGTTATCCCATGGTGGGTCTCCGACAATATGATCCAGCCGGCGGTCCGTTCCTTTTCAATCGTGGAGCAGGAAGTTAACCTGGCCATCTTCCACGGCTTCAACACCCCGCTGCTGCTCAGCGTTGTCACCCTGACAATGGGGGGCATGATCTATTTTTTTCGCAAGCGCGTGCAAGCGGCTGTCAAGGGAGCCATCGATCGTCTTCCCCTGACCGGTCAGCGCTGCTATGACATCTCCTTGAAATGGCTCCTCGTCACCGCCCATTCGGTGGCCGATGGTTTACAGAACGGATCATTGCATCGCTACCTGCTGATCATCATCGGTGTGTTCGCGCTCACCACTGCCGCGGTCTGGTGGATCAACGCAGACGGGTGGGTCATGTGGCTGCGTTCAGCGGACCTGCCGATTTCGCATTGGCTGCTGATTGTCGTCATGGCCATAGCCGTCGTCGTGGTGGTCCGCGCCCGATCTCGCATCCTGGCGGTGGCGGCCCTGGGTATGGTGGGCGGCGGCGCTGCCCTCGTGTTCCTGGTATACGGTGCCCCGGATCTGGCACTCACCCAGTTGCTGGTGGAGACGCTAACCCTGATTATTGTCTCCATTGTCTTGCTGCGCCTGCCGTCGATTGCTGGATCACCGGGCACCGTGTCGGGCAGCCGATGGGTGGATGGCCTGGTGGCCGTCGCTACGGGAACCGTGGTAGCCGCCCTTTGCATGGCAGCTACCGCTGGCCCCATCGATCGCGAACTGACCACTTTTTTCGAACACAACAGCTATATCGCCGCCCACGGGCGCAACATTGTCAACGTTATCCTGGTTGATTTCCGCAGCCTGGATACGCTTGGAGAAATCACCGTGGTGGCCACGGCCGGTTTGGCCGGTTATGCGCTGATCACCAAACGAAAGCAGTGAGGGAAGCTGTGCAATCCCATATTCTTCGGGCGGCAACACGCTTGCTGGTCGGACTCATTCTGGTCTTTTCCGTGTACCTGCTTTTCCGCGGGCACAACGCCCCGGGAGGTGGTTTCTCTGCGGCCTTGGTTGCTGGCACGGCGTTCGCCCTGTTTGCCATCGCCGACGGACCGCGGGCAGTTCGCCAGGCCCTGCGGATCGATCCTCGGGTGTTGATTGCCTGCGGGCTGCTGCTGGCCGTCGTGTCCGGCCTTGCCGCCGTGCTGACAGGCCAGCCTTACCTGACCGGATTGTGGTGGACGCTGGACGTGTTTGCCGGCGCCCTGTCCATAGGCACCCCATTGTTTTTTGACATCGGGGTATTTCTGGTGGTCCTGGGCACCATTCTGACCCTGGTTTTAAAGCTGGAGGAGCACTGATATGGAGGTCGTTCTGGCTGTGTTGACCGGTGGAATGGTGGCCGGCAGTGTGTTTCTGATGCTCAGCAAGAATCTGGTGCGATTTATTTTCGGCCTCGTGCTGGCCAGCAATGCCGTCAACCTGGTGATCTTCGCTGCCGGACGTCTGGAGACATCTCGGCCACCGCTGATACCCGAGAATGCATCCCACGCAGCGGGGGCGGTGGCCAACAGCCTGCCCCAGGCGCTGATCTTGACGGCCATCGTCATCGGCTTTGCCCTGTTGGCCTTCATTTTCATTCTGTTTTTATGCACCTATGAGACACTCGGCACCGTGGATACCGAAGCCATGACCGACGCCGAATCCCTTGCCGAGGAGGATTCGGCGGCAGGAGGAACACACTCATGAACAGCGGGCTGGCCGCCCCCATCATTATTCCCTTTGCCACTGCCGCCGTCGTACTGCTGGGACGCCATCAGCCCACGTTCCAGCATGCCACCAGCATAGTGGCAGCGGCCCTGCATCTGGCGATCGGTGCTTGGCTGCTCAACGAGGTGCATCACTCCGGAATCCAGGTGCTGCACGTGGCTGCCTGGCAAGCCCCGTTCGGCATCGCGCTGGTGGCGGACCATCTCAGCGCCCTGATGGTGGTAATCACCGGTGTGATCTACACAGCGGTGAGCGTCTATTCCCGGGGGGAAATCAACGCCGACCTTCGGCGACGGGGCTATTACCCACTGCTTCATATTCTGGTGGGAGGAATCAGTGGTGCATTTCTGACCGGCGACCTGTTCAATCTGTATGTGTGGTTCGAGGTCATGCTGATGGCCTCATTTGCCCTGCTGGTAATGGGCAAGACCCGAGCGCAGCTTGACGGTGGAGTCAAGTATGTGGTCATCAACCTGATTTCGACCCTGTTGTTTCTCACCGGTCTGGGCTTGGTCTATGGCATGACCGGGACACTCAACATGGCCCATTTACATGTCAAACTCAAAATGGTATCCGATCCGGGCCTGGTTGCCGCCGTGGCCGTATTGTTTTTGACCGCCTTCGGTATCAAATCGGGGCTCTTTCCCCTGTTTTTCTGGCTACCGGCCTCCTACCACACGCCGCCTGTAGCCACGTCGGCCATTTTTGCCGGACTGCTGACCAAGGTGGGCGTTTACGCGCTGATTCGAACCTTCACCCTGATTTTTCCATTCGAAGACAACGGTCTGCGGGGGCTGGTCCTGGTGGCAGCGGCAGCCACCATGATCGTCGGCGTTTTAGGTGCCGCGACCCGCTACCACATCCGCCGAATTCTCTCGTTCCACATCATCAGCCAGGTCGGCTATATGATTTTAGGGTTGGGACTCTTCACCCCGTTGGCCCTGGCCGGTGCGGTTTTCTACCTGCTTCACCACATTATCGTCAAAGCCAATCTGTTTCTGATCAGTGGTCTGATTCAGCGGTACGGGGGTTCATTCGAGCTCTCACGGACAGGGGGGCTGTATCGCAGCCGCGGATGGGTCGCTCTGCTGTTTTTCATTCCCGCCTTTTCCCTGGCGGGGTTCCCGCCGCTGTCCGGATTCTGGGCCAAGATGATTCTGATTCGTGCCAGCCTGGAAGCCGGGCACTTCGTCTTGGCCGCCGTGGCGGCTGTGGTTGGCTTGCTGACGGTGTATTCCATGGTTAAAATCTGGAGTGAGGCCTTCTGGAAACCACAACCGGAGGCCATCAAGGAAAATACCGTTGCCCCGCCCCGGCTGGACGCCTGGATGCTGGCACCCATCGTGGCCATGGCAGCACTGACCGTTCTCATCGGCCTGTCGCCCGAGCCGGTGTACCAACTGGCCAGGGCTGCCGCCCACGAACTGCTTGAACCCGGCGCCTATGTCTACACGGTAATAGGAACGATGCGATGAATCTATTTTTCATCAACATATTTATCGCCTTGGGCTACATCGGTGTTCAAGGTCAGTTCAGCCTTGCCGGATTTTCAATCGGCTTTGCCTTGGGATACCTGGCCCTGTGGCTCACCCATCCCCTATACGGGCAATCGCGGTATTTTCAGCGGGCACCGAAAACCGTGAGGCTGGCCGGTTTTTTTCTGGTGGAGTTGTTGCTCTGTAACCTGCGGGTATTCTGGGACGTCGTTACACCGGGACATATCAGTCGACCCGGCATCGTCGGGGTGCCACTGAGCGCTGAAACCGACATGGAGATCCTTCTGGTGGCCAACCTGATTTCACTGACTCCCGGAACGCTCAGCATTGACCTCTCCGAAGACCGCCGCACCTTGTTTGTGCATGTCATGTTTCTGGACGATCCGGACCGGTTTCGACAATCGATCAAAGCAGGGCTGGAGCAGCGGGTATTGGAGGTGACGCGTGATCACTGACGGGCAGACCATCGTTCATCTGGCCAGCCAATTGACGCTGGCCTTGCTGATTGTGAGTATTGCCTTGACGTTCATTCGGTTGGTCCGGGGCCCCCAGGCGGCGGACCGGGTGGTATCTCTGGACCTGATCGCTATCATGATCGTGGCCTTTTTAGGGGCCTACGCCGTTCATGTGAAAGACACCTCTTTCCTGGACGTGGCCATCGCCTATGCCCTGATCGCGTTCCTGGGCACCGTGGCCCTGGCCCGGTATCTGATGCGTTCACACCGCCGCTCGAAGCAACGATCAACCGACAGGGAGGAAAAATGATCGCCGCCCTGATTGCATCCGCACTGTTGATCATCGGCAGCATTTTTTGCCTGGTGGCTGCCGTGGGCATGCTGCGCTTGCCGGACACCCTCATTCGCATGCACGCCGCCACCAAGGCCGGCACTTTAGGGGCAGGGTTCATTTTGGCGGCGGAAGCCGTCGTCGCCGCCGAACTGGGCACGACGCTAAAGGCCATCGCCGCCATCGTCTTCCTATTGCTCACCGCACCGGTGGCCGCCCACCTGATTGGCCGGGCCGCCTACCATCAGGGGATTCATCTGTTCGCCAAGACCTGGATCGATGAGTTGGGGGACAGCCTGTCGGCCAATGGGCAAGTCGCCGAAAAATCATCCTCCGAGGCATCGGATGAGTCTGCAGACAGCGACGAATAATGGTGGTTGATGGCCTGGTGGCATCAAGGGACCACCCAAAGGGCACCATCGGAGAACTGATTGATCAGATACCGACTGACACTGCCGGTAAAAAACTTCTTATCCATTCCTCGCCGTCCGATTACCAGCGTGCCGCATTTGCCCTGCCGATAGGCTTCTAAGACGGCTTTACCGACCCTGAAACCGCCCTCCTTAACATTGATATGGATCTGACTGTCTTGGAACCCTGACTCAGCGAGTTTTTTGCGAGCATGGGCAAAAAATCGGTCGATACAGGCTTTGTCGCCCTGCCGGATGATGGTTTCGAGTTCCGCAGAGTCGGTGTCCTCGAAGTCAATCGGGCAAAAGTCCTTCAGGCGGGGGGCCACATGAAAAAAGGACAAGTTAACGTCGGTGTTGCCCCCAAGTATGAATGCCAGATGATCAACGGCCCGCAGCGAACTCTCCGATCCGTCAACGGCGACCATCACCGAGTTGGACGCACTTTTTTCATCGACCAGCCAAACGGGAATCAGTGGGGAGTTCTCGACGACATTGGCGCTCACGCTGCCGAGGAAGGTTTCCGCCAATCCGGTGAGCCCCCGCCGGCCCAGAAGAATGGCGTCAACCTGCGTGGCGGTGCTGTATTCTATAATGTCTTTGGCCGCACCGGACCTGCGGGGCAAGGTCATCAGTGCGATATCGGCGTCGGGGACGCCCCGCGTCGTCAGCAGTGCCTTGTATTTTTCGAGCAGGGCCTGTGCCGACTGTTCATTTTTTTTCATCAGCTTTTTTAATTGGGCATTGGCCCCGGGTTTGGTTCTGGCTTCATCCAGCAGGTACTGGGAGATCGTGGGTTGCACATGAAACAGGACAAACTTTGAATCACTCACCGTTTCATGCAGCGAGGCCGCATAGCGCAGGGCGTTTTCCGAGTGCCGGGAATCATCCACGGCGATCAATAACTTCTTTTCCATGAGCATCCTCCTGATTGACTATTTTTACGTGCCAAACACAATGGGATCCATGTTTGGTGTCCGCCCAGAAACGAGAGATTTGGGTCCAATTTCAAAGTGTGTAAAAAATTCTACCTCAGGTAAATTACTGATATTCTGATGATAAAATTTTGAGCACAACGCAGGCAGCGAACAAAAAAAACGTTTTCGAATATGCACTGTATCCGCAATAAATTAAGACTTGCCCGCTCAGGTGTAAAGGAACATCAAGAAAAAAAGTAAGTGGTCAGACGGGGCTGGATCCTACCAGCCCCCACCGCCGCCACCGCCGCCGCCACCGCCGGAAGAGCCTCCCCCGCCGCTGCCCGACGACGATCCCGGCGCACTGGACGACGCCGAGACCGCCCCGGCGAAGGAGCCGCCCAGGCTGGCAGCCAGGCCGGTGAAGGGAGTACGACCGCTGTACCAGGACGGCGAGTGATGGCGATCGGATGCGGGATCGACAGCCGTTCTGGCCAGGACATCGGCAAACTGTTCGTTCCAGTCGTTCTCAACCCCAAGGGCCATCGCACAGGGCAGCAATGCTTCGAAGTGTTCGGGGGTCCGGTCCGGCGGGTTGAGCAGGTTCAATCGGTCTTTTTCCGCCACTCGCATGTAGAGCTTCAAGCCCTCGATGTCGTCCATCAATCGTCTGCCGGCCAGGGTCGGCGCCTTGAGCAGGTGATAGAAAACGATGTTGGTGGCCACAATGCCCATGAACAGGACCAGGCTCGGCAAGCCGATGGCCGAGGCAAGCACACCGATGCCGACGATTTCACCGCCGACAAAGGGAACGGCAAACAGGGTGATGGCCATGGCCCCGGCCACCTTGCGGCTTCGCCAGGCAGCGATTACCGTGGTACCGAGGACATAGACGCCGGCGCTCCAACCGGAAAGCCAGACCATCATGAAGATGGCCACGGGAGCCAGGGAAGCGGTCAGGACAATCCCTCCCAGCATCAGCACCGAAATGGCGATTCCGGGAATGAAATAACGCGTGTTGCGCAAAAAGTATGCCTTTTCGTATTCGCCGCTCAGGCTGGTGCGAAGGGCTTTGACGGCAGCCCCCACCCGGTTGTGTGACGTCTTTTTCAAGGCAATTGATCGTCTTCCCGGCGGAAACAGGTGTCGTGCGACCTTGGCTTCTCCTGGAGACAGAGAGGACGATTGGCTGCCGGTGATCTTAAGAGAATAGTCACCGTCGCTGTCTTCGGCAATGGTTAAAAACCCCTTTACCGCCATGCTGACCACGGCCACTGCCAGCGCCTTCTTGTCAAACCCCATCTGCTGAACAAAACGCATGCCTGCCGGGGAGATGCCTTCGGGCGGGACGTAGCGCGGAATGATGGCGCCTCCGATCGGATCCCGCCCCACCTTCAGCCAGGCCGTCGCGTAGTAAAAGAGAAGAAGGATCAGGCCGCATATAGCCACCACCAGCCCGCGATTGTCCCCCAGCAGATACCCGATCTTCTCGGCCGTGTCCGGCTGGTTCACGACGCCTTTGGGCCAAGCCACCGCAATGGTCAAGCCCTCACGGGGGGCCAGCGCGCGGGTCGTGGCGAATCCTATATCACCGGCGGTTTCGTCAATCGCGTAATCCTTGCCGTCCGCGCCGACCGGGCCGGTGTAGGCCGCATACTGGGTCACCTCGGCCCCCGGCGGCAGCTGGACGACCGCCCGGGCTGTTTCGATGACAAAATCCCATCCGTTGCCGGTGACGTTCCAGTACAGCTCATCGTATTCGTCGAAAAAGCCGATCTGCCGGTCGGTACGGTAGCTCAGCGTGTAGGTGGTTTCACCGGGCTGCAGATACACCTCTTTGTTGCCCATGTAGACCCGCATGCCGTTGGACTGCTGTTCGGTGTGATAGGCTTCCGGCCGGTTGTCGCGAAGCACTTCCAGCACCTCGAAGCGAACCACGACCTGGCTGCCGCGGCTGTTGCGGTAGTGGGTGGGAAAATCCCGGTAGATGCCCCGACGGATCTTCTTGCCGGCAGCGACGACGCGAATGGTTTCGGTAACCACCACATCGCCGTCGGTCATGATGTCGATCCGGCTGTCGAAGGAGAGGATGCGCTCCTGCTGCGCGTGAATGCCGATAGGTGTGAGAATAACACTCAGGCAGATGATCAGGAAGATTGTTTTTAGTGGGTTCATCATTTTACCTAATGTGCCTTTTTAAACTGGGCGGCATTTCACATGGTACCATCCATTAAGCCGCTGCTTATTGATAGCGTTCCCTCGCCCCTATGGGGAGAGGGACAGGGTGAGGGGATTTAGATGCGATTACGTCTAAGATCCTTTGCAACAGCGCCTCGCCCTCGGTCAGTTCCTCATGGTTTCAGGACCGCACAACCGCAAAGCCCTTGGATTGAACCCTCCCCGCCGCAAGCGGCGAGGAATGCGCTCGCTATCGCGGTTCAAAATTTCGGTACGAACCTCGTCTTCTTGAACTTGGGTTACATGCTGTACGCCGTCTACTTCAATCACAAGTTGACAATCAAGACAGATATAGGAACCAACCGGGTGTTGACGCCGAAACTTACAACCGGCAATCGCTCGATTGCGCAGCAACTGCCACAGGCGGCGCGGCATCTGTCTTATTTTTATTCAGCTGTCTGGCTATGTCTTGCAATGGATTCATTGCCTGTTCGATCACCCCTCACCCCGGCCCTCTCCCCTCAAGGGGCGAGGGAGTGGTGTTGGTGCGCCTGTTTACCAGATCTTGCTCTCTCGGATTCTTGACCAACCCTTTAGACCACTCCTCGATCCCTTTTCATCTCAAACAACTGCTAAGAAATGAATCTGTCATCAAAACGAAACCTTCGGCACCGCCCGATCCCCCGGATCCTCGATTTCGAAAAATTCGGCGGTCTGGAAAGCAAACCATCCGGCCACCAGGTTGCCGGGAAAGGACTCGATGGCGATGTTATAATTGCGCACGGTACCGTTGTAGTAGCGCCGGGCCAGCTGAATCTGGTCTTCGATTTCCGATAACTGGGATTGAAGATCCTGGAAGTTCTGGTTAGCCTTGAGCTCCGGGTAGCCTTCAGCCACGGCAAACAACCGGGCCAGTCCGCCGGTCAGCGCGCTTTCAACCCGCTGCTTTTCCACAAGGTCGTCGGTCTGCAGGCTCTGTGAGCGCAACTGGGTCACTTTTTCTAAAAGATCGCGCTCATGGCCCACGTACCCTTTGACGGTTTCAACCAGGTTGGGGATCAGGTTGGCGCGTCGCTTGAGCTGCACGTCGATGCCGCTCCAGCCCTCGCGAACCATGTTGCGAAGACGAACCAGCCGGTTGTATAAAACGATCAACAGGAGCAGCACCAGTCCGGCGCCACCCAGCAATAATAACAGTATGATCATGTTTTATCCTTTGAAACAACGCCGATTCCATCAAAAGATGGACGACTGGGTTCTTGTCGTTAAGAATTCAAGAATTCTCATTCCTTTGTAGGAGTTTCCTTTGGGATTTAGTTTGGGGCCCCAGACGGCAATACTGTAATTCCCCGGGTGAATCGCCAGTATGCCACCACCGACGCCGCTTTTTCCCGGCAATCCGACCTTGAATGAAAACTCTCCGGCTTCATCGTAGAACCCGCAAAGTTGCATGATTGCATTAATTCGTTTTGATTTGCTGGCATCAACGACCCTTACATGGGTTATTGGGTGGACACCGTTTGCGGCGAGAAATAAGAATTCCTGGGCCAATTCCTTGCAGGTCATTTCAATTGAGCACAGGTTGAAATAAAAGTCCAAAACGATCTCGATATCGTTATTTACATTGCCATATGACTTCATTAGATTAATGAGGGCGGCGTTTTTAAAACCGGTCATTTTTTCCGACTCGGCTACCCGTGGACAGTAATCTATATTCTGATTCCCGGAAACCTTTCGTACGAACGCTATAAACTCCTGTTTGGGATTTTTCAGGCGGCTGACGAGCACATCACAAATGACCAGGGCACCGGCATTGATCAACGGGTTGCGGGGAATACCTTTTTCATATTCCAATTGAACCAATGAGTTAAAAGGCGTTCCCGATGGTTCCACACCAACCCTGTCCCACAATTTATCATCCTCTAATTCAAAGGCCAATGACAAGGCCAGTACTTTTGAGATGCTTTGAATGGAAAATTTATCGTTGGAATCGCCTAAACAATAGTTCTGATTATCTATGGTGGTGAGATGAATTCCAAATTTATTGGGATCAACATTTCGTAATTCCGGGATATACGAGGCAACGGTACCGCTGTCATCCATTTCCCGTAATTCGACAGCCATTTCCGAAAACAGTTTTTGATAGTCGATAAACGGTTCCGATATCATTTTAACCACCATTTTTTGGACATCGTCTTGAACTTTGATAATAGAGGGGTTCCATCACAATTGAACCGCGATAGCAAGCGCAATCCCCGTTGCTTGTCGGAGCGAAGCAGAGATACCGAGCTCCGGTGCGGCGGGATTGGCGAGCAAACGGGGAAACGATTTTCATCCTTACGGGGCTTTGCAGCGCTGCCGTTACAGTCAAAAGATTCCCCGCGGTGAGCCGCAGGGAATCTTCAAATTTCCTCTCCATATTGGATGGGTAAAGTTGATGGATTGCAATCCCGCCGATAGCCATTTCAATTGCGGGTCAAATCAGGTAAGAACCATTGCATGCTCCGACACACCTTTTTACATATCCCTGGTATCGGACCCAAGACCGAACTGGGCTTCTGGGCCGCCGGTGTGGATGACTGGAACGCCTTTTTCGACGATGCCTCCTTGAAACTGTCCGCATCCAAACGGGCGGCCATCGCCGACGTGCTGACCGAATCCAGGCGCCAGCTGGATCGCCGTAATCCGAATTTCTTCGCCCGGCGTATTCCCGCCAGCCATCAATGGCGGCTCTTCAGCGAATTCCGCGGCCAGACCGCCTACCTGGATATTGAAACCACGGGGCTGGAGGCAGACTGCACGATCTCCACCATCGCCGTATACGATGGAACGACGATGGTCACCTACGTGAATGGACAAAACCTGGACGACTTCATCGACGACATCCGCCGCTACAAGCTTCTGGTGACTTACAACGGCAAGTGCTTCGACGTTCCGGTGATCGAAAGGTTTTTTGGCATGACGCTGGACCATGCCCATATCGACCTGCGCTACGTGCTGGCCGGCCTGGGGTTAAAAGGTGGCCTCAAGCGCTGCGAGGCACAGTTGGGCATGGACCGTGGCGATCTTGAGGACATTGACGGGCTGTTCGCGGTGGTGCTGTGGAAGGCCTATCTGCGCAACCGTGACGAACAGGCGTTAGAGACCCTGCTCGCCTACAACCTTCAGGACGCCATCAATCTGGAATCGTTGATGGTCACCGCCTTCAACCTGAAAGTTCGCCAGACCCCCTTTGACCGCCAGTGTCGGCTGGCCGTGCCGCCAGCACCCACAAACCCGATTCCCGCCCACCGCCGCACCATCGCGCGCTACCGCAAAGAAGTGAGCTTCATCCGATCCCTGCAGCCGCAGTGGTAAAAAAACGCCGAACCCTTGGTCCGGCGTTTTTGATTGATATCGAGGCAAGCGGCGTGCTCAGTTATTCCTCTAAGAACGGGTAGTCATTGTATCCCTTTTCATCGCCGCCATAAAAGGAGTCCTGATCCGGTTCGTTGAGCGGGGCATTGCGGCGATAGCGCTGCACCAGGTCCGGATTGGCCAGGTAGGGAACCCCAAAGGCCACCAAATCCGCCGCATCCTCGGCGATGGCCTTCTCACCGGTTTCCCTGCCGTAGCCGCCGTTGATCATGAGAGTGCCCTTGTAGATCTGTCGAAGTGCCGCTGCCACCGGCTCAACCCCCTCCTGGCTCTTAAATGTGGGGTGCCCGGGAAGCGGTTCGATGAGGTGCAGGTAGGCCAGGGGAATGTTGTTCAGCGCCGCCAACAGTTGGCTGTAAAGGGCCATGGGGTCCGAATCGTGCATGTCGTTGAAGACCCCCCGCGGCGAGATACGAAATCCGACCCGGCCCGGCCCCCACACCTCAACCACGGCAGAGACCACCTCCAGGGCAAACCGAATCCGGGAAGGGATGTCACCCCCGTATGCGTCGGTTCGCCGATTGGATCCATCCTTCAAAAACTGCTCGATGAGGTAGCCGTTGGCGCCGTGGACCTCCACGCCATCGAATCCGGCGCTTTTGGCCAGCCTTGCCGCGTGGGCAAACTGGTCCACAAGGGTTGGAATTTCTTCGGTGGCCAGCGCCCGTGGCATGGTGGGCGGTTCGAAACCGTTGGGCGTGAACACCATGGTTTCGGCCTTGACGGCCGATGGTGCGATGGGGTCGCCACCGTCTGGTTGTAGAGATGGATGCGAGACCCGGCCGGTGTGCCAGATCTGGCTGAAGATGCGGCCGCCTTTTGCGTGAACCGCATCGGTGACCGTCTGCCATCCGCGGGCCTGCGCCTCCGTGTAGAGGCCTGGGGTAAATACATACCCGCTGGCCTTGTCCGAAACCTGGGTGGCTTCGGTGATCAGCAGCCCGGCCGTGGCACGCTGGGCGTAGTGGGTGGCCGCCATGGGTTTGGGTACGCCGTTTTCATCGTTCCGGTTGCGGGTCATGGGCGCCATGACCATGCGGTTGGGCAGGTTCAGCGTGCCAAGGGTGTAGGGGGAAAATAGTGTATCTGTCATGATGATAGTCCTTTCAATGGGTCAATTATCAATCCGATCTGAATGACCGGTCGTCTTGAATTTTTTCAAGTTATTGTAACAGCACTGCCAGCATATCTAAAAAGGCATTCAGAGGCTGAATGTTCCGGCTGGATTTCATGCGCAGGATCGCCCCTTCCCAGCTGTTGAAAATCGCTTCGGCCAGCCGGTCCGGGTCCGCACCCCGATTGACCTCTCCTGCATCCTGGGCGCTACGGATGCAGCGGGCCAGCGGCGCGGTGTAGTCGCGAAACAAATATTCCGCCTTTTCGGCAACGGCTGCATTGGTATCGGCCAGTTCCTGACACAGGTTGCCCACGAAACATCCGGTGGTGTAATTGCGGGATTCGTCATAGGTTGCTGCCATGGACGTGTATTGATCGATGATCCGCTGTCGGGGAGACTGTAACTCAGACAAAAGGGCGTCTTCGAAACCGTTGATGTGGTCGCGGCTGGAGTGCTCCATGGCTGCAAGTGCGAAATCTTCTTTACTTTTGAAATAATTATAGAAAGACCCCTTGGGGACACCGGCAATGTCGACGATCTCCTGAATGCCGGTACCATGATACCCTTTCCGAAGCATCAGTTCCTCACCTGCCTTCAGTATGGCGGCACGCTTATCGTCTTTTGTTGATTTCATGAAGGGTAAAATATGACCGGTCGTCTTCTTGTCAAGCCGGATGAATTAGGTTGTTGAACAAAAGACGGAAGGTTGAAAGATCGGATGGGGATCGAGGTCCTGGATATCATCTAACCAACTCCCGCTTCTCGATATTGTCCGTCCGAAAGGCAAAGCGGCCGGAGATCCGGTCCTTGAGATAACACTGCAGCGTTTTCTCAATCACTTTGAAGGCAATGTCATCCCAGGGAATGTCATCTTCCTCGAACAACTTCACCTCGGAACTTTCGCGGGTGGGGTGAAAATCCGGCGCAAGAAGCCGTGAGCGGAACATCAGGTAAATCTGGTGAATGTGAACAATATCGACCATCAGGTATGGGGTAAGCTCTGCAACCGGAGCACCCGTCTCCTCGAGGGTTTCCCGCCGGGCGCCGGCCGCTGCAGTTTCGCCGTTTTCCAGGAATCCGGCAGGCAGGGTCCAGTGTCCTCTGCGGGGTTCGATGTCCCTGCGGCACATCAGGATACGACCCGCCCAGACGGGGATGCAGCCCACCACGAGCTTGGGGTTCTGGTAATGGATTGCGCCGCAGGCGGGGCAGACGTGGCGCGGCCGGTCATCATCGACAGGAACCGTGAGCGTGACCGGTCGGCCGCATTGGGAACAGAATTTCATCCGGTCAAATCTCCATAAGTGTGACCGATATCATCCCACCGAAGCAGACGTCCACATCGCTGCCGACCGATCGGGGGCGGTCGTGAATGATTCCCTGGTAACGATAAACACCTGCATCTTCAATGTATCGATAGCGGTGGGGGTGTTTGTCCAGCGGACAAAATTGGGTGGTGAGCGCCGACCCGGCGGTGATGGGGCTGGGCAGGTTGATGTTCCAGAACTGTCCCGGTGCCAGGTTTTTTTTTAAAATGCCCGCAAGTATCCGGGTAACCTGCACCTGCGCCGCCGGCCAGTCGACAGCCCAGTCCGGCGCGATGTATTGGGACACGGCCATGGCGCGGACACCCAGAATGGCGGCTTCCCGGGCGGCGGCAACGGTACCCGACTGGTAAACATCGCTGCCCAGGTTGGCCCCAGGATTGATGCCGGCGATGACCCAGTCGGCATCGGGCACCAACTGCTTGACGGCCAGGCGGGTGCAGTCGGCCGGCGTGGCATGAACCACATATGTCTGGCTGTCCGGCCGGTCCACGCGGATCGGTTTCCTCATGGTCACCCGGTGTCCCACGTTGGACTGGGGGGTGGCCGGTGCGACAACCACGACCTCTCCCAGTCCCTTTACCGATTCGACCAGCGCAGCCAGTCCGGGCTGGTCGTATCCATCATCATTGGTAACCACAATTTTCAATTGGCACTCCGCTAAAGGATTTGGATGGGTGAAGACAGCGTCAGGATCATACCAGCCCGCAGGCAGAATGCAACCCCAGGCGTTCTCCGGCAGCTGGGCGCGGTCACATGAACGTGCAGCGTCTTTCCCCGTCGACTGGATTCGGCAAAGGGGTGCAGAAGCGCCATTGAAAAGACACCGGACCCTTGGAAAAAGCGTTCCGGCGGCCCCGGGCCAATCAGACCGGGCAGGGGCTGTCGGCCAGTCGTTCCCAGCGGTGCAGCAACGCTGAGGGGGTGAGTTTCCCCAGGCCGTTGTTTTCGAAAAAAGAGAAGATGTCCATGCTGTTTCCCTGGCGCCACAGCCGTTTGAGCACCTCTCCGGTTTCGACGCGCAGGCACCAGCGGCTGCCCAGGTTGCGTTGGAGGTGGCCGGCCAGCACCGCCTCCCCCATCCATCCCAGCAGATAGTCCGCACAGTATAACTCAGGGACCAGATCGAACAGATGGCTTTCGGGCTGGTGGAAAAAGCCGGTGACCCGGGACATGGTGTCGGCATAGGGCCGGCCGTCGGACAGGTCGCCGCCGGCAAACATCTCATACTCGCTGATGAACTTGGCCGCGTACCGGCGAAAAACGGAAAGATCTTTCAGGTCTTTGTAGTAGACCATCGTGGCAACGGTTTTCTCGGGCAACCCCATCACCGATTCCAGAACCGGCCGGGAGAGCGCCATCCGCTGCAACAGGAAAGCGTACACCTCGGAGAGGTTGAAGGCCGTAGCCAGTTCACGATCCACCACCGGCAGCGACGGATCGGTGGAAACGGCCGACAACCCATGCCCCAGTTCGTGCCAGAGGGTTTCCACATCGATCCACCCGCCTTCGGGCCGCATGAGAATGTGGACCTCCTGGGGTATCCTGACCATCACGGAGATGGCCTGCGCACTTTTACCTGCCGCCGGTCGGATTTCCAGGAAAAGACCGGGATGATGGGCTGGATCGAACCCCCAGCGGCTGAAAAAGCGTAAGGTGCTTTCGGGATTGTCCACCGGACACAACCGGTCCCATTGGCCGAAACTGAGCAGGTAGATGGCGTCGAACCGGGATAGGTCTTTCAGCGGGCGGTTGAAGCGTCGGCGGCTCCACGCTTCCATGGCGGCAAAATAGAAATCGTCCGTCCGCTCGATCAGGGTTTTCATCTCCCGGTAAAGCCGCGGGTAATCGATCCCCTTTTTCTGGCCACAATAGTCGATGTAGCTGTCAAACCCCAACTCATCCGTCAGGGTCTCCAGCAGGATATTCCAGTGGTTGACGGCAAAAGGCTTGAGCAGTTTGCAAAGGGGCCCGGTCTCCTGCTGCAGCCGCTGGCGTTTGAGTAGGGAGCTGGACTTCTGACACCAGGGAATGACTTCGGTGAAGTAAATTTTTTCGCCGTCGACATGGGCTGCCGCGCCGCGGCTCCAGGCCTGCATTTCCGTTTCGTGGGGCATCAGCTTGCGCTGGAGGTAGTGATCGATCAATCCATGACGGATGCGCGCCCGGGTTTGATCGTCCCGGGTATCCGCCACCCCGGCAATGGTTTCCGGCGTCAGGACCGCTTCGAACCCGGCGTATATCTGCTCCGGAGAGCCATCGGGCGGAAGTCCCTGCCAGAGAGACAGCGCCCGCCTGGCCCAGCGGGTGTTGAGCGTCTGAATGGCCGATGTCAGCCGCTGCAGTTCATCTTGGGATCGCTTGTGTGTCATCGGTTCTCCATCCAAAGGGCTTGTTGCCCGCCCGGGCATATGTTAAATCAGATTCTTAATGAATCCCAAATTGAGCGATTGTCGAGCTTGCCGCAGATACAAGGAAGATGTCTTTCCGCTATAATCGCCTATGCGGGAAGATATCTGACGCCGTGGATGCGGTAAGATCGGCAATCCCAACGGGTTTTCCATTTTGACGTCGCTAAGTGACATAACCCATACTTTTTGTAATAATTCTTTATAAAACCAAAATGGGAAACGCTCAGCTTGGGTGAATATAAGACATGCGTCCATCGCCGACAACGTTTATCATCTTCAGGAGATAACCATGAACCAACCAACGCCCACCCGGGAAGACGCCCTGGCACTGCTCAAAACCTACAACCAGAGCGAAAGCCTCATCAGGCACGCCTTTGCCGTTGAGGGCGTGATGCGCTTCATGGCCAGAAAATATGGTGAGGACGAGGAGGTCTGGGGTATCGTGGGCCTGATCCACGACCTGGATTACGAACAGTTCCCCGACCAGCACTGCAAAAAGACCGAGGTCATCCTCAAGGAAAACAAGTGGCCCGATGATCTGATTCGCGCTGTGGTCAGCCACGGCTGGGGCATTTGCAGCGATGTGGAACCGACAACCCGCATGGAAAAAGTCCTCTATGCCATCGATGAACTGACCGGCCTGGTGGCCACCTCCGCATTGGTTCGGCCCACCAAGAGCGTCATGGATATGAAGGCCAAGTCGGTCAAAAAGAAGTGGAAGGACAAACGCTTCGCCGCCGGTGTGGACCGGTCGATCATTCAAAAGGGGGCCGACATGCTGGGAGTGGAGCTGGGCGATCTGATCACCGACACCATCCAGGGCATGCGCGAGGTGGCTGATGAAATTGGACTGAAGGGAAACACGTAAAATGGAGTGCAACAAAGACCGGAACCTGGAACGCTGCAACTGCTCATAGGAGCCCTGTTCGCGTAGGGGTGTCTGCTGCGAGTGCCTACGATACCACATTAACATGCGCCAGCTGCCGGCCTGCGTCTTTCCCGCCGATGCCGAACACACATACGACCGCAGCTATGAGCATTTTGCAAGGTTGGTGAGCGAGGGGCGTGTATAGCTGCCTTAGCGTTGACCAGTGCGGCAGTTCCAGCTTTACAGTAGTGGTATTGCTGATTGCCCGGCGGGTTTCAGAGCCCGGCGCTTGCGTTTCACCCGCCGCCAGTAATCTCGATATGTGCCGGTGGTTGTTTTTTGGCGTCGAACCTGCACGCAGCGCATATTGTGAACCGCGATAGCGAGCGCATTCCTCGCCGCTTGTCGGCGCGAAGCAAAGATCCCGCTCACCGGGGCGGCGGGGTTGGCGAGCAAACTGAAAATCGATTTTTTATCCTTACGGTGCTGGCCAGCACTGCCGTAACAGGCAGAACACTCCCCGCGGCTTGCCGCGGGGAGGGTTCAATATATTTTCGAAGCCGAAGCTTAACGATTGTCGAGCTTGTTACAACGCCAAGAATGATGGTATCAGCAATTTCAGATGACTGGTAGTATTCTCAATACATCGCCACGCCACCGATTTATCAGATATCATCATTGCCTTATGTGTAAGCACCACCCACCTGAAATTTTGTCTGACCACAAGATGTAGCGGTGGTTTGAATTAACTTCGATCCACGCTTATGGCAAAAGCACATGAATAGGTGGGGTTCGCTTTCATAGGATAGCCCTTACCTATTAGGGGGCTCTGACTCGTCTGTTTAGTGGCAATTGGCCACCAGTGATAACCAGAAAACTGACTAATATTTTACAATACCACACAGTGGTATTATTTTCTTCTCGTATTTTGAGATCTTTTCAATCTCAAATTGTTTCGGAGTGCTTTGATTTGGAGGGCAAAGATGATGATCTACAGTATGAATTATCAAAAAATGTGGAATATCACGCTAATGGCAATCTTGCTGCTTTCCGTCGGATCAGTTCAACCCTCATATGGTCTGGTCTGGATATGGGACAGCACCGACCAAGAGTGGACCACAACTCTGACCGATGGGAATCCCATCGATACGACCAATGCGGAAGATGCCATCGACCCCCAGACGGCCATCGACGCCAACGGCATTACCTACGTGGTGTTCAGGCAAGATGACACCGTGGGCACCAACATCGGCCGCGTATATCTGAGCCGCTACGAAAGATCCGGGCAAGTCAGGATCTGGGACAATGACACCCAAACATGGACCACCACCCTTGCCGACGGCGATCCCATTGACACCGGCCTTATCGGGCTTTCTGCAAAGACCCCGCAGCTGTCCATCGACTCAAACGGCTGGGTGTACGTGGTTTTCGCACAGAGTGACGGCATTCGCGATCGCATCTACATCAGCCGCTACAATGGAACCGATATGCGAATATATGCGGGCGCAGGAATCTGGTCGACCAACTTTTCCGCCGGCAGCCCCATCGATGCGAACACCGGCAGTCCGGCTGGAATGCCCCAGCTGGCCATCGATTCAACCGATCAGGTATACGTCACCTTCTACCAAAGCAACGGTCTGGAAAACCATATCTATCTCAGCCGCTTTAATGGATTAGAAATCCGCATTTGGGATAACACCACCAGCAACTGGACCACCAATTTTGCCAATGGGGATCCCATCGACACCACACTTGCCAGGGAGGCCGACAGCCCCCAGCTGGCCATCGATTCCTTAAACAATGTCTATGTTACCTATCGTCAAAACGACGGGGTCTTTTTTAATGTCTATCTGAGCCGTTTCAGCATTGCCAACGGGATCCAAATCTGGAACACCGACTTCCCTTCGGGGTGGACCACTATCCCAACACTCGGGGATCCCGTCGGCTTGTCCGGTGCATCGGGCAATGCTCTGGGGCCGAACCTGGCCATCGATTCCAACGATCAAGTCTACATCGTCTATGCGCAGCAAGATACAGGCACCGATAGGGTTTTTCTCAGCCGCTTCAACGGGACTGATATTCAAATATGGGGCGACCCCTGGACCACCAATTTAGCGTTGGCCGAGCCCATCGACACGGGCAACACGCAGGCCGATAGCCCGCAGATTGTCGTCGATTCCAGTGATAATATTTATGTTGTTTATGGGCAATTGGTCGGTGGCATCAGCCGCATCCACTTAAGCAGATGGAATGGAACCAATGTGCAAATTTGGGATACCGGGATTCCGGAATGGACCGTAACGCTGTCCGACGGTGACCCCA
Organism: uncultured delta proteobacterium; assembly: GCA_963697405.1. Lineage (GTDB taxonomy): Bacteria > Desulfobacterota > Desulfobacteria > Desulfobacterales > Desulfosarcinaceae > Desulfosarcina. The sequence continues at coordinate 67,766 of CAVONY010000043.1, read as the reverse complement.
TCGATGCCGCTACCGGGCAGGCTGCCCTCGCACCGGAGATGACCATTGACACGGAGGATCGAGTGTACATTGCCTTTCATCAAATCGACGGCTTGGCCACCCGGGTCTTTTTAAGCCGGTATGACGATACGGCCACACCTTCATTACCCGTTGTGGAAATCTGGAATCCGGTTGCCGAGTTGTGGACTGCCACGTTTATCGATGGCGATCCCATCGATGCCGGGACAGGCGGCAGCGCCTTGTTTCCGCAGTTGGCGGCCAACGCATGGGATGAAGTGTATATTTCCTACTATCAGAATAATGGTTCCGATAATCACATTTTCTTTAACGTTTCCGAGAATTTGGGGACGCCGCCCACCCCGCCGTCCGGCGGTGGCGGTGATAGTGGTGGTAGCAGTGGCGGCAGTTGTTTTCTGTCCTCAATGGGATTCGGTGGCCTGTTCTCGCCATAGTGGGGTGAGTGTGTCTATTTTTCAGGTCGTTGATGACCTTTCTATTCCCAGCGTTTCTTCTCCCCTGACTGAGTATCGACGTTGGCAGCTTTCGAATTTTGCTCGTCTGGAAAAGCATGTTTGAGCAGCTCTGTGCGGAAAGCAATGCATTCGATTCATTGTACATGTAGTTGCTATGTAAAGAACATCCTGTTGAAAAATGAGCGACCACAATATCTGGGGGTGTGCATTTTTGTAAATGAGTTGACTTTCGATTTACTATCACAGGGAAAAAACGGACACAGATTCCTTGGATACCTCTCCAACGATCACCAGATTTAGCAAGTTCCGAATGACAAAGATGATCTCAATCTATCTGGAATCAGGCCGAAGTTTTGAATAGATATGAAAGCACATTATCAATTCCATTCATCTACCTCAATAGAAAGGGCCAGGCTGTTTAGGCCAGCTCCCTAAGAACGGACAATCGTCATTCCCTTCTCTACTTACCAAAAACCACCACATAGTTACTTCGCCTTTCCGTATATCTGCAATTATGTTACTTTTTAGTTGCTGTGTGCAACCACGGACGAGTTGAAGATACCGTCTTAGGTTTCCTCGAAGATCTCGTTCATGTACAGATGTATCTCCTGTTCAAGAAATGGCTTCATTGCGAGCATCATAAGACCAAGATTGATTCTTATTCGCACTTCTGATTCTTTTAATTCTAGATAACCGTTAAGGCCGGCGTGTTTGAAATGCAGCGAATCTCCTTCCCAGCGAGAGCGGAGTTTAAATCGATCATTTAAATGCTCGGCTACATTCTCCGCCGCCCTGCGAGCTTTATCACGGTTGAGCGAATGTTTCCGATAAATGTTTATTCGGGACATATTAATTATCCTCTTTATAATTTCAGTTAGCAATCAAGATATTTTACGATCTGCTTCCTACATATTATTGCGTATTATATAAAAAGGTTATCCATTAAGTCAAAGTGATATTGCGTTATATAACGGCTGGTGCGGTTAATGGCTATCGAGGCGGTGTACCCCAAGCCACGAGCCAGTTACCCCCACCCGTAACACAGAATTTAGGTTCATCCGACCAAAAAAACAAAAAACGAAATCATTCTCTGTCAATAGATGAAGAATCCTTGAAAATATTGCATCGTAAGATTTACCTGACCCGACAGTCGCGAATGATGATATCCTTATACTGGTCAAATTTATAATGATCTCAGTTGGTAGGTTGACTAATTTAAAAATACCGCAATTCTTGTCAAAATTCAAAACAGACCTAACTTGAGGAATGTTACACAAAATAAGCTATTTTAACGTAGGAGGCCGCTATGGAAAAACGTGGTTTGATGAAACGGTTGGAAACTGATGGTATAGTCTGCGCCGAGGGGTACCTGTTTGAAATGGAGCGTCGGGGCTATTTGACTGCCGGAGAGTTCGTGCCTGAAGTGGCACTGGACCACCCGGAGGTACTGGCTACTTTGCACCGGGATTTCCAGCACGCTGGCTCTGATGTTTTGGTGGCCTTTACGTATAATGCCCACCGTGAAAAGATGCGTATAATCGGCAAGGAAGACCTGCTGGAACCGCTAAACCGGGCCGCACTGGACATAGCCAAAAAAGTGGCGGACGACGTCCCTGATGGCCAGGAGCCGAATCTGGTGGCCGGTAATATCTCAAACTCCAACATCTGGCATCCCTCCGACGCTTCAAACCAAAAGGAAGTTCGGGGCATGTTTGACGAAATGGTTGCTTGGGCGGCGGATGCTGGAGTCGACTTCATAATTGGTGAGACGTTTTACTATGCCCACGAAGCCTTTTGCGCTTTAGAAGCGATAAGGGCAATCGGTGAATTTCCGGCCGTTATCACCTTGGCCCCCATGGGTGAAAACAAAATGCGTGATGATTGGTCGGTGGTGGATACCCTCAAGGCCTTGGAGGACCGGGGTGCAGATGTGGTGGGCCTCAACTGTTTCAGGGGGCCAAACACCATGATGCCCTACCTGAAGGAGGCTCGAAAAACGCTGCAAGGCCCAATAGCGGCGCTTCCCGTGCCTTACCGGACTACCGAGCACCAGTCAACTTTTTTCAACCTGGACGACAATAATGGGTGCACTTGCCCATCCCCACACGGCCGAACCTTTCCAACGGCTCTGGACCCCCTGATGTGCAACCGCTACGAAATTCGGCAATTTGCAGCCGATGCATGGCAGAATGGTATTCGCTACATCGGGGTGTGCTGCGGCGCAGCCCCAATCCACATTCGTGAAGTCGCAGAAGCCATGGGTCGTAAACCGCTAGCGAGTCGCTACAGTGAAAACATGACTAAACACTTCATGTATGGAAACGATAAAAGTCTACCGGAACATATCACTGGCTATGGTGACATTGCTTGATCATACATTTGTTTTGAGAGTCTTCATAGTCTTTCATCTAACCGCCATATGACAAAGACTGGTGATTGTCTCTATATTATGGTGCTTAATGAAGATTTGATAGACCCAGCATTAAAATTTCGATGCTACATAGTTGCTATTACCACTAATGCCATGAGGGGATCGTCATGGAACATTTGTCCGATCAGGATCCAGAAATTTACAAGATAGTTGCGGCTGAAAAAGATCGCATTGAAAACACCCTCGATTTGATTGCAGCCGAGAACCATGCTAGACCTTCAATCATGGAGGCCCAGGGATCTGCATTCAACATGAAGGCCGCCGAAGGTTATCCCGGGCGGCGGTTTCATGCAGGCTGCGGCCGTGCTGATGATCTCGAGACCCTGGCCATAAAACGTGGGAAAAAACTGTTTGGTGCAGAGCACATTAACGTACAACCCCACAGTGGCACCTCTGCAAACTTAGCTGTCTACTTTTCGGTTTTAAAGCCGGGTGACGGCATCCTTGCAATGAAGCTGTCCCACGGGGGTCACCTATCCCACGGCGATACTGCTTCGATCACCAGTCAGTGTTTTCAGTTCTCCCATTACGGCCTCGAGCCTGATACGGAACGACTCGATTATGAGGCAATCGCCAAGCAGGCTGCCGAGATCAAACCCAAAATGATAGTGGCTGGTGCCAGCGCCTATTCGCGTCTGATCGATTACCGCCGTTTGGCCGATATCGCACAAAGCATCTCCGCCTATCTTCTGATCGATATGGCACACATCGCCGGATTAGTGGCCGCCGGCGTAATTCCAAGCCCTGTGCCGGTCAGTGACTTTGTCACTTTCACCACATATAAAACCCTTATGGGGGGGCGCGGAGGAGTGATCATTAGCAAAAAAAAATATCAGCGGCATATTGATCGGGCGGTGTTTCCGGGCAGCCAGGGCACTCCCGCATTGAACCAGGTGGCCGCTAAAGCAGTCTGCTTTCACCTTGCCGATACCCCAGAATTTGCCACCGTGCAGAAGCGGATCGTTAACAACGCCGCCGCCATGGCCGATGAACTTAGAAAACGTGGTTATCGTCTCGTTTCCGGCGGTACGGACAATCACATGGTTCTGATTGATCTTCGCTCCAAAAGACTATTGGGCAGAGATGCTGAAAGGATGCTCGAATCGACAGGAATCATCGTTAATCGCAACGTGATTCCAAACGACCCGCAGTCACCGGATCAGGCCAGCGGCATTCGGGTCGGTGCGTCGGCCATCAGTGCCAGAGGAATCGAAATGGATGGAGCAAGGCGTGTTGCCGGTCTTATTGATGCTGTTATAAGCAGTGGCGGGAAGCGGGAAACCCTGGACCATGTCGCGTCGGAAGTGGCTTCAATTTGCCGAGACTATCCGGTCTATCTGTAATGAATGATTTCGAATTGAAATCTCCGATTTCTTTCCAACCATAGTCAAATTCTAAAAAGTGAATAGAGCATGTGTAACAGCAGCAGGCACTCGGGTATCTTCATAGCGCGGAGCGGTGACCGCTTCAACAGGTCTGTCGTCTTTTTCAGGTCACGTGCCTGATAGCCAACCCCTTCCCCTCCGCAACTGGCGTTCTCCTTGCCGTTTATCCATCCAGAGATAATGTAAGCCGCACAACCCACGCCCGGGGTCACCCGGATGGCAGCCGTAGGGCAGTTTAGGGCGCAGGCACCGCATTCCATGCAGCCATCCTTATCCACCATCAGCACTTTTTTGCCATTCATGGCAAATACGCCGTGGGGACAGACCATTTCGCAGGACCCGCAGCCCACACATAAATCCTCCTCGTATTCGAGGGTGGTCACATCGGGCAGGTATCTGAATTGTTCCATTGTCTTTCTCCTGTTATTGACGATTGGCACTATTTCATGAATCCGGCCCCAACCCATAAGATGATGGCAGCCAGAGCTCCGACCGCCTGGGCCGGGATGGCTCTGCGCATCTCCTTTTCCACACCGGTGGGGGAAGTAAAAGGCGTCGAGCCGGTAAAATTCATGGCCAGATACGAACTGACGGCCATGATGAAGAGCGTCAGGGCCAGCATTTCCAACAGGGCCAGCCGTTCGGCAAACCCGGCCGAAAGCAGGGCGCCGGCCGCGGCACCGAGAACGGCGCCTTTATGGGCGAAGGCCCTTCCCGGCAGCCAGGGCAGAAAGATCGGCGCCAGAACGGCGCCGCCCACCACTGCCAAAATATAAGCCAGTATGGCAGACAGGCCCCTTGAAACGGCTGCGGCAACTGAAAAAAAGCCCTGGCCCAACCCGGACAGCAGAAACAGCGCCGGAATCAGGTAGAGGGTCGGCTTGCCCATGTGGTTGAGCTCTACCGGAATGAGCTCCACCCGCTCCTTTAGGGTAAAGGTGACCTTGCGCATGGCCGGGGCGGCATGCATGTCCGCATCCAGGAATGCACCGATGTTTTTGGCGTGCACCGGCCCCCAGACCACCTCGAAGCCGCACATTTTTTTTACCTGGCGCGCGGAAACCGCGGTGGCAGCGAGCTGAGGCAGAATCAGGCGCCGGTGGGTGACGACACTTTCAAGTTGTGCCGCCTTCACCCGTTCCGCCACTTCTATAGTGGAGAAGGTTCCCTTGCCAGCCGCGCACCAGACATTGATGCTCTTTGTGTCCAGCACCAGAATCCAGGCATCGATGCCGTCGAGCGAACCACGCAGGCTATCAAAGGTAAGTTTGTAGTTGGCCGTCACCATCACCGGTGACCCTGAGTCCGGCAAACCGATCCCGTAGAGGCCGGGAGCGATGCTGTAACTGTCCCGGCCGATGCCCAGGCGCGATAGAACGGTTCCAATGCGGTCTTCGCGGTCCAATCGGCTGTGCACCCGCGGAACCTCTCCCGCCGGGGTCTGCACAAAATCGGCCACAAACCCCCAGAGACGATATCCGGGTTTTTCATAGGGACTGCCGGGTTCAGGCGCTTGAACGCCGCAACATGGCTCCGCATCATGGCCAAGTATCGGAAAATCCGGTTTCAGACCCGCGGAAGGTGTCTCGTGGCAGCTGCAACGGGATGAGGTGGTGCGGTCTTTTTCTTCCGGACAACATGATGCTGTCATCGTTTACCTCGCACGGCAAAGCGCCAGTCTTCCACCGGCTGTCAAATCGAACCGGCGGTTCTCTTGAAGCGGTCCAGTATCTCCCTGTTCAGGCAGTAACAAGTACGCGGGCCCTCGACCTCCCCCTTGACGATTCCGGCGGCCTTGAGCACTTTCAAGTGCTGGCTCACGGTGGACTGGGCCAAAGGCAGAATCTGGACGATCTCGCCACAGATGCACCGGTCGATGGCCTTGAGGTGCTCAATGATCCGAATTCTGGCCGGATGTCCCAGGGCTTTACAGATTCCGGAAAAGGCAGAGGCATCCAGGATTGATTCACCGTTTGGATTCATGGATGATTTCGCTTTGACTACAATGGTGCCACGCATTAATCGTAAAAAGACGATATATGCTGGACGTGAGGCTGTCAATCACGTTTTTCATGGGTTGCAAGGGGTGGGTCCGGCGCTTCACTATAGCGCAAAAGGTCGCCAGCTATTGTGGATGGGAGTCGATAATTTTCATAGATTTATCAATGAAAAAACATCTATTTTGGGGCGTTAGGTAAAAGGCCGGGCGTGACTGTACAAACGGCCAAGGCCACACCCGGCTCCACGTGTCGCCAATCTTACGTATCTTTGCGCAGAATCAGTCGGCATACCTTGCTCTCGGGCGCCGCGATAAAGAAGAAAGAGAGGATAAACAGCGGAACGGCAAAGAACAACCCTACCACCGGAAGAATCAGAAAGCCCAGAAAACCCAGTGCCATTGCCAGGGGCAGAATGATAAGCCCGATGGTTCGGCTCGACCATTTTTCGCTAACGCAATCTTGTTTGTTCATGTCAAACCTCCAATGCGGGTAGGTTTTGAATTGGTTTTGAGTTTTGTTGCTGAACGATACTAAAAATATTACAACGATAGCGGAAATATCAATGGGTGGGTTTTAGACGGCTATTGGCAGGTAGAACCTATAACCGGGCAGAATACCCTATTCCACCTGCGCTTGCATAATCTGGATTTCGCTCGTACTGAAGACGGTTACCGGTAATCGACGCGTTTTCAGGCGCAGTCGAATTATTGAACATAGTAAGCCCTCCATTTTTGAAGTAGGATTATTCTCAATTATCTCTTTGACATAATAATGAAATGACGAAATGCTAAAAGCCGAACATCAATGGCGTCAAGCTGACCACTAAAATGACAGAATCACTTTCTATTCAACAAGCTAGAAAACTGGTGTTGCTGTCACAGAGGCTGCCACCAGCAAAGCAAACCGGTAGTGCAATTGCAGCCACGCTGTCAGCTGTTGAGCATCTTGGCTACATCCAGATTGATACGATTTCGGCAATTCAGCGCGCCCATCACCATACCCTGTGGAATCGCAACCCTCGCTACAAAACCTCCCATCTCAGTCAGCTGATTGCCGATAAACAGGTTTTTGAATACTGGTCTCACGCTGCCGCCTACCTGCCCATGCGCGACTACCGATACAGCTTACCCCGCAAACAGGCAATAGCAAACGGTGATCAGAATCACTGGTATGAGCGCGATGAACGACTGATGAAATCGGTGCTCAAGCGCATTGCTGCCGAAGGCCCTTTGATGGCCAAAGACTTTGAACATACCGGTAAAAAGACCGGCGAATGGAAGAGCAAACCCGCCAAACGCGCCCTGGAATATCTATTAATGCAGGGTGAACTCATGGTTCCTTACCGGGTTAAATTCCACAAGGTTTATGATCTCACCGAACGGGTATTACCGGAAGACACTGACACCACCCTGCCCGATCTGGAGGAATATGCCCGTTTTCTGATCACCCGATATCTGCAAGCAAACGGACTGGGGCAGCCTGCCGAAATAGCCTATTTGCTGAAAAACACCAAACCGCTTGTTTCTTCTACCTTGCAGGAAATGGTTTCGAATGGAGAATTGCTGCAGATCAGTGCCGACCGTAACAGCTATTATGCGTTACCAGCTTCACTGGAGCTGTTGAGTAAACCGCTAGCTCGCAGCAAGCTTAAAATACTCTCGCCATTTGATAATCTGATCATCCAGCGCAAGCGCATGCAGGCGCTATTTGACTTTCACTTTCTGATTGAATGCTATGTCCCTGAGGAAAAACGTCAATACGGCTATTTCTCTCTACCCGTATTATGGGATGGGAAACTGGTTGCACGAATGGACTGCAAAGCCGAGAGAAAAAAATCACTGCTGCATATTCATCATCTTGCACTGGAACCACGGCTCGTAAAAACCGACGCTTTTGCCCTTGCCCTGCACAAAGAACTCACATCCTTCCTGCACTTTAATAACTGTAACAATATCCGGCTACACAAAACCACCCCTGCCAACTTCAAACCAGTGCTGAAAACTGTAATCAATAGTTTGACGAGGTGAATTAATGGTATTTCTGTGACTGGACGTCGGACAAGATAAGATGGGCGCTGGCGTCTATCTACTGAAGAAAAGAATTTGTGAGAGTCTTTTCATGCAAAATGTTGAGTAAAGGTGAGAAATGAAGAACAGATGCAAATGGTGTGGAAAAGACCCTTTATACATCGCTTATAATGATGATGAATGGGGTATTCCTATTCATGATGACCGACTTCTGTTTGAGTTCTTGATTTTGGAAGGATCGCAGGCCGGACTGAGTTGGCTGACAATCCTGAAAAAACGAGAGAATTATAGGAAGGCATTTCACGGCTTCGATTATAATCGTATCGCCAATTACACGGTAACAGATGTAAGACGCCTGCTTGCCGATTCCGGTATCGTGCGCAATCGCCTTAAGATCGGATCGGCCACAAAGAACGCACGGGGAGCAATGCACCAGACCACCTACCGGGTGATTGAGGGGCAGCGTTTTTCTTTCAATCCCCATCCTTCCCAAGAAAAAGCGACAAGGCTACCAATGTCGAATATCTAACGTTTTACTTTCTCTTTTTTTCCTTGGTAAAGATCTTGGATGCCAGATCGATGTCCTCGGGACAGAAGACAAACAGGCATTTGGCGTCAGGGCCGGCCACCGAGCCGTATACGTAGTTGATGTTGATGCCCTCTTCACCGAATTGGGATGAAAGCCGGGCCAGTTCGCCGGGTTTGTTGTCCAGTTGAACGGCAATCACCGGCATGATGTCGAAGGTATAGTCATGCTGGGAAAGCAGATCGATGGCGGCGTTGGTCTTGCCGTCTTCGGCAAGCAGGCGGATCAGGGCAAACTGAGCTGAATCCTTGCGCATGGAATTGTAGCTGGCGGCCGAAGCGATGCGTTTGAGGGATTTACCCCTGGCCTTGAATAGCTCCAATACATATGCCGATGCATCCTGGATGGTCAGCGCATCGATATTGATGCCGGCTTCACCCATGAGCGTAGCCAGCCGCCCCAGCTCTCCGGGCTCGTTTTTAAGGAACAGGGAAATTTCCGTTCTGACCATGATTGTCCTCCTTTTAGCCATTGTTTAGGTACTGATGGTATTGGTTTTCAAGGAACGCGTTTGTCCTTCAAAATATTATTGGAGATCACCACCCGCTGGATTTCCGACGTGCCTTCGTAGATGGTGAACACACGGGCGTCCCGGTAGAAACGCTCCACCGGATAGTCGGTGGTAAAACCGTATCCGCCATGCATCTGCAGAGCCTTGGCCGTGACCCGGTTGACCATTTCGGACGCGTACAGTTTGGCCATGGAAGCCTGGAGGGTGAAGCGCTCCTTGCGGTCCTTCATGGCGGCCGCGGACAGGGTGAGTTGCCGGGCCGCCTCGATCTCGGTGGCCATGTCGGCGATGATCCAGCGCAAGCCCTGGAATTTGGAGATCTTCTGACCGAACTGGTCCCGCTGCTTGGCATATTTCACGGCCGCATCGAAGGCTGCCTGGGCCACACCCAGGCTCTGGGCGGCAATGCCGATGCGACCGCCGTCGAGCCCCTTCATGACGATCTTGAACCCTTCACCCGCTTGTCCCAGCATATCCGATGCCGGCACCCGGCACTCCTCGAAATGCAGGTCCGTGGTGTCCGAAGCGCGCAACCCCATCTTGTCCTCCAAGTTGCCAACTTTGAGCCCGGGGTTGTCCTTGGTGACGATAAAGGTGCTGATTCCCTTGTGGCGGGCAGCCGGATCGGTCTTGGCGGTGACGATAACCAGGCCGCAGTTTTGGCCGGTGGTGATAAAGCGTTTGGTGCCGTTGATGATGTAGTGGTCCCCGTCTTTCACCGCCGTGGTCTGCTGGCTCACCGGGTCGGAACCGGCATCGGGCTCGGTCAGGGCAAAGGCGCCGATAGTTTTGCCCATGGCCAGATCCTTGAGGTAATGCTGCTTCTGGTCTTCGCTGCCGAAATTCAGGATGCTTTCGCAGACAATGGAATTGTGCACCGACATGACCACCGCCGTCGAGGCGCAGGAATAGGCGATTTCGGAAAGGGCCAGGACGTAGCCCACCGTGTCCGAATCCGATCCTTCGTAATCGAAGGGGACCATCATTCCCAGGAGACCCAACTCGGCCATCTGTTTGAGGTTTTTGGCGGGGAATTCCTTGGTCTTGTCGCGCTCCGCTGCGGTCTCAGCCACCACCTTGCGGGAGAACTCGCGAACCATGGACTGAATCATCAGTTGTTCATCGGTCAGCTTGAATGACATGGTGTGGTCCTCTACGGGTTGTAAATCACGACAATCAGTTCGGCATCTGTTTTCCCGGTGTTTTTCAAACGGTGCTGAATACCGGAATTGAAATGGAGGGAGTCGCCGGCACCAAGGGCGTTCACGTGTTCTCCAACCACCACCTCGATGGTGCCGTCAAGCACATACACGAACTCTTCCCCCTCGTGGTTGTAGCTGACGCCTTCGTGCGTTTTCATTGCATCGATCTTCACCCGAAAGGCCTTTAGATGTTTGTTCTCGGCCCCCGGCGTGAGGGTGGTGTAGGCATAGCTCGACGTCCGTTTGGTGTAGGCCTTGATGCGGTCCTGCATGCGGCCACCGTCTTCCTTGAGCAGATCCCCGGAGTCGATCTCAAGGGCTCGGGAAATCTGTAGCAGAGAACCCACCGGCGGCGTGATTTTCCCGGTTTCGACTTTCTTGAGGAAATCGATGGGAAACCCGGTGTCGTTGGCCAGGGTCTCGTAGGACATTTTTTTGTCGGTCCGCGCCTTTTTGATCTTCTTGCCCACAGGGGTAAGACGCGTGGTTTTTCTGGGCGGCATGGTACCTCCTTTTAGTATTCGTAAAACCCTCGGCCGGTTTTTCGGCCCAGCCAGCCGGCTTCCACATATTTTCTCAGCAGCGGGCAGGGCCGGTACTTGGAATCCTTGAATCCGTTGTAAAGGGTCTCCATGATGGCCAAACAGGTGTCCAGGCCAATCAGATCCGCCAGCGCCAGCGGGCCCATGGGATGGTTCATGCCCAGCCGCATGACCGTATCGATGTCCTCGCGGGTGCCGACCCCATGGTACAGGGCGAACACCGCCTCATTGATCATGGGCAGCAGGATGCGGTTGGCGATAAAGCCGGGAAAGTCGCTGGCCTGGGCCGGTGTCTTGCCGAATTTTTCCGACAGGTCCCAGGTGGTCTGGAAAGTATCGTCGGAGGTGGCCAGGCCGCGAATGACTTCCACGAGCTTCATCACCGGTACCGGGTTCATGAAGTGCATGCCGATGACCTTGTCCGGGCGGCCGGTCTGAGCTGCGATGCGGCCGATGGGAATGGAGGAGGTGTTGGTGGACAGGATCACACCGGGCCGGCAGATCTCGTCCAGGTCCTTGAAAATCTTGAACTTGAGGGTTTCGTTTTCCGTGGCCGCCTCGACCACGAAATCAGCGTCGGCCATTTCTGCAAGGTCGGCGGTAATCTTGATGCGGCCCATGATCGCATCCTTGTCCTCAGCCGAAATTCTGCCCTTGTCCACGTTTTTGCCGAGGATCTTGGTGATGTTGGCCAAACCCTTTTCCGCAAATTCAATCTTGATGTCGCTCATGATGACATTGAGGCCGGCGGTAGCTGCCACCTGGGCGATGCCGTTGCCCATTTGACCGGCGCCGATGACGCCAAAGGTGTTGATGTCCATTGTTGTATCTCCCTCTATTAGGTGTTTAGACTGAAGGCTTTTAGTTCATCATAAGTACTACTGTTTTTAAAAAAACCGAAGGCGACTTCATCTTGCTATCAGCGATGATCGCGGTGTCCGTTCAGAGATGGTAGCTTGCGGTTCAGATCAAGGCCGCAGCCAAATTGAACCCGCAGGCGTAGCAGCGCTACGTCGAGGACTTCAATAGGGTGAGAACGCAGATATGGGCCGCAAGATGCCATCTCTGGATGGACATGGTCATCTTTTGACGACCATCGCCACCGCCTCCCCACCCCCCAGACACAGTGAAGCCAGTCCGGTTTTTTTGTCCCGACGAATCATCTCGTACAGCAGGGTCACCAGCACCCGGCAGCCGCTGGCGCCGATGGGGTGCCCCAAGGCCACACTGCCGCCGTTGACGTTGGTTTTTTCGGCGGAAAGCCCCAACTCCTTCATCGCGGAGACGGTGGATCCGGAAAAGGCCTCGTTGACCTCAAACAGGTCCACGTCATCGATGCCGATGCCTTCCTTCTTCAGGCATTTGGGAATCGCCCAGATGGGCGCCACCAGGACGTATTTCATGTCAATGCCGTATGAGGCCTGGGCGCCGATGGTGGCCATGATCGTGCATCCCAATGCCTCGGCCTTTTCGCGGGACATGACCACTACGGCGGCTGCACCATCGCTGATAATGGAGGCATTGCCGGCAGTGCCGACACCCTCCTTCTTAAATGCCGGCTTCATCCTGGCCAGGTCCTCATAGGAGGTTTCACGGGCGCACTCATCCTTGGCGAAGAGGATGGGTTCGCTTTTGCGCCGGGGAATGGAGACGGGCACGATTTCGGCGTCGAAACGACCGCTGCTGATTGAATCGAGTGTCCGGCGGTAGGATTCGGCAGCGTACCGGTCCTGGTCTTTCCGGCTGACGTGGTAGCGCTCGGAGCAGAGTTCGTTGGACATGCCCATGTGAAAATCGTTGACGATGTCCCACAGGCCGTCGTGAATCATGGAGTCCTGGAGCTGGCCCGCTCCCATGCGGTAGCCGAAGCGCGCCTTTTCCAGGTAGAAGGGCGCCATGCTCATGTTTTCCATGCCGCCGGCGACCACCACCTCGGCATCGCCCAATTGAATGGCCTGAGCAGCCAGCATGACGGTTTTGAGAGCCGACCCGCACACCTTGTTGATCGTGATGGCTTCTACTTCCCAGGGCATGCCGGCCTTGACTGCGGCCTGCTTGGCCGGGTTCTGGCCGTAGCCACAGGGAAGCACCTGGCCCATGAGCACTTCGTTGACTTCGGTCTTCTCGATACCGGCCCGTTTGACGGCCTCTTGGATGACGATGGCACCCAGGTCCGTGGCACCGATGCCGGCCAGGGATCCGTTGAAACTGCCCAGCGGCGTTCGCACCGCGCTGACAATGACTGCTTCGTTCATTTCAGTTCTCCAAAATTGCTAAGGGTTCAAGAATCCAAGGGTTCAAGTGAAGGAAATGTTCCCGGCAAGTCCATCGCCTTGAACCCTTCAAAAGCTGTCTCAAAATGAGGATTTTGGTTCAAGATCAAGGCGGATTTGCGTATCAACCCGCAGGCGCCCTGAAAGAAGTGCCCTTGGGGCGCATACTGTCGTATGTCGAGGAGTTGAAACGCGGATCCAACGCCGAGATTGGGCCAGAAGACCTTTTTGAGATTGCTTTTACATATTGCGCCGGTATTGCCCCCCCACACCATACAGCGCACCGGTGATCTGCCCAAGACTGCAGCACTTGACCGTTTCCATCAGCTCGGCAAAGATGTTTTCACCGTAAAGGGCCACCTTCTGGAGCCGTGCCAGGGCCTCGGCGGCCTGGTCGGCGTTGCGGGTCTGGAAGTCTTTCAGTCGGTTGAGCTGGGATTCCTTTTCCTCGGTGGTGGCCCGGGCCAGATCGATGCAGGAGGCCCCTTCCAGCAGATCGGCACCGTCGGCATGCGGATCCCTGAAGGTGTTGACGCCCACGATGGGGTATTCACCCGTGTGCTTGAGCATCTCGTAGTACATGGACTCATCCTGGATCTTGCTGCGCTGGTAGCCGGTTTCCATGGCTCCCAGCACGCCGCCGCGTTCGGTGATCTTGTCATACTCCATGAGCACTGCTTCTTCCACCAGGTCGGTGAGGTCGTCGACGACGAAGCTGCCCTGGTAGGGGTTCTCGTTTTTAGCCAGCCCCCACTCCCGATTGATGATCAGCTGGATGGCCAGGGCGCGGCGCACCGACTCCTCCGTGGGGGTGGTGATGGCCTCGTCGAAGGCATTGGTGTGCAGGCTCTGGCAATTGTCGTAAATGGCGCACAGCGCCTGCAGGGTGGTACGGATATCATTCAGCTGGATATCCTGGCTGTGCAGGCTGCGCCCGGATGTCTGGATGTGATATTTCAGCATCTGGCTGCGCACCGAGGCTCCATACTTCTCCCGCAGGGCCACGGCCCAGATACGGCGGGCAACCCTGCCGATGACCGTGTACTCGGGGTCCATGCCGTTGGAGAAGAAGAAAGAGAGGTTGGGTGCGAAGCTGTCCAGGGGCATACCTCGGGACAGGTAGTACTCCAGGTAGGTGAAGCCATTGGCCAGGGTGAAAGCCAACTGAGAAATCGGATTGGCCCCGGCCTCCGCGATGTGGTAGCCGGAGATGGAGACCGAGTAGAAGTTGCGCACGTCGTTATCGATAAAATACTGCTGGATATCCCCCATCATCTTCAGTGCGAAGTCGATGGAGAAAATGCAGGTGTTCTGGCCCTGGTCCTCCTTCAGGATGTCGGCCTGCACGGTGCCGCGCACATTCTCCAGCACCATGGCCTTGATCCGCTGGTATTCTTCGGTTGACGGCTGCCGTCCCTTTTCCCCGGCATATTTGTCCACCTGCTGATCGATGGCCGTATTGAGGAACATGGCCAGCATGATGGGTGCCGGTCCGTTGATGGTCATGGAGACCGAGGTGTTGGGGGCGCACAGCTCGAACCCACCGTAAAGAACCTTCACGTCATCCAGGGTGCAGACACTCACCCCGGCGTTGCCCACCTTGCCATAGATGTCTGGACGGCGGTCCGGATCGTAGCCATACAGCGTCACCGAATCGAAGGCCGTGGAGAGGCGCTTGGCCTCGCTGTTGGACGAAAGCAGCTTGAATCGTCGGTTGGTGCGCGCCGGGTCGCCCTCACCGGCAAACATGCGCGTGGGATCTTCACCCATCCGCTTCATGGGAAACACCCCGGCGGTGAAGGGAAAGTAGCCGGGCAGGTTTTCGCGCCGCAGCCAGCTGAAGATTTCACCAGGATCCGTAAAGCGCGGCAGGGAGATCTTGGGGATCTTCTGGTGGGAAAGCGATTCGCTGTAAAGGGGCACACGGATCTCCCGGCCGCGGACCGTGTAAACCAGTTCATCACCGGAATAGGCCGCCTGGGTTGCCTCCCATTCCCCGACCAGCTTTTCCGTCTCGCCGTTCAGCGCCTCGCGGGCGTTTGCGATTTCTCGTTTGAGCCGATCCACCAGGACGGGCGTGTCGCCATCGAGGCCGTCATCGGCAAAGGCCGCGGCCGTCTCCTCCAGATGCCACACCCGACGCATGGCCTCGGCCTGGCTTTGCGTTTCGCGGTGGTAGCTTCTGACCGTTTCGGCAATTTCCGCCAGGTAACGGGTGCGCTCCGGCGGGATGATAATGGTCTTGGAGGTGGATTGTTTGGTGTCAGGCCGCGGCAGACTGGACTCGAAGGCCACGCCGGTCTTCTCCCGGATGCCGTCCAACAGGGCATGGTACAGGGCGGTGACGCCGTCGTCATTGAATTTGGAGGCAATGGTGCCGAACACCGGCATGTCGTCCGGCAGCCGGTCGAAGACATTGCGGTTGCGCTGCACCTGCTTGCGCACGTCTCGCACCGCGTCCTCACCGCCGCGCTTTTCGAACTTGTTGACCACGACGATGTCGGCAAAATCCAGCATGTCGATCTTCTCCAGCTGGGAGGCGGCGCCGAAATCGCTGGTCATGACGTACATGGACAGGTCTACCAGGTCGATAATGTGAGAATCCCCCTGGCCGATGCCGGCGGTTTCGGCGATGACCAGATCGTATCCGGCCGCCTTGACCACATCCAGCACTTCTTCCAGGGCATCGGGAATTTCCGTGTGTGAACGCCGCGTGGCGATGGAACGCATGTAAATCCGCGGGTTGTTGATGGCATTCATGCGGATGCGGTCGCCCAGCAGGGCGCCGCCGGTCTTTCTGCGGGACGGGTCGGCACTGATTATGGCGATGCGGATCTCTTTCAGGTCATGAAGCATGCGCAGGATCAGCTCGTCGGTGAGAGAGGACTTGCCTGCGCCGCCGGTGCCGGTGATGCCGATCACCGGCACTTTACGGTCGCCGATCCTGGTTTTGAGTTCCTGGCGAAACTTGGCCAGATGGCCGTTTTCCTTGGCTTTGGCCTGCTCCAGGCCCGTGATCAGGTTGGCCGTGAGCAGCTTGTTGTCCGTGTCCAGACCGGACAGGTCTAATTTTCCGGCATCGGCACGGGAGTAGTCCATGAGCTGGACCATGTGGTTAATGATCCCCTGGAGTCCCATGCGGGTGCCGTCTTCCGGTGTGTAGATCTTGGCCACCCCGTAGGCTTCCAGCTCCTTGATCTCTTCGGGAACGATGACCCCGCCGCCGCCACCGAACACCTTGATGTGGTCGGCGCCGCCTTCTTTGAGCAGGTCCACCATGTATCGGAAAAACTCCAAGTGGCCGCCCTGGTAGCTTGAAATGGCTATGCCCTGGGCGTCCTCTTCGATGGCGGCGTCGACGATTTCCTTCACCGATCGGTTGTGGCCCAGATGGATCACCTCAACGCCGGTGCTCTGAAGAATGCGTCTGAAAATATTGATCGAGGCATCGTGGCCGTCGAAAAGGGATGTCGCCGTGACGACCCGGACGTTGTTTATAGGCCGGTATACCTGGATGTCATCGTTCATGCGTCCTCCTGTAAATATTTAGTGCCTTTCCATACTGGTCGGGCACCATCAGTACTCATTTCAGCTTGCCAATCAGTGCGCTGGCGATGGTATTCTTCTGGATCTCCTTGGTGCCCTCGTAAATTTCGGTGATCTTGGCATCGCGGTAGAAGCGCTCTACCTCGTACTCGGTCATGTAACCGTATCCGCCCAGCAGCTGGATGGCCTCGTCGGCCACTTCCACGGCCGTACGGGCCGCGTACATTTTGGCCATAGAGGTCAGCTTGGGATCGATGCGGCCCTGGTCGAAGTTCCAGGCGGCCTTGTAAGTAATCAGTCGGGCCAGTTCGATCTTGGTGGCCATGTCGGCCAGTTTGTGCTGGGTGACCTGGAACTGGGCGATTTTCTTTCCGAACTGCTCGCGCTGCTTGACGTAGGCCAGGGCCCGGTCAAAGGCGCCCTGGGCGATGCCCAGCGCCTGGGCGGCCACCTGGATGCGGCTCTCATCGAAAAAGTGCAGCACGTGGTAAAAACCCTTGTTTTCTTCACCGATGAGGTTGGTCAGGGGCACGCGCACATCCTTTAATATCACTTCGGTAGTGGCCATCATGCGGATGCCCATCTTTTCGCCCACGTCGGCGGTGGAGAGACCGGGCCGATCCCCTTCCACCAGGATCAGGCTCTGACCACGGTAGCCGGGTTTGGCGTCGGGGTCGGTCTGGCACAGTACGCTGTAGAAGCCGGCCAGCCCGCCATTGGTGATGAAGGTCTTGCCGCCGTTGACCACCCATTCGTCGCCGTCTTTGACGGCGGTCGTGTCCATGAAGGTGATGTCCGAACCGTGGTCCGGTTCGGTGAAGGCACCGGCGGAGAGCATTTCACCCTCGGCCACGGCAGGCAGGTACTTTTCTTTTTGTTCATCGGTGCCGTAATGCATGATCAGTTCCGAAGCAAACGGGGCCAGGGCGACGGCGCTGCCGATGGTGGAATCGCCGCGGCAAAGCTCTTCGATGACCAGGATGTCCTCCAGCGAACCGAGTCCCTGGCCGGAGTATTTCTCCGGGAAATGAACCCCGAGCAGCCCCAGATCGCAGGCTTTTTTCCAGATTTTGCGGGGAAATTCATGCTTTTTTTCCAGCTCGAAGGCCAACTCCTTGTCAAACTCGCCCTTGACGAAATCCCTGACCGCTTTTTGAATGTCCTTCTGGGTTTTATTGAGCTCAAATTCCATTCCATCCCTCCTGTGTTTTTTAATATTGGTAACCGTCCATCCTGTTTCCATTCAAACAAGGGTTCAAGCGATTCGAAATCACCCCTTACCGCGAAGCATCATTATACCGACCCAAAATCAATATCACGCTTAGCACCCGTTTTCGTTGACCCTTGGATCCTTGACCCCTCGACCCCTTGAACCCTTTTCGTCAAGCTGCATTTTCCCGACACATGCCCATGATGCTGCGGGTCTGGAAATCGATGTACTCGTCGATGCCATAATGGTTAGCCAGAAACCAGCGCCGGAAGGTCCACATGTGTCCCAGCACCGAGATGTTATGGGCCACCAGGTCCAACCGGCGCGGGACGATCCTGGGCAGATCCCCCGACGCCATCAGTCGGGCCAGAATGCCGGTGAAAATGCCTGTTATGCGAATTTCATTTTCCAGGACCATACGTTGCCACTTAGCGGGCAGCGACTGGGTTTCCTGATAGATCAGCAGAATGTGATCGTTCATGCGGTGGCAAACCATGAAATATTCCCGGATCACTTCGGCCAAGGGGTTCTTGCCCTTTTCGGCCCGTTTTAGGGCTTCGGCCACCCCGTGCTCGATCTCCGCATGGATCGCATCGCACACCAGGTAGAGGACATCCTCCTTGGTGGCGATGTATTCGTAGAGCGAACCGATGGAGATACCCGCCGCCTGGGCGATCTGGCGGGTGGTGGTCTTGTGGAATCCGTTTTCGATGAACAGGTTCACCGCCGCATCCACGATCTGCCGTCGGCGTTGTGTCACCAATGCCTGGTTTTTAACCTGGGTCGGAATTCTGTTATTTTCGTGTTTTGTTTGAATCATATTCAACATCATGAAAAAACAATACAATTTATGCTAATAATCAATAATCCGAGCGAACGCTCAGTCGTATTTTTAGTTCAGACCGGTCGGTTCTGTCAACAAAAAATGTCTAATGGGTTGGCGCAAATTTCACAACATTCTTCGGGAACGGATACCGTCGTGTCAGGATGTTGTCGGCGGTTCAACTCGCCTCTCGGGAGCTGTCCGGCAGATTTTGCATGCATACTTTCTAACAGTCTGTGCAGATTTATTGACGGTTTCCGATATTATTATCTGGCCGACCAAACTAAAACATTTGTAATTGTTAACTATTTAGAAAAATTTCCCTGTGGGCGCGGTTTGTGCTTTCTAATTGCTCAATGCGATTCATTGCACAAAGGCATGGCCTGGTGTCGGCCTGGGTCCAAGATTGCGCGGGACTCGGTAAATAGCGGCGTGACGCGATCGCCAATCCCAATGGGAAAGAATACATTCTGCCGATGCGGAAAGTTTGCAACCCGTATAATATCGTAATTTTTTATCTGGTCTGGGTGTTGATCGGCGCAGGTCTTCCTGCAAGTCGCTCCGAGGCAAGCGCCATCCGCCCGCCGGAATCGCCATGCCCGTCCAATCTCGAAAAGAATCGAGGCGGTGAGGAAAATCACGAAACCTCCGCCGTTGTTATTGTCACCGAATCAATCGGGACTGCGTGGCCGCTCGCCTGCGGTTATCTGGTCACCAATAACCACGTAGTTTCGGATGCCGAATCCATCACGTTGATCGATCAGGCCGGCAGGAACTTGATTGCCTGGCCGGTCCTACTGGACGAATTGCATGACATCGCTTTTCTGGAAGTGGCCGATGCGCAGGATCTGCCGCCGGCCCTCCCGCTGGCCGATTCCCGGTCTAACCTGGATACACGCGTGTTTACCGTAGGATTTCCCATTGAAGAAATGCCAACCCGGAAACCCAAGCGATCTATTGGCAGAATTTGCGGATTAAGCGGCACGGGCGAGGATGATGCCAGCTACCGTACCACTGTTTCTGTTCGACACGGCAACAGCGGCGGGCCCTTGATGAATTTAACCGGGGAAGTGGTCGGTGTCGTCAGATCAATGCTGGCCTACCAGGATACCGCGTCCGATCGAACGCATATTCTAAAAAACGCGAGCTGCGCGGTAAAGGCCGATGCCGTGAAAGCGCTTCTGGAATTTCTGCCGAAGAAAAGCCGGACCATTCGAACCCTCGCCAAACATAGAGGCAGCAAGGAGGTGCTTTACCATGCGGTAGAGCACTCGGTCTTGCAGGTTGTCGCCAGGCGCTACGAAAACATACTCGCCGAATGATTACGCTGTCTCACGTATTCGACCATTTGCCGGCCTTGCAGCGTCGGCATCCCGTCCGATATACGCCGGGCAATCATTCCAGGGTTGCCTTTTCTCGCCTTTCCAACCCCTCTATGCAAGTGCCCGTCGGATAATCCGTCGACTTTCCCCACCGTGCCGTGTGCGCCATATGACCAATTACCTGCGGCAAATCCCACGGTCAGCCGAGAGGTTTGAGGCGGTTCCATTTCCTTTCAATAATATTTTCCCTCATCATTTCGGAAGCTTTGGTCAACATTCCCCTTAACCCGTCAATGTTGGCAAACCTGTTGCTTAGATACGCGGAAGGTCATTAACCGTGCCTTACCCATCAACACCTAACGAAACCTTCTGGAGGTGGATATGAAACCAAATGCGTATAGAATTTTTACTGTCTTGCTTCTCGCTACATTTTCCTTCTGGGTCGGCTGTTCCCATAACACCCCGCCCGAACTGAGCAGTTTGCAAAAGGAATTGAACGAGAAAGATAACGAGATCCGCCAATTGGCCAGCGAAAACACAAAGAATGAGAATCAGATCAGCATGCTGGCCAAAGAAAACAGCGAAAAAGACCGTCAATAAACGGGTGGTGCTCGAGCCGGCCCAGAAACGAACCATCAGCATTCCGGCCGAGTACGAGATGGTCAAGGAGATGGATTTATGGGTATGATACAAGAATTCAAGGCATTTGCAATGCGAGGCAATGTTGTCGACATGGCTGTGGGTATCATCGTAGGAGGTGCGTTCGGGAAGATCGTATCTTCATTTGTTGCCGATGTCATTATGCCCCCGATTGGGCTTCTCATCGGTGGCGTCGATTTCTCAAACCTTGCGATCGTCATTAAAGAAGCAGTGGGTGACGTCGCTGCGGTCACAATTAATTACGGTGCATTCATTCAAACTGTTCTTGATTTCATGATCATCGCCTTTGCGATTTTCATGGCAATCAAGGCGATGAATTCGCTGAAGAAAGAAGAGGAGGAAACGCCAGAAGAACCTCCGGCACCCTCAAAAGAAGAAACCCTGCTAACGGAGATACGGGACATTCTTCAACAGAAATAGTTGAATCCAGAAGCGCCAGCCAACCCGTGTTGAGGACGCGGAGACCCGCTGCGGTATTCAGGTAATATCGCTGACCGCGCCCCTCTCACTTCAGGTCCTAATTGGAAACCAAAAAGAAATGATAACCATCGATGAAAGGCCTTGACGACCTTTCCCGAGCAGATACGTTGTCTTACGTGTATCCTTCTGGACGATACTTTTCATCATGAGCATGCCCCCCCCCTTTGCCGGCGGCATAATTCACAGGGCCGGCCCACAGAATGACCTCGTGCACCAAACTCATCCTATAATTTTTCCGAGTGTGTCGCTGAGAAAACGCACCCGCCGCACTTGACAAAATGTAACAGTTGATACATTTTTTGCGTAACAACTGATATGGAGGTCGGCGTGGTGTCCCAGCAAAGTAAAAATTGGCTGTTGTTGATTCACCAGATTCCCCCCAAGCCAAACGCGCTCAGGGTTAAAATCTGGCGGCGGTTGCAGCAGGTAGGGGCCGTTGCCATCAAACAGTCGGTATATGTCATGCCCTGTTCAGAGCAGTCACAGGAGGATTTGAGCTGGACGCTCAAGGAGATTGTTGCCGGTGGGGGTGACGGATCCATCGGCGACGTGCGCTTTGTGGAGGGGCTGACCGATGAACAGGTCATCGCCCTGTTTCAGGCGGCACGCCAGTCGGATTATCAAAAGATCGTCCAGGATGCGAACACCCTGCTCACCGACTGGTCAGCCGGAGAGGTCGACCCCCAGGACCCGGCGGTCAAGGGTGCGGCGCAAGTATCGAAGCTGCAGCGACGTTTCGACGAGGTGGCGGCCATCGATTTTTTCCAGGCCCCGGAGCGCGGGACGGCTGAAATATTAATCCAGAACCTGGCGGCACGCCTGTCCGGGCAGTCGTCCAATGAAAATGCCGCCATGCACACGCTCGACGGCCTGCGCGGCAAAACCTGGGTAACGCGTAAAAACCTTTTTGTGGACCGTATCGCCTGCGGTTGGCTGATCCGGCGTTTTGTGGACAGGTCAGCTGTTTTCAAATTCGTTGATGCAGACACGCATACCCCCGAGCCCGACCAGATCCGCTTCGATATGTTCGACGGCGAGTACACCCACGAGGGAGATCGCTGCACTTTTGAGGTGATGGTCCAGCGCTTTGGGCTCCAGGATCGGGGGCTTGTCCATCTGGCCGAGGTGGTTCACGACATCGACCTGAAGGACACCCGATACGACCTGGCAGAAACGGCCGGGTTCAACGCCCTGTTGACCGGCCTGGCCGCATCCCAGCCGGATGATGACCAGCGCATGACACTGGGGATGCAACTGATTGAAAACCTGTATGCCTATTTCCACGGACATAAGGGGAAGCAGGCATCCTGACGATCGTATAGGAAACCCACCATGGCCATTCGTGAACGCATAACGGGCGGCACCGCCGGAATCGCCGGTTTCCTCGCCCTGCAGCGCAGCACCGTCGGCGTGCTGGCCATGGTGGTATTGGTGGGCATGGGCGAACGCATGGCCGAACGCTTTCTGCCCATTTACATGCTGGCCCTGGGCGGTGGCGTGCTGGCCATCGGTCTTCTTCAGGCCATGGACAACCTGCTGTCGGCCCTCTACTCATTTCCCGGCGGCTACCTGTCCGACCGCCTGGGCACCAAGCGCTCGCTGCTGATCTTCAACCTGGTGGCCATGTCCGGGTTCGCCCTGGTGATCATGGTCCCGGCCTGGCAGGCGGTGCTGGTCGGGGCGGTGCTTTTTATCTCATGGTCGGCCATATCGCTGCCGGCCACCATGAGCCTGATGTACAAGGTCCTGCCGACCCATAAACGCACCATGGGGGTAACCATGCATTCGCTGGTGCGCCGCATCCCCATGGCACTCGGGCCCCTGCTCGGCGGGTTGTTCATCGGCATATGGGGCGAGCGTGACGGTGTTCGACTGGCCTTCGGCGTGGCCCTGATCATGTCCATCGTGGCGCTTTTCCTGCAACAGCGCATGATCGAAGACGACACGCCGGATGCGGTATCTTCAGAAAATGCCTGCCGTCTGACGCCGGAGAAAAATCCGTTGAAACTGCTCCGGCTGATGAACCCGGCCATGAAGGGGCTGTTGGTCACCGACATTCTCATCCGGTTCTGCGAGCAGATCCCATACGCCTTCGTGGTCGTCTGGAGCATGAAGGTGATTACGGCACCGGTATCGGCGCTGCAGTTCGGTTTGCTGACGACCATCGAAATGGCTACGGCGGTTTTGATTTACATCCCGGTGGCCTACCTGGCCGACCGCAGCACCAAAAAGCCCTTCGTGCTGGTCACCTTTGTCTTTTTCACCCTGTTTCCGCTGGTGCTGCTTTTCAGTCACTCTTTCGAATGGCTGCTCGTGGCGTTTGTCCTGCGCGGGCTCAAGGAGTTCGGTGAGCCCACGCGCAAGTCCCTGATCATGGATCTCTCACCGGAGGGCTGCAAAGCCGGGATGTTCGGGCTCTACTATCTGATCCGGGATGTGTTCGTCGCTTTCGCCGCTCTGGGCGGGGCGTTTTTATGGCAAATCAGCCCGGAAACGAACCTGGTTACGGCATTCGTTTTCGGGATCATCGGCACCCTGGGTTTTGCGATTTTCGGCCGCGATATCCAGGTGCCTGTAAATGCCAAGGAGAGTGCATGACAACGCAATCGAATTCAGAACCTTCCACAGCGGTATCTTTCAATGAAGCATTAAAATTTTGGACCAAGCTGGGCTTTATCAGCTTCGGTGGGCCGGCCGGCCAGATCGCCATCATGCACCAGGAGGTGGTGGAGCGGCGGAAGTGGATCGGTGAGAACCAGTTTCTTCGGGCGCTCAATTTCTGCATGCTGCTGCCCGGACCCGAGGCCCAGCAGTTGGCCACCTATATTGGCTGGCGGCTGCATGGAACCGTGGGCGGCGTCGTCGCCGGGGCGCTTTTCGTGATCCCTTCAATTTTCATCATGCTGCTGTTAAGCTACCTGGCCGTGGCCCACATCGATATTCCGGCGGTGGCCGCCGCTTTCTACGGCATCCAGCCGGTGGTGGTGGCCGTTGTGATCGAGGCGGTGCTGCGCATCGGCAAGAAGGCACTCAAGCATCGCCTGCTCTATCTCTTTGCCGCCCTGGCCTTCGTCGCCATCTTCTTCTTGAAAGTCCCCTTTCCCTTGATTGTGGCCGGAGCGGCGGCAGGCGGGCTGCTCCTTCAGCGCGGGCTGCCGCAAGTCTTCTGCAAAGGCACCTTTAATGTCCAGACCCGCGAATGCCTGGTCGACGCTGAAACCGTCAACGGCCAGAAAAACGTCGCGCCCTCTTTCATCCATGTCGTGCGGGTCTTTTGCATCTGCTTTGGACTGTGGGCCCTGGTGGTGGGCGGCGTATGGGGATTGCGCGGGTTCGAGGACACCTTGACCCGAATCGCCTTTTTTTTCACCAAGGCCGCCTTCGTCACCTTCGGTGGTGCCTATGCCGTGCTGGCCTACATCACTGATTTCGCCGTGGGCAACAGCTGGCTCAGCACCGAGCAGATGCTCATCGGGCTCGGTCTGGCCGAATCGACCCCCGGCCCGCTGATCATGGTGACCCAGTACGTGGGCTTCGTGGGGGCCTGGAACCTGCCCGGGGATCTCACCCCGCTGACCGCCGGCGTTCTCGGCGCCCTGATCACGACCTACGTCACCTTTCTGCCCTGCTTTTTTTTCATATTTGCCGGCGCGCCCTTCATCGAGGCCATGGCCGGCAACCCGCGCATCCAGGCCGCGCTTACCGGGGTCACCGCCGCCGTGGTGGGTGTGATCCTGAACCTGGCCGTCTGGTTCGGCTACAAGGTGATCCTGCCCCAAACCGGGATCGACGGGTTTGCCCTGGTTGCTGCCGTCGTCTCGCTGGTGCTGCTTCAGAAATTCCATTTCCCCATTCAGTACCTGGTGCCCATCGGGGCGGCGGCGGGTGTGGTCTGGAAAATGGTGATTTAACCATCCAACCAACAGGAGAAAATAGCATCATGAAATCCATCGACACCAAAACCTTGAATAACATGCTCGGTGCCAGAGATGCGCCTTTACTTCTCGATGTGCGTCGCAGGGCGGACTACGCTGCCAACCCGCAGACGATCGCGGGTGCCAGGTGGTGCGATCCCGAAAATATCGACGGCTGGGTCAAGGATCTGCCTTCGGACCGCCCCATCGTTCTCTACTGCGTCAAGGGCGGACCGGTCAGCCAATCATCGGTTGACCGGCTGCGCCAGGAGGGCCTCGATGCGGTATGGGTGGAAGGCGGGCTCAAGGCCTGGATCGATAACGGTCAACCCGTCCAGGCCGTCCTGACGACGCCCTATACGATTCAACCCGCTGACGTCGACCTGCTGCGCAAGGCCGGCGTCTCGGAAGCAGATATCGCCCACAGTGTCAAGGTGGCTGAAAAGGCCCTGGAGATCGCCGGCCGGACCCGCGCGGACCTGGATATGGAGCTGGTCGGGCGCGGCGCCCTTTTCCACGATCTGGGCAAGGCCAAAACCCACGACATCGAGCACGGCCAGCTGGGCGCACAGATGGGTGCAACCTTAGGGCTTCCCGCTGACGTCACCGCGGTGATGGAAAAACATATCCGCGGCGGGCTCAGTGCCGAAGAAGCGGTCGAATTGGGACTGCCGGTCAAAGATTACACCCTGGGTACCCTGGAGGAGCGCATCATCATCTACGCCGACCGCCTGGTGGATATCATCACGGATGGAATCGTGGCGATTAAATCGGAAAAAGAAGCCGAAGATCGCTTCGAGGAAATCCTGCAGAGCATTCCCAAGTACGGGAAGAACGATCGGACGCTGGAGAGGTACCTGGGTTACCATCGGGAAATCCAGGGCCTGTTGAATGATTGATGCATCAGGCGTGGAATGCTCAAGTAGACTGGCATCGCTTCAGCCCGCTGATATAGGAGATGCAGACGGCCCGTCACCAGGTCTTTTTAACGCTTGAAGGCCATGAGATGGTTAAACAACCCTTTGACGGTCGGCGTGAGACGCGAGCGATTGTATGCATCGCCGCATTGGCGAATGGCTTCGGCCGCCGTCGGATACGGATGGATCACATTGGCCAGCTTGCCAAGCCCCATGCCGCCCTGCATCGCCACGGTGATCTCACTGATCATATCGCCGGCATGGCTGCCGACGATCGTTGCCCCCAGGATCTGGTCGGTACCTTTTTTGACGTGGATCTTCACAAAACCGTCGGTCTCACCGTCGACAATGCCTCGGTCGACATCGGCAAATTCCCGCGTGAAGGTGGCAAAGGCGATGTTACGGTCGTTGAGGTCCTTCTCATAGAGCCCCACATGCGCCACTTCGGGGTCCGTGTAAGTGGCCCACGGGATGAGCAGGTTGGAGAACTTGTCACGGCCGAAAAACAATGCATTGCGGATCACCAGGCGGGCCCCGAAGTCCGCCATGTGCGTAAACTGGTATCGGCTGGCCACATCTCCGACCGCGTAAATATCGGGATTGGTGGTTTGCAGCCTGTCGTTGACCACAACGCCCATGCGCGCATCGTATTCCACACCGGCCTGTTCGAGACCCAGGCCGTCGACAGTGGGTTTGCGACCCGTGGCGATTAGCAGGGCGTCGAATTCCCGCCTGCGTTCCGCTTTGCCCTGGTCCCAAACGATGGTCACCGGCGGTTTTCCATTGTTGCTCTCTACGCCCCGAAATTTGACATGGTAGACGAACGTGACCCCGTCCCGGCGCAGCGTGTTTTCCACAATCGTGGCCGCGTCCGGGTCTTCTTTGGGTAGAATGGCGTCGCTGCGCGAAAAGACGGATACTTGCGAGCCGAGGCGCTGGAACGCCTGGGCCAGTTCGATCCCGATGGGACCGGCACCGATCACCGCCAACCGCCGGGGCAATGTTGTCAAATTGAATACAGTGGCATTGGTGAGATAGGGCGCTTCCTTGAGACCCGGGATATTGGGGATCGCCGCCGTGCCACCCGTGGCCACCACCGCTTTGGCAAATTTGAGGGTCTTGCCGTTGACTTCGATACGGTTATTGCCGATAAATGCACCCTTGCCAATAAAGAGGTCTACGCCCAGCTGATCGGCGTAGCGTTCAGCCGAGTCGACGGGCGCAATGCCCGCCCGCAGGCGACGCAACCGTTCCATGACGAAGCCAAAATCCACCGAAACGTCACCCTTGATCTTGACGCCGTATTGGGATGCATGGCGCACCGCGGCAGCCGCCTTGGCACATCGCAGCAAGGCTTTGGACGGCACGCAGCCCACCGTGAGGCAGTCCCCGCCCAACAGGTGCGCTTCGATGAGCGCCACCCTGGCACCCACGCCGGCGGCGCCTGCTGCGGACACCAAACCGCCGGCACCGGCACCGATCACCACCAGATTGTAGGAAGGCTTGGGTGTCGGGTCCACCCACGCTTTGGGATGCAGTAAATCCAGGAATCTGGTGTTGTGTTCATCCAGCGGCGCTACACCACAAGCCTCCAGGTTCTCCTGGGCCATAGCGGCCAAATCCGGGTCGCGTTCCGGGACGGACGGCTGTAACAGGAGGCCCTTGTCTCCGGCCGACGTGAGCGGCGCCATGAAATCAGCCCATCTGACGGCGCTGCCATCGGGTTTGCGGGCCGCCTTACCGTGGTCTTCATCGGAGGCGAAACGGTAGAACAGATATTTATTCTCGAAGGGGTGCGCCTGTTGGACATGATGAAACACGCCGGCATTGAGCATCATGTTTCCGATGCGCAATGCATCGGCTTCGTCGTTGGCAATCTCTTCTCTCAGCAATGTTTCGACTGCCTCGCTGCCCACAAAACACATCGCATACGTTTTCGGTGGGATGCCATAAGTACGATCCCGAATGTCAAGGAGACCTTTCACATGCTTGGTCAGTCCTTCAAGATCTTGGCTGTCAAAGGACGCCTCCTTGCCATTATTCTTTTCATCGGCCATGGTTTTCTCCTCTCACACTTCATTGACTCTTTTAGAATCGTGTTCCCGACGGATTCGTAAAACGTTCGAGATCAGGGCTTGCGAGCCCAAAGGAGCGAGGCGTACTTTGCGTAAGCCGCAGTGACGGGGGATGAAGCGTAACGCAGATATCGGACGGTTTACGGATCCGTCCTAACCGCCGGTGGCGAACCCGGGATACAATGTCATGCCGCCATCCACAAACAGGCTGATGCCGTTGATATAGTCGGCCTGATCGGAGGCCAGCCACACGGCGGCCCGCCCGATGTCTTCGGGCTCGCCGATACGCTTGTAGGGTACCAGCGTCATCAGCGCGTCATAGGCGTCGGGGGTCTGCCAGGCATCGGTGTTGATCGGCGTGCGAATCGCGCCCGGGGCAATGCTGTTGACCCGGATGCGATAGGGCGCCACTTCCTGGGCAATGCTTTTCATCATGAGCATGACCCCGCCTTTGCTGGCGGCATAGTTCACATGACCGGCCCACGGAATGACCTCATGCACCGAACTCATGCAGATGATTTTACCGGCCGCGCAGGAGACATCCGGTACCACGCCGCGGCGCTTGAATTCGCGCACCGCTTCACGGGCACACAGAAACTGGCCCGTCAGGTTCACATCGATGACCCGATTCCACTGATCCATCGTCATTTCATCAAAAGGGGCATCCTGCTGCAGGCCGGCATTGTTGATCAGAATGTCGATAGTGCCAAACTCGGCCTTCATCTTCGCAAACATGGCCGACACCTGATCTTCCTGGGAGACGTCGGCCTGGCAAGCCAAGGCGCGACTGCCGCACTGTTCGATGGCGGTGACCACGTCCTGGGCCTGATCCGCGCCGCGTACATAGTTGACCACCACGTCCGCCCCGGCATGACCCAGCGCAATGGCGACTGCCTTGCCGATCCCCGAGTTGGCACCGGTAACCAGTGCTTTTTGTCCCTGCAAGATCTTCTCAGTCTGGCATTGGGGCATAACAACCTTTGGAAATTGTTCCTCTTTCACTGTGTTCTCTCCGTTATAGAAACCAAAGATAAATTCCAATCGCCAAAAACCAAAATGCAAATAAATCACAAAGACCAAATTAAAAATAACAAACAAGGTTTTCTGTCGATTTATTATCTGGCAGAGCGAAGCGATCACATCATTCGATGTTCAATACCGTTTCACGCTGTCGCTCCATATTTGCTGTTGGTTCCTATCTGGTTTGAGATTTGGAGGTTGTAATTTGGAATTTATTTGAGATTTGTCATTTGTAGTTTGTCATTTAATAGGTTGATGTTTGCAGGTGGTCGTTTATAGTTTGTTAAGGTTACGACTTGTCCTGCCTTCCCCCCGACTGTTGAATCAATTTGGCCACAAGCCCCGTCCAGCCGGTCTGGTGGCTGGCGCCCAGCCCGGCGCCGTTGTCTCCATGAAAGTACTCATGAAACAATATGTGGTCTCGCCAGTGAGGATCATCCTGAAAGCGGTGCTGTCCGCCATAAATCGGACGCCGGCCGTCGCCATTGGGCAGGAACAGGTTGATCAGGCGCCGGGACAGCTCTGTGGCCACCTCACTCAGGTTCAACATGCGCCCTGAACCGGTGGGGCACTGCACCTTGAGCGAATCCCCATAGTAATGGTGGTATTTCTGCAGCGATTCGATCAGCAGGTAGTTGATCGGAAACCAGATGGGACCGCGCCAGTTGGAGTTGCCGCCGAACAGCCCGCTGAGCGATTCAGCCGGCTGGTAGCCGATGGTGTGGGACACGCCGTCCACGGTGAAGGTGTAGGGCCGATCCCTGTGAAATTTGGAAACCGAGCGGATACCATAGGGCGATAAAAACTCCTTTTCATCCAGCATGGGCCCCAATACCTTGACCAGGCGGTCCCGATTGACGATGGACAGCAGCCGCCGCGACTGTTCGCCCGGATCTTTCACACAGGCGACATTGCCGCTGTCACGCAGATAAACCCGGTTTTCGAAAAACCAGTTCAATCGGCGTTTAAAAACCGGCAGACGTTCGATCAGATCATGCTCGAGGGTTTCGACGGCCAGAAGCGGCATCAAGCCCACCAGCGATCGGACCTTGAGCGGGACGAAGCTGCCGTCCGGCAGATGCAGGGTGTCGTAAAAAAAGCCGTCTTCCTCATCCCAGAGGCTCAAGCCGCCCCGGTAGTCACCGGTCATGGCCCGGGCGATTCGCAGGAAGTGCTCGAAGAATTTGCCGGCCGTATCCTGATAGACCGGATCGTCCTTGGCCAGTTCAAGGGCGATTTCGAGAAGGACCAGGCAGTAAAATCCCATCCAGGCCGTGCCGTCGGATTGATCGATGTGACCGCCAGTGGGCAAAGGGGCGCTGCGGTCGAATACACTGATGTTATCCAGCCCCAGAAAACCGCCCTGGAACACATTGCGGCCTTCTCCATCCTTTTTATTGACCCACCAGGTAAAATTCATCAACAGTTTGTGAAACATGCCTTCCAGGAAGTGCGTATCGGGCCGCCCCTGCTGTTTGGCGTCGATCTTGTATACCCGCCAGGCCGCCCAGGCGTGTACCGGTGGATTGACGTCACCCAGTTTCCATTCATAGGCCGGCAGTGCCCCGTTGGGATGCATGTACCATTCGCGGGCCATCAGCGTCAGCTGGCGTTTGGCGAAGGCCGCATCGACCAGGGCCAGGGGGATCGCGTGAAAGGCCAGATCCCAGGCCGCATACCAGGGGTACTCCCACTTGTCGGGCATGGAGATGATATCGAAGTTGTTGAGGTGTTCCCATTCATGATTGCGACCGCTGGCACGGGATGGAGGCACCTCGGGTTGCGCCGGGTCACCTTTGAGCCATTGCTCCACATTGTAGTAAAAAAACTGTTTGGTCCAGATCATGCCGGCCAGGGCCTGACGTTGAATCTGCATTTCATCAAGGCTGATATCGGTGCGTTGGATGGTTGCATAGAAGGCATCGGCTTCGGCTGCACGCCGCTCAAAAATGGTTTCAAACCCGCCAAAAGGGGTATCCGTGGCGGCAGCAGAGAGGCGCAGACGCAGCGTGCACGATCCATGGGCGGGAATCTGACAGCGGTACCAGGCGGCGGCCTTGGTGCCTTCCCCGGCCGGATTGACCGCATCGGCCTCGCCATCGACCACATGGCGATGAAAGGCATCCTTGACATAGGGACGCTCGTTGGGCTGGCCAAACAGACGCTGGGTATTGGTGTCGTTGTCGGTGAACAGCAGTTGGGGCTGGCCCTTGTCATCCAGCCCGTCTGCATGCAGAAAATACTCACCAGCTGCCGGATGGGAAAGGTGTACGCAAGGTCCGGCGTTGGATCCGTCGACCTGCCTGAGCATCGGGCGGCCCGGAACATCACCCATGGGACCGGCCACGTATCCCGGGCTCCAGGTGTTGCGAAACCAGACCGTGGGCAGCACATCCAAAGGGGCCGCCTCGGGGCCGCGGTTAAAGGCGGTTATCTTGATCAGTATATCGTCGGTGTCTGCCTTGGCATATTCTACAGAAACATCGAAATAGCGCTGGTCATCGAAGATGCCCGTGTCCGACAGCTCGTATTCGAAATCGTTGAATCCCCGGCGATCGTTTTCGGCCACCAGATCCGCGTATGGAAACGCCGTGTGAGGATATTTGTATAGCATCTTCAGGTAGCTGTGTGTCGGCGTGGCGTCCAGGTAGAAATAGTATTCCTTGACATCTTCGCCGTGGTTGCCCTGTGAGCCGGTCAGGCCGAAGAGGCGCTCTTTTAAAATCGGGTCGTTGTGATTCCACAGCGAAAGGGCCAAGCAGACATACTGGTGGCGGTCACAGATGCCGGCAATGCCATCCTCCCCCCAGCGGTAGGCCCGGCTGCGGGCGTGGTCGTGGGGAAAGTACTCCCAGGCACTGCCATCGGCACTGTAGTCCTCGCGCACGGTGCCCCAGGCGCGCTCGCTCACGTAGGGTCCCCATTTTTTCCAGTTGGCCTTGCGGTCCAGATGATCTTGAAGCCGCTGATGCTCGGCGGTTGGTTGCATGGTGTCTCTCCTAACGCTGACGAAGCGGAAACAACAACTTACAAGCACCAAATCTCAAATAAATTCCAAATTATAATATCCAAATCGCAAGTAAATTCGATAACCATGGGTCTTTTGAGTTTTGGATTTTTTTCATTGTGATTTATTTGTCATTTGGATTTTGGCTATTGTGATTTATATTCTGCTGGCTATTTACGCCATAGAATAATCGATACAAATTCAGTTTGTTAGACACTAAACACCGTAGGTGGAAGACGAAGTACTCCCCCCATGTCCCGTCCAATTGGTGTGGAAGAACTCACCCCTGGGCCTGTCAATTCTCTCGTAGGTATGGGCGCCGAAGTAGTCTCGCTGAGCCTGCAGCAGGTTAGCGGGAAGTCTTTCCGACCGGTACCCGTCAAAATAGGCCAGTGCCGCGCTGATGGCCGGCACGGGAATGCCCAGTCGCACTGCCGTGGCCACCACACGCCGCCAGCCCGTCTGGGCCGCCTCCACGGCCTGTTTAAAAAACGGGTCCAGCAGCAGATTGACCAGTCCGGCATCGGTGTCGAAAGCCTGCTTGATTTTTCCGAGAAAGGCAGAACGAATGATGCAGCCGCCCCGCCACATCAGCGCGATGCCGCCGTAGTTGAGCTTCCAGCCCTGTTGCGCCGCCACCTCTCGCATCAGCTGATATCCCTGGGCATAGGATACCATCTTGGACGCATAAAGCGCCTGTTCGAGATCGTCGATCATGGCCGCCTTGTCGCCGTTGAAGGTCTCTGAAGGCCCAGTAAGCAAACCTGCAGCCGCGACGCGCTCGTCTTTGAGTGCCGACAGGCAGCGCGCAAATACGGCCTCTCCGATCAGGGTCAGTGGCTGACCGACGTCCAGTGCGGATGTCACCGTCCACTTGCCGGTGCCCTTCTGGCCGGCCGTGTCGAGAATACGGTCAAGCACCGCATCTCCTCGTTCATCTTTGAATCCGAGAATGTCACGGGTGATTTCAACCAGGTAGGAGTCGAGCACGCCTTTGTTCCATCGGGTGAACACGTCACGCATCTGCCCATTGGACAGCCCGAGGCCCGCTTTCATGGTCTGGTAGGTTTCGCCGATCAATTGCATGTCGCCGTATTCGATGCCGTTGTGCACCATTTTAACGAAGTGGCCCGCACCGCTCTCACCGACCCAGTCGCAGCACGGTTCGCCGTCATCCGTGTACGCGCAGATTTTCTGAAAAATCGGCTGAATTGACTTCCATGCACCCGGTGAGCCGCCCGGCATGATGGAGGGACCCAATAACGCGCCTTCTTCTCCGCCCGAAACCCCGGCACCGACATAGAGCAATCCCATTTGCTCAGCCTCCGCCACGCGGCGCATGGTGTCGGGAAAATGTGAATTTCCGCCGTCGATAATAATGTCGCCCGCCTCGAGGTAGGGCGTGACCGATTCAATAAATTCATCCACCGCACGGCCCGCCTTGATCATGCACATCACCTTGCGCGGTTTTTTCAAGGCCCCGACGAGTGCGTCGATGCTGTAGCAGCCGATGATGTTTTTCCCGGCGGCGCGACCGTTGATAAAGTCATCCACTTTGCTGGTCGTCCGGTTGAAACAGGCTACCGTAAACCCTTTGCTCTCCATATTCAGGATCAGGTTTTCACCCATCACTGCCAGTCCGACAACGGCAATATCGGCGTCGATTTTCATTTTTATTCCTTTCATTTATTCCCCGCGGCGATAGGCTGCCTGAGAAGCCTAACCCTTTGGGCCTGCGTGCATTACGCGTTGCCGGATCCGGCCAACCGGTCTTTTTTCTCTTCAAGGCTCCTCATCAGGTTCTCGAAGGGTTTGGCAAAAGCGGCCACCCCTTGGTCCAGCAACTGTTTGGTAATCGTCTCTAAACTGATGCCTATGTCGGCAAGGGCGGAGAGGCGACTGCGGGCCGCTGCCACGTCTTTGTCGATGGTTACGCCTGCCCGCCCATGGTCGATGAAGGCCTTCAACGTCGCCGGCGGCAGGGTGTTGACCGTATCCGGACCGATGAGGTTGTCCACGTAAAGCGTATCGGAATAGGCTGGGTTCTTGGTTCCGGTGCTGGCCCACAGCGGTCGTTGGACGCGGGCACCGGCGGCGGCCAATCGGTCCCAGCGACCGCCGGCAAAAATTTCCCTGAAACGGGCGTACGCCAGCCGCGCATTATCTATGGCTGTGGTGCCTTGGAGGTCGCTGCGGCCGATTTTTTCCAGAGCGGCATCCACGGCCGTGTCCACCCGGCTGATGAAAAACGATGCCACCGATGCGGTTTGGCCGATTGCACGGCCGGCCTTCAGAAGTTTTTCCAGACCCTTGATGTAGGCCCCGGCTGCGTCCTCATACTGCGCCAGCGAGAAGATCAATGTGACATTCACATTGATCCCGGCAGCAATTACGCTTTCGATGGCGGGGATGCCCGCCGGCGTTGCAGGAATCTTGATCATCAGGTTGGGACGATCCGTCGCGGTGAAAAGCCGTTTGGCGTCGGCAACGGTGCCGGCGGTGTCGTGGGCCAGGGTGGGGCTGACCTCGAGGCTCACATACCCGTCACAGCCATCGGTTCGATCATACAGCGGACGCAGCAGGTCGGCCGCCTGCCGAATATCTTCAATGGCCAGGGCTTCATAGATTTCGTTGACGGACCGGTTTTCACCCGCGAGCAGCTGGATGTCCGCATCATAGTCATCGCTGCCTGCAATGGCCTTTTCGAATATCGCCGGATTGGATGTGACGCCCCGCACGCCCTGATCGATTAACGCCTGCAGGTCTCCTGTTCGGGTAAACGAACGGCGGATATAGTCAAACCAGACGGCTTGTCCGAGCTCGGTGAGTTGGTATAGTGGGGTCATGGTGAAATCCTTTCTGCATATGGCGCGCCTGGCACGCCTGGTTTCCGAGAATCTACCTGCAGGGCAATCCGCAACAACCCATCCGCCACGCATGGCCGCCTTTGGCCAGCAGTGCTTCGGCGGCCTCGGGCCCCCAACTGTTCATGGGATAGGTGTGCAGGGGCGATGCTGGCGAAGCGGATTCCCACCCGGAAAGAATCGGGTCAATCAGACGCCAGGCCGCCTCGATGCCGTCGTTGCGGGCAAACAGGGATGCGTCGCCTTTCAGCGCGTCCAGAAGGAGCCGTTCGTATGCGTCGGGCAAAACGACGTCGGGAAAGGCCTCGAGATAGGAGTGGCTCATGTTGACCGAACGGGATTCGGATACCGTATCCGGCACTTTGGTCTCAAACTGCAAATGGATGCCTTCGTCCGGTTGAATGCAGATGGACAGAAAGTTCGGTGTGAAGTGCGCGTTTCGTCCCAGATGGAAAATGACGTCAGGCGGCGGTTGAAATTCAACGATGATGGTGCTGCTTTTGGCGGGCATCGCTTTTCCGGATCGCAGGTAGAAAGGAACGCCCTGCCATCGCCAATTGTCGATATAGAGCTTGAGTGCGGCGAACGTCGGGGTTGGCGAGTCCGGGGCCACGCCAGCGCTGGATCGGTAGCCCTCGTACTGGCCGCGTACGGTGTCGTGCAGAGAAATGGGGCGGACCGTACCGAGAACCTTGGCCCTTTCGTTGCGAATCGCATCGGCGTCCAATGATGCCGGTGGTTCCATGGTGGTCAGCGCCAGCAATTGCATCAGGTGGTTCTGGAACATGTCCCGCAGCACACCGGCGTTGTCATAATAACCGCCGCGTCGACCAGCATCCACGCTTTCGGCCACCGTGATTTGAACATTGGCCACGTATCGCCGATTCCAGACCGGCTCAAAAAGCGTGTTGGCAAATCGCAGAAAAATGATGTTCTGGGCCGTCTCCTTGCCCAGGTAATGATCGATGCGATAGACCTGATGCTCGGCGAAGGCTGCATGGACCTGTCGGTTCAACTCCCTGGCAGAGGCAAGATCCCGGCCGAATGGTTTTTCAATGATGATCCTGCGTTGGCCGCTTTGCTCAGCGCTCATTCCGGCTGCAGCCAGATGGTCGCATGCCGAACCATAAAAATCAGGCGCCGTGGCCAGATAGTAGAGGCGATCGGCTGGCTGGCTTTCGCTATCCATCAGAGATAATTGAAGTTTTTGGTAATCCGCGGTCGTGTCCAGGTCGCCTTTAAAATAATGAATATTCCGGGCGAATTCGTTCCAGGCCCGAACGTCGAAACCGGTGGCGTATTTCTTCACGCCGCTGCCCAGGTGAGCCCTGAAGGAGTCGTCACGCCAGTCACGACGGGCGAAACCCACGATGCGCAGCCCGGCCGGTAGGCGCTTTTTGATAAAATTGTTGTAGAGGGCCGGTATCAGCTTGCGCCGGGTCAAGTCTCCCGATGCACCGAAAATAACGATGGTCGGGCCGGCGGTGTGTAGGTCAGGAGTACTCATCAAGCGG
This sequence comes from uncultured delta proteobacterium, assembly GCA_963697405.1. GTDB lineage: Bacteria > Desulfobacterota > Desulfobacteria > Desulfobacterales > Desulfosarcinaceae > Desulfosarcina. The sequence continues at coordinate 30,984 of CAVONY010000043.1, read as the reverse complement.
TCTCCTTTTTCTTAGACTTGTTTTGCGGATCATCGCTGAGGCCTGCCGCTTCCGGCCTGAATTTCTTTTTGTAAAAGACCAGCAACTTTTTCACGGTAATCGGGAAAAGGCCGAGCACAACGAATGAGGCCAAAACCCCCGGTGACAGGATGCCAGAGAGGGAATCGATCTTGGCCAGCTCTTTGCCGGCATTGACATAAACAAGCGTCCCGGCAAACATGCCGATCTGCGACACCCAGAAAAAGGTGAACAGGCGCATGCGGGTCAGCCCCATGAGCAAATTGATCACGAAAAAGGGGAAAATCGGAACCAGACGGAGGGAGAAGAGATAAAAAGCGCCTTCCTTTTCGATGCCGTCGTTGATCGTTTTCAGTTTGCCGCCGAATTTATTCTGAACCCATTCCCGCAGCAGAAATCGGGAGACCAAACAGGCCAGGGTCGCCCCGATGGTGCTGGCAAAGGAGACGACAACGGTTCCAACGACCAGACCGAACAGGCCGCCGCCTGCCAGGGTGAGCACCGCGGCGCCGGGAAGGGACAGGGCCGTGACCGCGATATAGATTCCCATGTAAACGGCAATGACGAGAAAGCGGTGTGACAGATAGAGCGCTTGGAATTTTTCCTGGGAGCCCTTGATGTAATCGAGTGTGAGATATTGTCCCAGGTCGAAGTATCGAAAGGCCACAATACCCAGGGCGATCACCCCGACGATCGCCACCTTGTTGATCCATTTTTTTTTCTTTGCCTGGGCCATCATTTTATCCTTTTCTCAGCATTTGTTGTCCATGGAACGCCGCACCCCAGAGGCCGCTGTCTTGATCGTCCATCAAAAACACCGGCATCCGGGACAACATGTGACCCATTGTCGGAGAATCGAGGAATTCCTTACTGAAATTCTCATGGGTCAGCATCTCAGGTGTTCTGGCCGCCACCCCACCGGCAATATACAAGCCGCCGCGGGCCAACACCGCAAGAGCAAAGTCCCGACAAACCCGGCCGTAAAACCTCGCGGCCCATGCCAGGGTCTCTGATGTTCCGGATAGTCGCCTGGTCACTTCTTCTGGGGCCAGGTCCTCACCGCTGAGAAACCAGTGGAGATAGCGCAGTCCACGACCGGAGACCACCAGATTGCCGGTGATATGATTCTGCCCGCTTTTTTCCCGGTAAAACTGTTGAAACGCCAACTCCCGTTGAGAGACGAAGGGGAAATAGCCGTGCCCCCCTTCGGAAGGCAAGGCCAGGAATTCTCCGCTGGACAGCGGTACCAGGATTGCCTTGCCCAGGGCGGTGCCGGCACCGATAACGCCGATGGTCCCGCTGGAAAGTATTTCTCCGGGAAGTATATTACGGGCGGATTGGCCCACCGGAGATCGACTGGCATAGGCCTGGGCGACAAAATCGTTAATCAGTACCGCTTGTTGAAATGGGTTTGCCACCGCTTGGCTGGCCAGATCGATATCCCAGGCGATGTAGGGCGGGGCGCAGTAGGATGCGTGTTCAACCGGTCCGGCAACCGCAATGACGGCAATATCGGCCTCGTCGACCGGCAGGGAAAAATCGGATGACCGCAACTGCTCAAGAAGCTGCGCAAAAGAACCAGCGCCATCGGTGGGCAGCCATAACGTGCCTACCAGCGCCAGCGTTGATTCCAGGTCCGTCTGAAAATGGGCAAACCGACTGTTGGTCCCCCCGATATCTGCGGCAAGTATCGTTTTCATGGCCATTTTCTCACTGCACGCTTGGATTAATGTTTTTTGGGCGCGTTTTTCAGCTTTCCGCTGCTGCTGCCCGGTCGACAAACCACTGCAATTCGCCGTCCGACAGGTTGACACGTCGGGCCGGCAGTTCCGGCTGTGGCGCCTCTGAATCGAGCACTTTCGACAATATCTTCGCCTTGCCCGGCCCGGCTGCCACGAAGATGACGTGGCGGGCATTGTTGATCACCGGTAGGGTCATCGTAATACGAACCGGCGGCGGTTTGGGTGCGTCTAAAACAGGAACCACCCAGCGCCGATTCTCGTTTAAGGCCGGATAACCGGGAAACAGGGAAGCGGTGTGGCCGTCTTCTCCTACACCGAGCAGCACCAGGTCGAATCGCGGCACTCGGCCTGCTCCGGGTTGAAATACGGTTGCCAGGGTAGATTCATAGGTTTGGGCGGTTTCAGAAGGATTGAGTGAAACGTCCGCAGCATGAATCTGTTCGTCGGGTATACTGACGCGGTTGAAGAACTGCCGCTGCGCATACCCGAAATTGGATTCAGGACTGCTCCACGGCACCCACCGCTCGTCGACCCAGAAAACATGCCAGCCTGACCAGTTGACGGTGTCGCGCAAGGGATTTGAACCCAAGGACGGACCGATGATGTCCATGAGCGAACCGCCGGAAAGGGCAACGCAGAACCGACCTTGAGATGCAACAGTCATGGCTGCCAGACGGACGACATGAGCCGAAAGCGCGGCCGACAATGCGTCTCGGTTGGCAAGAATATTTACCTTGGGCCGTAAGTCCATGTTCTATCCTCTGTGGCATTACGCTATTTCATTGCAGGCCCTCTGTCCGTTCTCGTCCAGCAGAAAAAATGGTGATGGGTGTCGAAATAAGTTAGTCGGTTGACGGAACACCAGACAGTGTCATCCCGGAAGCAGCGAAGCGTATATCCGGGATCCAGAAAGCCGATTGAGCATAAGGATTACGCTATGGTTTGTCAGACAAAATTAACCACGATCCGAAATTTACGCAAGTCGTTTATATGATTTGAGCGATTGTCGTCTGCTTACTTTTTGCGATAGCATAAAAATGCATGCTGGTCGCCTATTTACCAACGCAAATGAAGGCATAATGAAAAGCACCTATTCATTTGCCCAGATCGATTTATATTCGAAGCCGCCCAATCCAATGATGTTGTATTTGACGATCTCGAAATTGGGGCTGAGGTCAAAATCCCTGGGAACGATTTGCGAATAATGGCGCATGATCAACTTGGAGCCATAGGGATCGTTGATCAAATGGCTGTCCACATCCGATACCGGCAGCAATGCGGGGACGATCGGATAACCGACTTTTTGAAAGGCGTTGGCGATCATCCCCGAACAAATCACCTTGTATTCGGTACACCCGCCTAAACACGCCTGGATGGTTCTTTTTTTAAACGGATTTAAAAATGGCGGCAGGAGAAGCAGCACCAAATCCGTCAGATTTTCGTGGTCGTAATGATTGCCTAAATTGCCGACGGCATCGTCCATCACGGCCTTTAAATCGTGCGGGGAAATACCAAAGGGCCGGCATATCCGGATATTGTAATCCTGGTATTTGTTCAAAGGGACGGCGATCACACCATTGCCGGCATCCGCTTCGATCAGCATATGCTGACGGTCGGTTTCACCGAGGCCATTCAATATGCTTTTCACGCCGTTGTCGGCGGAATGATTCAACCGATCAGCGACATAGATGGCCGCATGGCTCCAGGCGCTTTTGGTGATAATTTGAATGATCTGGCTTAATTTGGATCGGCCTTCGACCAGCAGTACATCGCCCGGTCGGATTTCTCTATACAGGTTCTGCATGTTATTGATGATTCGCTGCTCATAAGATGGAAGGGGTATCTCCAGCCGTTTGAGAAGATACCGGCCGATTCGCTTCAACACATGATTCGATCGCTTTTCGGATTCATTTCGCATTTTTTACCTTTTAGGGTACCCTTTTAGGACCAATCCGGTGAGGAAAAACATGCTGATGTTCATGATTACCAGCAGATTGTTGATCCGGCTGAGATTACTCCAGTAATTCACGTGATCCGTATCGAATGCATGCTGTAATTTCTCAATTCGATTTTTTAGCATAATGCTTTTCCCCTCTGATCGCCCCCATTCAGCCCATGCACATAACTGATTGTCGTTGTAACGCTACAAAGCTTACGACACACAACCCATTTAATATGCAAAGAAACTGGCCAATCCGCGGGATGTGACAACAATCATTTGGTAACAGCCATCGTGTGAACCCTCCCCGCGGCAAGCCGCGGGGAGGGTTCACCGTAAGGATAAAATCGATTCGTGGTTCGCTCGCTAACCCCGCCGCTAGCGGCGAGGAATGCGCTCGCTATCACGGTTCAACGGGCATGGCATACCGCCCGCAGGACGGATCGTTGGCGATCTGACCGGATCCTCGATGCAAATAGGGTTGAACCCAAACTGAGCGTTTCTATTTTTTACAGATACCATAATTGGTTTGTATACTTTGCTTTTGCGGTTTACCGATCTTAAAAAATTGAAACCCGTTGGGATTGCCGAGCTCACCGCACAACCGGCGTCAGCTGACATCCCGCATAGTCCACTATAGCGGACATGCCAGCTTCCTTGGTTCTGCGGCAAGCTCGACAATCGCTCAATTTGGGTTGAAGAAACCGTCGCCGCGGTTGTAAGGGTTTGTGCAATCTGCCGACCAATGCAGCAAAATGAAACGCCCTTTGGCAAATGGACTATGATTATGATGGTACTGCATCCTAACGGAGACCCGAGAGATATGAAAAATATGGTAGGCGCATTGAAAGCGCCTTTATGATTGATGCCGTATTGCAGCTTGAAAAATCGGCTCAATTTGATACCTTGATAGGCAATACATCCCAGTGCGTTCACTTGATGAAGGGTATTAGATAGGAATGAAGGACTCGCCGAAAATAAATGCCGACATGTGGGTGGATCAATATGGCGATTCACTCTTTCATTTTGCACTTGCCCGGGTCAATAATAAAGACATTGCCGAAGACCTGGTTCAGGAAACGTTCCTGGCGGCCGTGAAGGCCCAGGATCGGTTCAGGGGGCATTCCTCTGAGAAAACATGGCTGTTCGGTATCTTGAAACACAAGGTTATCGACCATTACCGTAAGAATAAATCCACCGTCCATGCCCGGGACCTGTTGGATGATCCTGACAACGTGGAAGCGTTCTTCAACGCCAAAGGCGGTTGGCAGACCCGTCCGGCCCATTGGCAAACCAATCCCGGCAAGGTTCAGGAAAACAAGGAATTTTTGGATCATTTTTATCGGTGCTTATCAGACGTCCCGCAGCGAAGTGCCGATGCATTTGTCTATCGAGAAATCGATGGGTTGAGCACCGAGGAGATCTGCACGCGGCTTGACATTACCGCAAACAATTGCTGGGTGCTCCTGTATCGGGCCAGAATGTTGCTGCGAAAGTGCCTTGAACTGATCGGGCTCGGTCGGCAGCAAGAAGGAAATTTAAAATGAAACACTGGATGTTTCGCTGCAACGATGTGTCACAAAAGGTATCCCAGTCACTGGATGCGTCGCTGCCTTTTCACCATCGCATGGCGGTTCGGATGCACCTGCTGATGTGTCGCTACTGCGCCCGATTCCGCCGTCAGTTGATCATGCTCAGAAAGGTGAGCCGTCATATGGACGACGAACCGTCTATGGATGAAACCACGGCAACGCTCTCCAACGAAACCAAAGAACGCATCAAAAAGGCCCTTCGCGTTATACCCTAAATGAATGACTTTAAAAATCAACAATTATCATACATTCTGATTATTTCACCAGTTGATTGTCCTTCAACACTTTTTACGTAGCCATTGATCACTTTCTTCATGGGTATGGGATTGTGGCCCGGAAAATAAGCCTCATATTTTTCAACTGCATCTTCAACCAATCCGGATGAGACGACATTGATCCGGGCGCCATTTTTCAATTCCAGGCATACCGCTTTTACAAAAGAGTGAATACCGCCATTGACCATGGCGGCACTGGTCGTAAAATCTACCGGGTGATCGGCCAGGATTCCCGTACTCAGCGTAAAAGAGCCGCCTGCATTCAGATACTCCCGCCCGATTCGGACCAGATTCACCTGCCCCATCAACTTGCTTTTCAATCCGATATAAAAATCTTCCTCAGACATTGAATCAAAGGCTGCCCATTTGGCATCGCCGGCGATGCAGACAACGGCATCGACTTTTCCAGCGGATTTAAACATGGATTCAATTGACTGGCTGTCGGTGATATCGACCGTTATATCGCCGGAGTGTCTCCCGGCAATAAGGACGTCGTGCTTTTTTGAGAAATGACTGCTGACCGTTTTACCAATGGTACCGTTTCCACCGATGATAAGAATTTTCATTTTTTTCTCCATTTTGATTGATGTAACATTGGATCAATTCTTGAGATAGGCTGCCAACCGATCGAGCGAGTCAGGCATGTTCCTGCGCCCGAAACCGATACGAAAGGCGTTCAATTCCGACCCGTAGAGGGTTCCGGGAAGCAGAAGCACACCTGCCTTCTCGACGAGGTCAGCACAAAACGCATCCACCGACGCTTGCAGCAGCATCGGGAATGCAATCGATCCCGCTTTCGGGCGATTCCAGGCAAACCATTCCGTGTGCGCAGCAAAAAAAAGATCGAGGCGATCGAGGTTGCTGCGAATGATCTGCCGGTTCCGTTCAGCAATCGCTTCGGCATGTCGCAAGGCCAGCGTTGCCAGAAACTCGCTCGGCGCACTGTTGCAGATGGTCGTGTAATCCTTGAATGCGGCGAGTTGGCTGAAAAGCTGCTCATTCCGGGTCGCAATCCAGCCAATCCGCAGTCCAGCGAGGCCATAGGTTTTTGACATGACGCCGAGAGATACGGCACGATCGTTCACATCAGCAAAGGCGGGCAAACGATCGGAACGGTTCAGTTCAAGTCCACGGTATACCTCGTCCGCCAAAATGACGAATCCATGTCGTTCAGCGAGTGCCGACAGCTCGTACACGAATTCAGAAGTTGGCAGAAATCCAGTCGGGTTATGCGGGAAGTTGACAACGACCACTTTCGTGCGGCCGGTAAGCGCGTCCTTTAGACACCCGAGGTCGAGGTCCCACGCACGGTCCGGATCTCCCCACCACTCGGTCACATCGGCACCGACGCCTCGTGCCACCTCTCCCAAGGACTGGTAGTAAGGTGCGTGTACAATGACGTTATCCCCGGGTTGTAAGGCAACATTCATGAAGTTGAAAATCGCCTCTTCTGCACCGGCATGCACGAGCACCTGGTTGGCGGTTACCTGCTCATAGAGGGTGGTGATCGCCTGCCTGAGTTCAGGGTTGCCGGGGGATTCTGTGTAACCCAGCCACAACGATGAAAGCTGTTCAAGGGAACCAGGCGCCATCGCCAGCAGTTCCCCCAATTCCATGCTCTCGCAGTCCGAGGCGCACAATAGATAGGGCGCTGAGAATTCATGTTTGGCGAAGTAGCGTTCGAGATGAAACTGATCCAGTTTCATTCAGCCTTTCTCCTGTTCATGGTTGTCATTGGCGGCTAAATTAAGCCGCCAGAAAACATTTGTCCAATGAATTATTTTTATGAACACCATCAAAATATGTGATTATTGTACCCGTATACCACGCAGATTTGATGAACTCGTAAAAAGTAACATTTCCGACGGATTCGTAATAAGCCCGAGATCAAGGCTTGCGAATCCTGAGGAATGAGGTGTACTTACGGTACTCCGCAGTGACGAAGGATGAAGCCTAACGCAGATATCGGGCTTACTACGAATCCGTCAGACTTGAATGGGGTGACATTTGGGGAAACGATATTCACCCCCAAGCTGAGCGATTGTTGAGCTTGCCGCAGATACAAGGAAGATGTCTTTCCCCTATAGTCGCCTATGCGGGAAGATATCTGACGCCGTAGGTGCGGTAAGATCGGCAATCCCAACGGGTTTTCCATTTTGAAGTCGCCAAATGACATAACCCATACTTTTTGTAATATTTTTTTATAAAACCAAAATGGGAAACGCTCAGCTTGGGTCACCCTCTTTCCCTGAAGGCTTTTATGAGGTAGCCGGCAAAACAGGTTACGGTTTCAGGTGTCGGTGCCTTCACCGTGTGCAATGCAACATTTGAGATCGGCAACACCGGCAGCCCATTTTCTATCCCGACCGTTTTCAAATCAGGCGGGACATTGCTTTTGACAATCGGTGCGATGGCTAAACCTGCTCTTACCGCGTCCAGAATCCCCGATATACTCCGGCTGACATAGACAATCCGGTATTCGATACCTGCCTGTTCCAGGGCTGCTAAGGCCCAGGACCGAAAGATGCAGTCGTCTTCAAATACGGCCAACGAAAGCGCTTTATTCTTCTGGACGATAAAGCCTGGATCGGTGACCCATACCACCGGATCATGGTATATGACCTGCCCCCCTTCGCTGATTTGGGTGCAAAGCCCGATATCGAGCTCTCCCCGGTCAACTGATTCTTTAATTTTATCACTGTTTTCACAGTGCATTTCTACCAGCACATCCGGATATGAGGATGCAAAGCGGGCCAACAGCTTGGGCAGGACACCGGCGGTATAATGTTCCGGAGAGCCGAAACGGATGAAACCTTTCAGCGCCGGTTTGGACAACGCCATCACCGCATCGTCATGCTCTTTGACAATACGCCGTGCGTATTTGATCAGGAGGCTGCCGTCGGTGGTCAATTTTACCGTCTTCCCAATCCTTTCAAACAGTGGCTTGCCGACTTCATCTTCGAGACGCTTAATTTGCATGCTCACAGCAGATTGGGATCGGTTCACCTGTCTGCCTGCCCTGGTAAAGCCTTTGGTATCCGTGACGGCAATAAACGTTCTTAAAAAATCGATATGCAGATTCATGATAATAACATTTTTTGATTGTTTGCATAAAAACTATTCATTGGACAAATATATGCAACAACTATAATTCAATAATCAAGGGTAACAACCTTAATTCAGCAGTGAACACAGTTATCTGTGATATGAAGATCATGGATGATGAGAAACAAAGACAGTTCACCGGGGTTTTCAAAAAAATTGATCCTGAAAAATTTAGCCACGGTTCTCCAAACGGACCAGGATATGCTGGTTCGCATGCCGTTGATACCCAGCGTAAACGATGACGTAACCAACCTTGCAAACCAATAACACAGCTATCGTTCAGAAAATTTGAAGGCTCCAAAAGGAGGTGAATTGTACGTAGGCGGTTGCAATGTGCCTGCAGAACTACCGGAAACGGTAATGGATCAGGCCGTGAGCCTGGCAAGATCGCTTGCGGATTAGACAAGCCAGAGAATATAACCGGTGCTGGAGAAAAAGCATTTCCTTTTTGACCTAAGTCATTTCTGCCGCTATACTATCTCGGTAAGCTTTACCCATATCCCCGCGAACGTCATGGCTGCCTGGGATTGAACCGACAAGGCCGCTTCGCGGAGATGGTGATATCCCCCCTATTTTGGACGAAAAGCGACCTTGCATCGGATCCCCCGTCAAGTGTCCATGCGTTAAGGCCTCATCCTGTATTAGGAGGTGTCCATGTCCGATCGTTCTTTCCTGTCTGCATTGCGATTTTTCCGCCCCAAAGGCGACCGTTCCGCTTGCCGTGAAGAGAAAACCGATGATGGCTGGGCCCAGACCCGCTGCGGTCAGCGGGAGTGGGAGGAGTTGTATCGCCGCCGCTGGCAATACGACAAGAAGGTGCGCTCCACCCATGGGGTCAACTGCACCGGGTCCTGCTCCTGGGATGTCTATGTCAAGGACGGCATCCTGGTGTGGGAAACCCAGGCGACGGACTATCCGGCCTGCGGTGAAGGATACCCCAACCACGAACCACGCGGGTGTCCACGCGGGGCCACCTACTCGTGGTACACCTACAGCCCGGTGAGATTGAAATACCCGCTGATCCGATCCAGTCTGCTGGAAATGTGGCGCGAGGCGATGGGGCGGGCCGACGATCCGGTGGCTGCATGGGAGAGTATCGTCAACGACGAAGAAAAACGCCGCCGGTTTCATAAAGATCGCGGCAAGGGCGGTTTTGTCCGCGCTACCTGGGACCAGGCCGCCACAATCGTCGCCGCAGGATTGATCCACACGATAAAACGTTACGGTCCGGACCGCATTTTCGGGTTCTCTCCGATCCCGGCCATGTCCATGGTGTGCTACGCCTCGGGTTCACGATTCCTGTCGCTGATCGGCGCGTCCATGATCAGCTTCTACGACTGGTATTGCGACCTGCCACCGGCCTCGCCGCAAATCTGGGGCGAGCAGACCGATGTGCCCGAAAGCGCCGACTGGTACGAATCAAGCTATTTTATCGTCTGGGGCGCCAACCTGCCCATGACGCGCACGCCCGATGCCCATTTTTACACCGAGGCGCGCTACCGCGGCGCCCGGGTGGCAGCCGTGGCGCCCGATTACGCCGAGTATGTCAAGTTCGCCGACACCTGGCTGCCGGCCAGGGCGGGGACGGACGCGGCCCTGGCCATGGCCATGACCCACGTCATCGTCAAGGAGTTCTACGTTGACCGCCAGGTGCCCTATTTTATCGACTACGCCAAACAGTATACCGACCTGCCCTTCGTGGTGGTGCTCGACGAGCGTGGCGACACCCATGCGCCCGGCCGGTTCCTGCGTGCCGCGGACCTGGGTGCGGAGACGAATAACGCCGGTTGGAAAACCGTGGTGGTTGACGCGGCCAGTGGCGACTTTCATGTCCCCAACGGCAGCATCGGGTTTCGCTGGAACGAAGAGGGGCGTTGGAACCTGAAACTGGAGGAAGACGGCCGGCATATCGATCCCATGCTCAGTTTCGCAGACCAGCCCGATGGGTGGCAAACGGTCTCCTTCCCGGTATTCGAGGCGGCCGGCGTCGCAACCAGAAAGGGCCTGGTGCCTTTCAGAACTGTCGCCACCACCTCGGGTGAACGGCGCGTGGTCACGGTCCTCGACCTGATGACCGCCCAACTGGGCATATTGCCCAAACAGGCGCCGTCGTCCCTTGCGGACGATCCCCCTGACTATCCAACCGACTACACCGATCCCAAACCCTACACGCCCGCCTGGCAGGAAGTCATCACCGGTGTACCGGCGGCCGATGTCATCCGCGTGGCACGCGAGTTCGCTGACAACGCCGAAAAGACCCACGGTAAATCCATGATCTTTTTAGGCGCCGGCACCAACCACTGGTATCACAGCGACATGATCTACCGCACCATCATCAACCTGACCACCCTGTGCGGCTGTCAGGGGGTCAACGGCGGTGGGTGGGCGCACTATGTCGGCCAGGAAAAGGTGCGACCCCAGGCGGCCTGGTCCCAGGTGGCCTTCGGTCTGGACTGGCAACGGCCGCCGCGGCTGCAAAACGGCACTTCGTTTTACTATTTTGCCAGTGACCAGTGGCGCTACGACACGCTGCGGCCCGAAACTGTGCTTTCGCCACTGGCCGAAAAAAAGCCCCTGCAGCACATGGCCGATTACAACGTGATTGCCGCCCGCCTGGGATGGCTGCCCTCTTACCCGCAGTTCGACCAGAACCCCATCGACCTGGTGCGCGAGGCCGTGGCGAGCGGAGCCGAGTCGGACGAGCAGATCGTGGCCTATGTGGTCGACAAACTGAAAAAGGGCGAACTGCACTTTGCCGTGGAAGATCCGGACAACCCGGCCAATTTCCCGCGGGTGCTGTTCCTGTGGCGGGCCAACCTGCTCGGCGCCAGCGGCAAAGGCCATGAGTATTTCCTCAAGCACCTGCTGGGCGTGGACAACGCCGTGCTGGGCACAGACAGCGACGTGCGCCCGGAAGAGATCAAATGGCGCGATCCGGCCCCGGAAGGCAAACTGGACCTGCTGGTCACCCTGGAGCTGCGCATGTCCACCAGCGCCATGTACGCCGACATCGCTCTGCCGGCGGCCGGCTGGTACGAGATGCACGACCTGAACACCACCGACATGCACCCGTTTATCCACCCGTTCAACCCGGCCATCGACCCACCCTGGGAGACCCGCACCAACTGGGAACAGTTTAAAACCATCGCCGAGAAATTCTCGCAGATGGCGGTGGACCACCTGGGGCCGGTCAAAGATCTGGTGGCCACGCCCCTGATGCACGACAGCCCCGGCGAAATCGCCCAGCCGGACGTCCAAGATTGGCGCAAGGGCGAATGCGAACCGCAGCCGGGCCAAACGATGCCCAGCCTGGCGGTGGTGACCCGCGATTACCCGGAGGTCTATCGCAAAATGACCGCCCTGGGTCCCCTGGCCGCCTCGGTAGGCGTGGGTTCCAAAGGGGTCATGTGGAAAGCGCAAGAGGAAGTCGAGGCCTTGAAAGCCTCATTGGGCACGGTCGTCGAAGCGGGCGTCAGTCAAGGACAGCCGGTGATGCAGACCGCCAAACAGGCAGCTGAAACCATCCTGATGCTGGCGCCGGAGACCAATGGCGGGACGGCGGTCAAAGCCTGGATCGGGCTGGAAAAACGCACCGGCCTGTCGCTGCAGCACCTGAGCCTGCGCCGTCAGGGTGAGCGCTTTCGCTTCGACGACCTGACCGCCCAGCCGCGCAAGATCATCACCTCGCCGATCTGGAGCGGCATCGAATCCGAGGAGCGGCGCTACTCGCCCTTCGTGATCAACATCGAGGAAAAAATCCCTTTCCGGACGCTCACGGGCCGGGCCCAGTTTTATCAGGACCACCCATGGATGCTGGATTTTGGCGAACACCTGCCCCTTTACCGGCCGCCGCTGGACATGCTGAATGCCGCATCGATCCAGGTGCGCCGAGAGCCGGACCGGGAGATCGAGCTCAATTACCTGACGCCCCACTCCAAATGGTCGATTCACAGCACCTATTCGGACACCCTGACCATGCTGACCCTGTTTCGCGGCGGCGAGGCGATCTGGATCAACGATGAGGATGCCCTGAAGATAGCGGTCAGGGACAACGACTGGCTGGAGTGCTTCAACGCCAACGGGGTGGTCATGGCCAAGGCGGTGGTCAGCCCGCGCATCCCGACGGGCAAAGCGTTCATGTACCATGCCCAGGAACGGTTGATCAACACGCCGGGATCGAAGCTGTCCGGACGGCGCGGCGGCACCCACAACAGCGTGACCCGCATCATCGTCAAGCCCACCCATATGATCGGCGGTTACGCGCAGCTCAGCTATGGGTTCAACTATTACGGCCCCATCGGGTCCCAGCGCGACGAAACGATTATCGTGCGCAAAGCCGGGGAGGTGGACTGGTATGAAGATTAAAGCCCAATACGCCATGGTGTTGAACCTGGACAAGTGCATCGGCTGCCATACCTGCAGCATCCCGTGCAAGAACGTCTGGACCAATCGCGACGGTGCCGAATACATGTGGTTTAACAATGTCGAATGCAAACCCGGTATTGGCTATCCAAAAAAATGGGAAAATCAAGAGCTCTATAAAGGCGGCTGGCAACTCAATGGCGACACGCTGAAACTGAAAGCCGGCGGCCGTCTGCACAAGGGCCTCAACATCTTTCACAATCCGGACCTGCCGGTCATCGACGACTACTACGAACCGTGGAATTACGACTATGCACGGCTGATCGAGAGCCCCAAACGCAAGCACCAGCCATCCGTGCGTCCCCATTCCCGCCTGACCGGCAAACCGATAAAACTCAAGTGGGGCCCCAACTGGGAGGACGATCTGGCCGGCCTGGGCGAAACCGGCGCCGGAGACGTCAATTTCAAACGTCTGGAGATTCAGACCTACCTGCAGTTTCGCAACGTGTTCATGTTCTGGCTGCCGCGCTTGTGCGAACATTGCCTCAACCCGGCCTGCGTGGCCTCCTGTCCATCCGGCGCCCTTTACAAACGCGACGAGGACGGCATCGTCCTGGTGGACCAGGAGCGTTGCCGGGGGTGGCGCTACTGCGTATCGGGCTGTCCGTACAAGAAAGTCTATTTCAACTGGAAGACCGGGCGGGCGGAAAAGTGCATCTTCTGCTATCCGCGCATCGAAGCCGGCCTGACCACCCTGTGCGCCCACAGCTGCGTCGGCCGTATCCGCTACGTGGGTGTCCTGCTCTATGACGCGGACCGCATCGGCGAGACGGCGGCCGTATCTTCCGACCAGGCCGTCTACCCGGCCCACCTGGAGATCCTTCTCGACCCCAACGATCCCGATGTCGCGCGCCGCGCCGCCGCCCAGGGTATCGCTCCGAACATGCTGGCGGCCGCCAAGCGATCACCGACCTATGCGCTGATCAAAGAATGGCGCCTGGCCCTGCCGCTGCACCCCGAATTTCGCACCCTTCCCATGGTGTGGTATGTGCCGCCGTTGAGTCCGGTCAGCAGTCAGGTGGAGCCTGCCCAGGAATCGGATACCATCGACCGCATGCGCATTCCCATGACCTATCTGGCCAACCTGCTCACCGCCGGTGACGAGGCGCCCGTCAAAATGGCCCTCAAACGCCTCTCGGCCGTCCGTCAATATATGCGGACCCAACGGGTGGAAAAGCGTTCCGACACCGGCCTGCTCGATGCGGTGGGGCTTGACGAAGAGATGGTCGGAAAGATGTATCGCCTGCTGGCCCTGGCGCGCCTGGAGGATCGTTTTGTCCTGCCGACCAAGCCCGTTCAGGATGACGATAACTTCGCCCGGCAGGGCTGCTGCGGCTTTGGCGGAGCTTCCTAAATGCAAAGTAGCATGAATGACTGGAAAAATCTCACCGCGGAGCACGCTGAGAACGCGGAAAAACGATAATTAACTGCTAAAGCTATCCGGCGATGAGAAGGAGAGACCAACAATGACCGACCACCCAACCGATTCGCTGCACCTGCTCTCGGTGTTGTTGCACTATCCCGACGAGGAGCTGTTCAACCGCCTGGATGAGATTTCGTCTGCCGCCGACCATTCACGCCCGGCGGAAATTGAGTCAGCCATCCAGGCGTTTGTCAACGAGCTAAACACCCTGAGTCTCATCCAGGTTCAGGAAAGATATACGGCCGTCTTCGACATCGATCCCAAAACGACCATGAACATGACCTTCCACGCTTTTGGTGACAATGAAAAACGGGCTGCTGCGCTGGCCAACCTGCAGCACAATTACGAGCAGGCCGGGTGGGAGCGCATCACGGGCGAATTGCCCGATTATCTGCCCATGATGCTGGAATTTCTTTCGATCTGTCCGCATCCGGAGCATACCGGACCGGTTTGGCAGTGCCTGCAGGGCATGCAGCCGCTGGTTGCCCGGCTGGAAGAAAAGGCACCGTTCTATGCGGCCTTGATGCAACCGATCGTCACCATGGCCGTCGAACGGGACCCATCGATTGACAACAGCGAACATGCGCCCGAAGCACATGCGTAGCCCGCAGGAGGAAATCCCATGGATCTTTTCTATACACTCACGTTTACCGTTCTTCCCTATCTGTGCCTCACCACCTTCGTGGTCGGGCATTCCTACCGGTATGTCACCGACCGCTATGCCTGGAATTCCCACTCCAGCCAGCTTTTGGATAACCAATCACTGCGTTGGGGCTCCGTACTCTTTCACATCGGCATCATTCTGACGTTTTTGGGCCATGCCGGCGGCCTGTTAATCCCTCAAAAATACTACGATCTGTTTGGCATCACGTCTGATATGCACCTGGCCATCGCCCATTGGATGGGCGAGGTGGTGGGCATCGCCGCTTTGGCCGGGTGCTTGCTCCTGCTCCGGCGCCGGCTGACCAACGACCGCGTTCGAGCCGCCGGCAGCGTCAATGATCTGATCACCCTGGGCAGTCTGACCCTTGTGGTGGCCGGGGGCGTTTACAACGTATTTTTCGGGAATTACAACGTGCTCGACAGCGTGGCGCCGTGGATCCGGGGGATCGTTTTTTTCAGCCCCGAGCCCGAACTGATGCGGCCGGTCCCCTTGGGCTTCAAGATCCACGTCACACTGGCCTGGGCGCTGCTGGCTTTTTCACCATTCAGCCGCCTGGTGCATATCTGGAGTGCACCGGTTTTCTATTTTTTCAGAAGCCATATCCTGTTTCGTCGGCGGTTGTCAGGCCCCTGACCGTAGAAGACGGATCGCTGTACCAAATACCGGTCGATGGTAACGTGTGAGGTGATTCCAATGAACGACAATGACAATGTCTGCTATGCCAAATCCAGCCCGCGGGAAGCCCTGACCTGGTCGACCATCGCCTTTTTCGGCGGTTTTGCGGGTGTATCCGCTTTTGGCCCCATCGTACCGATCCTGAAGCAGACCCTATCACTGAGCCCGTTGCTGATGGGACTGCTGGCAGCCAGTCCAGCGTTGACCGGATCCTTGTTGAGAATTCCGTTCGGCGCCATGGTCGATCGAACAGGCGGGAAGAAACCGATCCTGATTCTTCTCACCATGGCCATCCTCGGCGTAGCCGGCATCACCCTCATGTTCGGTCTGTTTCCCGAACCGCAACCCGCCCACTATCCATTTTTTCTGCTCTTCGGTATTTTGAGCGGCTGCGGCATTGCCACGTTTTCCGTGGGCATCCCCTCGGTTTCCTATTGGTATCCACAGCGGGCACAAGGGTCGGCACTGGCCATTTATGCCGGCCTGGGAAACCTGGCCCCGGGTCTGTTTGCCCTGATTCTGCCGTCGCTGGTCGTCTGGCTGGGATTCACCATCTCCTATGTGCTCTGGCTGGGGATCCTCGTGCTGTTGGTCGTGCTGGTCTATATCTACATGCAGGATGCCCCCTATTTTCAATACCGGGAAATGGGGCTTGACATCGACCCGGAAGCCCTGCTGCTGGCCTGCGGGGAAGAGCTGCTCCCTTCAGGCAAGGCCATGGATTCCATACGCAAAGCCGGATCCGACTGGCGCACGTGGGTGCTGACCTATTTTTATTTTATCACCTTTGGCGGGTTTATCGCCTTGACGGTCTGGTTTCCGACCTATTGGTCAGAGCTGTTTGCCGTTGGGCTGGTTCAGGCCGGACTGCTCACCGCCCTGTACTCACTTTCGGCCAGTCTGCTTCGCGTGCTGGGCGGTTATGCCGCCGATCGCATCGGGGGAGAGAAAGTCACCCTTCTCTCTTTTGCAATCGTGGCGGCCGGCGCGTTGTTGATGACCCTGTCAGGCCGGTCGATTGGGGGAGCGGTGGTCGGTGTACTCCTGCTGGCGCTGGGTATGGGGTTTGCCAATGCCGCCGTCTTCAAACTGGTGCCCAAATACAGCCCGGCTGCAGTGGGCGGCGCAGCCGGAATCGTCGGTGGTTTAGGTGCGTTCGGCGGATTTGTCCTGCCTCCAGTGATGGGGATGTTTGTAAAGTTCAATGGTCCGGCAGGATACGCCCAGGGCTTCAGCGTGTTTCTGGTATTGTCACTTCTGGGAATCGGTTTTATTGTTCTATTGACACGCCAAGCGCCGGTAGGTGAAGCGACTAAACCATCACTCAGCAAAAAATAAGATAGTGCATATGCGAAAGGAGACACGTATGGATTTAACCACTAGCTATCTGGGCCTGAAACTTAACAGTCCCATCATTGCCGGCAGCTCCGGATTGACCGATTCGGTCGAAAAGATACAAAAACTTGAACGGAGCGGCGCTGGTGCGATTGTTCTGAAATCCATTTTCGAAGAAGAAATCGTTTTCGAGCATGAAGATATTTTAAAGGAAGCGGAAGCCGACGGCGTCAACCTGGATCAGTTCGACTACTACGATTTTCATTTAAAAGGTGAAAAAGTAAAAAAGTACACCGACCTGATCAAGGAATCCAAGAACAAGGTGTCTATCCCGATCATCGCCAGTATCAATTGCGTCTATTCTCACGAATGGATATCCTTTGCCCAACAGATCGAAGAAGCCGGTGCCGACGCCATCGAGCTGAATATGTTTTTTTTGCCGTCGGATTTCAGCCGATCCAGCCAGGAACAGGAAGGTATGTACTTCAAAGTCATTGAACGGCTGTTGGATACGGTCTCTGTACCCATCGCGCTTAAGATCAGTTTTTATTTTTCGAGCCTTGGCCAGATGATTCAACGGCTATCCAATTCAGGCGTTGCGGGACTGGTTCTTTTCAATCGCTTCTTCAGCCCTGATATCGACATTGACAAGCTGAAAATAAAGCCCTCCTTCGTATACAGCACACCGGCTGAACTGGCGATCTCACTACGCTGGATCGCCATCATGGCCAACAAGGTGGGTTGCGACCTGGCTGCGTCAACCGGTGTTCATGACGGAAATGCGGTAGTCAAACAACTTCTGGCCGGCGCCAAGGCCGTCCAGGTGGCGTCCAGCCTGTATAAAAACGGCCCGGAGCACATTCGCACCATGCAGGACACCTTGACGAAATGGATGGCCGACCATGATTATTCAAGCCTCTCGGACTTTCGGGGCAAGATGAGCCAGGAGGCGGCGAGCAATCCCGCCGTCTTCGAACGGGTTCAGTTTATGAAGTATTTCAGCTGAAGGAGGCCCGCTATGAACAGTACGCCCAAAGGCGCAAAAGCAAAGGATCGCAATTTTCGATCATCCATCTCCGTATCCAATAAAGAAGTCTGCGAGGATGAGGCGTGTATTGGCAAAGATGTGAATCCCGCAGCCGAAACGCCTGCAGAACCGAAACAGCTGGATGAACGCAGCAAAAAACCTTCGGGGACAAGTATATCTGTTGGTGGAAAAGAAGCCTGCTCCGAAGATGCGTGCATCGGGAAAAAATGAGCATATGGTTTTGTAAGAATCTCGGTGACGCGATGTTGGCCTTCCAGGGAGTGGGTCGTGTTGAAGCCGCTTTTCGGTCGGCATATGCAAACGCCGACTGCCCCGATGACGCGGCGGTTTTCCTTCGCCATGAATCGGGGCGCCTTCATTGTGAAACCAAGGTCTACTTCTCACCTGCATCGGCGCATATCGCACAAACGCTTGGGGCTGAGCCATGCAAGCAACCCGCGAATGACGGCCTGAGCCTGCTGGTTGGTCCTCCGGCCGCATGGTCGATGCTGTTCCCGGAGGACCATTGAAATCAGTTTTTTCTTATTTTTAAGTAGGTCAATCCCGAAGCAATCACCATCGGCACGACACCGACGACGATCAGGATCACATGCGACGGCATGCTGACCCATTCCAGCATCCGGATCCGGTCCGAGCCGATAAATTCAAGACTGCGAGCGTGCCAGTAGCCATTTTCAAGCACATCCCAAATCTGCAGGATCCCCTCCGGAAACAGATTGGTGATCACCATCAAAGCCAGCCCGATGTTGATGCCCCAGAAGGAGAGCTTGACGAACTTTTCCGGTAGTACCCACTGTTCGTCCGTCAACACGTGGCGCAGGCCCAGGACCAGAAGTGCCATGGCCAGCATGCCGAATGCTCCCAGCAGGGCGGCGTGCCCGTGGTTCAGGGTCAGGATGGTACCCGCCTCGTAATAGCTGACCACCGGCATATTAATCAGGAACCCGAAGATGCCGGCACCCACAAAATTCCAGAACCCAACGGCCATTAAAAAATAAAAGGCCCATTTGTGGGGGATGTTCTTTTTAGGCGTGCCGGCGGTGTCCCCGGTACCGGTCAACTTGACGAAATCCCAGGCATCCAGGGTCAGCAGGGTCAGCGGCACCACCTCGAGCGCCGAGAACATGGCTGCCAGCGCCATGGTGAAATTGGCCTGCCCGGTCCAATACCAGTGATGCACCGTACCGATAATACCGCCCGCCAGAAAGAGGATGGCATCCATGTAGATAACCCGCACCACATTGATGCGCCTGACCACCCCCAACTGGTAGAAGGTGACTGCAACGAGAATGGTTACGAAAAGCTCAAAGAACCCTTCCACCCACAGGTGGATGATCCAGAATCGCCACATGTCCACCACCGTAAAATTGGTAGTGCTGCCGAAAAAAAAGGCCGGCAGGTAGAAAAAAGGGATCGAAGCCGCACCCGCCAAAAACAGCAGCGAAATCTCTCTTCGCTCCGGGTCTTTCAAAACCGGTGCGAGCACCCGGTAGAGCAGACCCATCCAGAAGCTGAGTCCGACGACCAGGATAACCTGCCAGAAGCGCCCCAGCTCGAGGAACTCCCAGCCCTGGTGGCCAAACGCCCAAACAGCTGATTGATACCCGCCAGTTCGCCCAACAGGCTGCCGACCACCAGTACCACCAGCGCCCAGAAGAGCACGTGCACGCCCACGGCATGCCCACGCGGTTCCTCCCGGCTTATTGAAGAGGCCAGCAACAGACCGCCGGCTATATAGGCCGTGGCGATCCAGAATATGGCCAACTGAAGGTGCCAGGTGCGCAGGATGTTGCTCGGTAAATATTGAGCCAGGTCGATGCCGTAGAAATTTCCAGGATCGGCGCGATAGTGGGCCAGGGCGCCACCGATCATGACC
Organism: uncultured delta proteobacterium; assembly: GCA_963697405.1. Classification (GTDB taxonomy): domain Bacteria; phylum Desulfobacterota; class Desulfobacteria; order Desulfobacterales; family Desulfosarcinaceae; genus Desulfosarcina. The sequence continues at coordinate 10,870 of CAVONY010000043.1, read as the reverse complement.
TGCGTTAGAAAAAGCAACGCAACGATCACAAAATACTTGATGGTCGCCTTTTGTCCCGCAGTAGCTTCTCCGGCCAGCATTTGCGGATAGATGCCTTCGGGGCCGCCTTTCCAGCCCAGGTAATCGAACTTGCCGAAAACGACCAGCACACAGGCCAGTCCGGCCAGCAGCATGGCCACACTCAACGCACTCCAGAGAACCGCATCGCTGGTCAGAAGGTTGCCCACCACCGGGTCATAGGGGAAGTTGTTGGTTTACGAATAGGACTTGTCCGGTCGGTTGGCGACACTTGCCCAGGCCGTCCAGGCAAAGAACGCCGTCAGCTGGCGGATTTCCTCCGGGTCATCGATATAGTTGTCGGGAAGCCCCGAATTCGATATCGGGTGTTTGAAATAATCGGTCCAGACCGTATGCTGCCTCTGGAAAGAATCTTTTTCCGCATCGATGAAGGTCAGCTGTTTCGATGCGGGATCGTAACGATTCTCCTTCAAAAGAATGGCTACCCGGGCATCTACCTGAACCCGCTGGGATGGATCCAGTGCAGACAAATCCATGCCGAAATCCTGCCTGGCGATGGCCTGTCCGGTATCCAGCGAGAGTTCGTGCAGGTACTGCGCCGAAAAATCCGGGCCCAGGTAGGAGCCGTGGCCCCAGATCGAACCGTTTTGCATCAGGCCGTATCTTAGGAATACCTCCTGGCCCGTTTCGATATCCTGCCGGTCGAAGACGACGACGCCTGCGGAATCGACCACCTTTTCCGGAATCGGTGGTGCATGGCGGTATGCCTGCACCGACATGAAGATCAGACCGATCATGCCGACAACGAAAACCAATACAACACTGCGGCGCCACCATGGAGAGAGAACGGCAGTCTCAGATAGCTGCTCTTGCATAATAGTACCTCCTATATTTCATTGAGATGATCGGTTCTGATTTCACGACAGGTAAATGCTCTCCAGAGACTCAATCATCTGATGGAAGGCTTCATGCCTGCCCGGTCCGATTTTCTGTGTTTCTATGGTCTCGAAGCCTTCCCAGAGTTCCGTCTTTTTGTCTTCGGAGAGATGCTTGTCTGCAAGTACAAACAACACATTGTTTTCTTTATCTATGTGCTGATTCAACAGGGCAATGTATGCACGTGCATGCTGGACTAATTCGCCTGCAGCCCCTCGGCCACCTTCCCGATATCTCATCAGGGCTGCCTTCATTTTGGCGACGTGATCACGACCCTGCTGGTGTTCTTTGAGCATCACACCGATGGGCCCGCCTTCTCTGCTGACGCCGACTTCTTCCAACGCCGGAAACAGGAGTTCTTCTTCTTTTCCGTGATGGCATCGATCAACGAAGGTGGTAAAAAACTCGATCAATTGTTCCAGATGTTCAGGGCTGGCCATTTCGCCCGTTTTTTCAGCCTGCTTGCAAATACTGTCCAAAATCCTCAGTGTAATTTTGACTGCCTCGTGTTCCATTTTTAAGTCTTCGATTGGTTTCATTTCGGACCTCCTTTAAAAGCCGCATTTGTTTTCTAACAATGGCAATACCCATGCCAAAAATTTTTAATATAATTTTCAGATTGTTATATGGTTCGTTATCACTATGTTAACAAAAAAAATGTTTTCAAATACATAACAACGTTGTAGTTATAAAAACTATGGACCATTTAGATACTATATTGTCGATGGCAATTGATTTGACCGCAGCCCTGAATGCCAAGGATCGCTACCAGCGGTTGCTGCATGCCATCGGCCGCGTGATTCCCTACAATGCCTCAACGTTACTCAGCCTTGACGGAGAAACGCTGGTACCGATTGCAGCTGTTGGCCTTAAAGCGGATGCAATGGGCCGTATTTTTGTTCGAAGCGATCACCCTCGGCTGGACATCATTTGCAATTCAGATGGGCCGGTACTTTTTCCATCAGACACAACACTTCCAGATCCGTTTGACGGTCTATTGCGTGAGGATGCAGATGAGTTTCACCACATTCACGCCTGTCTGGGATGTCCATTACGCGTGGAGAATCAACTGATTGGTGTGTTAACTGCCGATGCAAAAGACCCCCACAGCTTCGATCATCTCGAACCCCGTTTTTTAAAGGCGGTGGGGGCCCTGGCCGGCGCCCAGATGCAAACCGTCAACCTGATTGAAGCCTTGGAGCAAAGCGCCAGGCGGCATGGACAGATTGCCACTGATTTGATGAGAGACGTTCAGATCGGCAAAGATAAACAGATCATCGGCAACAGCCCGGCAATGGTCAGACTGCGCCGCGAGATCGAGCTTGTCGCCCGTTCGGACTTTACCGTTCTGGTCCAGGGTGAAACCGGCGTCGGCAAAGAGCTGGTTGTCCGGGCGATCCATGCGGAATCCAATCGCAAAGACGGCCCGATGCTTTATCTGAACTGTGCCGCCATGCCTGAAACGCTCGCAGACTCAGAACTTTTTGGCCATACAAGAGGGGCGTTTACGGGTGCAGTCAAGGATCGGGCCGGCAAGTTCGAGGTGGCCGATAAAGGCACCCTGTTTCTGGATGAAATCGGTGAACTTCCCCTTTCCATTCAAGCCAAACTGCTGCGGGCCATCCAGGAAGGAGAAATCCAACGCGTCGGGTCGGAAAAACCGATCCAGGTAAATGTGCGCCTGCTGACGGCAACGAACCGAAACCTCGAAAGAGAGGTCGAAAAAGGCAACTTCAGGGAGGATCTCTTCCATCGCCTGAACGTCTATCCGCTCAGGGTGCCTGCATTGAGGGAACGACGCACGGACATTCCGCTGCTGGCCGGATTTTTCAGCGAGCGCATGCAGCGGCGCCTGGGGCTCGGGCCGGTTCGGATCTGTACGGAAGCCATGGAGATATTAAAGGGTTATTCCTGGCCGGGTAACGTGAGAGAATTGGAAAACATATTATCGAGATCGATTCTCAAGGCCTCGGCGGATGCCTCTCCGGGGGAGCCGGTGATCGTCAACCCAATGCACCTGGGTGACGATCTGTCATCGACCCAAACGCCTGCGCGGCTTGAGTACCAGTCGTCGCCCCCGCCATTGCCATCCGGACACACACTCCGTGAAGCCACAAAAAATTTTCAAAGACAGGTGATTCAACGTGTTTTAGACGCTAAAAAGGGGAACTGGGCCGCTGCTGCGAGGGAGTTGGGCATGCATCGCAGCAACCTTCACAATTTGGCAACCCGTCTGGAGCTTCGCAAGACTTCTAAATAGTATGGATACCAATAAACTCGTCAGCATGGTCGTTATCAGCTTTTTCTTTAGCTGAAGGAAATATGAATATTATCGATTGAAACGCATCGTCGAGGTTTTGTATATGACTGGTTCCAAAGAAAAAGACATTGTTATCTTAGTCGCAGATTTATCAGGTTATACGGCATTGACTGAAGCGCATGGGAATGCATCTGCAGCAAAAATTATTATTTCTGTTCTTTTGAATGCGCCCAAAAGTTTACTAACCGACCAGGTCGGTTCGCCACCAACTAAAAGAATTGAACCCTCCCCGCGGCTAAGCCGTGAGGAATGTTCCGCCGAAAGCGGCAGTGCTGCACAGCACCGTAAAGATGATATCGATTTCCCGTTCACTTGCCAACCCCGCTGCATCGGTGCCCGGTATCTCAGCTTCGCTCCGACAAGTGGCGGCAAATGCGCTCACTATCTCACTATCGCGGTTGATCATATTTTGGAAAGCAAGAAAGGGAAACTGGCCGCTGCTGCAAGGGTTTTTGGAGTGCATCACAACAACCTTCACACATCAGCGACGCGGTTGAAGATACGCAAAAAAAGGATGTTATCAGTAATTTGACAAGACGGATATAATCCAATCTGTTGGTAATCATGGTTATCTGAATTAGACTGCCCCCAAATTAGAGAGCAGGTTGAAATTGGTTATTTTTTATCCTTAAATGGGGTGTTAGCAAGACATGTGTTAAATATGCCATTTTGGCATTAACGATACGTCTGTTAAATCTCAATGATAGAAGGCCCCGGTAAAACCTATGGATCAGATTCTTGTTTATTCAGATAGCCTAACTTGGGGAATAATTCCAAATACGAGAAGACGGCTGCCATTTGACAAACGCTGGCCAGGCGTATTTGAAAATGCCCTAACGGAAATGGGGTATAGCGTTAAGGTGATCGAGAATTGCCTCAATGGTAGAAGAACAGTATGGCCCGACCCATTTAAAGATGGTCGTGATGGTGCCAAGGGGCTTGCACAAGTCATTGAAATGCATTCACCCTTAAAATTGGTCATTTTAATGCTTGGCACAAACGATTTTCAGTGTACACATAACCATGATGCATGGTTATCAGCGCAGGGCATGGCTAAACTCATAAAAATAGTTCGCGAGGCACCGATAGAACCTGGAATGCCAACACCAGAAATCATGGTTGTCGCACCGCCAACAATCATTGAGCCAAAGGGTGTTATTGCAAACAAGTTTAAGGATTCTGAAAAGCGGTGTATCGGCTTGGCTACGGAGCTTGAAAAGGTTGCCTCAGCGTTTTCTGTACTTTTCTTTGATTCCGGGAAAGTCACAAAGGCAAGTGTTGTAGACGGCATCCATTTAGATGAAAATCAACACAAGATATTAGGAGAGGCTATTGCTCGCGCGGCATCCGAAAGTACCGGTTTCTAACAAGACCATCAATTAGATGACGGGGCTATGCCCCTTCATCGGACGCACAAACAGCATGCGCGGTTTATCTCAGCGTTGGAAATATAGATGAACGAAAATATAAAGTTGGATTTTTCCTTTATTATTCCAGCATATAATGAGGAAGCGTATCTACCCAAAACATTGGCAAGCCTGAAGAACGCGATGAATGCTATTGGCGAATTTCGCGGTGAGATTATTGTTACCAACAATAACTCTACTGACCGCACTGCTGCCATTGCCGAAGCATATGGTGCGCGGGTTGTCTTTGAAAAACACAGACAGATTTCTCGAGCACGTAATGCAGGCGCAAAGGAAGCTCTCGGCAGATTTCTCATCTTTGTTGACAGCGATACAACAATATCTCCGGTTCTCTTAAAAAAGACCTTGACGGCCATCGGATCCGGAGATTGTTGCGGAGGAGGCACAATCGCGAAATTTGACGGACATTTGCCATTTTTAGCCAAATTCGCGCTTATAGTTTGGTTATTATTATCAAGAACCTTCAAGTGGGCCTGCGGAGCATATGTTTTTTGTACTCATGAGGCATTTATAGAAACCGGTGGGTTTGATGAACGCTATTATGCATCTGAAGAGATCCATTTCTCTCGGGCTTTGCGGCGCTGGGGCCAAAAGAAAGGAAAAAGTTTTGTTATTCTGGAAGAACCCATTATCTCAAGCAGCAGAAAATTGGTTTGGTATAGTACATGGGAGATTCTGATTATGACATTTGGATTGCTGCTACATTTCAACCCCCTTCGGAACCGAGATGCCTGCTACCAAATGTGGTATCACCGCCCCGAAAAACCGAGTTAGCTGTGTTCCAATTCACTCCACCTGACTTTTTTAGATGCATCAAAAAAAATGAGTTCAAATGCTGCAGGTTCCTCCAATACATCAACAAAACAGAGAGCTTTTGAAAGTATATGATAGCATAATGTCAAGAGTCGTCCCGACTCTTATTCCAATTTTGTCAATTCAATCATAGGCCAGAATAACTTAGCGCATTATTGAGATGTGCCAATCGGCAATATCAAAAGATGGGGGATTTCCGGACCGAGCTTTTTATTTACAAGTTCCGGGCTGTACTGCATTAAAGCCGCGGTGGCGGGATCGCTCTGCGCAGCCAAATCCTCAAGCAACAGGGCCTCGGGGTCGACGCGCATATGGGCGGGTGCGTTGCGTTCAGCTTCGCTCATGCCTGTTAAGCGGTGCATCTATTGGTCATGGGCTTTCATTGCCGCAGCATACATGGGGTTCGATGAGGCTGAGGCCATCGCCCCCTCACGCAAATGACGCTCCTGCTCCGCGTTGTCGCGTTCGGCCTTGGCCCATTTTTCCGCCGCTTTCTTGGGATCTTTTTCGTTGGCTCCCGCCTGTTCGATGGCTTGCCGGCGCATTTTTTCATTTCATCGCTGTTGTAGGTTGCCAAGGATCCTGAGAGCCACACATTTCCCGCATCGGCCTGCGCCATCAGTCGCTGCGCCTGGGCCATGTATGCATTCAAAACGCGCGCTTGTGACACAGGAATGAAAAGCGGCGGATCGTTTTTCGTCGTGACGAACAACCAGCCAGCATATACCTGGAACCCGGTGAAACTTACGCCCATAAGTCCGTACTCAAGTACTTCAAACCTTAATCAAACAAAAATTACAAAATGTAATTGCAACATGATCGGCCTTATATGGGGCGTCAAAAACAGGACGCCACCGGGTATTTCGGATCGACAAGTTAATCATCCGCACTCGGCCCGTGAGAATCGTCAAACAAGGGGGGCGTATGGACAGGCGGGGCATGGGCAGCGGCCGTGGTTTGCGCTTCACGTTTCAGGAATATAGGTGTTTTTCAGAACCAATAGCTAAACTCAATCATGTGAAAATCCGCCCCGATCGTATCAGAACCGTTTACTCCGGCATCGGAATAGTGCAGAAACCGGTAGCCCAACCCCAACCGTTTATAAAGCGGAAAGCCGGCGCCGACGGTCAAGGCAAACTGGAAAGGTCCGCCGTAGTCCTGCGTCCCGAAGCGATACCTGCTGAGCAGCGCTCCGCCCGCTCCTATGTCAAAGGAAAACCGTCCGTCTTCACTCCCCAAGGCGACTCCGGGGATGATAGAAACGACCAGGCCGCTTTCTCCTCCGCCCCGCAAAATCCCCACGCTCGTCATCAACCGTGTACTGACTCCCCAGCCTGAACGGGAATAGCGCAGCCACGGCAACCCAAAGTTCGCTGCCAGGTCGTACTCTTCAAACTCCTCAGGCTGCTGTTCACCCAGCGTAGTTGCTCCGGAGATGCGCGCACGAAAACTGAGGTTCAGTAAACGCGTCTCTTCAGAGTAACTCGGCACGGGAACAAGGAGGGACCAGATAAAACTTAGCAACAGCAACCGCACAACGAATCCGACACACGAGACGGTTCTGGTTTCACAAATATGATTGATAATCGTCATTTCCGTTGCCTCTTCATACAGAAACCAAAGATGCTCACACCAGGACACCGGCTGCACCATTGGTGATAAGAATTCCCTTTTCCAAAAGAAAACAGGGAGAATTCAGCTTGTATGTTTTAGTGAAAAAAAATCTAAATATGAATGGTGTCAAAAACCGAACATTCAAGCCTCTCCAAACGAAAAAAGCATGACCGATAATTGATTATATGTCAATCGCGCAATCGGATGCCGATTTTCCTGAATTTCAAGAATTTTGACAACAGAAAACCGGCCGCCCCTTAATGGGTCGCACAGCTTAACTCACGTCGCAAGGGGCAGGCCTTTCAAACCTTATGTATGGTACTAAACGCCCAGTTAAAGAAATAACTGAATAAATGATGATCTATCTTTACATAATCAGATCTTGTACGAGCCACAATATGTGGGGTTCACAGTATTTTTTTGAATCAAGAATATCTTCCTTATTCTTCTCTGCATGGTTGGCCATGATTACAGAGCTTATTGGCAAGCATTCTTCCATCGAATTCAGACTGCGTTTGCAAAGGACTATTCGTAGCAGTCTGCGGTCAAACAGAGAAAGGCCCGAACGAAAGTCCGGGCCTTGTCTCGATGTATCCCAAAGTTATTCTTGATATGCCCCTGCGGAGTAGGTCAGCTCGTAGCTGTGAGAGTAGATTTCGATGAGGTTTCCGAAGGGGTCTTCACAATACACCATTCGGTATGGCTTTTCGCCCGGGTAGTATTCGCGCACAGGCATTCGCTGCTTGCCACCGTTCTCCACGATCTTTGCCGCCAAGCCTTCAACATCCGGGTCTTGTACACAAAAGTGAAAGACGCCGGTTTTCCAGTATTCAAAGTTGTTTTTCCGTTGCTCGGCATTTCGAAATTCGAAAATTTCAACACCGATCTTGTCTCCCGTGGACAAGTGAGCGATACGAAAACTGCCCCACCCTTCGCCAAAGACGTCGTTGCACATGACGCCTATGGCTGAATCGTCGGCAACGATTTCTGTTGGCGGCATGATCACGTACCATCCAAGGACGTTGGTGTAAAAATCCACAGCCTGCTCAAGGTTCGTGACGGATATTCCTATATGTGAAAAAGTTCTCGGGTATGTGATTGCTTGGCTCCTGTGTGAATTGATTTTGTTTTTTGGTTTCGTACCTGGCTACAGTGTCAATATAACTCATTGAAAATGATGCACAAGAAGGCACTTTTTTGTTCGACACGAACCAATTGGTTCGAATTGCCGGTTGGCGAAGGTTTCCAAGATATTTTTTTGAAGGAGGGATTGAAGTGATCGAATGGAATGGTCGGAAATATCGCTGCCCGGTGGAAGTCTCAATGGATGTACTTAGCGGTAAGTGGAAATGCCTTATGCTGTGGCACCTTCATGATGGAACCAAGCGGTACAAAGAGCTGGAACGGATCGTTCCCGGCGTTAGTCAGAAGATGCTGACCCAGCAACTCAAAGAACTGGAGCGGGACGGTTTGCTGTTCAGGACCGTTTACCCGGAAGTACCTCCCCGTGTGGAATACACACTGACCGGTCTGGGCAACATGCGTACCCGATTCTTGAAATGATGCACATCTGGGGTGTTAATCAGCTGGGCCTGGTCGATCAGCCAGAGTAAGCGATGATGCGCTGTACTATTCTGATTTATAGCCTATACAATATATTGGGGTGGGTGGTTCTGGCCCGAAACATGCGCTATCTCACATCAACGGTGAAAGGGGTCTCTGAAAAACTGTGATAACATATTGTCCAGCTGAGCCCTGACTCGCATTCCAGTTTTGTCAATTCAAGTATAGGTCGGAAAAATGAAGCGTTGTGTTGGGCTGCGCAATCGACGGTCAGGCCAAGCAGATCCAGCATACCGACAATGGTCCGATCCTTGCCCACATGTTTTTCCCAAGGCGTGACCATCGGGCCTATCGCCCCTATACTGCCTGCTCGATCAGCCACCGGCATCGATTTTTTGTAAGGAACACATCCCTCCCAAGACTAAACCCGTAAGAAGCAATAAATCGCAATCAGCCGGGGAGGTAAACATGGGAATACCCGGATGAGGATATTTACAAGCCCTGCTTGATATTGACTCTTCTCTCCCCACATGCAGCGGCTGCCGTCTTAAAGAAGTAACAAGCATGCCTGGTGAGCCGTACCGGTGAACGCTGGGACATTACGCAGGCCGTATCGATTGGATTCGACCCGGCCCATTTTGAATTCGGCATCGGTCGACACGCCTTCAATCCATTAGATAATAACCATTGGCAGCCCAGTTCAACGCAGAATGGCTCGAGGATGCGCGTTATCGGGGTGGCCGGGAATGGTGACGCGCATGCCTATTCGGTCAACAAATTGCGCCACCATGAAACGGCCAACACCTTTCTTGGATCGGAAGCCATCGTCGCCGGCTACTGACCGCTTGTCGATCTGGCGGCTGTGTACAGCCGCCGATCGGACGGTAAAAAGCTCACCATCGCACCTTCGGGGTGGACCTACAAAAGGACCTTCGTGCTTTACGACAAAGAGACCGGCACACTCTGGTTTCCGGAAAATAATGGATTGCTGGGGATCCAGGGCGTGTATCTCCAAGACGGGCTGCCCCAGTTGAAATCAAGCGCGGTCGGTTTCCACATGGGTAAAAAGCAATCCCGCGACCCGGTTGATGAAATAAACATTACCCAAGACCAAAAGCTATTAATGCACATGCCTAGTGCGCCTCCGTGCCCCTGTTCGGAAATACGGTGACTCACCGAGATTGCCGGAGCGCGACACAAGGCGCGAGAAGTCCCAATAGCAACGCTATTGGCGCGCCGAGCAACGCCGTGCTCCGAGATGTATCGGCAATCGAATGACACCGTATTTATGAATAGGGGCACCTATGCCTCGATCAGTCCGGCCAACTAATCGACCGCCACGAAGATGCTAATCATGGCGAATGCTCGAAGGAATTAAAAAGGGCTCACACATCGCCAAGCTGATGTTCTTTTGGTAGTTATCCCGGCCATTGCCCTGGCCCGGGATTACGCCCTGGCCATCTATGCTGGTTGACCACAGAAAAATGGGAACGGGCAATCCTCCCCGGCGCGACTTTTCGGATGCCACGATGGTCGTGGCGGCAGGTTCGTGGACCATTGCCCGCTTTCGACGACAAGCTGTCCTGCGAACTGGAGGCGCAGGTGGGCTAATACTTCGGGGACCAGGATGATTGAGAGTTCAATCTGCCGATCATCGGGTTCCGCTGGCACCGGTTTCCCTGGAACCGAGATGTGACCACCAGCTTCGCATGGCAAATCGGCCCGTCCTGCGCCGCCAGATCCCGCCGATTGGAATCGAAACCAGTGTCTCCAGCAGCCGGTGGCTGATTTACTGGTACGGTGAGTTGACCCTCCGTCCGCCGGCCGCGGCTTGGGAAGCACTGCTGCGGTTGCACCACCGGTCTGACGAATTCGGCACCGTTGCCGGCGACGGCGGTTCGAATACCGTTTGCGTGGGGATTCGATACCGATTTTGACTCTTGCCATCCTAAAAATATCCTCTTGCGACCCGGTTCTGCGTTCCGGGAGAATAAAAGTCCTCGACGCAGGTAGAGGTGCCGGTGTAGACATCTTTGGTCCTGCCACCCGAAATCACTATTCACCTGTCAAGGAGGTACGTATGACTGGACCCGGCTGAAATGCCCCGGCCATGTTGGCACTGTGGCTATCCTTTGCTACAATGGCAGTGCCTGGCCCCGCCGATGCGCAATCGACCGAT
>CAVONY010000042.1:7500-236370 GCA_963697405.1 uncultured delta proteobacterium | reverse complement strand
GTAATGCACCAGACTGATCCGGATAATCCCGTCGTCCGTATCCTGGATGCCCAGCGCCTCGAGGCAGCGCAGCGCATAGAAGTGTCCGTTGCGCACAGCGATATCCTTCTCCACCAGGCGTTTGACGGCATCGCTGCAACGCATGCCGTCTATCGTAAGGGCAATCGTCGCCGCCCGCGATCCGGTTTCGGCCCGGTTCTGCCCCATGATCCGGGCACCGGGAATGGCGCGAATGGCGGCTAAAACCCGATTGGCCTGGACGGTTTCGTGTTCGGCGAAAAGGTCGAAGACCCTGGCGGCCCTGGCGTGAAAACCGGACGCCTTATCCTTGAAATGGTGATCATAGATCGCATCGATGTATGCTTCGATGCCGGCCAGCGCACCGATCTCAGCGTGCAGCGGCCCGGCCGGGTTGAACTTGTAGTGCGGCAGGTCGCGGTTGAAATAGTGGCCCTGGGGTTCGAGGGTGTCGAGAACGGACGGCCTGCCCCACATGACCCCGATGTGGGTGCCGAAGGTCTTGTAGGTGCTGAACAGGTAAAGATCCAGACCGCTGGTGCCGACGTCCAGCACCCGGTGGGGCGCAAAGGAGACCCCGTCGCCGATGGCCAGCGCCCCGGCCTCGTGGGCGATGTCAGCGATGGCCTTAAAATCGTGCATGGTCCCCACGATGTTGGAGCAGAGGGTGAAACAGACCAGCCGGGTCCGTTTGCCCACCAGGGATTTTAAATCCTCGATGGCCAGTTCGCCGGTCTGCGGATCGATCCACCACTCCTTGATCACCGCCCCGAACTCCGCCAGCCGCCGCCAGCAGCCGATATTCGCCTCGTGGTCCTGGTTGGTGACGATGATCTCGTCGCCGGGTTCCAGCAGGGGACGCACCGCCTGGGCCAGGACATAGAAATTCATCGTGGTGGACGGGCCTAAGGTCAGTTCGTCCGGGTGGCAGCCCAGCAGGCCGGCCATGGCCCGGTAGCCGGCCTCCATGGCCTCACCGGCCTTGATGGAGGATTCGAAGGGGCCGTAGGGCTGGACCTTGGTATACTGGAAGAAGTCGTGCAGTCGGTCGACCACCTGGCGGGGGACGTAGGAGCCGCCGGCGTTTTCGAACATCGCCCAGCGGGCGGTGTCGGGGTTGGAAAAGACCGGGTACTGGGAGCGGATGAAGTCGAGTGTCTAGATTCATTTTATCTCCTTGCTGGATTGTATGATCAACACATTTCTGCAAAACGCAATCGTCTCCGCTTCCACACCTTTTAGCGGATCCATGGCCGCGATCTGCTGGCGCATCAACCGATTAGCCTAGTGCCCATCCAGAAACGGTTATTTTGCCCGATATCTGCGTTATGCTCAAAATTTTATTCTCAGAATATCAACTATATGCCTGCGGTAAAATCTTTCGCATGCCTTGATCTCGACCAAAATCCCTCGTTCCTGGACGGACACTAGCCGATGAGCACAGTCAACAAATGAAAGCAAACCCAGAACGGTGAGCGCTGAACCTGTGAATCCTATACAACCTGCCTGGATATTGAGCAACCTTCCCCCTTCCTGCACGGTTCGGCCTGTTTCGGTCGGCAGGTCGTGATTTTGCTTCCGACCGGGGTTCTCGATTCCATTGATGTCACCACTGAAAACGAATTTTCTTCCCAAACCGCATGCCGTCTCGATCACATGGGTAGTTTTTACCTCTCACCATACGATCAACCGGCTCACATTGTATATTTGGCTGGATGCTTTAGTTTATAATTATTAGAAACAAACAACCGACGACAACCAAACAACCAGTGAGGTGATACCATGGCCGATGATAAAGTGCAGGATTACACTGACGACAAGAACGAAGGACACGTTGATACGCGCGAAGCCAATTTCGAGTGTGAAAAAAAAGATGAGAACCTGGGATGTGACATGGGAATCGATGTCGCGGGATAACCGAAAGGAAGGTGCCCGATGATAGGCTTAACACTGACGCTCATTGTGCTGGGTTACTTCATCAATAGATGCATAGCCGGCCGGACATCAGGCGCCACCTGTAAAATCTGAGGGCATGATTGACGGCAGAGCTTCGAAATAACAGGTACGACGATTTAAATCCGCTGAATGGCGGTAAAAAAGGCAGAGCCTCTAACGGGGCTCTGCCTTTTTGCTGGACCGGAAGATCCACCCCTTTTGAACCCTTACCGCGGCAAGCGGCGGGGAATGCACTCACTATCGCGGTTCAAACCGGCCTGTGATCTGGATTCTTTTTTGGCCAGCACAATTTTATTTGAAAACGCTGTTTTGCTCCCCAAGCCAATCTATTTCAGCCGCCTTACCATTTCCATCAAATTGTATGAGATACACTTGCTTGTAGCCATATTCGGTGATGATATAAATCCATTCCTCGACAATCTGATAGGTGTTTTCAGGATCATAGAGGCCAACAACTTCCTTTGAAAATGGTGGTCCGCATTCATTCAGGATCTGTTGTTTGTACATTCCTTCGCCCACTATATTCTGGTTAACTTCGCCACAGCGAAAAGCGTAGGCATTTAAAATGGCACCGCATGAAATAATAAAAATCGTCTGCCAGATCATTAATTTAACCATGGCTGCCCTCTCGATGAAAAACAACGATTAAACGCAATGGTTGTCCAAAAGTCTTGTTGATACGCCCTCTGAAATTCTCTTCCAATCTCGACGAACTCGCTATGGGAGTATTGGCCTGAGCCATCAGGAAAAACAGGTTATGGGCAACTGGGGTAGAAAGAAATTCAGCAGTGTTCAAGAAGTAGCAGCGGTGCAGAGGGAATTAAAACGTACCCGTTCTAAAAATATCATATGGAGGCAAGCTGTCAACTGACAACCCAAACATCAAACCGAATGGTTAAAAAGACAGCCGCTAATTTCAGATGCAGACTGTCGGCATGCGCGCTGAGCGTTTCACATTTTAAAAATTTTACAACACCTCTATTTTATTAGGAACAAGTCGATTTCGGGTTGCACAATAGGAGACCCTTCGGGATTGCCGATCTTACCGCATCTCCGGCGTCAGCAGCCATCCCGCATAGGCGACGATAGCGGAACGGCTGCTTCCTTGTATCTGCGACAGGCTCGACAATCGCTTGGTTTTTTTTAATTCTGAGCCCTGATCCTTATTTTGAGATAGCTTCTATTTGCCTGCCCGGGTAGAGGCTACCTTTTTCTCTTTTTTCTCTTTCTTGGCTTTTTTAATTTCGGGTTCAGGGGCACGCTTTTTTTTGGGTTGACTCTCTTTCTTGAGCGCTTGTTTTTCGACCTTGATTTCGGCCATACGGGCGATCTGTGACTCCAGCTCGGCGAGACCTTTCAGCTGCTGCTTTGCCTGACGGATTTTTCCCTTGATATGCCTGATCCGTGAATCCCGTTTTATCTGCGTCTCGGTCATTCCCATTGATTTCAGCGTTTCCTTGTGCACCGCCAGCTTATTTTCGGCAGTTGCCTTGTGTTGCTCCACGTATGGTTTCCTTCTCAGCATTGTTCGTTTTCCTTTATATTCGGGTTTGCGGGTCGACCTGACCAACCGATTGACATGACCAATAAATTCATGAAACCATAGTCACAATTTACAGGATGTCGAGAAACTGTTGCGCCAGGCAATACCGCGTTAACATTCGGCTCAACGTGCTCATTGATCACCCATCGACTCCGCTTTTGGCCGAGTTTTGCCTGCGCTCACGACGTTTTTCAACACCCTTTTATGGTTTCACCGGATAATTCCTACTATAAGCTTATACCTAACGGCACGCAAGGCGCATTCTCGTCAGTGCCGCCAGCAAAGGTGCCAGGATGAGTTGGATTAAAAAATTTCTGCTGTTCGAAGAACACACCTGCCCATGGTGGATGGCCTACTCGTGGGACCACCGGCTGCGCAGGTGGTTTCACGATACGCATGTCATTTTGAAACCCTACCTGTCTGAAGGCGATCGTGTGGCGGATATCGGCTGTGGAATGGGATATTTTTCAATCGCCATGGCCGACTATGTTGGGCCTTCGGGCAACGTATTCGCCGTGGACCTGCAGCAGCAGATGCTCGATGTGTTGAATAGGCGCGCCCGAAAACAGGATGCCGGGCAGCGAATCCAGACCGTGCTGGCGGGCAGCGAGAATAAATACATCGATGGGCCGCTGGATTTCATCCTCATGTTCTGGATGCTGCACGAAGTCGACGACAAAGCAGCCTTTCTGGGGACCTGGTATTCATTTTTAAAGGAGGGCGGAACCTATCTGCTGGTCGAGCCGAAAATTCATACCTCCCGGAAACGGTTCACTGAAGAGGTTAAACTGTGCAGGCAGATCGGATTTGAACAGATAGCCCGTCCCCGCATCCATGTCAGTCGTGCGGCGCTTTTTATGAAATGAGATAAAGGCCCGTTTTTCACAGGAGCGGCTTCCAACCGTGATCACATGGCATTATCGCGGCTGGAAGCCGCTCCTGCATCATCCCGTTTCCTTTCGGATAGATGGTTAGGCAGCGCCTGCAACAGCTTTTTACGACGTCATCAATACTGAAGCGGACTGGCCGCACGGGTGGAAGGGTCGCCGCCGAGTTATTTTTTGCAGACTTTTTTGATTTTCTGTTGTATAAAATTCCCCCGACACCTTGCAGGCCAGTAGCTCGAATTGGTAGAGCACCGGACTCCAAATCCGGGTGTTGGGGGTTCGAATCCCTCCTGGCCTGCCAATTTTTATCTGCACCCTTGTTTGACCGAAACTCCATGAGATTCAAAGACATCCTCAAGAAGTTCTGTTACCGCCAACTCTTTCCCCGGGCCGGTCTGGTGCTGGTCAAACTCATCTCCCGCACCTACCGCTTCCGGCTGGTGGATGCGCACCACGAACAGGATGCGCTCGATGCCCACGGCACTGTGGTCTACGCCTCCTGGCATCAGCGGTTTTTCCCGGGCATCACCTTCTTTGCCACCCGGAAGCCCATCGCCATCATGATCAGCCAGAGCCGGGACGGGGAGATGATCGCCCGGGTGGTGGACATCCTGGGGTGGCGTTCGGTGCGGGGGTCGTCTACAAGAGGCGGTGTCCACGCCCTCAAAGAACTCCGATCCCTGACCAGCCGGGGATATCGCGTCGGGCACATCGTCGACGGCCCCCAGGGGCCTTTCGGGGTGGTCAAGCCCGGCCTGCTTACCATCGCCCAGTTCTCTGGAGCGCCCATCCTGCCGGTGGTCACGTCTGCCGAACGGCGCTGGGTTTTCAACAGCTGGGACCGCTTCATGGTACCCAAACCCTTCTCCCGGGTCTTCGTCCGTTTCACCCCGCCCATCCATGTTCCCCGCCGGCTTGATCCCGAGGCCTTCGAAGCCCTTCGTCAGGATGTTGAAAAACAAATTAAAGAACTCACCATCCAGGCCGATAACTGGTGGAGAAGCCCGGAAACGATCAGGCGCTATTTTCCCTGATCGCCCCCTTGCGCCGGACCCGCAACCCAGAGGATTCCGATGTCGGAACCCATGTTCAAACTTGTCTTCGCCGACCCGGTGGACACACCGCCGGATCGGGTCTACCTGGAGCATTACCAGCTCAGCGAAGCCCCCTTTGCCATCACCCCGGACCCGGAGTTTCTCTTCTCGGCCAGCTGCCACCAGCAGGTGCTCGACAAAATCGGCTACGCCATCGACGGTCGCATGGGCTTCGTCCTGCTCACCGGGGAGGTGGGCACCGGTAAAACCACCTTGTGCCGGGCGCTGCTCGATCGGCTGAGCCTCGACGCCGAAACCGTCTACGTGATCAATCCGTCGCTTTCCGGCCACGAACTGCTGGCCAGCATCCTCGAGGACCTGGGCACACCCCCGCCGGCGCAGGCCACCAAAAAAGCGCTCATCGACCAGCTCAACCAGCGCCTGCTGGCCGACAGTACGAACCGTCCCTTTGTGGTGATCATCGACGATGCCCAGACCATGACACCCGAAACCCTGGAAGACCTGCGCCTGCTGTCCAACCTGGAGTCGGACAAGCGTAAACTCATCCAGGTGGTCCTGTCCGGCCAGCCGGAACTGCTGGACATGCTGGCCAACGATCGGCTGCGGCAGTTGAAGCAGCGCATAGCCGTGCATTGCCGCCTCAACCCGCTGACCGTTCAGGAGACCGGCGCGTATATCTTCCGGCGGCTTTCCGTTGCCGGCAACACGGGCCAGGTGTGTTTTTCCCATGCCGCCACGCAATTGATCCACAAACGGTCCGGCGGGATCCCGCGGCTGATCAACAAGCTCTGCGATTTTACCCTCACCGCCGGCTACATCAGCGATGCACCGGTCCTCGGGCCTGCCCATGTGAACCGGGCCCTGGCCGAGCTGCCGGACCCGGATATTCGCGGGGCCCGAAACGGCGGCCCCATTCTGCGCTACGGGTTGCCGGCAGCCGCCATGCTGCTGCTGGTGCTCTTTGCCGCCGTGGTTTGGGCCCTTCGCCCCGACGACCGTACCCCGGCTACACCGGCCCAGCTCCTCCCCGCGGCAATCGAGGAAACCACGGGGCTGGCGCCGGGATCACAGCCGCCTGATTCCGGCGGGGTTTGCCTTGTCCCCTCGCCAATAGAACTGCCAGCCGGTGAGGCGGCAGCGGGTAAAATAACCGCGGTTACCACCTGTACGACGGGCAGCACCAGTCTGCCAGTTCCAGTTGAGAAGAAACGGGTCTTGCCCCAACCCCCCTCACCCGCCACCTATGCCCTCCAGTTGGGATCGTTTCGCACAAAAGAGCGCGCCAGGCGCAGCGTGGCCCAATACCGCCAGAAAGCCATACCCGCTCACTGGCAGGCAGTAGAGGGCGGCCAGTGGTACCGGATCCTCGCCGGCAAATTCGAAAGCCGGAACCAGGCCGTCCGATACAGGGACGCGCACCAGTTAAAGGAGGCCCGGGTCATCCATGCACCGTGGACGGTCCGTGTTCTGCCGGGACGACCGGACCTGACGGAGGCCGAAATTCTTAGATTTATTTCAGAAATCGGCTATGACAGCCTAATGGAAACGGGCCTGGCGGGCGATAATGAAATCTATACCGGTCTTTTTGTATCGGTTGAAGACGCAGTCGTGACTGCCAAACGGATAAACAGCAGCGGCCAGATCCTGGCCCAGGTGGTTACCCGTTAACACGCGTCACCGTCTGATGGAGTCAAACCGGAGTCATTTGCATGAGCCTGATGAACGACGCCCTGAGAAAAAAAAGTCGTGAGACCACGGGAATCCCCGATGCTAAGGGCTTTATCGAGGTATCCGGACGGCCTCGGATAACCAGGCGCTGGCTCGTCGTTCTGGCCGGGTTGATCCTGCTGAGCATCGGGGTCTTTTACGGAAATTACCTGATGCAATCCGGCACGGGCAAAAGCCTGCTGGTGATGACGCCCCAGCCTGGACGATCCTTACCGCCGGCGAACCATCCCATTGAGACGACATCCGACGTCCAGCATCGGTCCGCTGGCGAGCCCCTGCCGGCATCGGCAGATCGTCGGACGGAAACCGTGGTATCCGGGAATCCACCCGAGGGAAATCTCCTGGCCACGGCCGAGGTGAACCCGGCGCCGCCGCCGACGGTCAACGGCGACTTACCGGACATCCGCGCCGGCGAATCTGTCGCGGCGCTGACACCGGCCGATGAGGTACCGGCCGTCCAGTCAGCCGCCGAGGCCGCGTTGACGATTGAAACGACCGTCGAACCGTCTCAACAGGAACCGAGCGACCTCTCCCGCGCCTTCGAACCCGGTCCGATTCAAACCGACCCGCGTGAGAAAAACCGACCGGTGGCATCTCGGCAGTCCCCCTCGCCCGCGCCCGGTCAGGCATCCGAGACCCCAGGCAAGTTGAACGCAGGCGCGCCGGTCCGCAATAACGCCCCGTACCCGGCGGAGGAGGATCTGTTTTACAAAAAGGCCCGCACATACCATCGCAACGGTCGCCTGGCCGAGGCCATCCGCCTTTACCGGCAGGTCCTCAAGGCCCATTCAAACCACCCGGACGCCATGCTTAACCTGGCCGCCGCATACATACAGCAGGGAAAATATACCCAGGCCGCCCCCCTTCTCGAACGACTGGAACGGTCAACCCCGCGACCCCAGGGGGTGCTGTTGAACCTGGCCATGGCGGCAATCGGCATGGGCGCCCCTGAAAAGGCCCTGGACTACCTGGACCAGGCAAGCGCGCTGTCGGATGCAACCCCCTGGGAAATTCGTTTTCACCGGGCCGTGGCCTTTGCCCGCATGAACCGGCTCCCCGAAGCCCTGGACCTGTACCGCGAAGTCGAAACGGAACGGCCCGGCGATCCCCGGCTTCAGTTCAACCTGGCGGTAACCTGCGATGCGCTGGGCTTCTATCCGGAGGCGGTGGCCCATTACGAGGCCGTTCTGCGAATCCCGTCCGAACCGTCTGCAACCGACAAGGAAACCATTACCCAACGCATCCGGACCCTCAGGCGGTATCTCGACACCGCCCAATCACCGGCAACGGGGCAGTAAGATGGCCAAACGCATTGGCGATATTCTCATCGAATTAGGGTTCGTCGACCAGGACCAGCTGGAGATGGCCCTCACGGAATCCAAAAAAACCGGGATCATGCTGGGCGACGTGCTCCTGCGGCTGGACTGGGTCACCCAGGAACAGCTCCAGATGAGCCTGGCGGTGCAAAGCGGCGCCAAGCTTCTCGACACGGATGCCATCAAGGTGGACCCCGGCCTGATCGCCCAGGTCCCCCAGGAGTTCGTCACCACCCACGGCATCATGCCGCTGCAGAAGCGGGACGACACCATCCTGGCCGCCACCAACAACCCCTTTGACGTGGTCGCCAAGGACAAACTGGCCCGCATCACCGGCTGCCGGGTGGAAACCTACATCGCCTCCAAGGACTGGCTGGCGGGTGCCATCGACCTTTACTACAAGACGGCGCTGGCCATCGACCTCGACATCGATCGCATCACCCGGGCCACGGTGACCGACGGCGAATTCGAAGAAAATCAGATCGTCCTGCTGGGCGACCGCCTGATCGAAAAAGGGCTGGTGCTGGGCGCCAGTGATATCCACGTGGTGCCCGACGTGAAGCTGTCCCGCATCTACTACCGGATCGACGGCGTGCTGCAGCAGAAGTTCCTCTTTCCCATCCGCTTTCACAAGAGCCTGCTCACCCGGTTCAAGATCATGGCGGACATGGACATCTCCAACCCCAACATTCCCCACGACGGGCGCATCAAGTATTCCGGTGAAATCGGGGAAATCGACCTTCGCGTCTCCACCTTCCCCACCCATTTAGGGGAAACCGCGGTCATGCGGCTGCTGATCTACAGCAAGGTGGTCGGCAACCTGCGGCGCCTGGGCCTGGAAGAATCCGATTTCGATCTTTTCCTGTCACACATCAAGCGACCTTACGGGCTGATCGTGGCCACCGGTCCGACCGGTTCAGGCAAGACCACGACACTCTACTCGGCCCTGATGACGGTCAACAGCCCCAACATCAACGTGATGACCGTTGAGGATCCCATCGAGTATATCATCCCGACCATTCGCCAGACCGCCGTCAACCCCAAGGCGGGGCTCTCTTTCGGCAACGCGCTGCGGTCGGCCATGCGCCAGGACCCGGACATCATCCTCGTGGGCGAAATCCGGGACACGGAAACGGCCGACCTGGCCCTGCGGGCATCCATGACCGGTCACCTGGTTTTTTCCACCCTGCACACCAACGACGCCGCGTCGGCCATCAACCGACTGCTGGACCTGGGGGTGAGCAAGGGCATTTTGGCCTCATCCCTGAGCCTGGTCATCGCCCAGCGCCTGGTCCGCAAAATCTGCACAAACTGCTGCGACCACGCCGAGCCTACCGAGCAGCAGGTGGCCTTGTTCGACCAGCACGGCATTGCCCCGCCGGAGCGCCTGGTGGTCCCGGTCGGGTGCGACTCGTGCTATCAGGCCGGCTACCGTGGCAGAACGGGCATTTATGAAGTCATCCGCGTGGACCGGGAGATCCAGGCCCTGATCTTCTCCGGCGCGCTGCACAGCACCATCGAAGAGGCGGCCGTGAAAGCCGGCACCAGCCTGATGCTCAAGCAGGCCCTGAGAAAGGCGGCCGCCGGCCTCACCTCCTTCGAGGAAGTCTACCGGGTGGTGGCCGATGCCTAAATTTGTCTACCAGGCCATAGACAGTGCCGGCCGCCTGTTAAAGGGAAGCGCCATTGCCGCCAGCGAAAGTGAACTGGAAGGCAAGCTGCTGGACAAGGAACTCACCCTGGTATCCAGCCAGCTGCACACCGACGGGTTCATGGGCAAGAGCATCCTTGGGGAGCGCATCCGCCAACGTGATATCATCGAGTTCTACCACCGGCTCTACCAGACCCTGGAACTGGGCCTGCCCATGCTGGCGGCACTCGAGGAAAATGCCGTCGGGCTGCCCTCGCGGCCCATGCGGCGTATCGTCGACGAAATACGCATCGCCATCGAAAACGGCAACACCTTCACCACCGCCATGTCCAAGTTTCCAAAGGCCTTCGGCAAGCTCGACCTGGCCATCATCCGCATGGGCGAGGAAACCGGCGTACTGCCCAAATGTCTCAAGGATCTCTCCGCGTTTCTGGAGTGGAAAGAAGAGATCCGCTCGACCGTCAAGCGGGCGGCCATTTACCCCTCGTTCGTGATCATCGTCATCGTTGCCGTGATCGGCGTCTGGGTGGGGTATGTGCTGCCTCAGCTGGCCGGCCTGCTGGTGCAGATGGGTGTCGAACTGCCCACCATGACCCGCTTTATCCTGAACCTGAGCAACTTCTTCAGAAACTGGTGGGCCGTCATCACCACGGCGATGGTGCTGTCCGCCATTGCCGTCTACGTGCTTCAGCGCACCGAAAAAGGCGGGGTGCTGTTTCACCGCCACCTTCTCAACCTGCCGGTCGTCGGCGGGGTGATATCGAACATCGCCATGGCCCGGCTCAGCCACAACTTTGCCACCATGTACCAGGCCGGCATGTCCATCAACGGGATCTTCGAGATCCTTTCGGCCAACGTTTTGGGCAACCGCTACCTGGAGATGCTGCTCAAAAAAGCCTTTGACGCAGTTCAGCGGGGCGACGCCATCTCGGACGGCTTCGACCGGGCCGGCGGTTTTCCCCCGCTGCTGCTCGGCGCCATACGCAACGGCGAAACCACCGGCACCCTGGATGTCTGCTTCGAACGGTTGGGCAGCTACTACGACCGGGAGGCCAAACGAACCGTTCAGACCATGATCGCCACCATCGAACCCATGTCCATCATCATGCTGGGTGGTGTTTTCGGCTTAATCGTCCTGTCGATTCTCTTGCCGCTTTATGATGTGATTGGGAAATTCTGAGTTCTGGGTTCTGGGTTCTGGGTTGGAGAAATCACTTATTCATATTTGCCAACACATATCTATTTTTTGTCGCCTTCAGCCTGGTCTTCTTGATTCTTAAAGATAGAACGCAGAACCCAATATTCATTTGTATTTTGATCCCTTGAAATCGTTGTTCTGGAGATACCGGAGCAGACCGCCGATAAGCCGGGCGGTAGTTTCCGTTTCTGTATAGAGTTCTTTAAATTGCGTTTGGTTCAAATAGCCGGCATCTAAAGCGACATACAGCTGAGACTGGACTTCCGAAGCAGAGCCCTTCGCCACCGCAAGAAACTGGATGAATTCCTTGTTACCGCCGCGTCCGAATCCCTCCGCAATATTGGCCATCGTAGAAACTGCAGCGCGCCTGATCTGATCTCGTAACCCGAAATCTCGAGCAAAGCTGCCGCCATTGGTTGTTGCATAGATTGCCGTCGTCAACTCCCTGGCCTTTTTCCAAGCCTCGATATCCTCAAATTTCTCAAATGACGACATTCATCCCCCCAAACGCAGAACTCAGAACCCAGAACTCAGAACCAATTAATAATCCTCCCTGATCTGGTCCACCGTCAGCGCCTGGTCGTAGATGGCCACACCGTCGATCGATCCCGTGAAGAAATGCTGGCTGCCCTCGTTGTCGGCACCGATGGTCAGGTCGACGCCGGGCAGCACGGGCAGGCTCACGGCCACGGCGGTTTCATCCAGGCTGCCGTCGAAGTAAATGCGCATGCTGTCGGCGGCATCGTCGTAGACGAAGGCCACGAAATGCCACTGGTCCGGGATCATGGCGATGGATTTGCGCGTCACCGTGTAGCTGCCGCCATCGCCGATGCCGCCGTATGGCCGGCCGTTGTCCACCCCCAAAAAGTAGAAGTAGTTGCCGGCGCGCCGTGAGATGATCTTGGCATGGGCCCCCGGCGTGCGCTCACGGATCCAGGCGGCCAGGGTCAGCCCGCCGGTCAGGCGCAGGTCGGGGTGATCGGCCACGCGGACATGGTCGCTGCCGTCCAGGCGCAGGGCGGCGTTGGGCAGGCCGAAGCGGTCCGCCGTATAGGCCCCGCCGACCAGCGTGCCGTCATGCCCACCGCCCCCGCCGTCGTCGGCATTACCGTTGAACGCGTAGGACACCACCCGGTCGGGATGAGCGGGCCCGGCCAACAGACCACGAATTTCCGCATCGGTCAGGGCTCTGTCGTAAACGGCCACGTCATCGACATCCCCGTTGAAATAGCCGGCCGAGCCCTCGGAATCCGCACCGATGGAAACATCCACCCCGACGGTCGGCGAAAGGCTCTGCGTCACCGTCGTCATGCGTTCGGTGCCGTCGAAATGCAGGAACATGCGGTCGACGGCATCGTCGTACACAAGGGCCAGATGGTTCCAGCGATCGAGGGACATGAGCAGGGATTTCCCCGTAACCGTGTAAGTGACATCGTCACCGATGCCGCCGTAGGGCTTACCGTTGTCCACCCCCAGAAAGTAGAAATAATACCCGCTGCGACGGGAAATGACCTTGGCATACTGACCGATGGCGGTCTCTTTGACCCAGGCCATCAGGGTGAGCTGGCCGGTCAGGTGAAGGCTGGAATGGTCGCTCACGCGCACGTAATCGCCGGAACCGTCAAAGGAGAGCGACTGCCCCGCTGCCGTCCGGGGTGTCGGTGGTCCAGGTGGTGTTTCCGACCAGGACCCCATTGTTGGGACCCGCGCCGTCGCCGGCCGTCGGGCCGGCACCTTCGTTGAAATCCCATTTGGAGACCGGTGAAGGTCCGGCAGCGCATGCGGCCACACCGATATCGAAGCGCCGCTCCACAACTGTTCCTGCTGAATCGGTCAGCGTCGCTGCCAGCGTGTGGGCACCGGGGATGGCCGGGCTGCCGCTGAGGTCGCAGGCCGCACCGGCCGGGGCGAGGGTCATCCAGGCCGGCAGGCTGGTCGCCGCCCAGGTGTAGGGCGGGACGCCGCCCTCGGCAAACAGGTCACCGCGGTAGGGTTCGCCGCTGCAGCCCCCGGGAAGTTCGTTGTTGAGCATGGCCAGCCGGCCGGCCGTGCGGTCGTAGCAGCCAGCCCGGTTGCCCAGATCGGCCAGCGATACGACCTTGGCCAGGTCGAGCACGGAAATGGCGGCGTTGCCGGCATAGGCCCCCGAGACGCCCGGTGTGGTATCGACACTCACATTCTCACCACCGCTGACGATGAAAAATGCCGTGTCTGCCGCACCATCGGCAACGATCCCCGTCGACTCCCGGCCGCACAGGCCCCCGCCGGCGGAAGCGGCCAGATTGCCGTCATACACGTAGACCAACGCACGCCGCCAGGGATCGTCGCGAACACCGGCAGCCGTGACAAATTCCGCGGTCGTGGGCAGGCGGCCGCTGGCCACGCTCCAGGCGATGACGGAACGGGATGCCCGGTCGAGTAGGTTGCGGGTCGTTTCGGATCGCATCCGCCGGGTCGTCGGGCCCACCAGATGCATCCCGGCACCGATCAACGCCCCGGCGATCACGAAGGTCAGCACAATGGGCATCAGGGCCATGCCGGCCTGGCCGGTTGCTGGTCGGAAGAATCCGGGAATTGCCATGGGTGTGCGCCTTCCGGCTTGTCCGGGTTAGGGGTTGACGGTCAAGACAAAGGAACGACTGGTGCAGTTGTCCAGGCTCGCACCGCCGGCGCAGGCCGCGTCATTGCCCGGGTTGCTGTTGTCACGGACCCAGACGGTCAGCAGAAAGCTTCCGGCAACCGTTGGCGTGCCGTTGATCAACAGGTGGTCGGCACGTGTCCAGACGGCGCTGCTTTCGGCCAGCACGGAGCCATCCGTGTCGATTCCGATGTTGCCCGTGTCCGTGTGGTTGCGAACGTTCAAGCCGGAAGGTGCGACCCCGGTGGGCGTCTCGACGCACCAGAGGTAATCGCCGCCGGCGGCAAAGGGAACGCCGCCGTCAACGTAAACCGCCGCCGAATAGGGGCTGGTGGTCCGACCGGGAGGCAGTTCGTTGTTCATTACCGCCAGCTGCGGGCCCCGGCAGCCGATCTTGCCGCGCAGCTCGTCCAGGGTGGCCCACTGGAGGATGTCGTCAAAGGGCTCGGCCCGGTTGAAGTCGGCGGCATAGCCGTCCACGTTGCCCAGCCCGTTCGGGTAGACGTCGATGACCGTGGCCGCGTTGACGGCCAGGCTGCCGGCAGTCTGGTTGTTGAAGTTCTCACCGCCGCTCAGCACCAGAAAGGCCACGTTGGCCACAGAAACCGGAGCGCTGCAGGCGGCATCCGGGCACTGGCGCAGGGTGATCCGGGTGGTCCGGCGGGTGCACAGGTCTCCAGTGGTTGGGTTTCCATCGGCCAGAGCGGAATCATAGATGTATTGAATGGGCCGGCTCCAGGCGTCGTTGCGTTTTTTGATGACGCCGGGAAACTGGGCCGCCGTGGGCAGGACACCCCGGTTGGCGGCGGAATGGCCGACAACCGCCTCGGCACCGGCATCCACCGTTTCGGTGGACTCGATCCGTTTGGCCCGGATGGAAAGCGGACCAATGAGCGAGGCGCCGAAGCCCACGATGAGCCCGATGATGACCATGACCATGGCCATCTCGATGATGGTGAAGCCGGCCTGGCGGTTTTTCATGGCATCCCACACAAAGATCGATCGTCGCGCTAGCTTACGGATCCTATGCGATAACGCCACCGCCTCCACAGTGTGGATTCCTGCGCGAAGCGGCGACAGATTTTCCGGCCACCCTGCAGGCCTTGACAGCCTATAGCGGCAGGTAAAAATACGCCACCGGGCTGCCCGCCGCCGTGTAGTTCTCATTGGCGCGGATGGTGCCCGTATTGTATACGCCGTCGTCATACTTGGTGTCGATCTCCAGGGCCACGTCCCACGGCAGGTTGTCGTAGCGGATATGGTGGTTGGCACCGGAGCCGGGGTTCACCCAGTAAATTCGATAAACACCGCCGAACGCATGTTTGGGAAGGCTGGTGGCGCTGCCGTCGAAGGTCCCGTCGATGATGCCGGCCAGCACCAGATCCTGGAAGACAAACGGGGCCTCTGCGGCGGTAATCAGCCCGTTACCATTGCCGTTGTTGGTATCGCTGGGCGGGCTGGTGGCCAGGTTCTCGTCTCCGGCATAGGCACCGTATTTGTCGTAAAAGGTATAGAAGGCGGCCCGCATCTCGTCTGCGGATTTGACCACCCGCTTGACCTTGGCGTTCTGGATCATGGCCTGACCCTTGAGGACCCCGCCGATCAGCAGTCCGATGATCACCAGCACGATGGCGATCTCCACCAGTGTAAAGCCTTTTTGATTCCTTGTCATAACCAGTCCTCCATTTTCAGTTCTCATTTTCAGCAGGCCCAATGCCCTCGATCATTGTCCGGCACGGCTCACTTCACGTTTATATCGGCTATTTCGTTCATATCTTGAATAATTGAAAACATTTTATTTTTTGTACCGCACTCCGCTTACACGTCCTGCCGGATATGGGGGGTGATGAAAATTACCAGCTCACGCGTCTGCACCGTGTCTTCCGCATGTTTGAACCATCCACCCACCAGGGGCAGATTCCCCAGACCGCTCACCCCCTCATGTTTCTGGTTTTTCACCTGGCTGATCAGACCGGCCAGCACCACGGTATTACCTTCACGCACCCTTACTGTGGTGGACAGTTCCTGAAGGTCGATGATCGGGTTTTTGATGGTCTGAGTAGAGGTAGCGGAGGTAGGCAGTTCCACATCTTCTTCTTCCTGGATGCGGGTGATGGTAGGAACGATATTCATGGTCACAATACCGTCGGCGGCAATCTGAACCGCAATCCCGAACTGCAGGCCCAGAATCGCACGTTTAATGCTGACACCAAAAGTCACCACCTTGGTGTCGTCGTCCCTATCGACGCCGTCAATATCGCCATAGGGAAACTGGAATCCGACGGTCAACAGGGCGGATCGTCCGTTCATCAGGGCAAGGTGAGGATTGGACACGACCGACACGTCGCCCTGGGTGTGCAGAAAATCCACGACTGCATTCAATGCCGACTGGTTCGCCAAGGTCAGCGTGCTGCCGCCGTTGATGCTCAGGTTGAAGTTGTCCACAAAAAATCCCGAGGCGGAGGTAAAGGCCACATCCAAAGCCGTCCAGTCGATACCCAATTCATTTTTATCGCTCAGTCGAACCTCCATGATCTTGGCCTCGATGAACACCTGCCGGTTAAGCGCCTCGGACATGGCATCCAGAAACCGGACCATGGCGGTCACCCGCTTGGGCGTGTCGGCCATATAGATCAGTCCGCCGTTGCGATTCAGACGCACGATGCCATCTTCGGATTTGAGCGTAGTCAGGGTTTTTTCGATGGCCAGCCAGGCGTCCGATGTCTCCTCACTTTTGCTGGTCTTCAAGACATATTTGCCGCTGACACCGGATTCTTCAACGCTGGATCCCAGCATGTCCCCGCCTACCTGGATATCGGTCTTGCCGGGCATGTCCAGGTAGTCGAAGGCATAGATCCGCTCCATGAACGTCTTGATGAACAGCATCTCCTCCTCAACGGTCCAGGCGTATCCGGCACCGTTTTTCACCAGCATGTCCATGGCTTCGGCAAAAGTGGCCTGTTTCAGATGGACTGTGACCCGCCGCGACAGGTCCACGTCCGACTCCACCGACAGATTCAGCTGGGACCCCTGCATGACGGCTTCGATGGCGGCCGACAGGGGCACGTCGTTCAACGTCATCGAATAGAGGGTTTCCGGAAGGTCCAGTTCTGCGGTCTTGGGCAGGATCATCTGGGAAAAAGGCGGCGGACCCGGCGGGGCCGGATGGGTGTCCCGCTTCAGGGCCGCCTTGATCGCATCCCGATCGACGGGTTCAATCGCCGGCTGACGGGGCGGCGTCACCGCGCATCCAACCAGAAAGACCAGGACCAGAATAGTCAGCCCGAACCGTTTTGTGTGTTTCAGTCTCAGTACCATTTTTCCCCCTGAAAGCAGGTGGCCGGTGCGATGGTTCATTGTGTGGTTAACGAATAGGCAATATCCGGTGCCTTTAGAAACCAGGCCTGACCGCCCTTGACCAGGGAGACGCCCCCACGGGCGATCCCTTTTACCGTGAGATTGCCGAGCTGCTCTCCTTCAGCATAGATGCGTCCGTCCAATACGGCCAGCCGCCTGGCATCACCATCGCTGGATCGACTGGTCATAATACCCGTCAGCGTCGGCAGCGCCACCGGCGCAGGTGCCCTTTTTTTTGCAATTGACGGCGGGGCAGGCGGTTTTTTAATTGCCGGTTTTTCTTCTTCCACAACCCCGGTTTCAAACCGGCTGATCAGCCGATCCATACCGGAAGTGATTTTTTCAGCCTGGGCGGTTACCAGCATGCGATATTTCCGGAATCCCTGGTCGGCGATCCGGACCCCGCTGGAATAACCGGCAAGCGGCTCATCCAGCAGCGACATGAGCATGGTTCCGTTGACGCCAACCACCACCAGGCCGGCCAGAATCCACAGGCCGATCAACACATGCATGCGGCTGCCCAATCGATGCATGTCAGCCCATCCTCTCCGGTTCGGCAAGTATGTAGCGGTAGTTGAAGACCGCCTGGAGCCGGCTTATCCGGTTTCGATTGTCGTAGGAGATGTCCATGTGCTCAATCACCAGATAGGGGTAAGCCTCTTCCACGGCGGCAATCCATCCCACGATGGCCGGCACCGGTCCGGCAGCAAGAATCGAAATGGACACCGACCGGGCGTCCTGGGTGTTGTCATCTGCTTCCACCTGCATCTGCTGGAGACCAAAATCCCAGGAGAGTCGTTTCAGATCATTCTCAACCACCAGAAACCCCAGGCCAAACGATTTCACTGGATGGGTCAACCGAAACTGTTGCCGGTGCACCTCCTGGATGCCGGTTTGCTTGGATCGTAAAAAGTTCAGATCCATCCGAAGGGTTCCCAGTTCCTCACGCCGCGATTGGACCTGATTGACAAGAAGGAAGTTCCAACCGGTCATGGCCAGCACCACGCCCCAGATCACGCCAACGGTCAGCCATTTCTTGCTTAGTCTGGTCTTCATGATATCTCGAAGCCGAAATTGATCTGATAAACGGGTCTTCTTCCATCGCCTTCGCTTCGGTCCAACCGGATGACCACGTCCTTTTCCCGAAGGGCATTGGGCTTCAGGTTAAATCGCTGGTTGAGCTGATTCAAAAAGACGGCAAGCGTGGCCTTGAAAGCGTCCGGATGGTCCGCATCGACCACCGCCTCCATCTTCAGTGTGGGTGTGCCCGATACGTCGAGAGAAATCTTTCTCACCGACACCCCCTCGGGCATGGCCAGAAGCGTTCGCATCAGGGTGACGCTGCCAGAGGGCCGCTCCAGTTCCCGGGTGATTTCATCAAGCGCCTGGGATATGTCCTGAAGAGCGAGTTCCGGTGGTTCCGCGGCAATCGATGTCAGTTCGATCATCTGCCGGTCGACCGATCTTGACCAGAAATAGAGGGCGCCGGATTCGACGGTCAGAAGGACCGCCAGAAACAATCCCACGGCAATACCGGCCCATTGCACCGGTCGCCACGCCAGTTCATTTTTCAGTGGCCGATAGGATAGGTAGTGCTCACCGTTCCGGGTCAAGTCCGGGGCCGTGAATACCCGGCAGGACGGGTAGGCCATCGCTTCGTCCGGGATGCCCGGCACCGTCTGCAAGGAAGGCAGTTCCTGGACTTCCCGGCCCAACAACTCGGTCAGTTGATCCACGGCCGACGCGTCCGGCGTCAGCATGAAGAGGTTGTCCACCGCGCTTTTGGTTTTCTGTGAATAGAGGTAAAAGGACTGATTAATTTCATAATTCAACAGGTTGTAGATCTGGGACGCGTCACCCTCGGTGTCCGGAATTTGAATGTTGCGTGAGAAAAGGAACTGTCCCATGAAGAAAAAATAGAGAAAACAGTCTGTCTCGCCCAGATGAATGAATCCGACCCCTTTTCGTGAGAAATCTTCGACCATCTCACCCAGTTTGGCCTGCCACACCTGGGCTGGCGTGGTTATGCGAAGCGCACTGATGCCAAGGGTTTCCAACCGTCGATAGAGCCGATAGGCGATCTCCTCCTGCAGATAGAAGGTGTATAACTGCTGGCGATGGTCCTGATCCTGGACAACGGCATAATGGTAGAAATCGGCGGCCTGGGTCAGCGCGGGCTGTTCCAGTTTTAATTTGCGCTCGATAAATGCAGTGATCACGGATGTTTTGCGGGCTTGAAACTCGTCAAAACGGCTCCCCATCCAATAGTCCGGAACGACAAGCAGTCGGTTGACCGATTGCAGTGCCGATTTCGGCAGATCAGCTGCTTTCACGCTCCCGTCTATAAAACCCTCCAGAGGCAGGTTGGCCAGCTTCTGGAAGCGGCCGTCCGTTGAAACCATCAGAAAACTGATCGTCTCTTCACTGGCAATGGTGATCAAGGATGGTTGGCGTCTAATCATGATGGACCATTTATCGGCACTTAAATCGCGAAGTTAACCTTATTTGTGATCTTTTTTTGGCGAGCCCATTTTTTTATGCGTAAAATAGCCAAAAGTAGCCTGCCCGCCGGCCCCCTGCAGACAGGGCAGACGCTGTGCGCCGTGACGGTTCAGGCTTTTTTCATCCCCAGAAGCGGTCTTGTTTTGACTTATTTAACGAATATGCTAATTATGATGGACAGATAGAGTGGCTTTGACTGGATGCTCAACACCAACCCGGTGGATGACCGACGGTGGATTGGGGCATCTTTCATTTCAGGAACCGCAATCGTGGAGGCCTTGAAGATGGGAAAAATCTGGCTCACTGTTTTAATGACAACCCTTGTTCTCGGCGGATGCTCGGGTATCCAGGTGAATCAAGACTATGATCCGGCCACCGATTTTAAATCGATGCAAGCCTACCGCTGGGAATCGGAAACCCAGGAAAAATCCGGTGATCTTCGCATCGACAATCCCCTTCGCGACACCCGCATCCGGACGGCAGTGGAACGTCAGCTCTACGACAAGGGCTTCGTTCAGTCAGCAGACGGTGCCCCGACCTTCCTGATCCGCTATCAATACACGCTGCGCCAGAAAATCGAATCGGACGGCGCCAGTGGCGGCATCGGGTTCGGTATCGGCAGCTTTGGCCGCAGTGGCGGCGTGGCCATCGGCACCGGCAACAACATCCGCGCATTTGATGAGGGCTCCCTGACCATCGATTTTGTCGATGCGGCATCGCAAACCCTGCTCTGGCGGGGAACCGGAACCCAGCGGTTTCAGGAGTACAAGGACCCGGAGAAAGCCAGCCGGGACATCGACACGCTGGTGGAAAAGATCCTGGCACAGTTTCCACCCCAACCATAGAACGCTTTCGTCGCGATCATCCGCATCACAAGCGTTCTTCGATAATACAAAGGATAACCAACCGCTGGCGTTGGCCCTTTTTTGAGTGTTGGACATTGTAATTTGGAATTTGTTTGAGATTTGTGTTTTGTAAACTGTTATTTCCGAATAGGTGTTTACGATTCATTGTTTCCAGGATATCCGGCACAGGGAAAAAACGAGCCCAACCACTGTCGATCACCCCATGGAGGACCATTGAGCCTATTTTTCGACAAGCGCGACCGCGATCTTCTCACGATCGTCAATGGTGTGCTGAGCAGATCCACCCCTGCCATCATACGCAAAAAAGGCCTGTTTCCCTGGTTTCATCCTCACGGCATCAAAGAACTGGCCGAAACCCGGGGTCTTCGCATTGCCTACGCCGTCATCCACCTCCTCGAGTCTTTGGAGGCCGGAGATCTGGAAGATCGTCTCAACGCCCTGCGCTCGCTGCGTGACGAAGTGCTGCATGCCTCGGCCGGCACCCTGCCGAAGAACGCCGCACGGGTGCTCCTGTCCATCATGAAGGATCTGATACGGGCCCACGGCCACGAACTCGAACAGCTCAAGCTGGCCCATGATTTCAGGCGGGTGGCCAGCGGCAAACCCAGCATCGTCAGAAAGATGCTGCGGCGCTACCACTTGCTGGAGATGCCTGAGGCCTGGAATCAACTGGCCTTCGACGATCACGTGCATGACATCAACACCAAGGGTCGCAAATCAGCCTCCCACCTGATCATGGATGCCTGGATCAAGGGCATCCGGCGTCTGCGGGTCATCTACTACAATTTCATCGACCCCCCATCCGCCGCCGAATTGATCGAGGCCGCCCAGATCATGGGGGTTCAAATCCGCATCGGCATCGAGTTCTCGGCCCGTTTCCAGGGTAAGTATATCCAGCTGATCTGGGTCCCCCGGGGCTTTTCCGATGCCCAGTCGTTCCTCTGTTTCCTGGCCGAAGAAGCGGTCAGGCGGCTCATGGACCAGGGCCGCGCGGTCACCCGTTACCGGCAGCGCTACGTGCTGAACATCCTCGATGCCTTCAACCGGGTTCACCGGCATGCGATCAACGCCGCCACCGGTCTGGATATCCCCGTGCTGGACGCCGGCCGTTTTCTGGCATTTGTTCGGCCCGGCCAGCCGTCCATTCTTCACCTGGCCAAATACATCCACCACCAACTGCTCCCGCTGATGAAGCGCAAGGTGGAGGAACTGCGTGACGCTTGTGAAAGCGCCGATGAAGGTCACAAAGCGGATATGGCAGCATGGGTGGAACGGATGAACGACCTGGACTCGGAAACCATTGTCCATCAGTTTCTGCGGCCGGCGGCCAATCCCGACATCCCCGATCCCAACCAGGTCCACGACGACCCGGACATCCCGGAACTGCTCCACCTGGCGCCCCGGCAGCTGCTGGAACGGGTCATCGGCCTGCACACTGGTTATCGGGTCACCTTGAACCTGACGGATCTCCTACCCGAGGACGTGGTAGAAATTCTCTACGACTGCGACGGCCTGATCAGCCGGTTGGAAATCTTCAACCTCAAGGATTACACCACCGGCAAGACCTGCTACATCGAGGAGATCAGCGAGCTCCAGCTGGCACTCAACGAAGGCAATGCCATCAATCTGAAGCGGGTCATCCGGCGAATCATCGGACGGCTGGCCACCGCCAAGCCCTTTGCCGGCAAGACGGAGCGCATCGAGAAGCTGGGCATCATCCTCCACGATATCTCCGCGTTCACGGCCATGTACAGCTCCATGCATCTCAAACCGAGAATCGGCAGCGACTCGACCGGTCACTCCTCACGCATGTACGGCATGGGTCTGGCCATCCTGGAGACACTTCCTCCCAGCGCCCGCCGATTGTGCAAGCACCGCCAGCACGTGGCGCCGGGAGAGATCCCCTGCGCGGTCGGCGACCCGTCGGAACCGCCGAACCGGGCCATCCGAAGCGTGATTCCTTTCAAGACACCGGTTTATAAACGGGTCACCTATATCCCTTACCGAAGCCCCAAAGGATCCCAGGGACTTCACCAGCGCCTGATTCAACATCTACCCCTACTCAAGGTGCTCGGCAAAAGCCTTCAAGTCGACTGGCTGGTCCAGCCCCACCTCACCCGCATGCAACCGGAAGGGAACATCGTCACCTTGGGAGGGATAGCCGACCGGTCGGATAACGGCCTGCGGCTGGAATGCAGTCCGATCACTGCACCCAAACCTAAAATTACGCCCTTTTACCTGAACAGTACGGTGAGAAACGGGCTGAAAATACTCATGGGATTCATTCCGGCCTTTCTCAGCTTCTACCTGACCAACTCATGGTGGGTGCTGGCCTATTTGGGGGCGTTCATCTGGTTCGGTATCACGGGGGTCAGAAACATTGTCCAGTCGGTGCTGGGTGGCGGCGGCATCAGTCGTTCGCCGCTGTTGCGCTGGAACGATTATGTCAGCTGGGTAAGGATATCCGATTCGCTTCTGTTTACCGGGTTTTCCGTGCCGCTGTTGGACTATCTGGTCAAGACCCTTTTTCTGGATCGACTCATGGGCATTACGACGGCGACGAACCCGATGGCCCTGTATACCGTCATGGCCGTGGCCAACGGTATTTACCTGTCCAGCCACAATCTGTTCCGGGGGCTGCCCAAAGGTGCCGTGTACGGGAACTTTTTCCGCAGCATCCTCTCCATACCCATCGCCATCGTCCTCAACATGTTCATCGGCGCCCTGCTGGGAATGTTCGGCGTGACGGGTATCGACGGGCATCTGCAAAAATGGGCGGCGGTCATCTCCAAGGGGGCCTCGGACACCGTGGCCGGGGTGATCGAGGGAACGGCCGACCGGTTCAGCAATATTCAGACCCGATTCCAGGACTATGCGGACACCCTGTCCCAGCTCTTTGACACCTATGGCCGCCTGGAAGCCCAGCTTCCGGAGCTCAATGTGTGGGAAACGCTCGATTCCATCGGCAAGGAACGCATCGATGCCAACGCCGATGCCAAGGACCTGGAAAAACTCATCGTCATCGAAGCCCTGGACCTGCTCTACTTCTGGATGTACCAGCCCCGGGCGCGCACCGCCCTCAGGTACCTCTTTAAAACCCTCTCAGACGAAGAGAAGCGCATTCTGGCAGGATGCCAGACGATCCTTAAACGCGAGCGGGAAATCAGTCAGATGTTCATCGATGGTGTGGTGGGGATAAACTTCTCAAAGGGGCTTTCCTTTTACCTGCAGTGCGCACCCGGCTATCTCAAAGCCATGGACCGGCTTTTTAAACCCATCGCCGGAACCTCAGTCGATCGAGGGTAGCCGAACCGAACAGGGGCAGATGACGCACGTTCTGCTTCCTTCACCATGCCCGCTTCAATGGACGGCTGGCGGGGCAATCACGCCACAGCATCCGGATGAATGCACATGCGGCCTGCTAGGCAGGCGATGGCGCGGCCGGCAGCGTGACGATAAAGGTCGCTCCCTTTCCCGGTTGGCTCTCTACCCGAATGGCACCACCCATATCCGCCAGCGCCTGGCAAACCACGAACAGTCCGATACCGGTGCCTTTGTCCTTGCTCCGAGTGGTGAAAAAAGGCTCAAAGATGCGCTCCAGGAGGTCGGGTTCGATTCCCGGGCCGGTGTCCGTGATGAAAAAGACCCGCTGCGGCAACATGTTAGACGCTTCCCGAGCGGTGGGTGCACTATCCACCAACCCCGCTGTCAGCGCCCCTCCCTTACCGGACATGGCCTGGGCACCGTTTACGCAAAGGTTCATCAGAACCTGGAAGACCGGGGCCGGTTCGGCCCACACGGCATCGTTTTGATCGCCGATGGTATTGTGGAACGTGATGTTCAGGCCATAAGTGGGCTGAAGCAGTTTGAAAATCTCGGAAACAAGTTGCCCCACCCGCACCCGCTGTTTTTCGGGGTGACGGCGTCCCGCGGTGGTCAGGAAGTGACGCACCAGATCCGAAGCATGGTCACACCCGGTGAGAATTTTCTCGGAACTGTCTGCAACCGCCTCTCCGCGGTGCGGCTGGGCTCGGATCATTTGGGCGAATCCGGAAATACCGGTGATGATGTTGTTGAAATCGTGGGCCACACCTCCGGCCAGCCGCCCCAGGGCCTCCAGCTTCTGAGATTCGATGACCTGTTTTTCCAGTTCCTTCTGGAAGGTAATGTCTACCAGCAGCCCCCTCAACCCTGTTTGGCTGCCTCCCGACAGTACAGGGGTGACGTAAAGAAGCGCCGGGAAGGCGTCAATATCCGGGCCGCTGACCACGCAGGCCTTGCCGCGACAGTCACCGGTCTGCACCCATTCGTCGAGATCAGGCTCACCGGGCAGAAAATCCGAGAGTTGAATACCGTCTGGGATCGATGCCTCGCCCAGGCCTATCATCTCAAATCCAGACCGGTTTAAAAAAGTGATACGGCCCTTTGCATCGGTCTCGAAGACGGTCTGGGGAAGCAGGTCACAAAGCTCCTGAAAACGTCGGTCACTATGCCGCAGGGCGGTGGTTCTGCGGTGCACCATCCGCTTGAGGGCAACGCTCCAGACCAACACGGCGACCGCCAGACCGAGGACGGCGGCCAGCACCAAGGCACCGGTACGCAACACGGCCTTACGCCGGGTATGGGCATCGGCGACGGAAAACCATTTACGATACAGGTCTTCATACACACCATTCTGGTGCATCAGGTGGATGCCTTCGTTCAGCATCGCCAGCAGCCGATCTTCCCCTTTCTGCACGGCAAAGGCATAGGGTGCACACATCAGCGGCGGGCCGGCCAGGGCGACATTGTCTATCTTGAAATGGTTCATCAGCATCAGGGCGCTGAGGCGCTCGATGACGGCACAATCGTACCGGCCGTCGGCCAGCATCTGCAACGCTTCCTGGGGTGAGGAAACCGGAATGATCTGATCGGTGGTTTCGCGGTCGACAAGCCAGTCCTGGGAGTAGGCTTGCGCATGAACCAGGATCTGCTTTCCCCGGGCGTCATCGATATTTTGAATCGGCGATCCCTTGCGAACGAACAGGCAATAGAACACACCGGCGTGGGTAATGGAGAAATCGAAATGTTTTTCTCTTTCTGCCGACCGGATCATTCCGGTGACCAGGTGGATATCGCCGTTGGCGAAAGCTTCGCGAACCGTCTCCCACGCATCCAGGCCGATATCCACATTCATCTCCAGCCGGCGGGAGATAGCCTTGAGAAGATCGACGTTGAAGCCGTCCGGTTCGCCGTTCTCGTTGATGAATTCGTACGGGGGGAAGTTGCGGTCACCGCGGGCGATCAGCGGCCCGGCAGGGATGTCCGCCGCCGCCAGCACCAGCGGTTGCATGGCAAGGAGCAGCAGCAGTCCGGTGCGACACCACAGCGTCATCAAACCCGTTTCCTATTCCGCCGTCGGCTTATCAAAGTTGAACAGGTCGGTGCGTTCCCACCGCCAGCCTTTATCCTTCATGCATTGGCGGATCAGC
Organism: uncultured delta proteobacterium; assembly: GCA_963697405.1. Taxonomy (GTDB): domain Bacteria; phylum Desulfobacterota; class Desulfobacteria; order Desulfobacterales; family Desulfosarcinaceae; genus Desulfosarcina. The sequence goes on along the minus strand of CAVONY010000042.1, from coordinate 210,184 downwards.
CGCATCTCGTCAAAGTTGTCATAAGTGTCGGGCTCATCACGAATGCCCTCTCTGACCGATTGTTGGCAATCTTCGTTGTCGATGGTCCACTCACGCTCGCTTTTGTTCGGATGATAGGGTTTGTGGGTGCACGAGCTCGATGCAATCGATATCGCCAATACCAGAAACACCATCCAAAATAAGTTATTTTTCATTTGCCACGCTCTCGCACGATCAATTCGGGGAGATTTCCCAAATCCCGGTTGCTGATTCGCTTCCCGTTCATAAACACCGACGGGGTTCCGCGAACACCAATTTTTTTGCCGTTTTCAACATCTTCCTGGATCAGTCGGCGGCTGGATGCACTCTGGCGGTCCAGATTGAACTGGTCCATATTCAACCCCATCCCCCCGGCGATCTCCAGAATTTTCTCGTCGTTGACCTGCTTGTGGTTCTCGAGCAGCTGGCTGTGGAACTCCCAGAATTTGCCCTGACTGCCCGCAGCCAACGCCGCCATGGCGCCTTGATGGGCGAATTGATGGTTGGAAAGCGGGAAGTGCTTGACCACATAGTTGACGTCATCGGGAAATTTTTCCAGCACCTGCTGGATATATTGCTCTAACCGAGCACAGTACGGTCACTGATAGTCATCGAATACCACGAGGGTGACTTTAGCATCCCGGGGCCCCTTGACCGCCCTGCCGGACAGATCGATATCGTATATGCGGCTGAACCGGACGATGCTGATGCGGGAGGGTTCAGCGGCGGTCAGGACCAGCCGGTCTGAGTCCTGATAGGCGATTCGGTCGAACTGTTTTTCAACCGGGATGCGGTCCAGAACGGCTTGATCGGTGGTCGAATAGATCAGCACCGCCCCAGGCGTCAGGACAAAGACCAGTTCTTCGGCCGGGTTGGTGGCCACATCCAGGATAGGTGCGCCGATGTCGGCATTGAGAATGGTTTCGACCTCGAATGCGGCATGCAGTGACGCAGGCAGAAGCATAACCATTGCTACGACGGCCAATTTCATGAATCTCAACATGTGATTCCTTTGATTGGAGGTGAAAAATGGGAATACCGGATCGATTATGCCGGCCAACAATGGCATCCATCGACCCGGATTGATCGTCTGCACGATACAACGAAAAAGTGGACCGGTGCAAGGCGCAACGACCGCTTTTTAATATTTTCGGTGGTGAAGCCCCAGACGTTCAATATCCGTCTTCGGACCCTACCTCAGTTTTCAGTCATCCGTGATCCGTTTTCAGGCCTCGGTCCTGGTTCATCTGTGCGTTTCAATCCGCCGATCAATTGGTCGACGGCGTAATTGAAAATCTGCCCATGATCGTCTCCCTCTAAAACGGTGTCCTCCAACTTTTTAAACTGGGTCAGCCCATGCAGGGTCCCCCAGAACATGACGGCGTATTTTTTTTCATCCACCGGTCTGAAGATGCCGTCGAAGATACCCGTATGGATGAACCCGGCTATCAGCTCCAGGATATGGCTGCCTTTACGATCGATTTGCTGTTTCAGTTCGCTTCCGAGAATCACCGACGGCGTGGCCAGAAAGTAGTTGATGATGTCGAAATAATCTTTCTGCTCGCTGCTGAAACGCAGGTAGGCCAGACCGGTTTCACGGAGCTTTTCGTCGGGTGGCGTTTTGGCCCGACCGATGGCATCGATTTCGCGAAAGAGAATATCCAGCCCCTCCTCCTGAAGCGAGTAAAATATTTCCTCTTTGCTCTGGTAGTAAAAATAAATCGTGCCGACCCCCAGTTCGGCCGTGCGGGCGATCTGGTTGATACTGGTGGACTGAATCCCCTTTTTGAACAACAGCCGCCTGGCAGCCGTCAAAATCTGACGCTTGCGCGCTTCTTTCTCCCGTTCCCTTCTCTCTTTGAGTCCCATTGCATTCCTGATTGAGATTGGCAGCCAGCCACGGATTTCAGTGCTCCAGTTCCGCCTTGAATCGGCTGGCCATGCGACGTTCGTAAAATCCCGGCGCCAGTCGACTGATCCAATAGGCAATTTTTCCCATGGCGGTGAGCACCAGCAGATCCTTTTCTTTCTGGGTCCCGCGGAAGATGGCCTCGGCGGCGCGCTCCGGGGTATCCTGCCTTCCGACCCTCGATTGCGGGTGACGGGTCCATCCCCCCCCCAGGGCCCGGTCCTGCAGATGGGTCATGATGAAGCCGGGGCAGACCACCATGACGTGGACGCCCTGGTCCCTGACTTCGCTGCGCAGGGAGGTGAACAGGCCATGCATGGCGTGTTTGCTGGCGGCGCAGCCGGTGCGGCCCAACAGCGGTGCCACACCGGCGATGCTTTCATTGGAAATAATCCGACCGCGCCGCTGGATCAGGCTGTGGATGGCCGCCTTGGTGCAGTAAAGGGCGCCGAAAAAGTTGACCGCCATGACCCGTTCGTACACTTCAATGCGGGTCTCCGCAAAGGCGCTGCGCTGGGTGATGCCGGCGTTGTTGAACAGCACATCGATTCCGCCGAAGCCGTCGATGACGGCCTGTATGGCCGATTCACAGTCGGCACGTCGGGTCACATCGCAGGGCAGGCCCATAACCCGGTGGCCGGCCCGGCGGAACTGCCCCTCGCATTGCTTCAGGCGCGCCTCGTCCACGTCAAGCAGGGCGCAGGTCGCTCCGGCACGAGCAAAGCGTCTGGCCACAGCCAGCCCGATTCCGCTGGCCGCGCCGGTCACCACGACGACTGTGTTGGAAAATTTCCGTCCGGCCACGCCTATCTCCTTTGTAGAAAAACGCGCATCCGCCAAAAAATGCGATCACAACCGGAACGCTGCCGGTTCCGCCTGCTCAGCAGCAGACAACGGGCGGCGGGTGAAGATAAACGCCGTGGTCAGACCGGCGATAATATGCCACACCCCCCACCAGGCCACGAGAATGGCCATGCCTCCCAGACCGTCGAAAAAATTAAAAACCAGCACCAGGCCCAGGGCCGAATTCTGAATACCCACCTCGATGCAGGTGGCGCGCGCATCCCGCTCCTCCAGCCCGGCCAGCCGACCGGACCAGTAACCCAGATTCAACGCCAGGGCATTGTGGACAAACACCGCAAAAAGGAATGGTCTTGCACATTTCTTTCTCTCTTTCTTCTATAGTCGAACCGAAGAACTGTGCTTCCAAACCGAAGCGCCATTTTTCGAGGTCCGTGGCAATCTGTCCCGGGCAGATGGCGTTGACCCGCACACCATTGCCGGCCAATTCCGCGGCCATGACCTTGGTGAGCATGATCACGCCGGCCTTGGCCACGGCGTAGGCGCCGTTGAACAGGGCCGGCACCTTGCCGGCCCGGGAGGCGGTGTTGACGATCACCCCCCCCACCCTGGATCATCATCGGAAGCACTGCGCGGCTGACGCGGAAGACGCCATGCAGGTTCACGTCGATGGTCTTCATCCATGCGCGTCCATCATAGGTATGCACAGCATTGGGCACGCCAAAGGCGGCGCCGGCGTTGTTCACCAGAATATGAACGGCGTCGAACCGCCCGGCGATGGTTTTCACCATGCGGGCGACGCTGTCGGGGCGGGTGACGTCCAGATTGACGGCCATGGTTTCGACCGCATAATTTCGAGCAATCTCCCGGGCGATATCCGCCATTTCACTTTCATCCCCGGTCTTGACTGCCAACTCCGGGTCCGCATTGAGCCCCAGGTCGGCGATGACCAGATTGGCCCCCTCCGCGGCCAGTTTGCGTGCCACGGCATAACCGATACCGGACCGTTTGCCGGAACCGTTCACCACCGCAGTTTTCCCGGCGAGCAATTTTTTCATGTTTCCTCCTGGTCGTTGGTGTGATGCAAAGAGGGTAGGAATAAAAACAAAGACAGCTTTTCGAGCGCCATTCGATATTTGATCACCAATCTAATTACGAGTTGTGGTCAACAAAAAATTGAGCGTATGGCACCTGATCGAATCGATTGTCTGCACATATGAATGACCGGCGTTTGGGTCAATCCTCATTCGGCTGGGGCCAGTCGCCGTCGGGCGGGAGCGTCCGCTTGTCAAGCTGATGCGAAATGCATCGCTGCACAGCTGGTATGAGGATGGTGATGGGTTCTCGATAGAACTTGGCAGGCAAATTGCTGTGAAGGGTGCTCAAGAAGGTTATTCAACGTCGAAAGTGAAATACTTGACCTGCACAAAATAACGTATATACGGCGGTTTTTCTATATCCTTTATATTTAACTAGCGGCAGGGAGGCTATGGGAACGAGCGTGTTTGTCGATGCAAAAAGTGAACAAAGCGTACACCGGAGTGAAAAAATTGAAACTGACGGCTAAATCACATTGTTCGTGAACTGATTATCAAAAGGAGACGCAATGACCCCTCACAACATTTCAAGACGAACCTTTTTAAAGTACTGCGGCAGTGTGGCTGCGGCATTGGGGCTTTCCCAGACCATGATCCCCCAAATTGCCCAGGCATTGACAAGCGACAACCGCCCCCCCGTATTGTGGCTGCACTTCAGCGAATGCACCGGAGACAGCGAGGCCTTTTTGCGGGCAGCCGAACCCGATGTAATTGCCATCCTGCTGGATGTCCTCAACGTCACCTACCATGAGACCATCCAGGTGGCCTGTGGTGAAAAGGCCGAATACAACCGCGATCAGACCGTGCTCAACCACGCCGGCGAGTTCCTCTGCATCGCCGAAGGATCCATTCCCACGGCGGACAATGGCGTTTATGGCATGGTCGGCGGGCGTACCATGCTGGACATCGCCCAATCCGTGATTCCGCACGCCAAACACACCATCGCCTTCGGAACCTGCGCGGCCTACGGCGGGCTGGCCGCAGCAGCACCCAACCCCACCGGTGCCAAAGGGATCAAAGACGCCATCGGTGTGGACACCATCAACATCACCGGCTGCCCCCCGCATCCCATCAACCTGGTGGCCTTGATTACCAGCTACCTGCTCAACAACCAGATGCCGGCCCTTCGATCGGACGGTCGACCCACCTTTTGCCACGGCCAGACCATCCACTCCAGCTGCACCGTTCCCCACGGCTGCATGGAAGGGTATAACTGCAAGGGGCCGCGATCGTATAACAACTGCCACAAGACGCTCTACAACCAGGAATCCTGGTGTGTGCAGGCCGAACACCAGTGTATCGGCTGTGCTGAGCCCAATTTCTGGGATGCCCATGCCCCCTTTTACAATCCCATGTGGGCGTCCATGTTCCACACGTACAGGAAAGATGCCATCGCCCACGAAGAGCAGACCACGGCCTCCTGCAATCGCTGTCACGGCAGTGATATTTTCGAAGAAGAAGAATCACACCAGGACGATCCACGACGGTTTCAGCAGGCCATGCATCGGGAGCACGACATCAACCTGGGCAGCAACCGCAGCTGCGCCAACTGCCACTCGGAGGCTCCCGGGGGCACGTACGCCCCATCGATGATTAACGGGCAGCTCATTCGATGGAAATTTATATAAACGGCACACCAGAAAAAATCATATAGGAGTTCCAACATGGCAGATCCGAAGATTGTTACCAGCGTCAGCACCGTTCAGGTCCCCGAAGGCGGGCAGGTTACCTTTAACGTGAGACTTTCCTCACGACCGAGGGATAGACGTGTTGAGGTCAAAGTAAAGCGAATATCCGGAGATGAAAGCATAAGGGTTTCCTCCGGAGAGGAGTTGAAATTTTCAAGATGGGATTACCGCCGGTGGAAAACCGTCACCTTGACCGCATCCGGGGACAGTGATCAGGTCAACGGCCAAGCCACGTTCAGGTTATCTGGAGAACATGTCAGCACCGCCACCCTGACGGCGACCGAAGTCGACAAGGATACCAGCCCCAGCCCCCCCATTGAAGATCCGCAAATTGTCATTAGTGTCAGCACCGTTCAGGTTCCTGAAGGCGGGCAGGCGACGGTGAACGTCAGGCTCTCGGCGCGGCCGGCAGTCGAGAGTGTTCAGGTCCGTGTCGAGCGGATGTCCGGGGATCAACACATCGGCATCGCATCTGGACAGGAAATGGTGTTTTCAGGAAGCAATTTCAATCAGTGGAAGTCCGTTACCTTTTCTGCAGCCGAGGATAGTGATCGCACCAACGGTCAGGCAACGTTCAGAATATACGGCGAGAATGCCATCGCCGCAACCCTTACGGCAACCGAGGTCGAAAACGACAGTGCAGCTAATTCTTATGCGATTCTCACCGATCTGAATGGAAATGACCTGAATGTCATGGAAGGGGGCACCGCCGCTTTTCAGGTCAAGCTGACGGCCGACCCCGGCCGAGCGGTTTCCGTGACGGTCGGCCATGACAGTGGCGATCCCGACTTGTCGGTGGTATCCGGCCTCACCTACCTTTATGATTCCAGCAACTGGGACGAGTATCAGCCGGTCACCGTGGCGGCTGCCGAAGATGGCGACGGCACCGGCGGTCTGGCCACCTTCGCCCTGTCTGCTGCCGGGACCCAGACGGTTTATGTCAATGCCAGCGAACAGGATAACGACAATGGCGGCACCCCGCCCGGTCGCGTGGTCATCGACCCTGTCAGCCGGATCGAAGGTCACCTGCGCATCGAGGTGGAAGTCAACGACGGCCGCGTCACCAAGGCCTGGTCCACCGCCACCTTGTTCCGGGGCATCGAAACCATTTTGACCGGCCGTGATCCCCTCGACGCACCCCTGATCACCCAACGCCTGTGCGGTGTGTGCACCTACGTCCACGACCTGGCCTCCGTGCGTGCCATCGAGGATGCGGTGGGGGTTCAAATTACCGACAACGCCCGCATCATCCGCAACCTGATGCTCGGCGCCCAGTTCCTGCACGACCACATCGTCCATTTTTATCACCTTCACGGGCTGGACTGGGTCGACATTACCAGTGCCTTGAACGCCGATGCCACGGCTACCGCAACCCTGGCCCGCGCCATCAGTCCGAATGCCGACCCCATCGATTTTGCCGGCGCCCAATCACGGCTGCAAGCGCTGGTCGCTACCGGCAACCTGGGTCCATTTGCCAACGGCTACTGGGGCCACAGCGCCTATGTCATGAGCCCGGAAGAGAACCTGCTGGTCACGGCCCACTACCTGGAAGCCTTGAAGAAACAGGCCACCGCCGCAAAAATGATGGCCATTTTGGGCGGCAAAAACCCCCACCCCCAGTCCACCGTCGTCGGCGGCGTCACCTGCGGCGGCGAGTTGTCCGCCGATCGGTTGAACCGCTTTCGCGCCTACCTGGAAGAGACCCGAAAATTCGTCAACACGGTGTATATCCCCGATCTCAAGGCCGTGGCAGCCAAATACCCCGAGTGGACCACCGTCGGCAGCTTCTCCAATTTCATGGCCTGCGGCGAGTTTCCCATGGGCCCCAATGTTCCCGCCGATCTGTTCATGCCCCGGGGATTGATCCTCAACGGCGAAATTCTCAACGTTCAAGCGTTTGATCCGATCCTATATCAGCGAACACGTGGCCCGATCCTGGTACGCGGGATCGACGGATTATCACCCGGAGGTGGGGGAAACCGTGCCCAACTATACGGGTATGGATCTGGACAGCCGCTACAGCTGGCTCAAAGCCCCGCGCCATGACGGTCAAGCCATGGAGGTGGGGCCCCTGGCCCGCGTTCTCGTGGGCTACGGCCTGGGCTATGTCCTGGGCCAGGACGAATTCGTCAAACCCGTTCAACGACTTTCTCAGCGGACACGGGGCTGAAGCGAGGCGAATCTGCTTTCAACACTTGGGTCGAACCGCTGCCCGCGGCATCGAAACGGCCATCATCGGCGACGCCATGGTGGACTGGCTGGACGAACTGGAGGACAACCTGTCTCTGGGGAACAATCAGATTTACCAGCAATATACGATGGGGACCAGTTCGGGTACCGGCTTTCTGGAGGCCCCGAGGGGGGCGTTGGGGCACTGGATTAACATTGAGGGTTCGACTATCGACAACTACCAGATGGTGGTACCGACCACCTGGAACCTGGGACCACGTTGTGCCCAGGGGATTCCCGGGCCCTTAGAGCAGGCGCTGGTCGGCGTACACCGGTGGCCGACCCGGCCAGTCCCGTCGAAGTTATCCGGGTGGTCCACTCCTTTGATCCCGTGTATCGCCTGCGGGGTCCATGTGATCGACACCAGTGCGGACAAGACCTATTCGGTGAAGGTCGTTTAAAAAATTTAAGCAGGGCTCGGGATCATCGAACAGGTGATCTCGAGCCCTCTCCCGATGGCCCCCACCAACCGACTCCACCTGAATCCCCGCGATCGACTGTTTCATTTGCTTTGGATCGGCGACATCCATTTAAAGTTCGCCAACGCCCCTAGCGGGTCATGACCAAACCGGAAAAAGGGGTTGGCCGCTTGAAGGGGCCTGCCGGCTAACGGCTTTTCTGGTAGGTGCCCACCAGTTCCCCCTGCCCAACAATATGCCCCTTCATGGCCGATTCGACGGCGGCCTTGGTTGGTTTCTTCAGGTCCGGTAACAACGTATCTAACGCATAGAGCTTGTGGAAATAACGATGCCGACCGATGGGCGGGCAGGGACCGCCGTATCCGGTGCGCTTCCAATCGTTCAGGCCCTCGCCGGTGCCCAGCGGCAGATCAGATGCAGTGGTGCCCTCCGGCAGCCCGTCTGCCTCGGGCGGAATGTTGTAGAGCACCCAATGGACCCAGGTCATTCGTGGTGCTTCAGGGTCCGGGGCATCCGGGTCATCCACGATCAGGACCAGGCTTCTGGTGTCCCCGGGCACCCCTGTCCATTGCAGCGGCGGGGCGATATCTTCACCCTCGCAAGTGTATCTGGCGGGAATTTCCCCGCCATTGGTGAACGCACTGGATGTGATGGAGAGTGTCATGGCTACCTCCGCGTGAGGCCGATGGACGGCCCAATTGGGGTTAATGATGATAATGGACAGTAACGGCCGGCTCAGCGAGGCAGCGCGACGGTTACCGTTTTACCGCCGTAGGCGTGGACGGAATCATGGGCGCGAACGCTCACTTCGGAAATCGTATCGGCAATGGCCACCCCTGAAAGACTGCGGGTAAAGGGCTGTTCGTCAACGTGGGGATGGTAAAGCGTCCGGGTCCCCAGCACCGTGCCGTCCGGTGCCACCACCTCCCATTGGTCTGCGTAGTGATCCCAGCCTGTATCGTCGTGGCGCACGGTCACATCGAAGTGATAGATTCCGCTGTCCGTCTGCCTCACTTCAACACCGGTCACATCGGCTTCACCGGGAAAAACCGTTGCCGGAAAGACCGCGATTAGAGCAAGGGCAGCGACCAGTAGACGCGTCATGGGCATTCTCCTCCTAATGGTTCAGAACTGTTTTCAAGGGCAAGGATCAGTGCAAGCGCAGGTGGCTTGCAGGTTGAATATGCAAGAAGGTAAGGCTTTTCCAATACTATTTCAACACAGCAAAATCGACCTGTTTTCGTTTCCAGTGGTTTAAAGCGGTCCAGCGAAAGGTCACAGCCAACGCGAACCGGCGTTGGCACAGATCTTTTTAGGGCCAAGAAAAATCATTGAACCGTTGCCCGATTTGGGGGTAGAAGGAATGCTTGGCAAAGCGTCCCCACAATCACCAGATGCGGAAAGCGGCAGACATGATTAAACGCAAACAAGACGGTATTGCTTTTCTGGCCGGTCACTGGCCCCTGGAACCGGATCGGCCAACCCTGGTGTTCATCCACGGCTCGGGGCAGGAGGGCCGTTTCTGGCAGGCCCAGGTCGACGGCCTGACCGGTGTGGCCAACACCATTGCCGTGGATCTGCCCGGCCACGGTAACAGCGACGGCGATGGATTCCGGCAGGTTTCCGATTTTTCCCGGTCGGTCATGGGCTTCATGGATGCCGTCGACGCCCCCGCCCCCATCCCCTGCGGGTTGAGCCTGGGCGGGGCCATCGCCCTACACCTGCTGATTCATCACGGTGATCGTCTCCGGGCAGGCATCCTGGCCAATACCGGTGCCCGGCTCAAGGTGCTGCCGGCCATCATCGAGACCATCCAAGACGATTACGACAGGCACCTGACAGGGCTGATCAAATTTGCAGTGGCCCAGGTCAATCAGGCCGACGAAGATATCTGCCGGCGGGTGTTGGCCACCTCGACCGCCGGCCCGACCGTCACGGCCAATGATTTTCGCGCATGCGACGCCTTCGACGCCATGCCGCAGGTGGCCAGCATCAACACGCAGGTGCTCGTGCTCAGTGCCGTGTACGACATGTTGACACCGGTCAAATACGCCGACTGGATGGCAGCCAACATCCACGGTGCACGACATGAGACTATCGATAAAGCGGGTCACATGTCGCCCATCGAGCAGCCCGAGGCATTCAATGGGGCGATACTGCGTTTTATGGAGTCCCTGGACCGGTGAGCGACAATACCACCCATAGCCCTTCCGTGGCCGTCTTCGATTTCGACAAAAAAACGATTAGGCGGGCCAAAGCGGCACTCGGTGGCAGCGTCAAGATATTGAACTGGACGGATACAAAAAAATAAACCCTGAGGAAAAATAAATATGCAGATCTACGATTATCTCGACACCCACGGCATCGACTATGAACGGCACGACCATCCGCCGGTCTTCACCTGCGACGATGTGAATCGTCTGGTGCCGGCACTGCCCGGCCAAAAGACCAAAAACCTGTTCATCTGCGACAACAAGGGCAAACAGCACTTTCTCGTGACCGTCCCTGATGAGAAATCGGTGGACCTGAAGTCGTTTGGCGAGGCCCTGGCGGTCAAAAAGCTCAGGTTCGCTTCGGCGGATCGCCTGCAAACACATCTGGAACTCGAGCCCGGAGCGGTGACCATCCTGGGTGTAATGAACGACGACGCCCACCAGGTCCAGGTGATCGTGGACAAAGCCATTTGGGAGGCGGACGCCCTTCAGTGCCACCCGCTGGTCAACACCGCCACCCTGGTGATTTCCCTGGACAATGTCCGCAGGTTTCTCGACGCCACCGGGCATGAGGCCAGGGTGATGGATGTGCCGGCCCGAGTTTGAAACTGTATCTGCCCACAAAAGGCATCTTTCGGCCCAGGCCGGCGTTCTCGTTCAGCTGAATTCCTCAACGTAGCGCTGCTACGCCTGCGGTTTCAACTTCACTGCGGCCTTGGCCTGAACCAAAATCTACCTTTTGTGAATAGACACATCATACAAAATACACATCCCTATACTTTTCATCCGTGAGAGATGTATCTATAAGAAAGTCTCTGTTGGTCCAAGCTGGACCGCCAGGTGAGAAAAAAAGGAATCTATATATGATCGACAACCCGGACAATAGCCCCAACACGGAACTGATGCCGGATACCGTGGCACTGATCGGCATCCCCTTTGACGAGTACTCCAGCTTTATGCGCGGTCCGGCCAAGGCCCCGTCGGCCATCCGGCAGACGCTGCACAACGGTGCATCCAACTGGTTTGCCGAAAATGGGATCAATCTGGGCACGCACCCGCTGTTTCGCGACATGGGAGACCTGATGCTGCCCGAGGGTGATGATGCGATATCCGCCATCGAAACTGCCGTCGGGCGGCTGGTGGAACAAAAAGCCCGGGTCCTGGCACTAGGCGGGGATCACGCCATCACCTATCCGGTGGTCAAGGCGCTTGCTAATACGCATGACAACCTGACCATCCTGCACCTGGACGCCCACCCGGATCTTTACGACAGCTACGATGGCAACCGTTTTTCCCACGCCTGTCCTTTCGCGCGCATCATGGAGACCGGACGCGTCAAGCGGCTCGTCCAGGTGGGCATCCGCGGCATGAACGACGAGCAGCGCCGGCAGGTGGACAAATTCGGGGTCACCTGCATCGAGATGAAAGATTACCGTTCCAAAAATCCCATCTCGCTGGAAGGGCCGCTCTACCTCTCCCTGGACATGGATGTCCTGGACCCCGCCTATGCGCCGGGCGTATCCCACCATGAACCCGGCGGCATGTCCTCACGCAAAGTCCTCCGGCTGATCCAATCCATTAAATGCCCCATCGTGGGGGCGGATATTGTAGAGGTCAACCCGGATCGGGACGTGAACGGTATGACGGCGGCCGTGGCCGCGAAATTGGTAAAGGAGATTGCAGGAATGATGCTTCAACGGTAGCAGAAGTATTGGGTGGTCATGCGTTGCCTCCTCTTGAGATTGTTTGGCGGGAATCAAGAAGCATCTGACCACCTATTTTTTTATAGACGTCAACTCAAGCCCGTCTTCCGTCCTAAGTCCACCCCCCTCAGACCTCGGTCCATAGTCCTCAGACTTCATATCCCTTTATCTATAATCCGCTTGTCGTGTTTCAGGCGCTCCTGAATTCCCCTGCCCACCTCCCAGTTCCGGGAAAAATCGGACCAGAAGGTTTTATCTTTCTCCTTCCAGTCGGGTCCGAAACGCTCGTCGAAGTAGCCGCCCAGACGGTCGAAAAGCAGCTTCCAGGGGGGGGTGCCCGCGGCTTGCGCGGCCAGCAGTTCCTCGAGGAGGTCATCCAGTTCGGCGAGGGTTTCCTTGGGCAGATAGGAGATTGCCCCCTTGCGGATGGACGACATGAGCGTATCCGGGTTGACGGCGTGGGCAGTGAGCATCACCGTGGGAATTCCCTTGGCCACCGTCTCGTCCAGCAGGGCCAGTCCGTTGACACCCATGATATCTAAAATAGCCAGGTCGTAACGACCCGTTCGAATTTTCTCCGATGCGCTCGCGTAGTCCCGGGCAACCTCCACGTTGGCCATGTCCAGAATGTCCTCGATGGTCTCTAAAATGTCAGCTTCATCGTCCACCGCCAGAATGCGTTTGCCATTCAGATGGGCTTTAGGGTCTGCCATGGGTCCTTTTCCTTTCCAAGCGGTTGATCCGGTTTAACTTCATAAGTGTGATTGCAGATAAAAAAATCAGCTCTTTTCCGTGAGCGTCAAGGGCAGCGTCAGGCGAAAGACCGCGCCCGAACCGCGATTGTCTTTCACGGTGATGTCCCCTCCCAGGTGACGGGCCAGGATCCGTGCGCCGGCCAGGCCCAAACCGTGGCCGGTCCGTGATAAAAGCGCACATGCCTTGAGCCGGGTGTATCGCTCGAAGATCAGTTCCCGGTTCTCCTTTTCCACCCCCGGCCCGTCGTCGACCACCTCGACAATCAGCTGGTCTTCCAGCACGTCCATGCCGATTTCCAATCGCTGGTGCCGGTGCTGCAGGGCATTTTTGATCAGATTGCCCACGATCTGCCGGAATTTGGCCTCATCCTGGCACAGTTGTGCACCGCGGACAAGATCGGAACAGGTCAGATGGATACCGAGTTTCTCCAAAACGACGTCCCGATCCCTCCCCTGTCCGGCCTCCTGAACCGTCTCCCACGTAGTCGTGCTACATGCCTCGAGCGCTTCCACCAGCACCTCGTCGACCATGAAAGCCGGATTGAAACGGCTGCATTGAAAGCATCCGGCATCGGACCGGCCAACCTCCAACAGATCGGCAAGCAGGCTCCGCGCCTTTTTCGAATTTCGCAGGGCCCGGTTCAGCGTCTTTTTCTGGCGATCCGCCAGCGGACCGAATTTATCAGGTTTTTCCAGCAGCATGCGAACGGCGGTCTCGATGACCGATATGGGGTCCTTGAGTTCGTGGATCAGAAATTCCACATTGATGTCGCGAAAGAACCCCCCGCCGGTGGACGGGACCATACGGTTGTCTTTTTCGATTGAATCCTTGGTCATAGTTCACACTTGGGAACGATTGCGATGTTATATCATTGGCTTATTTTTAAGCCTCTTCCAGCCGACACGCCAGATCCAACTGATTTGAAGGCAAAAACCGGATCTGCATGGTGGTGCCCCCCGATGCGTCACAGTCAGACGGGCTGCTGCAATGATCGCAGCGATCGATGGTGCCCGGGCAACTATCACTGTCAGTCGGAATGTAACTGCAGCGATGGGATATCATATTTATATCGAAGTGGTATCGCTCGGAGAAAATGGCGATTCGCAGCAGGTCGAATCCCTTTCCACCGGCATTAAAGTCATAGGGCGACTTGGATGCATAGTTCGCGGCATCCCCGGTGGCAAAATAGTGGTTGAAGATCAGCTGCTGCTTCTCCACCGTCACGCCCACACCGGTGTCTTTGACTTCGAACAGGGGCCCTTTTTTCCCGTTACGCACCACCACCGTGACCCGTCCCTGGTCAGGGGTGTTCTCGATGGCATTTTTCACCAGCCCTTCCACAATCTTTTCCATCACCTCCGCGGGAACCAACACCGGTACCACCGGTTCCAGACGGGTTTCCAAACGAATATCACGGTGGGCAAAACGTGGTTTTAAGGCGTCCAGATGATTTTTCACCAGCTGGTCCAGGGCGATATCCGTGCAGGGAATCTCTTCGCTGCCGAACTCGCGGTCGATGGCCTGCTGGATCACTTCCGGCACGCGGGTACTGCCCGGCTGCGCTTCGGCCAGGGTGACCAGCATGTCACGACTGGCCTCCAGCAGAAAGGAAAGCATACCATGGGCCCGATAGTCATGCTCCCGGAGCATGTCGCCGATCTCGTACTGCATGTCCAGCAGCCGTTGGAGGTTTCTCCGCGCCCGCGCCAGGATCCTGTCTGAAGCCTTGTCCTGCCTCTCGTCAAGCCGCTTTTCCAGCAGCCCGAGTGAAGCGGAAAGCACCGACAGCGGTGTTTTCAGTTCGTGGGAAAGATGATGGATCACCTGCTCCTTGGCCCGGTTCAGCCCGCGCACATTCTCGTAGGCCCGCTGAAGGGCTTCGTTGATGCGGGCATTTTCAATGGGCAGCGCCACCAGGTTGGCCACGGCCCCCAGAAGATCCACATCATTGGTGTCAAAGGCGCCCTCTGTCTTGTTCACCGCACACAAGACACCAATCATTCGCTCCTGTATACGAAGGGGCACGTCCAGCATGCTTTTGGTGTGGAACTGAACCTGTTTGTCCACCTGGTCGTAAAAATACGGGCTTTTGGCCGTATCGGGAACGATCAGGGGCTCGCCTGTCCGGTAGACGTGCCCGGCCACCCCCTTGTCCATGGGAAACCGGATCTCCTTCATTTTGCTGCCGGTCTTGTCATCCTCGTAAGCCGCCACGGGGATGTAGAACTCCTGTTTCTCTTCATCGATCAACATGACCATGGCACCGGCAACCCGGATCAGTTCCTGGACCTGGCGGGTGATGTACTCCAGCATGCGATCCAGCCGGGGAAAGCGGTAAAGGGCACGGGCAATACGAAACAAAACCCGGTTGATCTGCTCGGCCCGCTTCCGGGCGGTCACATCGCGCAGGGTGATGACCTGGCCTGCCGGGTTATCCTGGGCATCGTAAAAGATGGCCCCGTCCACCACGATGTCCAGAATCCGGCCGTCCTTGGTCAACCGGCGGGTTTCGAAACCGTGGAGCGCTTTTTCCCTGAACAGCTTTTTAACCCCTGCCCGCGTGCGTTCCTTTTCGCTGTCGGGAACAAAGGGAATGCGCTTGCCCTCAAGTTCTGTCAAGGTCCAGCCGAAGACCTTTTCGAAGGCGGGATTGAGATAGGACACCGTGCTGTCCATGTTAAAAACAAAAACCGGATCGGGCAAAAACTCCAGAAACGCCCGGTATCGCCGTTCAGCCCGGGAGCTGGACAGGAGCAGCTCCTGGGCGCGCCGCTGGGAGGATTCCAACTCCTGCTGGTCGGCAATTTTCTGGGTGACATCCCTGGCCACACCCTGGAAACCCGTCTTTTTGCCGGACCGATCCACAATAAGGCTGACCGAAATTTCAAGCACCCGCTCCTGGCCATCCTTCCTGACGATTTTCCAGATGATTTCAGAAGGGATCTCACCGGACTCGTAGAGCCGGTTAAAGATGGTGAAGGCGTAAAGGGCATTTTCCGCATCCATGAATTCGCTGAAGTTGCGCCCCTGGATCTCCGATGCCGTGTAGCCGAAGATGCGGCACAGGGCATTGTTGAAAAAGCGGAAATTGCCCTTCAGGTCCGTTTCATAAAACCCGTCCGCCACATCTTCCAGAAAGACCCTGAATCGGTCCCTGAAGATGTCATCGGCAATGTCCTGGCGGTCGGAAGTCGGAGGAAGGTCGGCCATGGGTATCGGGCAGGTCCTTAATCCGTGTTTTCCAGAATGCCGAACTGTTTTGCGTCCAGCAGGTGGACGCCATGTTCCTGCATGACGGCAATTGCCTTGTCATTATCTGAGAATCGGAAAATCATGACCGCCCGTTCCTGGTTCTGCCGCAAAAAGGCATACATGAACACGACCTGAATGTCGGCATCCAGAATCGGTTTTAACACACCGGCCAGTTGACCGGGCTGGTCCGCTAATTCAGCGGCGATGACCTCGTTGACCATGGCGGGGATATGCATCTCCATGAGCAGTTGACGGGCTTTGGCCACATCGGAAACGAGCAGTCTCAGTTGGCCGAAGGCACCGGTGTCCACCAGGTTCAAGGCTCGAAGATTAATCCCCGCTTTTCCCAGTGCATGGGTGACTTCGAAAAGACGACCCGGTGAATTTTCGATGGACACCACAATCTGTTTGAGTTTTAGCATGACCGCCTCCTTGGGTATAATCGTCAGCGTCAGCAGCCGCCGGGGGCAATGGGGCAGCCGATTGACACCAAGCCATAAATATTGCTATTTTTATCAAGGTATTATTAAGAATAAGCATCTGTTCTGTCAAGATCTATCAAAAAAGGTGACACCATGAAAATCACGCTCATGTTCATCATCTGCTGTCTGGGGTGGCTCGCGCCCGCAACGTCGGGGGCGTTGACCGTGGAAGAGATCCTGCTGCTCAAACAAAACGGGGTTTCCGAGGAGACCGTTCAGATGATGCTGCAAAGCGAGATCCAGGCCCAGGCCCTGCAAAACCGGGCTGCGGAACGATCTATGGGCATTCAAACCATTACCAGGCCGGGTGGCCGATCGGCCATTGTCTACTCCGCCGGCGGCGGTGATCAGGACGCCCACGACGCAAATGAGCGCCTGAAGGAGCAACAGGCCTGGGAAATGCTGCGTCACATCATCGTAGACACGCGGATGACGAGAGATCGAGGACCGAGGCCGGAAGACTGATGTCGGAGGTCAGAGGTCCGTCA
Source organism: uncultured delta proteobacterium (assembly GCA_963697405.1). Taxonomy (GTDB): domain Bacteria; phylum Desulfobacterota; class Desulfobacteria; order Desulfobacterales; family Desulfosarcinaceae; genus Desulfosarcina. The sequence goes on along the minus strand of CAVONY010000042.1, from coordinate 193,129 downwards.
TCGGACATCCGTTCTCAGTCTTCCGTCTTCCGACCTCAGTCGCCCGATACCCGGGCGACCATTCGTTTAAGACGCCGTTCAAACCCAGTCAATTCATCGGCCAGCCTCCGGCTCAGGTCCTGGGCCGTTTCAAACTGCCCCTGTTCGGCCAGCAGTTCCAGTTGCTGTGCCGCATCCGCCGCGCCATCGACCTGGAAATTGCGGGCCATCCCCTTCAGGGAGTGGGCCGTTCGGCTCAACAACACAGCATCTTCGTCGGCGATGGCTTTTTTCACCGTCTCGACCATGGGCGGATAGTCGGTGATGAACATGTCGGCAACATCTTTGAAAAAAGTGCCATCATTGTTGAACGCTTCAAGAAGCGCGGCCAGTTCATCGGCATCGCCCACCGATTCCGATGGTTCGACAGCTGAGGCTGATCCCGCTCCACCCGCTTTCAGGGGCACTACCCGGTAGATGGCTTCCAGTAGCGTGAAAGACGAAATGGGCTTGGACACATAATCGTCCATACCGGCTTCAATGCATCGCTCGCGGTCGCCTCGCATGGCGTGAGCCGTCATGGCGATAATAGGTACGTGGCGATTGTTTTGCTTTTCCTGTTCGCGGATCCATGTCGTAGCGGTGAGGCCGTCCATCTCAGGCATTTGAACATCCATCAGAACGAGATCGAAGCCCTGCTCGGCCAGGGCTTCGATAGCCAACCGGCCATTGTCGACAATGGTTGTCCGGCATTGCCAGCTGTCCAGCAACCGTCGAATATACTTCTGGTTGAAGGGCGTGTCTTCGGCAACAAGGATATTGAGCCGCGGCAGTGTGGCCTGCCGGCCGGAACCGCTTTTTTCCGGGTGCTTTTCAGACGGCATCGTCTCCATGGAAAGGGCCTTGATGATGGCATCCAAAAGGTCCGACGGCCGGACGGGCTTGGTCACCACGGCACCGACATCCGCATCATCGAACCCATCTGTCTCCTTGGCGCTGGTGGTGGTGAGCATCATGATGATCCGTGTGGCACCCCCGGCCGCTCCCTTGATTCGTCGGACCAACGACCGGGCACCCGACTGCGGCAGACCGTAATCGATCAGGGCCATGTCGAAAGCGACACCACCTTTTCTCAGCACTGCGTTTCCCGCCGCTGCCGACGCTACGGGTTTCGGAAACATTTTCCAACTGGTAAGCATTTCGCACAAAATTTTCAGGTTGGTGGCATTGTCGTCAACAACCAGTATGCGCAAGCCGCTCAGATCGACCTCATCCGGCACCTCGGGGCCGGCCGCTGCCTCGGCATCCACATCGAAGGCCACAGTGAAATGGAAAATACTGCCCTTTCCCAGTACGCTCCTGACGCCGATCTGCCCCCCCATCAGGTTGACCAGTTGCGCAGATACAGCCAGACCGAGACCCGTCCCGCCGTATTTTCGAGTGGTGCTGCCGTCGGCCTGTCGGAATGCCTCGAAAATAAGGACCTGCTTGCCGGCGGCAATTCCCACCCCCGTGTCCTGAACGGCCACGTGAAGCATCAGCTGGTCGCCGTCTCGGGACCGGCATTGGGCAAAGACAATAATTTCACCCGAATCGGTGAACTTGATTGCATTGCCGATAAGGTTGAGGAGCACCTGGCGAAACCGGTGGTGGTCACCCACCAGCCTATCCGGCACGTCGGGCGCCACCCGGTAGGCCAATTCCAGATTTTTCTCATGGGCCTTGACGGCCAGGATCTTGAGCCCCTCTCCCAAAAAGTCCCTCAGATGGAAAGCGGATCGTTCCAGTTCCAGCTTGCCCGCTTCGATCTTGGAGAAATCGAGAATATCGTTGATGACCGCCAGCAGGGCATAAGCGGCGGATTGAACCACCTTGAGGTCCTCCCGCTGCTCACGGGTCAGGGATGATTCCAGCAGGAGTTCCACCAACCCGATGATGGCATTGAGCGGCGTTCTGATCTCATGACTCATGTTGGCGAGAAATTCGCTTTTCGAACGGCTGGCAGCCTCGGCAGCCATTTTTTCCTGGTTCAGTGCGTCGGCCTGGCGCCGGCGGGTGACGTCCCGCAGAATACCCCGGTAGCCAGACGTCTCCCCATTGGCACCGGCGATGGGTGACAATGAGGTTTCCACCCAGCGCCTGGCGCCGTCCTTACGCACGATGACAAACCCAAGGTCTTTAATCGCCTGTTGGGTCCGGTTGACCTTGTCAAAGGCGCCGAGTACCTTTTCCGTTTCCGCCGGGGTCAGGAGCCGTCGATAATCCAACTGCTGCAACTGGTCAGCCGCGTACCCGGTAATCTTGCGGAAAGAATCATTGAAGATCGTAAACTGGCCGTGGCGGTCCATTTCGAAATAGCCGTCTTCAATATTTTCGATGATCGTACGGTGCTTCTCCTCACTGCCGGCCAACGCCTCGTAGGCCTTTTGACGCTGGCGGATGGTGTAACCTACGTGGGAACCGAAAATCATGAAAAAACACAGCACCAGCAGCCGGCTTAACACCTCGTTGAATCCAGGATTGAGAAATTGATCGATGAACGTACCGCTTTCGGCGGTGAATGCAAAAATAAGGGAGGCGAAAACCCAATAGACAAAGGCCACCCCCAGCCCCAAGAGGAGCACGCTGTCCGACAGCTGCAACGCAAGGGTCCTTTTCTTGGGACTGAGAAATGCCCGTTTCCGTTCGTGGGACTTATCGACCGTATGGATGTCAGCCATTCGCGTGTCGTTGGCGACCCCCGCTGCCAACCCGAGGGGTTACCCACCTTATTTCTAATTGGCGATTGAACCCTCCCCGCGGCAAGCCGCGGGAAATGTTCTGCCTGTAACGGCAGTGTGTCGCGACACCGTAAAGATTGGATCGATTTCCGGTTCGCTGGCTATCGCGGTTCATCTGTCAGGCAAGAATTTGCTTGATCTTCTGGGCCAGTTGATTCAGGTTGTACGGTTTTTGGATAAACCCGTCGCACCCTCGCTTGAGAATGGATTCGGCCTGCCCCTCGATACTGTAACCTGAGGAGAGGATCACGCGGATGTCCGGACGTATGGATTTGATGCGGTCATAGACAATCTCCCCGCTCAGATCCGGCATAATCAAATCAAGAATCAGCAGGTTAATGCGATCCTTGTTCTCATCGAACACGCGAAGGGCTTCTTTTCCACCGTTGGCGAGCAACACTTCGTAGCCGAGTTCATTGAGCATGGCTTTATCTGCATTGAGGATGTATTCTTCATCGTCCACCACGAGAATGGTCCCCGACCCTTTTTCAGGACGTTTGCCAGAGGAAACGATCCGCGGCTTTTCCGCTTCCCTGGGCCTTTGAAGAATCCTTGCCGCGGGGAGATAGATGGAAAACGTGGTTCCCCTTCCCACCTGGCTGTCCACCGTGATGATGCCCTTGTGCTTTTTAATGATTCCAAATACGGAAGCCAGCCCTAAACCGGTGCCCTCGCCCATGGGGCGGGTGGTATAAAAGGGCTCGAATATCCGCTCGATACTTTTTTCGTCCATCCCCGATCCGGTATCGGCCACGCTGATTTTCAGGTAACTTCCAGGGGCCAGGTTGTAAGGTTTGACAAAGGAATCATTCAGGACAATATTGGCTGTAGAAACCGTCAACGTTCCCCCGTTGGACATGGCATGCCAGGCGTTGACGTATAGGTCCATCAAAGCCAGTTCGATCTGTGCGGCATCCGCTTCCGCCATTACCAGATCCTCTTCCAAATGCTGCTCGACATGAATTTCTTTCCTGGTCCGGGCAAACATACTGGAAGACTTTTCAACGATATCGTTTACATCCTCCAAACCCAGGGAATAGCGGCCGCCCTTGGCAAAGCTCAGCAGCTGACGGGTCAGTTTGGCGCCGCTGTCGATGCAGCGTTCGATGCCCGCGAGTTCATCGTACCCGGGATCACCCATCTTTTTGTCCTGGATTAAAATGGAGACATTTCCCTGAATCCCCATCAGCAGATTGTTGAAGTTGTGGGCAATCCCCCCTGCCAGGTTGCCGATTGCATCCATGCGCCGGACATGCTGCAACTGATATTCCAGGTCGCGTTGGTCAGTGACATCGGTAATCAGCAAGATGGTCGTGTCCGCCTCCCCCTTCACCGGAAAGCTGCGTATGACAATCTGGCGCCCGTTAAGTTCCAGGGGACGGGATAGCCCAACCACCGGCATTTTTTTCGTGTCTCGATTCATCAGGACGTCGATACGGCTCGTGAACACGTCGTCAAAGAGATCCTGGGGTTTGGCGGACAGCAGGTTTTCTAAGGGGACGGCAAAAAGCTTCACGGCTGCGGAATTGGCGTAAACCACGCGTCCGGTATAGACTTCGACGATTCCCTCGTTCATGCTTTCCAAAATGGTTTCCAGGTGGCGGTTACGCCCCAGCAGTTCCTTGGTCATGCGCCGGGCATATACCGGGATGCCGTTGACCGAGGCAATGCCCACAATTCCGTGTTCTGAATTAAACGTAGATGGATCATTGGAATCATTAATGGCAGCCAGCACATGCTTGCCCATCTGGCCGAAAGGCCCCTTGGCGATGCAGGCATTCACACCTATTTTCCTGAAGTCCAGATCCATTTCAGCCACGGCAGCAGAGATGATCACCAGGTAGCAGTCCTTCATATGTTTCATGGTTCTGATGATCTGGCACAACTTGTCTCCGCCGATCTTTGGAATGATCAAGTCCACGAAAACAATATCCGGCTCGAAGGTGGTCAACAGGCTCAATGCACTCAGACCGTCTTCACAGGTTTTTACTTCATGACCTTCGCCATCCAGCAGATTGGACAGGAATTTTAAAATCATACGGTTGTCGTCGACCACCAGTATTTTCTTTTTCATGAATGGTTATCCTCTGTGTGTACCGCAGGGAGTGGAATCGGCAACTCAATTAACGGCAATGTACCGGAACGGCTTGATGGATAAAAGTCTTTCAGGTCAACCGATTATGCACAGGCAGCCGGTGACGGTCAAGCAAATTATCACCGTGCCGAAACCGATGCCTGCACCGGTTTTTAATTGACAGTTTTTCTTTGTCCTTCTAAATAAAGGATCATATCCCGAAATCGGGAACCAGGGTCTGCCCGTTCGCATCTCGCCACCCGGGGTTGCGAACGGACACGCGACCCGCTATTGCACAACTGATCGATTTGCAGAAAGATAATCACGCCATGCGATATGATGATACCATTGATGATTCCCGGCAGTATCTGCGCCACACCCTGGAGCTGATCGGAAAACATGGTCTTCCCACCGACCCGTTGAACTACTGCATCTGGTACGAGTATGCATCCGGGAGAAACGAAGCGCTGAACACGGCCATAGACAAACATCTGGAAAACAGCGGGGCCTTCACCGAGGAAATCAGTCGGCAGCTTTTCAACCAGCACATCGCCAGCGGCACGGAAACGGTAACCGCCCTGGTTCGAGAAGAACTTAAAAGGGTTTTTTCCGAAATTATCAGTGCGATCACTACCACGAGCCTGAATTTCTCAGCGTCCGAGAACAATTTAGAGACCATCCATGAATCGCTGGTTCCCAGCTTGTCTGAGGCGGATGTGGATAAGATCGTCAGTCAGATCAAGCGTGAAATTAAAAGTCTGGAGTCCTCCAGCACATCCTTCAAGCAGCAGCTCCAGCAGGCGACACAGGAAATCGATGAGTTGAAAATAAAGATGGCGCGTTACCGGGATGAAGCGATCAAGGACCCGTTGACCCACATTGACAATCGCCGGGGATTTGAAAAAAAACTGAGGGAGGCCACCGATCACGCCAGTGTTTCCGATACGTCCCTATGCCTGATCATTGCCGATATCGATCACTTTAAAAAAGTCAATGACACCCACGGCCATCTGGTGGGTGACAACGTCCTTCGAATGGTCGCTGCCACCATCAAGGACTCCATCAAGGGCAAGGATCTGGTCGCCCGAGTGGGTGGTGAGGAGTTTGCCATCCTGCTACCAGACACACCCTTTGACGGAGCCATGACATTGGCTGACAACATACGCCTCACCTTTGAGCGGCTCGACTTGAAAAAAAAGAACACCGGTGAGAACCTGGGAACGCTCACGCTTTCCTTTGGCGTGGCGACATACAGGAAAGATGAGGCCACCGAAGACTTTGTTCACCGGGCCGATGAGGCCCTGTACCGGTCAAAAAATGCAGGCAGGAACAAGGTTACCGGACTTTAGATGTTAATAAATGGAGGCCAATCCCATGCGCGCACGGCTGCTCGATCACCTGGCCGGTGAAATCGACATTTTAAAAGGAAAAGGACTCTACAAAGATGAGCGGGTGATCGTCTCCGCCCAGCAGGCCGCCATTACGGTCGACAGCGGAAAAACAGTCTTGAACTTTTGCGCCAACAACTATCTGGGGCTGTCCAACCATCCGCGACTGGTCGAAAAAGCGCAGGCGGCCCTTTCGGCCTATGGCTTCGGCATGTCCTCCGTTCGCTTTATATGCGGCACCCAGGTTATCCACAAAACCCTGGAAGCCAGAATCAGCGGCTTTCTGGGCACCGAAGACACCATTTTATACAGTTCCTGCTTTGACGCCAACGGCGGCCTTTTCGAGACCCTGCTGGACGAGAACGACGCGGTGATCAGTGACGCCCTGAACCATGCCAGCATCATCGACGGGGTCCGCCTGTGCAAGGCCCGACGCTTCCGCTACCGGAACAACGACATGGCTGACCTGGAGCAACAGCTTAAGGCAGCTGCCGAATGCCGCTTTCGCCTCATCGCCACTGATGGGGTCTTTTCCATGGACGGCATCATTGCCAATCTGAAAGGCATCTGCGACTTGGCGGACCAGTACGATGCCCTGGTGATGGTGGACGACTCCCATGCCGTCGGCTTTGTCGGTGATCACGGCCGGGGAACGCCTGAGTACTGCGGTGTGTCCGATCGGGTGGATATCATTACCGGTACCCTGGGCAAGGCCCTCGGCGGCGCTTCGGGTGGGTACACCGCAGGCCGTAAAGGGATCGTCGCCTGGCTGCGGCAGCGTTCCCGGCCCTACCTGTTTTCCAACTCCCTGGCACCGGTCATCACCGCCACTTCCATCGCCGTGCTGGACTTGCTCGAGGAGCGTCCGGACCTGCTTGTTCGACTCAAGGAGAACAGCCGCTATTTCAGGCAGGGCATGCAAGCGGCAGGATTCACCCTGGTGCCCGGCGAACACCCCATCATTCCGGTGATGCTGGGAGACGCGGTGCTGGCTCAGAAATTAGCGGCACGAATGCTTGACGAAGGCATTTACGTGGTGGGGTTCAGCTTCCCGGTGGTGCCGAAGGGCCAGGCCCGCATCCGCACCCAGATGTCCGCCGCCCACACCCGTGAGCACCTGGACCGGGCAATCGCTGCCTTTATCAAGGTGGGCAAAGCACTTGACGTCATCCATTAAGACGCGAAGGCAGGTAAACGCATGGAAACCATGAAAGCCATTGTCAAGCTGAAACCCGAAACCGGGATCTGGATGAACCAGGTGCCGTTCCCGAGCATCAGCCACAACGACGTGCTGATCAAAGTGGTCAAGACCGCCATCTGCGGAACGGACATTCATATCTACAATTGGGATGAATGGTCCCAAAAAACCATCCCCGTTCCCATGACCATCGGCCACGAATTCGTAGGCGTCGTTTCCGAAATCGGCAGCGAAGTCAGGGGTCTGAAAGAGGGGGACCGGGTGTCGGCCGAAGGTCACATCACCTGCGGCCACTGCCGTAACTGCCGGGCCGGCAAGCGCCACCTGTGCCGCAACACCATTGGTGTGGGGGTCAACCGACCCGGTTGCTTCGCCGAGTACATCAGTGTGCCGGCATCCAACGTGTTTCGGGTGCCGGACACGATCGATGACGATATTGCCGCCATCATGGACCCGTTTGGCAATGCCGCCCACACCGCCCTATCCTTCGATCTGGTGGGTGAAGATGTGCTGATCACGGGTGCCGGCCCCATCGGCATCATGGCCGTGGCCATCGCCCGCCATGTGGGGGCCCGGCATGTAGTGATCACCGATGTCAATGACTATCGACTGCAGATCGCCGCCCGTATGGGAGCTACCGCAGCCATCAATGTGACCCAATCGACCATTGCCGACACGGTAAGGCAACTGGGCATGAAAGAGGGATTTGACGTGGGCCTGGAAATGTCCGGCAACATGCAGGCCTTCAGGGAGATGCTCCAGGTCATGAACTATGGCGGACAAATCGCCCTTCTGGGCATCCCGGCCGGCGAGGTCTCTTTAGACTTGACGCAGATCATCCTCAAGGGATTGAAGATCAAAGGCATATACGGCCGTGAAATGTTCGAAACCTGGTACAAGATGACCAGTATGCTCCAGAGCCACCTGGATATAACGCGGGTGATCACCCACCGGTTCGAGGTGGACAACTTCCAGCAGGCTTTCGATGTGATGCACTCCGGCCGGTCGGGCAAGGTGATCATGGATTGGGCATAGTGTCCATCCACAAAAGGCATCTTTCGGCCCAGGCCGGTGTTCTCCCGATTTCGATATCCTCGACGTAGCGCTGCTACGCCTCCGGTTTCAAAATCGCTGCGGCCTTGGCCTGAACCAAAATCTACCCTTTGTGAACAGACCCTGGTTTGGTAGATTAAAATAAAGGAGTCGGACAACGATTGATAAAAAGGGCAACGGCCGGAAAATTTCCCGGCCGTTGCCCTTTTCATTAATGCATCGCTCGCGTCAGGATGCCGCACCATCAATCCCAAAATTCCGAAATTCCTCAATCCATCAATTGATTAGTCCTGTTCTTCACCGTCGGACCGCCGACGTTTGTTCTCAGCCTTTGGAATGCCGGGAAGGCTTCGCTTAACCTTTGATCACCCGGGGTGTCAGCATCTGATGCTGCGGGCAGATCGATTTTGGGTTCTGGTAGACACAGCCGGCAAAGGCGGCGAGGTAACGCCTGATTTCCGACATTTTGACCACCTCATCTACAAAACCCTTGCGGGCACAGTAGGTCGGCCGGGAATTGTCGTGATATTCCTGGGCCATCTGGTTCATCTTGTCAATGACCGGCTGCAGCGGTTTGCCGGCACCTTTCTCTTTGACCAAGCGTCGTGAAAAACTGGCGGCGGCGGCCGTCTCCCCGTGCATCACGTATATTTCCGTCGTGGGTACGCCCAGGGTCAGGGCGTTGTGACGGTTGGCCGTGGGGCCGCCCATCACATAATGGGCGGCGGCGGTGCCTTTGCGCAGCACCATCAGCAACTGGGGAACGTCGGTGGATTGGATCGAGTAAATCAGGGACTGGCCCAGGCCCAGCAGTTCGGCCTTTTCGGCAATATCGCCCACATCGATACCTGACGTGTCCTGGAACCAGATGATGGGCACCCGGTCGCGGCCGCACAGGGTCACAAACTCGTTCATCTTGATCAGGCCCTGACGGTAGAGTTTACCGCCGATTCCGGGGTAATCAGCGTATTCCGGGTAGCCTTCACCCAGCCACCCCTGGCGGTTACCGATGACGCCCATCAGATAGCCGTCGATTTTAACCAGGCCCGTGTAAATCTCGGGACCGTAACCCGGCTTGAATTCCATATGTTCGCTGCCGTCGACGATGCGGGCCAGCACCTGGTCGAAGTCGTAGATCTGTTTCTGGTTGAAGGGAACCAGGCTGTAAATATCCTCGGCTGGGAAAAGGGGCGCTTTGGGTTCGGCCACCCGGAAAAACTTGGGGTTATAGGCCGGGATGTCCTTCATGTAATCCTTGATGCCGTCCAGCACCTGGGATTCCTCCTCGTAGACATATCTGAAAAAACCCGTACCGTCGTAGTGGACATCCACCGACCCCGGCGGTTTGGCTTTAAATTGTTTAGCCGCATTGATCAGGGCCTCGGCCCCCGCTTCGTCGAAAAAACCCTTGGGCGACATGCCGCTGAGGATGCCGCCGCCGCCCACGGCCATGTTGCAGTCCTTGTGGGCGAACAGGACCGTCGGGCTGATGGCCTGGTATCCGCCGCCGGCCGGATTGGTACCGTAGATGGCCGCCAGAATGGGAATGCCTTCCTGATTCAATTCCGCGTGGCGGAAAAAAGTGGTGCCGCCACCGCGCCGGTCAGCGTAAAATTTTTCCTGCTCCGTCAGCTTCACCCCGCTGCAGTGCACCAGCCAGACCAACGGGATGTTCAAGCGTTTGGAAAGGTCGGTGACCCGCAGGATATTTTCGTATTGTCCGGGTAGCCAGGCACCGGCCATCACCTTGTTGTCGAAACCGATGATCACGGCCCACTTACCGGAAATTTTGCCGAGACCGTCCACCACGTTGGTGGTGCCCTCTTCGTTGTCTTCCGGGTTGTACAGGGTGTGCAGGGGGCACCAGGTACCCGGTTCCACCAGATAGTTCAGCCGCTGCCATACCGTCATCTGGCCGCGGGCGTTGATTTTTTCTTCGGAGAATCCGGCCTGTTTAACCTTCTCCACTTCCTTTTTCAGCTGGGCTTCAACGTCTCTGATCTGTTTGACATTTTCTTCGGCGCTCTTGATCTGTCCGGCATTCATCTCTCGACCGAAAACCGGCATTTTCTCAAAATACGGTCTCATGGTTTCACTCCCGAATCGGTTTAAGTGTTAATTCATTACTCAACGACAGGCCACTGGCCCTTTTCTTTCAATACGTCTCTGAGCACCTTTAAAGCGGTGTTTACCGTAGGGATGCCGCCATAGGTAAAGGTCTGAAAAATCACCTCGGCAATATCCTTCGCTGTACAGCCCACATTCAATGCAGCCTGAATGTGCAACTTGAGCTCTTCCGGCCGTGACAGCACCGTCAACACAGCTACCGACACCAGTTGTCGCGTCGGATGGGGAATCCGCTCTCGGGCATACAGCTTGCCGGTAATAAAAAGGGACAGATCCTTGCCCAGATCCTTGTCAAAGGCCCGCCACAATTCGAAGGGTTTTTCGCCCTCGATTCCCCTAAAGTAAAGGGCTCCGGTCGCTTTCGTTTTTTCGATGATGTCCTCACTCAAAGCATGCATTCCTTTCAACGATTTATTCAGAAATGGCAGGTTGGGGTTAAGATCATGCGAATCGGATAATCCGTTGCAGAGAAAGATGGCCCTTAAACCGATCGCGGCTGGAAGCCGCTCCAACAATTCCCCAATCCCCCAATTTCCAATCCCTGAATTCGCTCTAACGGTTGGCCTTTCTATACCCCAACTGGTCCAAGGCGATGATCCACTTGCAGATGTTGGCCGACCCCTCCACCATGTAATAGGTCGGCGTGTCCCGGTAAAACCGGGCCACCGGGTACTCCGTCGAGTAACCGTAGGCCCCCAGGATGCGCATGGCATAGTTCGAGGCCTTGCTCACCGTCTCGCCGGCAAAGTACTTGGCCATGGCCACGTCCAGCCCGTTGTTCAACCGGCCCTGGTCCTTGGCCCAGGCCGCCTTGTAAACCAACAGCCGCGACGCCTCGATCTCCGTGGCCATCTGGGCGATCATGTCCTGGTTCATCTGGTACTGCCCGATGGGCTTGCCGAACTGCTTGCGATCGTTGCAGTACTTGACCGCCACGTCCAGGCAGGCCTGGGCCACACCTACCGCCCCGGCTGCCGCACTCAGCCGGGTCTGGTTCAACGACCCGAAGACGATCTTGGCACCGTCACCGGGCCTGCCCAGTATATTTTCCTTGGGCACCTTCGTGTTGTCCAGGAACACCTCCCCGGTCGGCGACGAAAAGGATCCCATCTTGTCCAGCCGCGTCGTCTTGATGCCGTTGAAATTTTTGGGCTCGATCACAAAGGCCGACAGCCCCTTGGAACCGGCATCCACATCGGTGTAGGCATAGTAAATCAACACGTCGGCCACATCCGCGTTGGAGATCCAGGTCTTGGAACCGTTGATCAGCCAGTGATCCCCCTTGTCCACGGCCGTGGAGGTCATGGCCATGACGTCCGAACCGGCATCCGGCTCGGTGATGCCGAACCCCCCGATCAGGTCGGCCGTACACAACCCCGGTATGTACTTCTTTTTCAGTTCCTCCGCACCGTAGGTGAAGATGGTGAAGGCGCAGCCCAGCACCTGCATGTTCACCTGCACCCGCAGCGAACTGGCCGCCCGGGCGATCTCCTCGGTGACGATCATGGCCGCCAGCCAGCCCATGTCTTCGCCTTCGTATTCCTCGGGGATCACCGTGCCGAAAAAACCCAGCTGCCCCATGGGCTTGATGGCCTCCTCGTAGGGAAAGTAGTGGTCCTTGTCCCACTGGTCCGCGTTGGGCGCGATCCGCTTGGTGGCAAACTCGCGCACCGCTTTGCGCAGCATCTCCAGTTCCTTGGTCAGCTGAAAATCCATGGGGTCTCCTTTATTACCGACAGGGGCCAGTGGCCATCTGACGGTTGCATTTTAGGGGTTGTCAAAAACTCGATAGGTGAATTGGAATCATCCCTTGTTTCATCATGCAAAACAGCGTTTGGTTTTATAACAAACAATGCCCTTCCATTCAAGAATTCCCATGGAGAATTGAACCCTCCCCGACGCAAGCGGCAAGGAATGCGCTCTCGTTATCTGCATCAGCCAACGACCGCTTACACCCACCCCAAAATCAAGAAAGCCTTCGGAAGATTGACTCGCGAAGGCTTTCTGGCGTCACGATAAAAGCCATGGGCTTTAGTTGAACCCCATCATTCTGGGGAACCACAAGACCACATCGGGAAAAAACGTGATCAACAGAAGAACAAAGACCTGAATGGCGATAAAAGGCAACACCGCCTTGGATACATAAATCAGATTCCGGTTGGCGATAGCCCCGGTGATGTATAAACTGACGCCCATGGGGGGAGTACAGTAACCGATGGCCAGGTTCACCGTCATGATCAGCCCGAAATGCATCCAGTTGATGTCGAATGCATCCAGCATTGGCAGGATCACCGGGCCAAGGATCATGGTGGCCGAGATGATGTCCATGATCATACCCACGAGCAACAGCAGGATATTCATGGCGATAAGAAAAACCGCCGGGGATGTGATGGCCGAAAGGACCGTTTCGGTAATTCTACCGGGTATGCTTTCCAGAGTCAGCAGCCTCCCGAAACAGGTGGCACCGGCGACGATGATCAGAAGCGTTGCCGAGGTGACCGCGGAATTAATGGTGATCTGCTTCACCTGGCTTAGTTTCATGGATTTATGGATGAACAGCTCAACGATAAAGGCATACACACAAGCCACTACCGCCGCCTCGTTGGCGGTAAAAACACCCGAAAAAATCCCTCCGAAAATGATCACCGGCAGCATCAAAGACCAGAATCCCTCCTTGAATACGGCAAGGGTGTCCATGAAGGAGGGAATCGGCATGCGCACAATCTCTTTTTTGTTGCGAAAGAAAAAGTAACTATACAGGCAAGTCAAGAGCATGATCAGAACACCGGGCAGAAAGCCGGTAAGAAACAGCCCCTCAAGGGACACGTTGCTGATCATGGAGAAAAGAATCATGCCGATGCTCGGCGGGATGATAACACCGAGGTTCGGCGAGGTGGTCATCAACCCGAGCGTATACTTTTCCGGATACCCATTTTCCAGAAGTGCAGGGATCATGAACCCGCCTAACGCCACCACGGTGGCTACGGTGGACCCAGATATGGCCCCGAAGAGTCCGCAGGCCAGGACACCCGCCATACCTAATCCTCCCGGCAGCCAACTGACCATCGCGTTGGCCACTTTGATCAGTTTTTCGACAATGGACCCGGCGGTCATGATGTTTCCACACAAGATGAAGAAGAGCACCACGACCAGGGCAAAATTGTCCATACTCCGAAAGATGGTTTGAAACAGCAAGAGCAGGGGGATCTCGGTAAAAAAGAGGAAGCCAAGGACGGCGGTAAAAAAAAGGCACATGAAAACAGGGATGTAGGTGGCCATACACCCCAACAGAATCAGTAGGAGGATCACGTCGCTGAACTGCATAAAAGGAAACTCCTTGTTTTTCAGTTCCAGTTGGCTCAGGTGCTCTCGGTTTCCGCTTTGGCTTGCCTGAAATCCTGGTAAATGACCTGCAGCGTCCGAATAAACATCAGCACACCGGTCAAAGGCAAAATGGCATACAGATACACCAGCGGAATCTGAAGAATCAGCGTCTTTTGGAACGTCCTGGCCTGCATGGCAGCCATTTGCCAACCGTAGACCATCATCATTACCGAAAAAATAAGGATCACCGTGTTGCTGAAATAGGTCAACAGTGTTTTTAATTTGGGGAACAACTGCACCGACGCATCAATCTTGATCATGGAGCGGTTTTTAACTGCTGCGCAGCATCCAATAAAAGTGGTGTAGATGATCACTTCACGAACCAGCTCCTCGGACCAGGCCAATGTATAATTGAACCCGTAGCGCAGCACCACGTTAAAAAAAAGGGCGATCAACGCCACCATGACACTGATAAACAGCGTCCAGTCTTCAAATAAGGACAGCGCCTTATCCAACCCACTGAGCATCTTTCCAGTCATCAAGGGTCCTTTGCAATGGCGTTATAGACAAAAGGGGGTTTCATCATTGGAAACCCCCTTTTGTCAAGATGTGATTTACATGAAGGACTTATTTGGTGTAGCCGATGAAGCCCTGAACCTCTTCCAGAAAATTGGCCGGTCGATAGCTGTCTCCCGGATAGAGTTTGTTTATTTCTGCAGCGAAAGCCTGGTGCGTCTTGTCACCCTGTGTCTGCAGCGCTGCCATGTCGGCATCTGAAAGCTTAAAAAACTCGATACCGGCGGCCTTGGCCTTTTCGATTTGATCGGTTTCCTGCTGAACAGTTTCAGCCCGGATTTTGGCGCAGACATCATGCACCGTTTCCTTGAATGTTTTCTGAAGATCTGCCGGGAGCTTGTTGAACCACGCCTTGTTGAAAACCCAGATAAAGAGGCCCTGGGCATAATTCAACTGGGTAAAATACTTGGCGACTTCAAACTTCTTGGTGATATTGCAGACCATCGGGGTGTGATCCAGCCCGTCGATAACCCCCTGTTTCAAAGCCACCGGCACATCGGGCCATGGCATCACCACGGGATTGAACCCCCAGTTCTTATAATTGAGCTGATTGACGGCCGCCTCGGCGATGCGGAATTTGACTTTTTTGGCGTCGCCAATCGACTTTACCGGCGTGGTGGTGGCCCACCCGTAGTTGCCGTAGCCGGTAATGTCCAGTCCCATGATACCCTGATGATCCATGGCCATCATGAAATGATCAAACAGCTGTCCGCTCCCTGCAAATTTATCTAGTTTGTCAAACGAATTGATCAGAAAGGGCAGATTGACCACACCGAAACGCGGTCCCAGGTTTGTCGCTGCGACAGAACTGACGCCCATGCCCTGAATGGCACCCATCTGCAACTGGTTTAAGACCTCAACCTCCCCGCCGAGCATGGAGAAGGGTTTGTAGTCAAGGTAGATCTGACCGTTGGTGCGTTTCCAGAGTTCGTCACGGATTGCAAACCCGGCATACACACCTTTGATCACCGGATGCGACACATTGGAAACAATACACTTGTATTTTGCACCAGACGGGTCAAAACCCGGTTTCCATGCATCCAGAGACGGCCCGGCCATAACAGGGCTGATCCACAAACCAATCACCACCAACATCACACATGCCAACTTCACTGTTCTGTTACCAATCATCCGGCCCCTCCTTTTATTCACCCACTGTTAAAAAAATGACCCATGCCAAGCTACATACCAGCTACTTAACAGCTACTAATTTTTTAAGTCAAGCAAAAGTTTTAAATCGGATTCATCAAATGAAACCCAGTCCTGTCAATAAAGGTCCATAAGACAATTTGATTATTGAAAACGCACCCCGGCCGTCTTGGCTCCACTCCTCGGATTGTGGTGGTATCGAATATAACCCGAGGCAGTATGCGCGATGATCGGTCACATGAACGACCCCGCCGCAAGCAGCGGGGTATCGTCCAGGGATGGAATATATTTTATCGTCGCCAGCGACGGGGTATTAAACCCTCAGCGCTGCTGTAAACAAGCAATCGGTTTAAAATCGATGGCTTTCTATATCTTAAGCAGGAAGGAACGGCGTTGCCGCCTCAGTCCACATGCTCGAAAGAGCGCCAGACTGAAGATTGACTATACATTGGCTAAATGTAAAGAAAGATTGAGAAAAAGTCAAAGAGTTTAATTGAGGATAAAAATGAGGATAAAAAAAGGCCCCGATCAATCAGGGCCTTTTAAAAAAATGAGCGTATTACTGATTCAACTATTTGTCGGTTTCGCCAGGATCGGCAGACGCCTTGGCATCCTTTTCAGGGCCATCATCCACAACGGTGGCATCCGGTTCGGTGTCGGACGGCGCCGCTTTAACATCAGGGGTGTCTCCCGAACTGTCATCATCGCGTACGTCCTGCGTTTCACTGACTGTCGCCGCATCAGTCTTGGTCTCCTGGGATTCAGCGGCAGCCGGTTTTTCCGCGGCTTTCTTCTTGGTTTTTTTAGGCTTGGCCGGCTTCGTTGCATCCGAACTGACCAGCTCGACAAGTGTCATGGCAGCAGCATCACCCGGACGCCGACCGATTTTTACAATCCGCGTATAGCCGCCGTTGATTGATCCGAATCGCTCGGAGGCCTCTTCAAATATCTTGTGAACGACGTCTTTTTCTCGAACGATGGACATGGCCATCCGCCTGGCGTGAAGGTCGCCTCGTTTAGCCAGCGTTACGATATGATCGGCCCACCTGCGAAGCTCCTTGGCTTTGGCGTCAGTGGTTTTGATGCGATCGTGCTTAAGCAGCGAGGTGACCATGTTTCTAAACATCGCCTGTCTATGGCTCGTGGTTCGATTGAGTTTTACACCGCTTTTTCTATGTCTCATTGGAACGTTTACTCCCCTTCTTCGACGGATTCTTCAGGCGGGACAAAGCTGTCAATTTTCATTCCCAACGAGAGTCCCATTTCAGACAGAACTTCCTTAATCTCATTAAGTGATTTTCGGCCGAAATTTTTTGTTTTGAGCATCTCGTTCTCGGTTTTCTGAACAAGTTGGTAAATTTTCAAGATCTCAGCATTCTTGAGGCAATTGGCACTTCTCACCGACAGCTCGAGTTCCTCGACGCTTCGATAAAGATTGTCATTGAACGCCGGCTTTTCCGACTCATCTTCACTTCCATCATGCTTCGGTTCGGCCTCTTCGTCAAAATTGATAAAAATGCTCAGCTGCTCCTTAAGAATTTTTGAACTGAAAGCAACGGCATCTTCCGGAGCCACACTGCCATCGGTCCACACTTCCAGCGTGAGTTTGTCATAATCGGTACGCTGCCCTACACGCGCATTGCCAACGACGTAATTGACCCGTTTGACCGGTGAAAAAACGGCATCGATGGGAATCGTTCCTATCGGTGCTTCCTCATCTTTGTTCGCCTCTGCAAGGGAGTATCCTTTACCCGCCTTGACCACCATGGTCATTTTCAAACTGCCGTCCGCGGCAAGCGTCGCAATGTGCTGTTCAGGGTTCAAGATCTCCACGTGCCCGTCGTCGCTGGTGATGTCTCTCGCCGTGACAATCCCCTCACCGGAAGCGTCGATTCGAATGGTTCGTGGGGCAGCGTCATCCATCTTAAGACGAACCTCTTTCAGATTCAAAATGATCTCGGAGACGTCTTCATTCACACCAGGAATAACACTGAACTCATGCTCAACTGATTCGAAACGGACGGATACGATTGCAGCACCGTAAAGAGACGAAAGGATAGTTCTTCTCAAAGAATTCCCGAGGGTTATACCAAACCCTCTTTCCAGCGGTTCACATAGAAACTTACCATATGCGTCGGTGCTGTTGACGCGAACTTTATCAGATTTGATCATTTCACGCCAGTTCATGTACATAAGTTCGTTTTTAACCATTACATTTTCTCCAAGCGGATTTAATATCAATGCAGTAATGTTTTCTCAAAAAGTTTCGTGCTCAACAATCAAACGGTTTATTTATTTAGAGTAGAGCTCGACGATGAGTTGTTCCTGCATCGGTAGAGTAAGGTCTTCGCGAACTGGGAAGCTTTTAATTTCGCCTTTAAACTTCTCTTTTTCAACAGCGATCCACTGTGGCAGTCCTCTTCGAATCACCGCATCCAGAGAATCAATGATGGCCTGAACCTTTCTGCTTTTTTCAGAAACCTCAACCGTGTCGCCGACACTAACCAGGTAGGAAGGAATGTTGACCCGTTTTCCGTTGACCATAAAGTGGTTATGTCTGACAAAATGGCGACCTTGTGTTCTGGAGTTGGCGAAGCCAAGACGATACACAACGTTATCTAGCCGTCGTTCGAGAAGGACCAGCAAGTTGGTGCCGGTGATACCCTTTTTCCGGTCGGCTTTTTGGAAAAACAGCCTGAACTGTTTTTCGGAAAGGCCGTACGTATTCTTCACTTTCTGCTTCTCACGAAGCTGGATGCCGTAGTCGGAGGGCTTGCCTCGACGCCGCTGCCCATGCTGTCCGGGGGCGTAGCCTCTCCGGTCAAATGCGCATTTATCCGAATAGCAGCGGTCTCCCTTTAAAAACAATTTCATATTTTCGCGTCGGCATATCCTGCAGACGGATCCTCTATATCGTGCCAATGCGTCCTCCTTTTAAACCAGACCTTAGTGTGGCGCGTTTCGTATATCATTCATCGGCGGTAAGCCGCTTACACCCGTCTCCTCTTGGGAGGCCGGCAGCCGTTGTGGGGAATAGGGGTGACGTCCTTGATCATGAGGACATTAAAACCCGCGGCCTGAAGGGCACGAAGTGCAGATTCCCGGCCGGATCCCGGCCCCTTGACATACACTTCAACACTCTTCATCCCATGTTCCATGGCTTTTTTGGCGGCATCTTCCGCGGTCAACTGGGCGGCGAAAGGCGTGCTTTTTCGCGATCCCTTAAAACCGTGAATACCTGCACTGGACCATGAAACCACGTTTCCCATGGCGTCGGTGATCGTAACGATAGTGTTGTTGAACGTGGACTGAATATGAACAACCCCACTGGAGATGTTCTTTCTTTCCTTTTTTTTCCCTTTGGCTTTTCTAGGCATTTAATTATTCCTGACAGATGATGGATTACTTTTTGGCGGCACTTTTTTTCTTGATTGCGGACCGTTTTGGTCCTTTTCGCGTTCTGGCGTTGGTGCTGGTCCGCTGGCCATGCACCGGCAGGGATCGTCTGTGCCTGAGGCCACGGTAACAGCCCAGGTCCATAAGCCGTTTGATATTCATGGAAACTTCTGTTCGAAGCTCCCCTTCTACTTTGAGTTCACTATCGATTACCTTGCGAATGTTGTTTATCTCAGCTTCGGAAAGATCATCTGTATTGGTATTCGGATCGATTTTAAGCTTGCTGAGAATCCGATTGGAAACGGTTCTTCCAATACCATAGATATAGGTCAGTCCGATTTCTATCCGCTTACGTCTAGGTAAGTCTACACCAGCGATTCTTGCCAAAGTTCAACCTCCTCTAACCTTGCCTCTGTTTGTGTCTCTTGTTCTCGCAGATAACCCGAACGGTTCCTCTTCGCTTGATGATTTTGCATTTGCTGCAAATCTTCCTAACGGATGCTCTGACCTTCATTGTCTACTCCTTCGTACCGCAGGGCAAATGGGTTACTCGCTGTTGCCGGTCTTCCGTTCATGGAATGCGGACCCTTGCCAGTTATTTTGAGCGATAGGTAATTCGTCCCCTTGACAGGTCGTAGGGAGAAAGCTCCACTGAGACCTTGTCTCCAGGTAAGATCTTAATAAAATGCATTCTCATTTTACCGGAGATATGCGCAAGGACTTGATGTTTGTTTTCCAGCTCGACCTTGAACATCGCGTTCGGCAACGTTTCTAAAACAATGCCTTCAACTTTTATGGCCTCTTCCTTGGGCATTCCGATCTCCTGGATTTTTCGTTGTATATTTGTGGATCGATAAAGTATTTCGAATCACGATCTTCGCAGAGACGTCTTCATCGCCGTCCCCGAATGCCGCCCTTTTTTAAAAATCCCTCGTAATGACGGGTGAGCATATGCGATTCCATCTGTGCTACCGTATCAATCGCCACACCGACGACGATCAATAGCGCCGTTCCACCAAAGTAGAAGGGAACGTTAAAACGACTAATCAAAATGGATGGAAGCACACATACCGCCGATACATAAATGGCACCGCCAAGGGTAATCCGCGTCAGCACCCGGTCAATGTAGTCAGCCGTGCGTTTTCCCGGCCGAATACCAGGAATGTAGCCCCCATTTTTTTTCATGTTGTCGGCCACATCAACAGGATTAAACGTCACCGCTGTGTAGAAGTAACAGAAAAAGAATATAAATCCGACATATAGCAGTTCGTAAAAGAAGTTGCCCGGCCGCATCGCATCAGCGATAGCCTTCATCCAGGGAATCGTAATGAAGCTTGCTATGGTCGCCGGAAACATGATGATCGACGATGCAAAAATCGGTGGGATAACCCCTGACGTGTTAATCTTGAGCGGAAGATGCGTACTCTGCCCACCATACATACGTCGGCCGACCACCCGTTTGGCGTACTGTACCGGAATACGCCGCTGGCCCTGCTCCACGAAAATAATGAAACCGACGACAATAATCATGAGCAGCAGGAGAATGACGATGGCGAATATATTCATTTCACCAGTGGACATCAGCCGGAATGTGTTGAGGATCGCTGAAGGAATGCCGGCAACAATGCCCGCAAAAATAATCAACGATATGCCGTTACCGATCCCTCGTTCGGTAATTTGTTCGCCGAGCCACATGATGAATGCCGTTCCAGCGGTCAGCGTCAACACGGTCATCAATCTGAAACCCCAGCCAGGAACCATCACGATGGCGGCACCGCCCGGGGATGTCATACTCTCCAGCCCGATGCTGATACCGAGACCCTGGATGATACTCAGCACCACGGTACCGTAGCGGGTGTACTGCGTAATCTTCTTTCTGCCCTGCTCACCTTCTTTTTTCAGCTCCTCCAGATGGGGAATCACCACGGTAAGCAGTTGCAGGATAATCGAGGCACTGATGTAGGGCATGATGCCCAGGGCGAATACGGAAAGCTGCTCCAGCGCACCGCCGGAAAACATGTTAAAGATGCCGAAAATGGTTCCTTCCATTCTAGCAAAGAAGGATGCCAGAGCGACGGTGTCGATTCCAGGAGTCGGCACATGAACGCCGATTCTGTATACGAAAAGCAGGGCCAACGTATAAAGAATGCGTTTTTTGAGTTCGGGGATCTTGAAAATATTTCCGAATCCGCTGCCAACCATGTTCAGATAACCTCTATCTTTCCGCCAACGGCCTCAATTTTCTGTCTGGCGCTGTCGCTGATATTGTTGATCCGAACCGTTACAGGGATCGTTACCTCCCCATTCCCCAGTATTTTGATGCCATCCCGATCGCCCTTTACAAGGCCACTTTTGATCAAGGCCACTTCGTCGACCACCGACTGGGATTCAAACCGGTTTAA
Organism: uncultured delta proteobacterium; assembly: GCA_963697405.1. Classification (GTDB taxonomy): domain Bacteria; phylum Desulfobacterota; class Desulfobacteria; order Desulfobacterales; family Desulfosarcinaceae; genus Desulfosarcina. The sequence continues at coordinate 171,683 of CAVONY010000042.1, read as the reverse complement.
ATCCTTGACGTTAACGATGGCGAAGGTTTTCTTAAAGTGGTTTTTAAACCCTCGTTTGGGCAGGCGTCGATGAATCGGCATCTGACCGCCTTCATACCCGGGCCTTACGCCGCCGCCTGAGCGGCAGTTCTGACCTTTGCTCCCTTTTCCGGCCGTTTTCCCGAAACCTGAGCCGACGCCGCGTCCGACACGTTTTCTATTTTTTCGATGACCCTTTTCAGGTGCCAAATCGTTGAGTCTCATCAATTATTTCTCCTCGGCAACCACCAGGTGGGATACCTTATCAACCATTCCTCTCACGGAAGGGGTATTTTGCAGTTCAACGGTGCGATTAAGCTTGGTAAGACCCATTCCCCGGAGAACATTTCGGTGTTTTTCAGGCCGTCCGATCATGCTTTTTACCAACGTGATTTTCAGCATTCCACTCATCGTTCGTTTTCCTTATTTTAAATCTTGGACTTTGAGTCCACGTCTGGCAGCCACCGACTCGATACTTTCCAGTTGTTTGAGACCGTCGACGGTAGCCTTGACGACATTGTGAGGATTGTTGGTACCCATACATTTCGTTAAGATGTTCTGCACGCCCACAGCTTCCAACACAGCCCGGACCGCGCCACCCGCGATGACGCCGGTGCCTTCCGAGGCAGGTTTCAACATCACGCGTCCTGCCCCGAATCGACCCACGACCTTGAAAGGAAGCGTTCCTTCGATCAACGGGACCTTGACCATACTCTTTTTGGCCTTTTCAACACCTTTTCGGATGGCTTCAGGAACTTCACCTGCTTTACCGAGGCCATAGCCGACACTACCCTCACCGTCGCCTACGACGACAATGGCACTGAAGCTGAAGCGACGACCGCCCTTGACCACTTTAGCCACACGGTTGATGTGTACAACTTTATCGATCAGTTGGTTTTCTTCTGTATCTCGCTTAAACAAGGGTCTGCCTCCTTAACTGGTGTGTGCTAAAAGTCCAAACCCGCTTCTCGGGCTCCGTCGGATAAGGCTTTGATGCGTCCATGATACAGAAAACCGTTACGATCAAAAACGACCTTCTTGACGCCTTTGTCCAAGGCCCGCTGGGCAAGCAGCTTTCCGGTGAAAACCGCCTTGGCGACTTTACTTTCGAAGGAGGGCTGATCGTTCACCGATTTTTCGTTGCTGCTGGCAGCCGCGATGGTTCTGCCGGTGGTGTCATCGACAATCTGGCCGTATATGTGCCTGGCACTTCTAAAAACGGAGAGCCGGGGCCTTTCCACCGTACTTATTATTCTTTTGCTGATTCTTTTTTTACGCTTCAGCCATATTTTCTTTTTTTCGTTTGTTGAACCCATTTTCGATTCCTTTAATGGCCGCCATTCATCAGTTGTACGGCAAGAAAATGCTGCGCAGTCAAATGTTATTTGGTACCGGTTTTCCCAGCCTTACGCTGGATGTACTCTTCGGCGTATTTGACGCCCTTGCCCTTATACGGCTCCGGCTTTCTCAGTTTTCGTATCGAAGCGGCGGTCTGCCCGACCTTTTCCTTATCGATGCCGGTGAGTTTGATGACATTGTTTTTATCGACCGTGGCATCAATACCTTCAGGCAAGGGGAAATCGATGGGATGCGAATACCCCAGGTTCAAAACAATTGACTTTCCCTTCATTTCAGCCCGGTAGCCAATACCATTGATCTCCAGGGTTCGCTCAAATCCCTTGCTGACGCCATCAACCATGTTTGACACGAGGCTGCGGGTCAGCCCCTGAAGAGAGCGGGTTTTCCGGTCTTCCTGTTCGATGGTCACGGAGATGGTGTTGTCCTTGATTGCCAGGTCGACCGAAGGGTGAATGGTTCGGGTCAATGTTCCCTTCTCACCCTTGACAACCAATTCACGGTTTTTAAAGTCGATTTTGGTTTTTTCGGGGAGTATGATTATCTTCTTGCCTACTCGAGACATTTTTCGCACCTCTTGTTTACATCCTGTCAACAACCAGGGTTAGTTCCGGACCAGGGACAGTGTTTGTCCTTTTGATGTTGCATTCTACCAGAGGGTGCAAAGCACTTCGCCGCCGATGTTTTTCTCTCTTGCCGCTTTGTCGGTCATCACACCCTGAGAGGTGGACATGACGGCAATCCCCAAACCGTTGTATATGGGAATCACGGATTTGGCGTTGAGATAGGTCCGTCGACTGGGCTTGCTGATCCGTTCGATGTTGATGATGGTATGTTTCTGAGCACCGGTGTACTTGAGATGGACACGAAGGATGCCCTGTTTTCCATCATTGATGAACTTGTAGTTTCGGATATAGCCCGATTCTTTGAGAACCCTGGCGATCTCTATTTTTATCTTTGATCCGGGAATATCAACACTGTTGTGTTTCACTCTCCCGGCGTTTCTGATGCGGGTTAACATGTCGGCTATCGGATCGCTCATCGCTGTTTCCTACTCTAATTAGTTATTGTATACACTATTGTTGATTACCAACTGGACTTAACAACACCAGGGAGTTTGCCCTGGGAAGCCAGGTTGCGGAAGCAGATTCGACAAATTCCGAACTTTCTGATGAATGCCCGAGGTCTTCCGCATATGGGGCATCGGTTGTATGCCCTTACGCTGAACTTCGGCTTCCTTTTTACCTTTTCTCTGAGTGATGTCTTCGCCAATGCTCTCTCCTTGTACCTACCAGGCTTGTTAATTCTTGAAAGGCATCCCCATCAACTTGAGGAGTTCTTTTCCCTCTTCATTACTTTTGGCCGTCGTCACGATGCTGACATTCAAGCCTTTAATTTTGTCGATCTTGTCGTATTCGATTTCAGGAAATATCAGCTGTTCTTTGACACCCAGCGAATAATTACCCGCACCGTCGAAGGCCTTGCCGGAGATACCTCTGAAGTCCCTGACGCGGGGCAGGGCCACATTAACCAGCTTGTTAAGAAAATCGTACATCCGTTTCTTGCGAAGCGTGACCATACAGCCGATAGGCATGCCTTCACGCAGTTTGAACGAGGCAATTGACTTTTTGGCCCGCGTGACCACCGGCTGCTGCCCGGAAATCTGTTTCATTTCCTCGACGGCCGAATCGATTATTTTGATGTTGTGGATTGCCTCTCCCAGACCCATGTTGATTACAATCTTTTCAATTTTTGGAACCTGCATGGGGTTGGTGTAATTGAACTTCTCCTTGAGTTTCGGCACCACTGTTTCATCATAGAAAGTTTTGAGTTGTGACATGTTGTTCCTCCGAGAGCCTCCCGTTTAACCGGCCCTACGCATCTATAATTTCACTGCATTTTCTGCAGATGCGGACCTTCTTGCCATCGTCCAGGGTTTTGGTTTTCACCCGCACGGGTTCAATGCACTTGTTGCACATCAACATCACATTGGACCAGTGAATAAGTGCTTCGCTCTCAAGGATCCCTCCCTGTCTATTCTGAGCGCTAGGCTTCGTGTGCCGCTTGACGACATTGATGTTCTCGACGAGGAGACGGTGCTTTTTCCCGTTGACCTTGAGAACCTTTCCGACCTTGCCTTTATCTTTGCCGGCGATGACCTTAACCTTGTCATCTATTTTTATTTTTATTGAGTCTCTGATCATTTCGATTTCTCCACGAAGCGGGGCCTGAAATTATAGCACCTCGGGTGCAAGTGATACGATTTTCATAAACCGCTTGGCTCGAAGCTCTCGGGCAACAGGCCCGAAGATACGAGTGCCTAAAGGTTCACGCTGGTTGTTGATCAACACGGCGGAGTTGTCGTCAAAACGGATGTAAGACCCATCGGGCCTCCGAATCTCCTTTTTGGTCCTGACCACGACTGCCTTGAGGACATCACCTTTTTTAACCTTGGCGTTGGGAATGGCTTCTTTCACAGTGACCACAATGATGTCACCGATGCCCGCATACCGTCTTTTGGATCCCCCCAAAACTTTGATGCAGTAAACCGCACGTGCGCCCGAATTGTCCGCCACCGTCAGTTTTGTTTCGGCCTGAATCATGTTTATCGTCCTTTATCGCTATACGGCTTTTTCGATAATGTCGGTAATGCGCCACCGCTTGAGCTTGCTGATTGGCCGAGATTCCGTAATCAGCACCTTGTCCCCGATGTTGCAGCGATTGTCATTATCGTGAGCGGCGAATTTGTTGCGTCGTCTGATGTATTTTTTGTAAAGTGGATGTTTAACCAACCGTTCAACTTGCACGACGGCAGTTTTGTCCATCTTGTCGCTGACCACGGTACCAACGAGTTGTCTTTTTATTCCACGATTTTTCATGACCGCATCTTAGTCTTCTGTAAGGGTTTATATTTTTTCGTTCAAAATGGTTTTCAACCGGGCAAGATGCTTTTTGGTTTCCCCTATCTTCTTGGGATTTTCAAGCTGCCCGATTTCATGCTGAAACCGAAGATTGAACAAGGCTTCCTTCAGGTCGAGGACCTTGTGCTGAATCTCTTCGGCATTGAGGTCTCTGATTTCGGTCGCTTTCATTATAGCTCGCTCCTCTCCACAAACCGGGTTTTGATGGGAAGCTTGTGGGCGGCGAGGCGAAGCGCTTCCTGAGCCATTTCCCGGCTGACACCGGTCATTTCATAGAGTACTCGTCCAGGCCGTATAACGGCCACCCACCCTTCAGGTGCGCCTTTACCTTTACCCATACGGACCTCAGCAGGCTTCTTGGTAAAAGGTTTATCCGGAAATATTCGGATCCAGATTTTCCCCCCCCTTTTTACGTGACGGGTCATGGCAATACGTGCCGCTTCGATCTGTTTGGAGGAAATTTTCCCACAATCGGTGGCCTGCAATCCAAATTCACCAAAACTCAGATCGCTGCCCCGGTAAGCAGCCCCTTTCATTCTTCCTTTTTGACTCTTACGATATTTGACCTTTTTAGGGCTCAGCATTTCGTATCTCCCACAAGCCTAACCACGAATTTCGGCTTGATCCTTTTTGAGAATTTCGCCACGGAACACAAAGACTTTGATTCCGACGATTCCATAAGTGGTACGGGCTTCGGTGGTACCATAGTCGATGTCCGCCCGCAGGGTGTGCAGCGGCACACGTCCTTCACGGTACCATTCCGTGCGGGCCATTTCAGCACCGCCGAGCCGCCCCGAGCAGATGATCTTCACACCCTGAGCACCGAACCGCATGGCAGACGAAACCCCACGCTTCATGGCCCGTCTGAAGGCGACCCGCCGCTCAATCTGCATGGCTACATTTTCTGCAACCAGTTGGGCATCCACTTCTGGTTTTCTGACTTCCTGAATGTCGATCAGAACTTCCTGGCTTACGGTACTTTCGAGTTGTTTCTTGAGCTTTTCGATCTCCGAGCCCTTTTTACCGATAACAATACCGGGACGAGCCGTAAAGATGCGAAGTCTGACCCGGCGAGTGGATCGTTCAATTTCTATTTTAGCAACGCCGGCATGATGAAGTTTCTCTTTGATAAACTTACGAATCTGATAGTCCTCAAAGATGTAGTCCGCATATTTCTTGGTGGCAAACCACCGGGATTCCCAGGTTTTTACGATCCCCAGCCTCAGTGAGATAGGGTTGACTTTCTGGCCCAAGCTATTTCCTCCTTACTGTACGGAACCTTCTGCTAACACAACGGTAATGTGTGCGGTTCTTTTTAGTATGCGCGCCCCTCTTCCCCTGGCCCTCGCCTTGAACCTTTTTAGGGACGGACCCTGATCGACAATCAAGTTTCTGACAATCAACTCGTCCACGTCGATGCTCGTGTTCTGATCCGCATTGGCAACGGCGGAACGAACAATTTTCTCGACGATGCCGGCAGATTTTTGCGGCATGAATTTTAGTGCATTAATGGCTGCCTCAGCCGGTTTTCCCTTGATGGCATCGACAAGCATCCTCACTTTCTGAGGAGAAATTCGTGCATATCGCTGTGTAGCTCTGACCTCCATTTAGGGCCTTCCTTTTCTTATCTTTTTACCTTGGATTTCCGGTCCGATGCATGCCCGTAGTAGGTCCGCGTCGGAGAAAACTCGCCTAATTTATGTCCAACCATATTTTCAGTGACGAACACCGGAAGGAATTTCCTGCCGTTGTGCACAGCGAGGGTAATGCCGACCATTTCGGGTAGGATGGTCGAACGCCGCGACCACGTTTTGATTACCTGGTTGCTACGGGTGCCTTGGGCTACGGACACTTTTTTAAAAAGCTTCGTGTCGATAAAAGGACCTTTTTTTAACGAACGGGGCATGATGTCTCCTGCTGATTGTCCATTCCAAACTGAACATCCCGCTGACCGATGCAGGTTGGTTCAGAAGAGGGTTGTTAGCTATTTCGTTCGCCGCTTGACGATGTAGCGATCGGATCGCTTGTTTTTTCGGGTGCGGTAACCTTTGGTGGGTACGCCCCAGGGAGAACACGGATGCCTGCCGCCGGAAGAACGGCCTTCACCACCGCCCATGGGATGGTCTACCGGGTTCATCGCCACGCCGCGGACCTTGGGTCGACGTCCTTTCCATCGATTTCGGCCCGCCTTGCCAAGGGATACGTTTTCATGGGTGATGTTGCCCAATTGACCGACCGTGGCCTTGCAGGTGAGCAGCACCATCCGGACTTCACTTGACGGCAATTTCACCAGCGCGTAGCGATCTTCCTTGGCCATCAGCTGGGCAAACGTGCCGGCACTGCGAACGATCTGACCGCCCTTGCCTATGCGCAGCTCGATATTGTGAATGTGTGTACCCAGTGGGATATTGGCCAGCGGCAATGCATTCCCCGGCTGTATATCCGCTTCGGGACCCGACATCACCGTATCACCGACGGATAGTTTAAGCGGTGCGATAATGTATCGTTTTTCGCCATCTGCATAGTGCAACAGGGCGATGCGGGCGGACCGGTTGGGATCGTATTCGATTGCGGCAACTTTTGCAGGGATACCTTCCTTGTCACGCTTGAAATCGATGATTCGGTAATACCGTTTGTGTCCGCCACCTCGCCGACGGCTGGTAATGCGGCCGTTTACGTTCCTGCCGCCTGATTTTTTAAGAATCCTGACCAGGCTTTTTTCGGGGGTGGTCTTAGTGACCTCTTCAAAACCGGCGAAGCTCTGGAAACGTCGACCCGGGCTGGTCGGTTTAACTTTTTTAACTGCCATCGTTATACTCCTAGCGTCTATACACCTTCAAAAAAATCAATCCGTTCACCAGGCATCAGGGTAACGACGGCCTTTTTCCAGTCCTTGCGTTTCCCCAGAATTCGTCCCCGCCGCTTGATTTTTCCCTTGACATGGGCCGTGCGGGTTTTGGCCACTTTAACACTGAAAATCTTCTCGATGGCCTGGGCAATCTCGACGCGATTGGCGCGCATATCCACTTCGAAAGAGAGCTGGTTGTTTTCCTCTTTCTGGATATTTGTTTTTTCGGTGATCACGGGTCGCTTTATAATATCATACTGATTCATCAGCCCAATCTCCCCTCTATCCCTTCAATAGCCGGCTGAACCAGAATCAGCTTGGGGTATTTAAGGATATCGTAAACATTCATCCCCTGCATCGGAAGAATCTTGACACCAGGCACATTACGGGAGGAAAGCGCCAGTCGTTCGTTCTTTTCCCCAGTGATGATCAGCGCCTTTTCAGCCTTGAGCGATTTGATGATTCCGGCAAAGACCTTGGTTTTGATCTCCTCGAGGTCGAGCTTGTCCACGACGACCAGTTGCTGGTCCTGAGCTCTGCAGGTCAGCGCCATTTTCAGCGCCATCTTTCTGACCTTTTTGAGCACCTTTTGTGTGTAATTCCTTGGATCCGGACCGAAAATTGAGCCGCCACCACGAAGGATCGGTGACTTGATGTCTCCCTTTCGGGCCCGGCCCGTTCCTTTTTGCCGGTAGAGCTTGTGGCGACTGCCCTTGACGTCGGACCGGTGTTTGACAGATGCCGTACCCGCCCGCTTGGCAGCCAATTGTGCGACGACGACCTGGTGCAGTACGCTCTTTTTAACCGGAACATTGAAAATCGAATCTTTCAGTTCGGTCTGTGAGACGACGTCTCCGGTAATATTTACTACATCGACAACAGCCATAATGTTCCTCGTCCACTGCGCTCCCGCAACCCAGTCGTTTCAAGAGATGAAACGCATCATTGCCGGTGGCTTGAAGTCCTGGTGATTATGCGAACAGGACCTTGTTAATCGTTACGATTCCAGAACGGCACCCCGGGAGAGGGCCTTTCAGAAGAATGAGATTCTCTTCCGGGCGAATATCAACGACTTCCAGATTTCTGACCGTCGTGGTATCACCGCCATACTGTCCGGGCATCCGCTTTCCCTTGGTGACCTTTGCAGGCCAGGCGCTGCAGCCGATGGATCCGGGCCTCCGGTGACAATGGCCGCCGTGAGTCTCCCGTCCGCCGCCGAAACCATGGCGTTTGATTACACCGGAAAATCCGCGCCCCTTCGAGATTCCGGTCACATTGACTTTTTCGCCGATGGTAAAAATCTCAGGCCCGATGGCCTGCCCCACCGTGTAGTCTTCCGGGTTGTCCACCCGCACTTCCTTCAACCTGGCAAAGCAGGCATCACCGCTCTTTTTAAAATGCCCTTTGAGCGGTTTGGTTGTCTTTGAGTCTTTTTTGGCTCCGAAGCCCAATTGCAGGGCCTTGTATCCATCCGTCTTCTCATTTTTGACCTGGGTGATCACACAAGGCCCCACCTGCAAAACCGTGACAGGGATGTATCTTCCATTGGGCGCGAACAGAGAAGTCATGCCCAGTTTTTTTCCTACCAGTCCTTTACACATCTCTCTTATCCCATGTTAAAGCCAGCGTTATAATTTGATCTCCACATCAACGCCAGGAGACAGATCAAGCTTCATGAGCGCGTCTACGGTCTGCTGGGTCGGTTCAAGGATGTCAAGCAGCCGCTTGTGGGTCCGCATCTCGAACTGTTCCCTTGATTTTTTGTCCACGTGCGGTGAACGAAGGACGCAGTACTTGTTTATCGTTGTCGGCAAGGGAATCGGCCCCACCACTTTGGCACCGGTTTTGCGCGCAGTGTCGAAAATATCGCTGGCCGACTGGTCCAGCAGCTTATGATCGTACGCCTTGAGCCGGATCCTGATCTTGGAGTTCATTATCATCGTTATAGGCTCTCTTTTTATTCAATTATCTCGCTGACGACACCGGCACCCACCGTACGGCCGCCTTCACGAATGGCGAACCGAAGCTCCTTCTCCATGGCGATCGGCGTGATCAGTTCGGCCGTGATCGCCACGTTGTCGCCCGGCATCACCATCTCGACACCTTCCGGCAGATTCAATATCCCGGTCACGTCTGTCGTGCGGAAATAAAACTGCGGTCGGTAACCGTTAAAAAACGGCGTATGGCGACCGCCCTCTTCCTTGCTCAGAATATAGGCCTCGGCCTTGAACTTCGTGTGCGGCGTAATCGAACCCGGGGCGGATACCACCTGCCCGCGCTCCACTTCGTCGCGTTTGGTGCCCCGAAGCAAAACACCAATATTGTCACCCGCCTGACCTTCGTCAAGCAGCTTGCGAAACATCTCCACGCCCGTGCACACCGTCTTCGTGGTATCGCGGATACCCACGATCTCCACCGTGTCACCCACATGCACGATCCCGCGCTCCACCCGGCCCGTCACAACCGTCCCGCGCCCGGAGATGCTGAAGACATCCTCGATGGGCATCAAAAACGGCTTGTCAACATCACGCTCAGGTTCGGGAATATAGCTGTCGACGGCGTCAAGAAGCTCAAAAATGCACTTGGCGTCGGCTGCATCCGCATCATCGCACTCCAGGGCTTTCAGGGCGCTGCCCCGGATGATCGGGGTGTCGTCTCCGGGAAACTCGTATTTGTCCAGAAGCTCACGCAGTTCCAGTTCCACCAGCTCGATCAGTTCCTCGTCATCCACCATGTCGCATTTGTTCAAAAACACCAGAATGCGGGGAACGCCCACCTGGCGCGCCAAAAGAATGTGCTCGCGCGTCTGGGGCATCGGGCCGTCATCGGCCCCCACCACCAGAATCGCACCGTCCATCTGCGCTGCCCCGGTGATCATGTTCTTGATGTAGTCTGCATGGCCCGGGCAGTCCACATGTGCATAATGGCGAGTGGCCGTCTCGTATTCAACATGGGCCGTGGCGATGGTGATCCCACGCTCTTTTTCTTCCGGCGCCTTGTCAATCTGATCAAAGGGAATAAAGTCGGCCAACCCCTTCAATCCACTCAACTTCGTGATCGCCGCCGTCAGGGTTGTCTTGCCATGGTCAATATGCCCGATGGTCCCTACGTTTACATGCGGCTTCGTCCTCTCAAATTTTTGCTTCGCCATCTCCGGGTCCTCCTGTTAGCGGGGACTGTCACCCCAACAAGGCAAAAGGCTTTGATCGTCAGGCAGTTGGCAGGCCTGTGCGGCGCTCAAAACCTAGTGCAGATAATATATAGTGGAAGTGGATCGTTACCAGCGGAAGTGGGCAAACGCCTTGTTGGCATCTGCCATCTTGTGCGTATCCTCTCGCTTTTTCACGGAAGCACCGCGCCCGTTGGCGGCGTCCATCAACTCCCCGGCCAGCTTCGCGCCAAACCCTTTTTCACCGCGCCCCCGTGCATAACTGATAACCCATCGAAGACCCAGAGCCGTTCGCCGGGACGGGCGAACCTCAGTGGGCACCTGATAGGTGGATCCACCAACCCGTCGGGATTTGACTTCAATATGCGGTTTCACATTCTCCAGCGCCTTCTCAAAAATCTTCAGCGGGTCTTCATTTGTTTTTTCACTGATGATGTCAAAGGCCCCGTACAGCAGTGATTCGGCAATACTCTTTTTCCCGTCGCGCATCAGTGAGGCGATAAACTTGGATACCAGCTTGCTGTTATGCTTGGCATCCGGAATGATCAATCGTTCGGGAACTTCTCTTCTTCTCGGCATAGCTCACACCATTTTCATTTAATATCGAATACAAACCAGGCTATTTCGGCCTCTTGGCGCCGTATTTTGAACGCCCCTGCCGCCGCCCATCCACACCCAAGGTATCCAACGTTCCACGAACGATATGATACCGAACACCAGGCAAGTCCTTGACACGCCCTCCCCGGACCAGCACCACGGAGTGCTCTTGAAGGTTGTGCCCGATTCCCGGAATATAGGCCGTCACTTCCACGCCTGTGGTTAAACGGACCCTGGCAACTTTCCGCAACGCCGAGTTGGGTTTTTTGGGTGTTGAGGTGTAAACACGGGTGCAAACCCCTCGCTTTTGAGGTGCCCCTTTCAGTGCCGGTGTATTGGTCTTTTTTACAACCCGTTTCCGACCCTTACGCACTAGCTGGTTGATTGTTGGCATATTAACCCCTTCAACTGATCATTGACATCAAATTTCTTCGAGCACAGAAACTGGCTATGTATAGTTTAAGCCTTCTATTGTCAAGAGAATTTTTTCCGTTTCTCCGGTAAATCATCAGTCAGAACCACTTGCTACCACTCGCAGATCTCGATATTCAGCCACCCCTGTTCCGGCGGGAACGATTCGACCCATGATTACGTTTTCCTTCAGGCCTCGCAAGGAATCTACGGCCCCGGCAATGCTGGCATCGGTCAACACCTTGGTGGTCTCCTGAAAGGATGCCGCCGAAATAAAACTGTCCGTGCTCAACGAGGCCTTGGTGATTCCGAGGATCAGCGGTTCGGCAATGGCAGGCTTGCCGCCCTTGGCAATGATGGCTTCATTGGCCTCTTCGAAATTGATTTTGTCCACCTGCTCTTCGAGGATAAAATCCGTGTCTCCGACATCCACCACTTTTACCCGGCGCATCATCTGACGAACGATTACTTCGATGTGCTTGTCGTTGATGCGAACACCCTGGAGCCGGTAAACCTCCTGGACTTCATCCACCAGATATTTGGCCAGCGCCACCTCCCCTTTGATCTTGAGGATATCCTGGGGGATGGCAGCTCCGCCGATGAGCGGTTCGCCGGCCCGGATGTAATCCCCTTCGTAAACATTGATATGCTTGCCCCTGGGAATCAGATACTCCTTCTTTTCACCCACATCCACCGGGGTGATCGTGACCCGTTGTTTGCCCTTTTTGGTGGCTTTCGAAATAGAGACATACCCGTCGATTTCACCCAATACAGCCACTTCTTTCGGCTTTCTCACCTCAAACAATTCGGCAACCCGGGGCAGACCACCGGTAATGTCCTTGGTTTTGGTGGTCGCACGGGGCAGTTTGGCGATGATATCACCGGCTTTTACCGGATCACCCTCTTCCACCATCACAATCGCATCCGACGGCAGCATATATCTCGCCACCCCCGATCCCTTGGGGAGCTTGGCCGTTTTTCCGTCCTCACCCTTGATGGAGATGCGGGGACGCTCTTCGGCGGTTTTGGATTCGATTACCGTCCGGCTGGACTTGCCGGTCACCGGGTCCACTTTCTCCTGGATGGTTTTCCCCGGGACCAGATCGCCAAACTTGACGGTCCCATCCACCTCGGTGATAATCGGGGTGGTAAAGGGATCCCAGACGGCCAGCAGGTCGCCCGGGTTTACGGCCTGGCCATTCTGCACCACGATATGGGCACCATAGATGACCGGGCACCGCTCGCGCTCTCGCCCGGTTTCGCCGACGATGGCAAACTCGCCACCCCGGCGGTTCATGACCACCAGTTCATTATCGGCATTTTTGACCACATTGAGGTCGACAAATTTGATCTTACCGGCAGTTCGCGCGCGAATGTCCGCCTGTTCGACACGGCGGCTGGCCGTACCACCGATGTGGAATGTCCGCATGGTGAGCTGAGTTCCCGGCTCGCCGATTGACTGGGCAGCCAGGATACCCACCGCCTGTCCCATCTCGACCGTTCGACCATGGGCCAAATCGCGGCCATAGCACTTGGCGCAGACCCCGTGCTTGGTGCGGCAGGTCAACACGGAACGAATCAAAACCGTGGTGACACCTGCATTTTCTATGATCTGGGAGTCGTTTTCATTGATTTCCTTGCCCGCACGAACAACCACATCATCGGTAAACGGATCCAGCACATCTTTCACCGTGGTTCGCCCCAGGATACGCTCGCTGAGGCGCTGAATCACCTCACCGCCTTCGAGCAGCGGCTCCACCTCGACGCCGAGCATGGTACCACAGTCGTGCTCAACGACTGCGCAATCCTGGGCCACATCTGCCAAACGGCGGGTCAGGTATCCCGAGTTGGCGGTCTTCAGGGCGGTATCGGCAAGACCTTTCCGGGCACCGTGGGTGGAAATAAAATACTGGAGTACGGAAAGACCCTCCCGGAAGTTGGCCTGAATGGGCGTTTCGATGATTTCCCCGGAAGGTTTTGCCATCAATCCGCGCATGCCGGCAAGCTGACGCATCTGGTCCTTGCTGCCCCGGGCGCCGGAGTCGGCCATCATATATATGGGATTGAAGCTTTCCGCCAGCAGCGGTTTCCCGGACTCGTCCAGTCTGGGGTTGCCCTCCCTGTCGTTGAGGGGTTCCACCTTCATGGCGTCCATCATCTCATTGGCCACATCGTCTGTGGCCTTGGCCCAGATGTCCACCACCTTGTTGTATTTTTCACCCTGGGTGATGAGGCCTTCAGTGTATTGGCGTCCGATTTCGACCACCTGCAATTCCGCCCGATTGAGGATCTCCCCTTTTTTCTCAGGGATGATCATGGCATCAATGGAGATGGAGAGTCCGCCTTTGGTGGAATACTTGTAACCGGTGTCCTTCAACCGGTCCGCCAGGATAACCGTGGCCTTGGCCCCCAGATTCCGGTACACGTAGTCGACCAGTCCGCGAAGCGCGCCCTTGTCCATCACTTTGTTGACAATTTCAAAAGGAATTTCCGGACGACGCTCCATCACCTGAAACAGGTGGAATCCCGAATCGGTCGAGATAATGGAAGAGGTGTCGTTATCGGGCAGTAGAAACAGAGCATCTGCGTCATCGGGAGCGGCACCGAATACCCGGATGAGCTCTTCTTTTTTCAGGAGCCCGAGCTCACCATTGTTGTCTTTGTCGGGGCTTTCGGAATAGGTGGCAACCAGGTCGATGAATTCTTCGCCGGCCAGTGCCTTTTTCACAACCTTGGTCATGGTTTTTCCATCACTGACCATGATGTGGCGCAACCGGGCCACCGCTTCCTTCGGCATGATCTCCCAGAGGAGAATCCGGCCGACAGTGGTTTCCACCCGGTTCCCATCGATACGAACGGTGATGTTGGTGTGCAATTCGACAGCCCGGTCATCGTAGGCGACCCGCACTTCTTCCGGATTGGAAAAAATCTTTCCTTCCCCTTTGCAGCCATCTTTTTCGCGGGTCATGTAGTAAAGGCCCAAAACGATGTCCTGGCTGGGGACGATGATGGGGCTGCCATTGGCCGGGGAAAGAATATTATTGCTTGAAAGCATCAGTACCCGGGCTTCTATCTGGGACTCCACGGACAGGGGCACGTGGACAGCCATCTGATCGCCGTCGAAATCGGCATTGAAGGCCGTGCAGACCAGCGGATGGAGCTGAATGGCCTTGCCTTCGATCAAGGTGGGTTCAAAGGCCTGAATACCCAGACGATGCAAGGTCGGCGCACGGTTGAGCATCACCGGGTATTCCTTGACGACTTCGTCCAGGGTGTCCCAGACTTCAGGGACCTCCCGCTCAACCATTTTCTTGGCGCTTTTTACGGTTGAGACCAGGCCTTTTTGCTCCAGCCGGTAGTAGACAAATGGCTTGAAGAGCTCGAGTGCCATCTTTTTCGGGAGACCGCACTGGTGAAGCCTCAGGTTTGGTCCTACGGTGATTACCGTACGGCCGGAGTAGTCCACCCGTTTTCCCAGGAGGTTCTGGCGAAACCGGCCCTGCTTGCCTTTCAACGTGTCACTTAAAGATTTGAGCGGTCGTTTGTTGGTACCGGTGATCACCCGGCCGTGACGGCCGTTGTCAAAGAGTACATCCACCGATTCCTGGAGCATCCGTTTTTCATTGCGGACAATGATTTCCGGCGCCTTGAGGTCCATGAGCCGTTTTAACCGGTTGTTGCGGTTGATGACCCGGCGATAGAGGTCGTTCAGGTCGGAGGTGGCGAACCGCCCGCCTTCAAGCGGAACCAGGGGCCTGAGGTCGGGGGGTAGCACGGGGATCACGTCCATGATCATCCAAACGGGCTCTAAACCCGACCGCCTGAACGCGTCCACGATCTTCAATCGCTTGGAGAGCTTTTGCCGTTTGGCCACGGAATTAGTGGCCCGGATATCTTTTCTCAGTTCCTGGTAGAGCTCGTCAAGCTCGATGTTTTCCAGCAGCGACTTGACCGCTTCCGCACCGATTCCGGCTTCAAACTTCCCAAAGCCGTATGTCTCGATGGCCTCCTGGTATTTGTCGTCAGACAGGAGCTGGCCGCGGGTCAGGGCTGTGTCTTTGGGATCAATGACGATATACGAATCGAAATAGAGCACCTTCTCCATGTTCTTCAGCGTGATGTCGAGAAGGTTGCCGATCTTGCTCGGCAGACTCTTGAGAAACCAGATATGGGAAACCGGCGTGGCCAATTCAATGTGCCCCATACGCTCCCGACGCACCTTTGACTGGATCACTTCAACACCGCACTTTTCGCAGATCACACCCCGGTGTTTCATGCGTTTGTATTTGCCGCAGTTACATTCGTAATCCTTGGTCGGCCCGAAAATTTTGGCACAGAACAGTCCGTCACGCTCCGGCTTGAACGTCCGGTAGTTAATTGTTTCCGGCTTTTTGATCTCGCCATGGGACCATTGCCGAATCTGGTCCGAAGAGGCCAGAGAAACCTTGACGCCGGTATAACGCCTGGGATCTGTCGGTTTAGAAAAAAAGTCATACAGTGTTTCCATATATCATTCCTTTAATGGCGTTAAGGATAATCAAAGGGGGTGGCACGCCAATGTCGCCGGAATCACCCGATTTAGTCCTCCAGCAGGGTCACATCCAGACCCAGGCTCTGAAGCTCTTTGGTGAGCACCTTGAACGATTCGGGTATGCCGGGCTCCAAGACGTTCTGACCCTTGACGATCTTTTCGTACATCCGGGTGCGACCGGCCATATCATCCGACTTGACCGTCAAGAATTCCTGCAGCGCGTGGGCGGCCCCGTATGCCTCCATGGCCCAGACTTCCATCTCCCCCAGCCGCTGACCACCAAATTGAGCCTTGCCGCCAAGGGGCTGCTGCGTCACCAGAGAGTAAGGCCCGATGGACCTGGCGTGGATTTTGTCATCGACCAGATGATGGAGTTTGAGCATGTACATGGTACCGACGGTGATCTTCTCCTTGAAGGCCTCTCCGGTATTGCCGTCATAGAGGGTCGTCTGACCCGTGGGACTCAAATCAGCCTCGACCAGCAGCCGCTTGATTTCATCCTCTTTGGCACCATCGAATACCGGCGTCGCCATATGAACACCGTTGCGGTAAAACGCCGCCAGGCCCTTTACATCCTTGTCGCTCATCTTTTTCAGGTTGCCGGCAGTAGAATCGAAGATATTGGTTAATTTTTTGCGAAGATCCTGGACCTTGTTCGCTTCAAACAGTGTGTTAAGCTGATCGCCAAGCCCCTTTGCCGCCAGACCCAGGTGAATTTCAAGAATCTGACCAACGTTCATCCGTGACGGGACGCCAAGTGGATTGAGTACCATATCGACGGGTCTGCCGTCCGAGAAGTAGGGCATGTCTTCGATGGGAAGGATTCTGGACACCACACCCTTGTTCCCATGGCGACCGGCCATTTTGTCACCGACGGAAAGTTTACGCTTCATGGCCACGTAGACCTTGACCATTTTAATCACGCCCGGCGGCAACTCGTCGCCCTTCTCATAGCGCCCCCGCCGGCCCTCGAACTCATCCTGACAACGGGCCACCTGCGTACGGTAAACGTCCAGCACCTGGTGGACCTTTTCGGTAAGCACCGGATCGTCAAAAAGCAGTCCTTCAAGTTCGGCAACGGGAACCTGGACCAGGCTGCCAGGCTCGATGGGTGTATTTTTGGCGAGATAGACCTTCTTGCCCTTTTTCAGCGGCGCTGAACATTTCTGGCCATTCAGCAGCGTTTCCAACTGAGACCGGACGCTTTCGCCGATAATTTTGATTTCGTCGTCTTTGTTCTTCTCCATAGCCGCCATTTCGGCAGTTTCGATAGTCTGGGCGCGTTCATCCTTTTCGACACCACGTCGGGAGAATATTTTTGCATCGATCACGATGCCCTCCACGCCAGGTGGAACCCGCAGGGAGGTGTCTTTGACATCGCCGGCCTTTTCGCCAAATATGGCCCTCAGCAACTTTTCCTCTGGCGACAGCTGCGTCTCGCCCTTGGGCGTGATTTTTCCGACGAGGATATCACCCTGCTTCACCTCAGCACCCAAGCGGATAATCCCGCTGTCGTCAAGATTGCTCAACGCCTCTTCGCCCACATTGGGGATATCACGCGTCACTTCTTCCTTGCCGAGCTTGGTGTCCCGGGCCACGACTTCGAACTCTTCAATATGCACCGACGTGTAAACGCCGTCTCTCACCAACCGTTCACTGACGAGAATGGAGTCCTCGAAGTTGTATCCACCCCAGGGCATGAAGGCCACCGTGACATTTTTACCCAAGGCAAGCTCTCCCTGCTCGGTGGCAGGGCCGTCGGCGATGATTTCACCGGCGCGGACAAACTGGCCTATCTTTACGATGGGGCGCTGATTGAAGCAGGTATTCTGGTTGGAACGGACAAATTTGAGCAGGTTATAGATGGTCACCTGTTTGTCGGCACCGGCCTCGGATGAATCGTGCTTAAGAACAATCCGCGACGCGTCCACATCGACCACTTCACCATCTCGGCTGGCCACGACTGTAACGCCGGAGTCCTTGGCCACCACCCCTTCGATACCGGTCCCCACCAGCGGTGCCTCCGCCTTGATCAGGGGAACTGCCTGACGCTGCATATTGGAGCCCATCAGTGCGCGGTTGGCGTCGTCATTTTCAAGGAAGGGGATCAGCGAGGCGGAGACGCTCACCAACTGATTGGGTGAGATGTCCATCAGCTCGATCTTCTCCCGCTCGACCATCATGAATTCGCCTGCAACCCTGGAAGTGACCGTCGGATTGATATACTGGGAGGCCTCATCGATGGGCGCGTTGGCCTGGGCGATGGGATGGTCTTTCTCTTCAAAAGCGCTTAAAAATCTGACATCTTTGGATACCGTAGCATTTTCAACCACCCGATACGGCGTCTCGATAAAACCAAAATCATTTACCTTGGCGTACGTACTCAAGGAGACGATGAGTCCGATATTGGGGCCTTCAGGCGTCTCGATTGGGCAGATGCGTCCATAGTGTGACGGGTGAACGTCACGGACTTCAAAGCCTGCTCGTTCCCGCGTCAACCCCCCCGGTCCCAATGCACTGAGTCGCCGTTTGTGGGTAGTCTCGGACAAGGGATTGGTTTTATCCATGAACTGGCTGAGTTGGCTGGTACCGAAAAACTCCTTGACGACCGCCGAAACGGGTTTCGGATTCACCAGGTCGTGCGGCATCAGCGCGTCGACTTCCTGCAGACTCATCCGCTCTTTGATGGCCCGCTCCATGCGGACCAGACCAATGCGGTATTGGTTCTCAAGCAGTTCTCCGACAGCACGTACCCGACGGTTTCCGAGATGGTCGATATCATCCACCACCCCCTGGGTGTCCCGAAGTTCGACCAAGGTATTGGCCGTCAGCAGAATATCCTCTTTTCGAAGGGTTCTGACGTTCACCGGCGTGTCGATTCCCAGGCGCAGATTGATCTTGAGACGTCCAACGCCGGACAGGTCATAGTAAGAGGACTTGAAAAAAAGGTGGTCGAGAAAATCCTGCGCAACCTCCGGTGTTGCCGGATTTCCGGGTCGAAGCAGGCGATATATTTCGATCAGCGCTTCTTCTTTGGTGTTTACTTTGTCCAGCAGCAGGGTTTTTCGGATGGAATCACTGCTGGATGCACCGTCGATAAAAAGCAATTCGAATTCTTTGATGCCAGTATCTTCGAATTGCTTTAACATGGTTTCGTCCACCACGTCATTGGCGTGTGCCATCACCTCCCCGGTTTCCGGGTGGGCTACAGAAAAGGCAATGGCCTTGTCAAGCAAATCATCCCTTTCAAAGGGAATCCGCGAGAAGTTAGCGGCGGTCATATGCTTGAGGGCTCGCTGGGTGAATATGCGCCCTTTTTTAACAAGCACCTCTCCGGTCTCGGGGTCCAGGACATCTTTGCTGGCCCGTGTTCCTTTCAAGAGTTCAGGTGCAAATCCCCGGTGGTAATCCTTTCCGTCAAAAATTATCTTCTCGGTGTTGTAAAAGTAGCTCAACAGGTCTTCTGTGGAGTAGCCGAAGGCTTTAAACAGGACGGTAACGGGAAATTTCCGGCGGCGGTCGATTCGGATGTATACAATGTCCTTGGGGTCTATTTCCAGATCGATCCAGGATCCACGCACCGGAATAATTCGAGAGCTGTAGATGATCTTTCCGCTGGAATGGCTTTTGCCTTTGTCATGGTCGAAAAAAACGCCCGATGACCGATGCAACTGGCTTACCACGACTCGTTCCGTTCCATTGATGATGAATGTCCCCTTTGCAGTCATCAGTGGAATGGTGCCGAAGTAAATCTCTTGCTCTTTGATGTCTCTAATGTTGGATACACCGGTATCCTTGTCTGTGTCATACACCACCAGACGGACCGTTATCCGAACCGGCAACTCATAGGTCATGCCACGGTGGACACACTCTTCTTCACTATGCTTAATTTCAGCAAATCGATAAGACACAAACTCCAGAGAAGCACTGCCCGTGAAATCCTTGATCGGGAATACGGACTTGAAAACCGCCTGCAAACCGATGTCTTCCCGTTTTTCGGGAGGCACGCCCATTTGGAGAAATCGCTGGTATGAATCACGCTGCATACCGATCAAATCGGGGATTTCTACAATTTTTTTAATTTTGCCAAAGCTTTTTCGTATTCTCTTGTTCGCCGTTGGTCTATTCGACATGGCAGCTCCGATAGATGATTTAGGAATGAGAAAATGGGATCAAAGGACTATTCACCTTTGTACCCCATTTTCACATTCAATGCTTTTATAAATAAAAAAAGAATATTACGGCTACTTATGACGGCTGTCGCCAGTTGAGTTTTACTTGAGCTCCACCTGGGCGCCCGCTTCTTCAAGCTGCGTTTTAATCTTTTCAGCCTCTTCTTTAGGAATGGCCTCTTTAACCGCCTTGGGCGCTTCGTCCACCAGCGCTTTGGCTTCCTTTAGACCCAGGCCGGTAATGGCGCGGACCTCTTTGATAACGGCAATCTTCTTGTCGCCGGCGGCGATAAGCACAACGTCAAATTCGTTCTTTTCCTCGGCGGCATCCGCACCCGAGCCATCACCCACAGGTCCTGCAGCCATCATGGCAACCGGTGCAGCCGCTGAGACGCCGAATTTGTCCTCCATCTCCTTAACCATTTCGGAGAGTTCGAGAACGGACATATTTGCTATAAACTCGATCACATCTGCTTTGGTAATATCAGCCATTGGTAATTTTTCCTCCAGATTAATTAATTTTACAGTCTTTCAATCTTGTTAGGTTAATGGGCCAATCAGGCCTGGGCTTCCTTCTGGTCCCTGATTGCCTGAAGCACGTTCAGAATTCGTCTCGGCACGTCACTCAGAGCAGTGACAAGGGATGTCGGAACAGCGTTCATGGTCGAGAGCACCTGAGCCAAAAGAACTTCCCTCGACGGCAGCGAAGACAACGCTTTGATTCCTTCAGGATCAACGACTTTACCGTTGAGCACGCCCACTTTGATTTCAAAGTTTTTATTTTCCCTTACGAAATCAGTGAGCACTTTTGCCGGTGCGACGGGATCGCCAAAAGTCAAGGCGATGGCGCTTGGCCCTTTGAAGTGATCTTTGATCAGGGTGACGTCATTTCCTTCCGAAGCACGCACGAGAAGCGAATTTTTAGCCACTTGATATTCGGCATCGGCCTCTCTGAGTTTTCTCCTCAAGGTGTTCATTGCTGAGACATCGAGCCCTTTGTAGTCAGTCAAAATAACGATTGTCGACTTTTTTAAGCGCCCTTGAAGGTCGTCAGTGATTCTCTTTTTTTCGTTAATATCCAATGCTTGATTACACCCCCTTCCTTAATCTGCAAAAACCGGAGGACACATGATGGCGTTGATTTCTGAGAAGGACTTCTATAACATCAGGGTTGGAAAAAATGCCGTTATAGGAAGACCTCATGAAACGCTTCAACTCCGTCTCGGCAGGCCGGTATAAACCGATTAAACACGCAGCCCCTTTTCTAAACGGGCCTTTGTGGACCTACAGTCTTTGACAGCGTAGTTAGACAGGCTGTTATATGCCTGCCATAAAAAAAATGTTCACCAACCATGATACAAGGCGGTCGGTGACACACTTATTTTCCCAAATCCTTTACCAGTGCTGTATCGATTTTGATTCCGGGTCCCATCGTCGTGGACACGGCAATCCCTTTCAGGTAGGTTCCTTTGCTGGAAGATGGCTTCAGCTTCATGATCATCTCGAGAAATGCGGAGATATTCTCTATAAGCTTTTGTGAACCGAAGGATACCTTTCCCATCGGTGCATGAATGATGCCTGCTTTCTCAACCCGGAATTCAATTTTACCGGCTTTGAGTTCCTGGACCGTCTTAGCCACATCAAAAGTGACCGTTCCGGTTTTTGCGTTGGGCATTAAGCCCCTGGGGCCAAGGAGTCGACCAATCTTTCCGACAGTGCCCATCATGTCCGGTGTGGCGACGGCTTTGTCGAATCCGAACCAGCCTTCTTTGATTTTTTCAACCAGGTCTTCGTTACCGACGAATTCGGCACCGGCTTCTCTGGCCTCCATCTCTTTTTCACCTTTGGCGAAAACAAGCACTTTGACTTCTTTTCCAAGGCCATTGGGCAGGACGACGGTTCCGCGAACCATCTGATCGGCATGTCTGGGATCAACGCCGAGGCGCACAGCCACATCGATGGTTTCATCAAACTTTGCATAGGAGAGGGAGATGGCAGCATCAATCGCTTCGGTGAAATCGTAACGTTTGGTAGACTCGATCTTGCTTGATGATTCCTTATATTTCTTACCACGCTTAGGCATTTTAGCTATTGCTCCTTGAATTTTGTAGCTCAGCGTCCCCATCTGAATGGAGATCTCATTGTTTCGAAATCGCCACTCAATACATACCCGGACAGCTAATTGACATCAATCCCCATGCTTCTGGCGGTACCGCTGATAATTTTACAGGCGGCAGCCAGATCGTTTGCGTTAAGATCTTCCATTTTAATTTTGGCAATTTCTTCGACCTGAGCCATGGTTACCTTGCCCACCCGATCACGCTTGGGATCGCCTGCCCCTTTGGCAACTTTAGCCGCCTTCTTCAGCAGGACGGCAGCCGGCGGTGTTTTGGTGATGAAGGTGAATGAGCGATCCTGAAATACGGTAATAACCACAGGAATGATCATACCGGCATCGTTACTGGTCCGTGCGTTGAACGCCTTGCAGAAATCCATGATATTTACGCCGTGCTGCCCGAGAGCCGGACCGATGGGAGGAGAAGGATTTGCCTTGCCTGCTTCAACTTGAAGCTTTATTTGAGCCATTACCTTTTTAGCCATTTTTCGATCGATTCCCTTAAAGAAATATATGGTTCTGTTAAATGGTAGAAACTGTCACGATTATACCGCCGCCGGGGCGATTACAATTTCATTACTTGGACAAAATCCAGTTCAACCGGTGTTGACCGGCCGAATATACTCACCAGCACCTTGATCTTCCCCTTTTCAGGGCTGACATCTTCCACGGTACCGTTGAAGTTGGTGAAGGGGCCGTCAGTTACTCGGATTTCGTCGCCGGTTTCGAAGAAATACTTGGGTTGCGGTTGGTTTTTACCCGCCTCCATCCGGTTGAGTATGTTATCAGCCTCTTCCTGTGAAATCGGCGTCGGTTTTTCTCTTCCGCCTAAGAAACCGGTAACCTTGGGCGTATTGTTCACGATATGCCACGTTTCATCATCAAGCTCCATCCTGACGAGCAGGTAGCCGGGATAAAACTTTCTCGCCGAGGTCCTCCGCTTGCCTTTAACCAGCTCAACAACTTCCTCTGTAGGGACGAGGACCTTGTCAAACTTATCTGGATTAAGCGACGAGGCTATTTTTTCTTCGAGGGAAGCTTTCACTTTATTCTCGAATCCAGAATAGACATGAACAATATACCATTTTTTAGACACTATAAACGCTCCTGCATCATTGCAATACTGCTCGGACCAAGCCGGAAAGCCCTGCGTCGACAAGCCCTAAAAAAAGTGAAATGATCGTCACGATCACAAGCACCACCACTGTAGAGCCCATTGTCTGCTTGCGTGAAGGCCAGGTAACTTTTTTAAGCTCTACTTTCACCTCTCTGAGAAACTGGAACCCCTTGTCTATAAAAGTCTTTTCTTTGACAGCCGTGGGTTTGCTAACCGGCGTATAGGTTTTTTTTACTGCCGGTCGAGTCGCTCCCTGCACAGCGGGGGAATTCTGGTTCTGTCCGACTTCATCAGTGGGCCGCTCTTTTTTAAGCTTCTTGCCTGGATCTTTTTTTCGAAGTAATCGTCCCATCATACCCCGTTTTAATCAACGGCGGATAGCTGTCAAACCGTTTTAGCCTTCAGCTACCGGCGCCATTGCAAATTACACCTGAAAATGTGGCAGGCCAGGAGGGATTCGAACCCCCAACACCCGGATTTGGAGTCCGATGCTCTACCAATTAGAGCTACTGGCCTGCATTAAATCCTCAACGCCTGATTGTAGGATTACTTTGTTTCTTTGTGCGGCGTATGCTTTTTGCAAAATCGACAATACTTGCTGAACTCCAACTTGTCAGGCGTTGTACGTTTATTTTTGGTCGTTGTATAGTTTCTTCGCTTACACTCCGTGCAGGCCAGTGTTATAATGATTCTCACTTGAAGGCACTCCTTGGCAGACTATTCAATTATCTCGCTGACGACACCGGCACCCACCGTACGGCCGCCTTCACGAATGGCGAACCGAAGCTCCTTCTCCATGGCGATCGGCGTGATCAGTTCGGCCGTGATCGCCACGTTGTCGCCCGGCATCACCATCTCGACACCTTCCGGCAGATTCAATATCCCGGTCACGTCTGTCGTGCGGAAATAAAACTGCGGTCGGTAACCGTTAAAAAACGGCGTATGGCGACCGCCCTCTTCCTTGCTCAGAATATAGGCCTCGGCCTTGAACTTCGTGTGCGGCGTAATCGAACCCGGGGCGGATACCACCTGCCCGCGCTCCACTTCGTCGCGTTTGGTGCCCCGAAGCAAAACACCAATATTGTCACCCGCCTGACCTTCGTCAAGCAGCTTGCGAAACATCTCCACGCCCGTGCACACCGTCTTCGTGGTATCGCGGATACCCACGATCTCCACCGTGTCACCCACATGCACGATCCCGCGCTCCACCCGGCCCGTCACAACCGTCCCGCGCCCGGAGATGCTGAAGACATCCTCGATGGGCATCAAAAACGGCTTGTCAACATCACGCTCAGGTTCGGGAATATAGCTGTCGACGGCGTCAAGAAGCTCAAAAATGCACTTGGCGTCGGCTGCATCCGCATCATCGCACTCCAGGGCTTTCAGGGCGCTGCCCCGGATGATCGGGGTGTCGTCTCCGGGAAACTCGTATTTGTCCAGAAGCTCACGCAGTTCCAGTTCCACCAGCTCGATCAGTTCCTCGTCATCCACCATGTCGCATTTGTTCAAAAACACCAGAATGCGGGGAACGCCCACCTGGCGCGCCAAAAGAATGTGCTCGCGCGTCTGGGGCATCGGGCCGTCATCGGCCCCCACCACCAGAATCGCACCGTCCATCTGCGCTGCCCCGGTGATCATGTTCTTGATGTAGTCTGCATGGCCCGGGCAGTCCACATGTGCATAATGGCGAGTGGCCGTCTCGTATTCAACATGGGCCGTGGCGATGGTGATCCCACGCTCTTTTTCTTCCGGCGCCTTGTCAATCTGATCAAAGGGAATAAAGTCGGCCAACCCCTTCAATCCACTCAACTTCGTGATCGCCGCCGTCAGGGTTGTCTTGCCATGGTCAATATGCCCGATGGTCCCTACGTTTACATGCGGCTTCGTCCTCTCAAATTTTTGCTTCGCCATTTTTACAACCTCCCATGAATGGACAATTTCTGGCTATTTCGTTCTTCCAAAATCAATGGCTAAAAAATGGAGCCCACGATCGGAGTTGAACCGATGAACCTCTTCCTTACCAAGGAAGCGCTCTACCGACTGAGCTACGTGGGCGTTACGTGCAGCAACAAAAAGAAAAATGGTATGGCAGGCCAGGGAAAAGCGGCGTTTGATATCAAATGGAGCGGGAGACGAGGCTCGAACTCGCGACATTCAGCTTGGAAGGCTGAAGCTCTACCAACTGAGCTACTCCCGCGTTCACACTCGAAACACGTTGATACTGACGCTTCTCAGTTTTAATTGCCGCTGGTCAGCCAGCAGCAAATAAAAGCAAGCCATGTAGTACGTAATCGATCTTGTTGTACGCACGATCTTCTACAAGCACTTACTAATTAAAATGGTGGTGGGGGGAGGATTTGAACCTCCGAAGGCGTCGCCGACAGATTTACAGTCTGTTCCCTTTGACCACTCGGGAACCCCACCATATGATCAGCTGTTAACACTGGAGCCAGCGGAGGGACTCGAACCCCCGGCCCACTGATTACAAATCAGTAGCTCTACCAACTGAGCTACGCTGGCAAACAATACTCTAAAAGAACAAACCAATCACCGGCCCCGAAAATGATTGGACCAGCAAACTTGATTAAACGATGTCTTTTATACCCAAAATTTAATTTTTTCAAGCAAAATTTTTCTGACATCCAAAAAATTTTTTATGATCCACCATTTGGCAGTAAATGTCCAGCGGCTTCGCAATCCGCCGGCCGTCTCGGGCAATGGCGGCATGTTAACTTCGATAGTGGATTTACCATCGATACGTTTGGTTTAATCGTGGAATAAATTTTTCGTTGATGCCTGAAACCATAACCAATCAATCAATATCATTTTGATATCATTATACATGCATGCTTTCGCCAATGATGCACGCCATATTTTCCACCGGTTCCAATTAAAGTCATCCGCAGAACGCACGATATGTATTCCCAGCAGCTGTAATCATCTCAACTTGACAAAAACGACGTCCAATGTATAAGGACGCCACAAACATGCGGTTTTGCATCGGCACGCATGGCTCTTTAACCATTAAAAACCATTGCCATAAAAGGACCACCCATTGTCTTCCTATTATTCGAGACCGATTGTCTGTCTGGCCCTGATTCTTTTGCTCGGTTGTGCCCATCCAAGCGCCAACGAAAATCTGCGATGTCACGACGGCGCCCGTACCGCCGTCGGCCGTTGACGCTCCCGGCACCGAGGCTGATGCCATGCCCCCCGTTTCGCCGTCGCAGCCCGGCACCAATTCCATCGACAGCGATGCCCCCCCAATCAAAACCGAATTGGCCGACCCATCCAATGCCGCCGCTTCAAACGTGGAGATGCCCGCAGATGAGGCTGACGCCGGTGATGTGGCGGTTGTCGAAACCGATTCGTCTGGCCCGGATATGCAGCAGCAACTGGACGAAGCCCTGGATTTTTGCGAGGCCGCCCAGGCATTCTGGCAAAACGGTGAGTTGGAAAGTGCCTTGGAGGCATTGGACAAGGCCTACTCGTTGATCCTGACCGTCGAACCGGATGACCCGGCCAAATTGGTGCAACAAAAGGAAGACCTGCGGTTTCTCATTTCCAAGCGAATCCTCGAAATCTACGCATCCCGGAATATCGTGGTCAATGGCAACCACAATGCCATCCCCCGCGAACTCAACACGAACATACAAAAAGAGATCAACCTGTTCACCCGAGGACCGGAAAAAAGATTTTTTATCGAATCCTATAAGCGTTCCGGTAAATACCGGCCCATGATCCTCGAAAAATTGGAGGCCGCGGGTCTTCCCGCCGAACTGTCCTGGCTGCCCTTGATCGAGAGCGGATTCAAGGTTAAGGCGCTGTCCCGTGCCCGGGCACTGGGGTTGTGGCAGTTCATCCCCTCGACAGGCTACAAGTTCGGTCTGAAAAGGGACCAGTACATCGATGAGCGCATCGATTTTGAAAAAGCCACCGACGCGGCCATCGCCTACCTCAAGGAACTCCACAGCATATTCGGGGACTGGTCGACCGTGCTGGCCGCCTACAACTGCGGAGAGGGGCGGGTCCTGCGCGTGATACGGACTCAGAACATCAATTATCTGGATGATTTCTGGGATCTTTATGGCCGGTTGCCCTTCGAGACGGCCCGCTATGTGCCCCGCTTTTTGGCGGCGTTGCACGTCATCGAAAACCTGGATAGATATGAAATGTCGGATATCGATGTCTATCCGGCGCTCGCTTTCGAAAGGGTGGATGTAGACCGTCAGATCCACCTGAAAGATCTGGCGTCGCCCCTGGGGACCACACTCGACACGCTCAAGGGTCTGAATCCAGAGCTTCGCTACAGTGTTTTGCCCCCCAACACCTATTCACTGAGGGTTCCGATCGGAAAAAGAGACCTGTTGCTGGCGTCGATCGACCAGGTACCGGTATCGTCTCCCCCCCGTCCCGCGTATGTCTATCACCGGGTCAGAAAGGGAGAGACCCTGTCCACCATTGCCCGGCGGTATCATACCAGTGTAAAAAACATCATGTGGGCCAACAATTTAAAGCGATCCAGCTATATCGTCGCGGGCAAAAAACTGAAAATTCCCCAGCGTGGAATGGTCGTGACGCGTGCGCAGACAGCCGCGTCATCGCACGGCGTGTGGAATCGGAAACACGTGGTGAAAAGCGGTGATTCCCTGTGGATTATCGCCAAACGATATGGTACGACGACTCAAAAAATTCAGGAGATGAATCGTCTCTCGACGACCCGTCTGAAGATCAACCAGGTGTTGAAGGTCCCCTCCCAGGAAAGTGCGTCCGCGCAACCCGCCAAGGGATCAGGAACATACTATGTGCAACGGGGCGACAGCCCGTACATCATTGCCCGGAAATACAACATGTCCCTGAATCAATTCCTGAAAATCAACAGCCTGACCCCACGGAGCACCATCTACCCGGGTCAGTCGGTACGGATCGAGTAATATGCATTTTTCGCCCCCGTAGCTCAGGGGATAGAGCATCGGATTCCTAATCCGTGCGCCGCAGGTTCGAATCCTGCCGGGGGCACCAACTTATTAGGGTTTGGCGAAAATCGCCGGACCTTTTTTTACGGCTACTCATGGGACCCCCTACCACCGCGCCCTCTTTGCATACCGTTTACCTGTGCCAGATAAGCCCCCACGTCTCCTGCGGGGCCTGCTGCGGCCTGTATAATGTTTCCGATCCTTCCCGTAGAAATCTGGAGGCCATGCTGATTCGTCGCACACGGCGGTTTGCCGAGGTGCCGCGCACGGTGGCCGGCATCGATGCATTCAAGACCAGCGTCGAGGGCACCGAACCCCAGGAAAGGCCTTTTCCGGATTTTCACCACTGCACTTTCCTTGGCGTGATCGAGGACGACGGACGGCGGGTGGGCTGCCTGCTGCACCCGCTGGCCAAAGGCAACGAGGGTATAGACTGGCGGGGATTGAGCTACTACGGCGGAATGGCCTGCCGCACCTACTTCTGCCCCAGCGCCAGACAACTGCCGTCCCGCTGGCTGACCGCCGTTCGCCAGAGCATGAACCATTGGTACCTGCACGGCCTGGTCGTGACCGAGCGGCGCCTGCTGGCAGCCCTATTTACCGAATTGGAAAACCGGTTGGGCCGGGTGATCAATACGGCCGACTTTTCCAAACCTGTTCCTGCGGCCGCGCTGTTGACGACGCTGACCACCCTGAAAATAAACTGGCCGTTCCGTCGCCAGGGTGCGCCGGGCGTGAGCAATTATTTTTTTGAAGACGGGCTTTATGCGCGTCCGGCAGTGAAGAGAAAAACCAAAACCCGACCCGCATCCCGATTCGAGGACATATTTCAGGAACTCGATTCCGGGTTTTCGTCGACAGACGATATCGAAGATGCCGAAGCCAAGATCCAGGGTCTTCTGATTGCACTCGAGGTGACGCTGACCATCAAATAACCGCTTCCTCCAATCAAAATAGCACCAAAGAAAAAAATCAGGGGGATGGTGGTTAACGCTTCAGCCTCGGGTGATGTATCGCCACACATCGTCAAACATTTGCTGGGACGCCTTGTAGGCGGCTTCCGGATCTTTGCGGGCAATACCATCAACAATGGCCACATGAAACGGCAACGATTCCTTTTGGATATCGATATCGTTGATATCGTGTTCACGGGCCTGGTGAACCGCCTCACGCATGGTACTGCTGATTTGGGACAGCAGATCGTTGTGACACGCCTTTAGAATAGAATTGTGAAAGGCAATATCGATATCCAGGTATTTCTCGTAGACATAATTGGCATCATCGCTCAGAATCTGGACCATCTGTTCCATCAAACGCTTAATGTTTGACACTTCCGCTTGGCTGGCACGGGATGCGGCCAATCGTGCCGCTTCCGATTCGATGATCCGACGCACTTCGGTGACCGTCTTCAAAAAGGTGAATTTATCTTCCACCTGTAGCCGCCAGAGAAGGACATCCGCGTCAAATAAATTCCAGCAGTCCCGTGGCAGGACCTGGGTGCCCACTCGGGGGCGGGTCTGGATCAGGCCCTTTTGCGTCAACACCTTCGTGGCCTCGCGCAGCACCCCTCGGCTGACACTCAACTCTTCACACAGCTGGTCTTCGGTGGGCAGTACGTCCGCGGGCTGGTACCGCCCTTTGACGATTCGCTGGCCAAGCTCTTCGACAATATACTGATAAAGTTTGCGATGGTAAGGTTTGTTTTTCACAACGGCCTTTCGAAAAATGCAATCGAATAATCATTAAATTATTAAATCATATTATGTGTTGCCACCCGTACAAGTCAACCCGATGATTGAACCCTCCCCACGGTATGCCACGGGAAGGGTCACCGTAAGGATGATAATCGATTCGCAGTCCGATCGCGAACACTGCCGCCCCGGTGTTCGGAATCTCTGCTTCGCTCAGACAAGGGACGGGCATTGCGCTCGCTATCGCGGTTCAGAAGGCGCGACGCTACAGGCCTAAAATTTCGTTGACAAATTATTATCTAATCAATATATCATCATATCATTGAATGTAAAATGATTTCCTTTCCGCTTTTCCGGTTAAGCAACCTGATCCATAAATTAATATCCGATCATTGACCAACGGAACCCGGTAAAACTGAGCCATTCAGCAACGGATCCTTCTTACCGACAAAATCTGACGAACACCATCAAGCAGCGAATACCACATTCAGGAGGTCACCTGTAATGAACAACCGAATCGAAAATGTCATCATCATGGGCGCCGCCGGTCGTGATTTTCACAACTTCAATGTCTATTTCAGGGACAACAGCCGCTATCGAGTGGTGGCATTCACCGCAACGCAGATTCCCGACATCGATGGGCGCCGCTACCCGGCAGAGCTGGCCGGCAGCCTCTATCCGCAGGGGATTCCCATTCATCCCGACAAAAAATTGAGGGAGCTGATCGACGCCCACCGGGTGGACCTGGTGGCCTTTTCCTACAGCGATGTAACCCATGCGGAGGTGATGCACAAAGCCTCCATAGCCACGGCCGCCGGTGCGGATTTTATCATCGTCGGCGCCCCCTACACCATGATTGAATCCACCAAACCGGTCGTGTCGGTCTGCGCGGTGCGCACCGGCTGCGGCAAATCCCAGACCAGTCGCAAGGTCATCGAGATCCTCAAAAAAATGGGCAAAACCGTTGTGGCGGTCCGTCACCCCATGCCTTATGGCGACCTGACCCAACAGGTGGTGCAGCGATTCGCTTCATACGACGACCTGGACACCCACCATTGTACCATCGAAGAGCGCGAGGAGTACGAGCCCCACATCCGCATGGGTGTGGTGGCCTATGCCGGTGTCGACTACGAAAAGATATTGAGACAGGCAGAAACTGAAGCCGATGTGATCGTCTGGGATGGCGGGAACAACGACACGCCCTTTTACAAGCCCGATCTCCACATCGTCCTGCTGGACCCCCACCGGCCCGGCCATGAAACCGCCTACCATCCGGGGGAGACCAACCTGTTGATGGCCGATGTGGCCATCATCAACAAGGTGGACAGCGCCACTCCGGAAAATGTCGACACCGTGCGCAGGGCCATCGAAACCCACAACCCGAAGGCCCACATCGTATTGGCCAACTCCGAACTGATTCCCGATGATGCCGAGATGATCCGGGGCAAACGGGTGCTCGTGGTCGAGGACGGCCCGACCCTCACCCATGGCAACATGGCCTATGGCGCCGGCGTGATCGCCGCCAAGCGTTTTGGTGCAGCCGCGCTGGTGGACCCGCGGCCGTTTCTGAGGGGTCGGCTGAAAGAGACGTTCGCGAACTATCCGGACATTGGCTATCTGCTGCCCGCCATGGGGTACGGCCAACAGCAGATAAAAGACCTGGAAGCCACCATCAACGCCACCGAATGCGATCTGGTGGTCGTGGCCACACCCGTGGATCTCTCCCGGCTGCTGAAAATTAACCGCCCGCATACGCGCATCCGCTATGAATACAGCGATCATGGCAAGCCCACACTTGAGTCCATCATCGCCGCGCGATTTGCCTGAGAGAACCCGTTGGCTGGTGTCGGGCGACGTACACGCACACCGCCATGCAAGTGAACTGTATCAAATGAAAGGAGTCATACATGGTCAATTTCCAGAACATTCTCTTTCCTGTTTCCCTGACCGACATTTCTCCGGTCGTGGCCCCTTATGTGGTCACCATGACCAGTCGGTTCGGCGCAAAGCTCCACCTGCTGCATATACTCCGACGCTTCGACTGGTTTGTCGACACCTATGTGTCCCAGCCGTCGGAGACTGATTTTAAGAGCATCGCCACTGATTTTGAAGATCAACTCCTCTCCCGCGCCCAGCAAACCCTGGAGGTTTTCAAGGACAAACATTTAAAGGGCCTCGACATCGTCAAGTCGACCGTGGTGGCGGGCACCCACTACAAGGAAATTTTAAGCTATGTCGAGTCCGAAAAGATCGATTTGATCGTCATGGGCAGCGGGAGCCCGCTGCAAAAGGCGGTCTTCGGATCGGTGGCCGATAAAGTGGCCAAGCTGTCACCCGTGCCGGTAATGCTCGTCAAAAGCAATTGAAAAACGTCGAAAGGAGAACGTTCATGGCAACGCCACGAGTAAAACGAGATCCCTACCTGTGGGAAGCATTGGTATCCATCCTGGCCTTGGTCACAATGATCAGCCTGGCCATCGTTCGCTACGAATCGGACGCCCACGTGCCGATTCTGATAGGCGTCCTGGTGGCGGCCCTGGTGGGTCTGCGCGCCGGATTCAGCTGGAAGGATATCGAAACCGGTATGCTCAACGGCATCACCAACTCGCTTCAGGCCATCGTCATATTAGGCATTATCGGTATCCTCATCGGTGTCTGGATTTTGAGCGGCGTGGTACCGACCCTGCTCTACTACGGCTTGAAAATCCTGCACCCCAAGATTTTTTTACCGGCAACCTTGATCATCTGTTCGATCACCTCACTGGCCACCGGAACATCCTGGGGGACTGCGGGAACCATCGGCATCGCCCTGATCGGCATCGGATCGGGACTGGGCTTCCCACTGCCCATCGTTGCCGGGGCGGTGCTTTCGGGGGCTTATTTCGGAGACAAGATGTCGCCCCTGTCCGACACCACCAACCTGGCGCCGGCCATGGTGGGCACCGACCTGTATACCCATATCAAGCACATGACCTACACCACCGGGGTCAGTATCACCATCACGCTGGTTATTGAGATTGCACTGGGCTTTTTTTATGGCGGCGGTGAGGCCAACCTGGAGGCCGTCAACCAGATCCTGGCCGGCATCGACGCCCAATTTGCCGTCAATCCCCTGCTGCTGTTACCGCCGGTGGTCGTCATGGTCCTGGCGTTTCGCAAAATCCCGGCGGTTCCGGGAATCACCATCGGCATCGTCGTTGCCGCCGTTTTGGGCATGATTTTCCAGAAGAACGGCTTCGGCGATCTCCTATCTGCGGCCTATGGCGGCTACACCAGCAATTCCGGCGTGGAAGCGGTCGACAACCTGCTCACCAAGGGCGGATTCGAATCCATGATGTACACCGTCTCCCTGGTCATCTGCGCCATGATGTTCGGCGGCATCATGGAAAAGACCAACCAGCTGCGCGTGGTGGTCACGGTCATCCTCAAAAAAGCCCAGTCCACCGGCTCTCTGATTACGGCCACGGTGTTGACCGCCATCGGATCCAACCTGATCCTGTGCGACCAATACATGTCCATTGTCATGACCGGCAAGATGTACGCCCAGGCCTATAAAGACCAGGGACTGCACCCCAAGAACCTGTCGCGTGCCATCGAAGACAGTGCCACCGTTACCGCCAACCTGGTGCCCTGGAACTCGGGCGGTGCCTATATGGCAGCCACACTGGGCGTGGCGACCTTAGCCTACCTGCCCTTCAACTTCTTCTGCTGGATATCGCCGATTGTTTCCATGCTTTTTGGGTGGTTCAATATCACCATCGACCCCATAGACGCGGATGACGCCGAGGCGGATACAGAGGAGGCCGGCGTAAAAAGCCCTGCCTGACAGCAACGCGGCCCTGCCGGCGAGTGACCGGCTGGGCCGCCATCGAGGGAGGTATGCAAATGCTAAAACAATTCAATTATCGATTGATCATGATCCTGATGGTGGTGGGCCTGTGGGGCATACCGGCCTTGGCCGCCGATGTCGCGTTCTCCAAGGATTCCACCTTGGCGGGCATCATCCAACGCGGCGAACTGCGCATCGGCCTGGAGGCAGGCTTCATGCCATTTGAGATGATCGACACCCGCAGCGGACTGCGCCAAAAAGAGATCCGGCACGGTGGATTGCGGCAAAAGGGGGGCCGTCAGCTGAGCTTGATGGGCTTTGACATCGACATCGGCATAGAAATGGCAAACGTGTTGGGGGTCAAGCCGGTGTTCGTCGACACCCTGTGGACCAGCATCATTCCGGCCCTCAAGCTGGGACGCTTCGACATTATTTTCGGCGGCATGTCGGTTACCGAAGCCCGCCAAACCCAGGTCGATTTCGCCGATCCGTTCATGACCGTGGGACAGACGGTGCTGCTCAACGCCCGCCATGGAAAGGCGGTCAAATCTTACAAGGATCTGAATGATTCGGTTTACACAGTGGTCTCCAAGCCGGGGACCACCGGTGAAGCGGCGGTGCTGAAAATGATTCCCCGGGCCACCTATATGCCGGTGAACACGGAAATGGATGGTGCCATGCGTGTGCTGGAAGGCAAGGCCGATGCGTTTGTCTACGATCTGCCTTTCAATGCCGTGTTCAATGCCATGCATTCGTCCAAAGGTCTGATTTTTCTCGACGAACCCTTTACCAAGGAGCCCATTGCCTGGGCCATTCGCAAAAACGACCCGGATTTTCTAAAATTTCTGAATCAGTTCCTGCTTCAAATCAAGGCGGACGGGCGGTTCGAAACAATTTACAACCGATGGTTCGTGGAAACCGACTGGCATCGGTTTGCCCGTTAGCGACCGGATGGCAACTATTTTCAAAGCAAAAAAAAGCCCGGCGTCTCTGTGATCGAGACACCGGGCTTTTTTTTCTAATATCTTGCTTTAGGCCGTGGCCAACTCGTAACCGGCCTCCAAAGAACCCATCAGTTCACTGACGGAAACGATCCTGTCCACACGGAAGGCATTGGCACCGGCAAAGGCAAACCCGTTTTTCAGCTTACCTCGCCTGGCCGAGGCCAGGGCCATGCCGATGCAGTAAGGGCTCTTTTCCGGATCACAGGTTTTAATGCAGTGGTAGGGGCAGCGGAAGGGATGCTTAGCACCGGCAGCCGCATCCACCAGGAACTGGTTCTTCAGCGCCCGCCCCGGAAGGCCGACCGGACTCTTGATCACCATCAGGTCTTCCTTTTGGGCATCCACATAAGACTGTTTGAAGGCCGGATCCGCATCACATTCATGGGTGGCCACAAACCGGGTGCCCATCTGAACCCCGCTGGCCCCCATGTTAAGGAATCGTCGAATATCATCACCATCATACACGCCACCGGCAGCAATGACGGGTATTCGGACGCCGTGCGCGGCTTCCACATTTTTCATCTGAGCGACCACCTCGCCCACCAGGTTCTCCAGGCAAAAGGCGGGATCGTCCAACTGATCGGCCTTGAACCCCAGGTGACCGCCGGCCTTGGGGCCTTCAACCACAAAGGCGTCGGGGAGATAACCATAGCGCTGGAACCATCGTTTGTAGATCAACGCGGCGGCCCGGCCTGAAGAAACGATGGGCACCAACCGTGTCTGGTCACCCTTTTTCAGAAAGCCGGGCAGATCCAGCGGCAGACCGGCGCCGGCAAAAATGATATCGACCCCATCGGCAATGGCGGTTTTTACCATTTCCGCAAAATGGGTCAGGGCCACCATGATGTTGACGCCGATGATTCCGCGGGTCTTTTCCCTGGCTTTGCGGATCTCACGGGAAAGAGCCCTGCAGTTGGCCTCGATCCCGTTGGTGGAAATATCCTTTTCGGTAATACCGACCATAGCGCCGGCAATCACGCCGATCCCCCCGGCATTGGCCACGGCGGAGGCCAGGCCGGACATGGAAATCCCAACGCCCATGCCCCCCTGGACGATCGGCAGCCGACTGATCAGATGACCAATTTTCAACTCAGGCATTTTCATGGATAGCACCGTCCTGCAACTTTTTGGTTCGATATAGACATCGTTATAATAACGATTTATCCATAGCCGGACCCAGGACGGGCTGCAAGTCAAGAAAGGCGATATGACAAAAGTTTTACATGTACTTGTTGCGCAAGGCGGTCAGTCGGGTGAGGTAGCGTTCCCGGTAGGTCAGTCCTTTTTGGTTGGAGATATCATAGAATAGGTAGTCGATATAGGGGCGGATATCGATGCCGTAGCGGTTAAACTTCTCATCGTTCGCCCGATCGACAATTAAAATGGCGTAATAACTCACCAGCATGCGCATCTTGGATTCCCGCCGCAGCAGATAGCTTCGCCCCCCCAGGGTATTCAGAAAATAGCTGGCATAATCGTAAAGCCGGTCGATGGACAAGGGCTTCACATCACCGGTCAATGGCTTGCCGCATTCCCCGATGGTGGCGTAGAAAACAGCCATGGCCGGCTCGAGCACCCGCTCTTCCGAGGCCAGGATATCCTTGGCCAGCATCAATCGTTTTTTCCCCAGAACCCGGTAGAAATGGGTCACATTTTTCACCAGTCTAAACAGCTCCTGCATCTCCCCGATGTTAACCGGCGGATTGTCCATGAGCAGCGCCGCACATTCGCGGAAGAAACCGGCACTGCCCCCGTCGATCTCCCGGGCCGACAGGTAAGGCTGGCTGTCCAGGTAGTTGAAAAAGGAGACCATCTGCACATCTACCTTTTCGCAGTCGACGGTCAGGGCATCGGCATTCCGGTCGGGAGCCGGCGTGCCAAACACCGTCGGGAAAACCTCATCTCCCGGACGCATTTGGCGCTCAGTTTCCAACTGAGCCCGCATCTCTTGGATGTCCGCCTCCATTTTTTGGATCACTTCCAGGCATTCCTTCTGAGCTTGCTGACGGCCAGCGACCATCTGGCGCTGGTGCCATTTATTGACCATAAAGTAGGTCACCAGGCCGACGACAATCAGGGCAAAGACAGCGGCTACGGTCGCGAGGGTCCTGTTCATAGAATTCACATTGATCTCCTTATTTCTTTTATGTAATCCACATCGGTCCGCTTTTCAACACCTAAGGTGCAGGATCAATCAAACAGGCGCCCATCCCGCTCTGACAATAGACCAAGCCAGCAGAAGGGTGAAGGCCATCTGAAGCAGCCGCATACCGCGCCGTCGGAGCCGCCAGGGAGGCAGGGCGAACGCAACGACAAAACCGTTTGCCGCATACAAAGGACTAAGAACAGCGAGGCTGCCAGGATGCCAGGCAACCACCAGGGCCGCCAGGTAGAGGTATCCCGACCATGCCACGCTCACCGCCTTGAGGCGCCGTGGTCCCCGAACCATGGCGTAGATCATCGACGGCACCACCAACAGCAAGGCAAAGGGACCGAAACCCATGGGTCCGCTGCCTGAGAAGATCAGGGTAAACGAATCCGCCCCCCCGGCAGGGCCAAACAACGGCATCACCAGGCTGTTGTATATTCCCATCACCAGGCCCCTCAGATCCAGCCCCACCAGCCACACCACCATTTGCTGCAGTGGTTCAGTAGGGTCGAAACTGATAAACAGGTAGCGAACCAGGTTGATGGCGGCGCCGAGGATGCCGTGGTTATCGAAGGCGATGGCCGTGCCGATAAGCGGATGATCGTGGGCCAGGTTCCATGCAAAGACGGGAATCTGAGCCAACATCAAAGCCGGCAATAGGGTCAGCACCGTTAAAAGCGGTCTGGCCGCAAGCAGTTCCCGCCAAAGCAGCCATCCGTGCCGGCGAATCATGATCACCACCAGCAGGAGCCCCATCACCGGGACCAGAGCAATGCTCAACGGATTCGCATAAATGGAGAACAGGATGCAAAGGAAGAAAAAGCGAAGGTCCCCGGACTGGTGCTGCTCCAGGAGTCGATAGATCAGCACCATGGAAAAGGCAATGGCCGCAGTGGATACCAGCTCTGCCGAGGGCCATAAGCCCAGGAAAACCAGTCGTGGCATACTCAGTACCATCAGGGTCACGGTCAACGCCATGGGTGGCCAGGTATACCGGCGGGCCAGGGCATAGGTCGAAAAGCCTACTGCCATGTGGGCCAACAAACCGAAACCGCAGGCGTTGGGTCCCAGGCCAAACCTGGCCGTGTGGTAAAACAGGGCCGTGGCGTTAAGCGGGGGGATCGCATCGATGCCCGCCATTCGAAATAGGCCACCGAAGACTGAACCGGTCATCAGTCCGTCCCATGGATGGACGGTCGGCAGGTGATCCGTCGACAACCATCCTACCATCACCAGGCCCGCCATCGCCGCCCAGGCGGCTGCGATGATCAACCCTGAAAAAATCTCCTGGTGCACCAGGCGAGTCGCCGATACCAGTTCCCGGAGCAGTCGCGGCAACCGGCGGACACCAAAAAACAAAAGTCCCGCCAGGGCGGCGGGTTCCAGGATGTAACCGGGTAGCGGCGATCCAATAAAAAGAGAAATCTGATGGATCAGTGAAAGGGCCATGAATACCATCACGACGGCGCCGGCGCCGGCTTCGGCAAGGGTATATCCCATGGACAGGAACCAGGCAGTGCCCGCCAGTATAAAAACCGCCGTCTCGGCGGTCAGGCCCAGGGCCACCCAGATCATCACCGAAACCGGTCCGTGTCGAGAACCGGCAATGCATGCCGCCGGATTCTCACGATGGTTCCCCGCTTTCAGCCGCCGCTTGCTGGGCTTTCAGGTGGTCGACGATCTCAACCATGAAGTCCCGCATGTTACGGGCCAGCCGTTCGCATTCCGGGCAGTATACTTTTCGAAACATCTTGCCGTGGACATCGTTCTGGTGCCAATACCATTCGATGTACGGTGATCCCTTGCAGAACTTTTTTCCCGTATACCGCGCAATGGGGCACCCTGTGCAGACAAGCACGTAAAAGATGCGGCAGGGGGGACAATCGAGGACGCCGCCGTCGGAGCCCTTGCCGGCAATGATCCGGTCCCACTTACGGACAGACGCTTCCATGATGCTGATCCTGTTCATGTGACCCCCTGCCTGATGAAATTGAGTTGTGGTCGGTTGTGCAATGGCTTACGGATTTCTCCAGTGGTTTGGTGGTCGCCGATGCTTGGACAGCTGCCCTTCCAGTTCCTTCCAGAACCTTCGGTGGGTGTGAATGCATCGATCCACGATGGTGTTCAGTCGGCCCGGATCGGCACTTGCCGCCATGCCATCCACATCGGTCGATGTCCGGCCGGTGAGTTCATCGATCATGGCCAGGGCCGAGTCAGCCAGGGCATCGGCGTCGTATCCCCCCTCCAGACAGAAAACCACCCGCCCGGAACAGGTCCGCCGGGCAATGTCGAGAACCAGTCGGGTCAGGCCGGCAAATCCCGCCGGGGTGACCTTCATTCCTCCCAGCGGATCGGCAGCGTGGATATCGAACCCGGCGGAAACCAGAATCAATTGCGGTTTGAACGCAAGCGCCACGGGTGTAAGCAGTCGCTGATAAATGGCCGCAAATTCACCGTCCCCGCAGCCGCGGCTCAAAGGGACGTTCATGGTGGTCCCCTCCCCCGGCCCCTGGCCGGTTTCGGTGAAGTGGCCGGTTCCGGGATAGTGGGGAAATTGGTGAGAAGAGAAGAAAAAAACCGAGGGATCCCGTTCGAAGATGTGCTGGGTGCCGTTGCCGTGATGAAGGTCCCAGTCCACCACCATCACCCGAGCCAGCCCCATGGCTGTGCGCGCCGCCATACTGCCGATGGCCACATTGTTGAAGATGCAGTAGCCCATGGCCCGGGTGCGCTCGGCATGGTGGCCGGGCGGACGGGCCAGCACCAAAGCATGGGACAGGGCCCCGGCAACGACTTGCCGGATCGCCTCGATGGTGCCGCCGGCGGCAATGGCCGCCACCGGGTAGGAACGATCACAGGTCAGGGTGTCGGCGCTGAGCGCAGACGCAGGATGGGACGCGGTAGCCTTGACCTGGTTCAGGTATGACGGGCTGTGCACCAGAAGAATCTCTTCGTCTGTGGCCGCCGGCGGGACAATGGTGGTGAACCTGTGGTTCACTATCGGATCCTGCAGGCGCCGATAGAGGGGTTTGAGCCGACGGGGATGATCCGGGTGACCGTCATCGGTCACATGCTCAAGATAGACAGGGTCCCAAACCACACCTGTGGCCGTCATCGACGATGGCCTTCGGTGTGTGTGGGTTCCACCGGCTCGGGCACCGTCAACACGCTACAGGGAGAGCGGCGCAACAGCGCCTCGGTCGTAGAGCCGGATATCCAGCGGCCCAGCTTGCCGGAACGGCGCACACCCACGACGATTAGATCTGACGCCCGCTCCCGGGCAAGCCCCAGCACCATCTCCTGGGGAACGCCGGGGGCGATCGCCACGGAAATCTGACCGGCATGGGGAAACATCCGCCGCCCCTGTGTGCGCAGCCGACGGTCCAGGCGATCCTGCAGCGCCTGCTGAACCTGGCCATACGACACCGCATCGGAATCCGTCATCACTTCTTCAATGGGCCCTTCCAAGGCATGAACCATGAGGATTCGTGAAGCGGCATCGGGCTGAAGCAGGGGCATCAGCGGGGCCATCCGCTGCCAGTAGCCGTGACCGTCACAGCTGACCACGGCTGAACGAAAACCGTTGAACCGGCCGTGGTCTTCCCCCTCGCCCGGCTTGACCACCAGCATGGGACAGTCCAGTGCACGCGTCATGCGTTCCACCACCGTGCCAATGAAAAACCGACGAAAACCGGATAGGCCGTGGCTGGCGGAAACCACGAGACTCGGTGGCAGACTGCTGACGAAGGCGACGGTCTGCTCCACCGGTTCCCCGAAACGCACCACCGACTCCCAGTCCACGGCGGCATCGGTCATCAGCGCCTGAATTCGCTGCCGGGCATCGTCGGTAAGATGGGCCAGGTCTCCTCCCCGCTCGAATACCGCTGTTGGGTGCACTTCGTCCTGGGGATCGTGCACCGCATGGAACAGGAAAAGGGGTACAGCGGTCCGCCGGGCAATGGCCACTGCGTGATCGACCACCAGCGGGCTGAAGGGAGAGAAATCGACCGCACAGACGATGGCTTGAATGGTCATCGGCATGATGGGATTCCTTTTTGTCGCGCTGGGGGCAACATATCGGTGGGGAGGCAATGTAACGATGCCCGGTTCGCGCTTTGCATCTAAAGTGTAGGAAAAACCAGGCGTTCATGTCAATCTGAATATCAGAAAGTCAGTGCCCACCTAAAATTGGAACCGGTGGAAAGAGCCACCTCATAGACCGCCGCCGCAAAGGTG
This sequence comes from uncultured delta proteobacterium, assembly GCA_963697405.1. GTDB lineage: Bacteria > Desulfobacterota > Desulfobacteria > Desulfobacterales > Desulfosarcinaceae > Desulfosarcina. Next base: position 130,542 of record CAVONY010000042.1, on the reverse strand, counting down.
CTTCAAGAAAGGGTCCCTGGCACGAAAAGGAACAAGATGCTTGGATTTGACGATGCGCCCTCAAACCCTTGCCAGGTTTTTGAGCCGCGTGAGCGCCTCCCAGGAAAAGGTCTCGTTACGACAGGGAAAGATGGCGTTGTTGGTGAAGATGGGATCAGCCTCCAGATCGTAGCGTGAAGCGGCCACGGCCTGCGGCCACATGGGTGTACCGGGAATCGGCGTGTAGTGGGCGATCACCGGGGTGACGCCGGCCTGCTTCACCAGGGCAATGGACTTCTCGACGCCCGTAAAATCCTGATCGGGAAGTCCGGCAAGCAGGTAAGCGCCCACCTGGCGTGCACCGAACCCGGCAGCTTTGAGATGCCCCACCGTCCGAACAAACTCGGCTTCGGTCACTTTTCGATCCATGCTCTGCCGCCCTTCGAATGCCGTGGTTTCCAAGCCCAGTCGGATGGTGTGAAACCCGGCCCGCTTCATCAGCCGGGCGAGAGGGCGGGTGATCTCCCGGATATGCAGGGCGTTGGGGGTGTGAAAGTGAACGTCGACGCCCGCTGCGACGAGCCCCTCCAGCAGGGGCATGATGTGCCGTTCGGCATTGACCAGCAGGGCGTCATCGTAAAAGGCAAAATCCTCAACCCCGTGGTTCTCATGCCAGTGGACAATTTCATCCACGACGGACGCGGGACTGCGGCGCATCCTCCGGGGCTGGAGCCGGTGGGAGGCGCAATAGGCGCACTTAAACGGGCACCCGCGCGAGGTCAGCACCGGCACGTGCGCCAGGCGGTGTTCGAGGTCAAGGGCCGGCCGCGGCAACGTCTCCAGATCCTGCGGGTCGAACCGCGGCACGGGTGACCAGCCGGTAAATTCGGCCACCAGCGGCAGGACGGCGCTTTCTCCCGGGCCGCTCACCACCCGGTCCGCACCGCAGGTATGTCTCGCATGATCGGCACATAGTGTGGCATAAACACCGCCCAGCACCACCGGCACATCCGGGAAAACCGATTTGAGGACATCGATCGTTACACGAACACCCGGATACCAGTAGGTCATCAGGGAGGTGACCAGCACCAGATCCGGCGGATCCAGCGATTCCAGGTCGTTTCGGAACCATTCGACAGGAATGCCGTAGCGGCAGTAATTGCGCGGGATGTCAGTCAGCCCAAGCGGTTTGGCAATAACCGTCTTCAGGTACGGGCCGCGCCCGCAGCGCGCCGACGGCAGCGGCCCCGCTGCGGCCATGGGGTGAAATCGGTCCAGGCAATCCATGTAGGAAATCCGGGCCCCGTGGTCGCGCAAAATCCCCCCCAGGGTCAGCAAGCCCAGCGGTTTGGCCCAGAAATCATAGGCGGCAAAATCGTGAATCCATGGATTGACCAGCAGGATGTGGGGGGTGTTAGTTCGCATCCGGGAAGTACGTCATCGAAATCTTTTTCAGCTCCTGGCGGCTGAACAGCAGCTGGTACGTCTGCACCCCTGATTTTTCGGACATTTTACGCGCCGTGCTCCGGCAGTCCTCTTCACTCTTGCCGTGGATCATGGTGTAAAGGTTGTAAGGCCAGCCGTCGGCCGGATCGCGGCGATAGCAGTGGGAAACGGCCCGAAACGAGGCCATGATTTTGCCTACGGCTTCGATCCGATCCTCCGCCACCTGCCAGGCGGTCATGGCATTGGCCTGAAATCCGGACTTCTGGTGGCGCAACGTGGCCCCGAAACGGCGGATCACACCCCGGTCGGTGAGATCTTGAAGGGTCTGGATGAGGGTCTCCTCGGAGACGCCGATCTCTTCGGCAAGCACCTGGTAGGGGCGCGATACGATGGGGATGTCCCCCTGGATGGATGCGATGACTTTCTTTTCTAGTTCGGTAAGCATGGGCGGTTTTATGGATGGTTATCACCGGGTTGTCAAGGACTTAGTGGGTTGATCATAGGACGTCGCTCACCCCGGCAATCTCAGCAAGATGTTAGTGCTCGGGAAACAACCCATGGATCTCCCCTTCGCTGGCGCCGCAAATACCTCTCTCGGTGATAAAACCGGTGACCAGCCGGGCCGGGGTGACATCAAAGGCAAAGTCCGCCGCCGGGCTGGATTCGGGCGGCACCAGCACCCGGGTGATCCGGCCGTCGGACAGCCCCTGGATGTAGCGCACCTCGTCGGGGCTGCGCGCTTCGATGGGGATCTCTTTCACCCCGTCGGTCATGGTCCAGTCGAACGTGGAAGACGGCAGGGCGACGTAAAAAGGGATGTTGTTGTCCCTGGCTGCCAGCGCCTTGAGGTAAGTGCCGATCTTGTTGGCCGCGTCGCCGGTGTGGGTGGAGCGGTCGGTGCCCACGATCACCATGTCCACGCGACCGTGCTGCATGAGGTGACCGCCGGCGTTGTCCGTAATCACCGTATGGGGCACCCCCTGTTTGCTCAGTTCCCAGGCGGTCAGCCGTGAGCCCTGGTTCAGCGGACGGGTTTCATCCACCCATACGTGCAGATCCACCCCGCGGTTGAAGGCTTCATAAATGGGAGCGGTGGCCGTGCCGTGTTCGATGCAGGCCAGCCAGCCGGCATTGCAATGGGTCAAAACGTTAACCGTCGCTCCCTTTTTTTTGCGGCTGATGGCCTCGATGAGCCCGGCACCATGGACGCCGATACGGCGGCAGTTCTCCGCCTCTTCCTCGGCAATCACGGCGGCCTCGGTGCGGGCCGCGTCGATACGGTCGGCCGGTGAGCCGGCGGATCGCACCTGTTCAAGCACCCGATTCACCCCCCAGGCCAGGTTCACGGCCGTGGGCCGGGCAGCCTTGATCCGTTCGCATTCCTGAACGATGAAGCCCACATGGTCGGAGACCGACTTCCCGTTTACAGCCGCAATCATTACCCCGTAGGCGCCGGTAACGCCGATCAGCGGTGCGCCCCGGACGAACATTTCCCGGATGGCGTGGATCACCTGGTCCACCGTGGTCAAATCGGCCACGACAAACTGGTGGGGCAGCTGGCGCTGGTCGATCACCTTCACGGTGATCCGGTCCTTGTCCAGCCATATGGGCCGGATCTGTCTTCCGTCGACGATCATATCGCTATCCTTTGAGCCCTTTTGTTGAAATCGCCAACCCGCTGCGATGGTTAAAGCACGTGGTTAGCACAAATCGCCGCCATTGAAAAGAAAAGCGGCCGGTGACTATGCCGAAAAGAGCGGGTCATGCCAAAGACCGCCGGATTTCCCCGGCAGGCATTATATCTTGACATCAAGATATTTCTCCTTACCTTACCACATGGAATCCGGATCACACATACGACTCGTGCTTTGGAAAGCGGCTAAAGCGGTGGACCGGGTGGATCGCGACAGCATTCGCCGAACCGGTCTGACCCTTTCGAACTTCGCCATCATGGAGGCGCTGTTGCACAAGGGGCCCTTGCCCATCAACCAGATCGGCGAGAAAGTGCTGCTGAGCAGCGGTTCGATGACGGCCGCCGTCAACCGGCTGGAAAATGCGGGTCACGTGCAGCGCATTCAGGACCCGTCAGACGGCCGCTGTTTTTATGTTCACCTGACTAAAACCGGCCGCCGCATCGTTTCCCAGGCCTTCCGACGGCACGCACAAAACCTTGAAAAGGCCGCCGGTGCACTGACCGCTGAAGAGCGAACCGAACTGGTGCGCCTGCTGAAAAAAGTCGGCCTTCAAGCACAGCAAATGACCGTGGACGACTGATTTTTTTAACCTTTTATCTTGATTTCAAGACAAATGAAGAGGTCCTGTATGAAACCATCCAATGACAACCCACCCATCAGGGGCATTCACCATATCACCGCTGTGGCCGCCTCGGCCGCAGACAATTTCCGTTTCTATATCCGTGTGCTGGGACTGCGACTGGTCAAAAAGACCGTCAACTTCGACGATCCGTTTACTTATCATCTCTATTACGGGGACGAAACGGGCCGCCCCGGCACCATTCTCACGTTCTTCCCGTGGGAGAAGCTTCCCCAGGGGAAACCCGGGACCGGCATGGTCTCTGCCATCGCCTTTGCCGTACCCCGCTTCTCAGTCGATTATTGGACCCAGCGCCTGGAAGGATACGGCATCGCCGTTGCCACCGAGCGTCGATTCGGAGAACCGGTCATCCGGTTTACCGATCCCCACGGCCTCCCCCTGGAACTCGTCGGGACACCGTCGAGTGACGACCCGAGCGAGCGAGCATCAGAGTCGCAGACGGCCATCATCGGACTTCATTCAGCGACCCTGCTGTTAGACCGGATCGATGCCACGCAAAAAACCCTCGTTGACGGCATGGGCATGACGCCCGGCCAGCCGGAGGGTAGCCGCTACCGGTTTGCCATGCACGACGCCAACGCTCCCGGCCACCTGCTGGATGTGATCGTTGATCCGTCAGCCGGCAGGGGACGTTCCGGCGGTGGCACCGTCCACCACATCGCCTTTCGTACCCGGGACAGCCGGGAGCAGCAGGCATGGCGGCAGCGGCTTCAGCGGCACGGCCTGTCCGTCACTGAGGTACGCGACCGCACCTATTTTCAGTCCATCTATTTCAAAGAACCGGGCGGTGTGCTCTTCGAAATCGCCACGGACCCGCCGGGATTTTGCGTGGATGAAGACCTCCACGATCTGGGCACGGCCCTGAAGCTGCCGGCCCGACACGAACCCTTGCGCAGGCAAATCGAGGAGCAGTTACCGCCGTTGGACGTACCCGATTTTCGGCATGTCTATGTACCCCCCGAACCCAATGCTGCTGACGGAGAAACCATCGTGGCCCTTCACGGCACCGGCGGCAACGAGCACGACCTGATTCCCGTGGTTCGGCAGGTCAACCCGTTGGCGGCAATCATCAGCCCCCGGGGCAAGGTGCTGGAAAACGGCATGCCCCGGTTCTTCAAAAGGCTGGCGGAAGGCGTGTTCGATGAAGCCGATGTGCGCCGCAATGCCCATGATCTCAGTGACTTTCTGACCGTTGCATCGCGTCGTCATGGACGACCGGGCGAAAATCTCATCGCCCTGGGGTATTCCAACGGTGCCAACATGGCTGCCGCCATCATGTTGCTGCGACCGGAAATTTTTTCCGGAGCCATCCTCTTTCGCCCGATGATGCCGCTGAAGATGGAGCATTTACCTGATTTGACATGCCGATCGATCCTGATCACCACGGGACGATTCGACCGGGTAATCCCATCGACGGAGACCCAGCGGCTGATCCGTACGTTGGAAAAGGCGGGTGCAATGGTGGAGGTGGTCGACACAGACGCCGGCCATGAGCTCACGGCGGCGGATATAGAAGCGGCGCGAGCATGGCTGGCCAACGGCCACGGGAGAGCGTGCGCGACACCCCCATTGGGCCAAAGAGATGCCGCCTGATCCCGGTCGGTTCGCTTCTACCGAATCTGTTTCACGATGGCGGCAATAAAAAAAACGACCGATACGGCACCACGGCATTGCGAATTCGAAAAAATACCGCAGACAGCGGTCGACCGACGATACAAAGGAGAACGATTATGGGAACTACCGCCCTCGAAACCATCTCACCGCAAGCGGTTAAGCGGTGGGTTTCTGAAGACAAGCCCTTCATCCTGATCGACACCCTCACCAATGACCATTTCAAGGCGATCCATCTGCCGGGAGCAAGCCATGCCTGCGTCTTTGAGGTGAATTTCCTGGATCAGATCGCGGCCCTGACCACTGACAAACATGCCCGTCTCGTTCTTTATGGCGCCAGTGAGAAAAGCATGGATGCGGCAGTCGCCGCGGAAAAGCTGGAGCGGGAAGGATTTGACAATCTGTTTATTCTCGACGGCGGCATCGACGGCTGGCGGACAGCGGGATATCCGGTTGAAGGGGAATCGGTCGACACACCTCCCCTGCCTGAACGGCTGCTGGCATTGCGGGACGGCACCTACCGGGTAGATGCGGATCAAAGCGTGCTTGAATGGGCCGGCCACAATCCCAACACCAAACATGACGGCACGGTGCGCATCAAAAAGGGAGAAATCAGGGTGAAAAACGGCAAGCCCGTCGGCACATTCGAGATCGACATGGATGCCATCGAAAACAAAAGCCTGGCCGGAGACGAATCGCAGCCGGTGCTGATATCCCACCTCAAATCAGATGACTTCTTTTTTACCCGGGTGTTCCCCACGGCCACGTTCACGATCCAATCGGGCACCCCCAGAAACGAGCCGTATGTCAGCGCACCCAACATCGATGTAAAAGGTGAACTGGCCCTTAGAGGGGTCAAGGCGGGAATGTCTTTCCCCGCCACGGTCTATCAGGCCCTGGATGGCACGATCACGGCCAAGGCCCGGTTTGATCTGGATCGGACGCGCTGGAACATCATCTATGGATCCACCCGTTTTTTCGAGCATCTGGGCATGCACCTGGTGTACGATATCATCCACATCGAGGTTAAGATTGTGGCGCAAAGGGGAGCCACCTAATCGCGGGCGACGATGTCCACGGGCCAACGGCGGGACTCTCGGTTAAGGCCCGCAGGGTGCTCCGGCCGATGCGGCCATCAGCATTGATCGCCCGGCAATCAGGCGGATCGAACCAAACGATTGACCGGACAGCACTCTTCCATGGCTTATCCATGGCGCCGTCTTGTAAGGCATAAAAAAATGGCGGGGTAAAACCCCGCCATTTCATGTTCAGGTTGTTGTCTACGTGATCAGCCGCGGACCTCCTGCTTGACCCCCACGGCCATCTTGTAGAGCACGGTCAACACCAGGGCACCCATGGCGTACACGCCCAGGGTGATGCCGATTTCCGGCATGGTGGGGATGTACTCATTGACCTCATGCATCGGGTTGGGCACGAACCCACCCGAGATCATGCCCAGGCCCTTGTCGATCCAGGTGCCCACAATGATTACGGCGCAGGCGATGGCCAGGGAGGTCTCGTTCTTGCGCGTCGCCGGGGTGACGGTCAGCACGATACCGATGGCCATGAGGATCATGGAGCCCCACATCCAGGGAACCAGCGCGCCGTGTCCGTGCAGGCCCACGAACAGGTACTTGATGTGATCCATGTGACCGGGGATCTGGCTGTAAAAGGCCACGAAGATCTCACACAGAAAGAAAAAGACGTTGATGCAGATGGCGTAGGCCACGGTCTTGGCCAGGGTCTGGATCTGCTGCCTGCCCGGATCGAAATTGGTGAAGCGGCGGATGAACAGGCACAGCAGAATCAGCAGAGCCGGCCCGGCGGCAAAGGCCGACGCCAGAAAGCGCGGCGCCAGGATAGCAGTCAGCCAGAAGTGTCGCCCCGGCAGGCCGCAGTACAGGAAGGCGGTCACCGTATGAATACTCACCGCCCAGGGAATCGAGATGTAAATCAGCGGTTTGAGCCAGCTCTGGTAGTGCACGCCGTTGCGCTCGGCTTCGAGCACGTTCCAACCGATCACCAGGTTCAGGAACAGGTAGCCGTTGAGCACGATGGCGTCGTAAAACAGCACGCTGTTGGGCGTCGGGTAAATCAGAACATTGAGTGCCCGCGTGGGCTGCCCCAGGTCGACCAGAATAAACAGCAGGCACATGACGATGGCGGCGATGGCCAGAAACTCACCCAGGATGGTGATCTTGCCATAGGCCTTGTAGTCATGCAGATAATAGGGCAGCACCACCATCACCCCTCCGGCGGCCACGCCGACCAGGTAGGTGAAATTGGCGATGTAAAACCCCCAGGAGACATCCCGGCTCATGCCGGTGATACCCAGGCCGAACTTGAGCTGCACCAGGTAGAGTCCGAAGCCGGCACCAACAACACCCAGCAGGACGACCACCCATCCCCAGTACCATTTATTTCCCTTTACGGCTAATTCAAGCATGCTCACCTCACACGATGTAGTAGACGGACGGCTCTGTTCCCAGGGTCTGTTTCCGCCTGATGGTGTAGTTTTCCTTCAACAGTTCCCGGACCTCCGAGTGCTCATCGTAAAGATCGCCGAAGGCAAGCGCACCGTTGGAGGCCTCCACGCAGGCGGGCATTTGGCCAACGGCCAGCCGCTCTGCACAGAAGTTGCATTTCTCGACCACACCCTTCATGCGGGTGGGAAATTTCTTATTGGTTTCACGGATGAAGGGGCGTGGATCCCTGAAGTTGAAGCTTCGGGCACCGAAGGGGCAGGCCGCCATGCAGAATCGGCAGCCGATGCAACGGTGAAAATCCATGAGGACGATGCCGTCACGCTCGCGTTTGAAGGTCGCCTGGGTCGGGCAGGCCCGCACGCAGGGTGGATTTTCGCAGTGGTTGCACAGCAACGGGAAGGGTCGGTGTTCCGCCGCTTCGTTGAGGAAGTGATTGGTCTTATCGGTGAACGCGTTGTGGTAGTGCGCCTCCCAGATCCACTTGATCTCGTGGTTCTTGTTCTCGATGGCCGTGGGGATGTTGTGAATCTTGTTGCAGGCCTCGATGATCGGCTCCAGATCGGCGGAAGAATGGAACTTGCGGGTGTCGATGACCATGGCCCATTGTTTGGCATCCAGGGCATCTTCTCCCCTGGCCACATGGTAGCCGGGCCCCTCGCCGCCGCCTGCAGCGAAGGCATCGAGCACGGGTTTTGCCCCAAGACCCAGCGCGGAAACGCCAGCTATCTGAAGAAAGCGTCTTCTGCTGTTATTCATACCTTATTCTCCTTTTGGATTATCGATGTGGCAATCCCAGCAATAGGGCCTCACGGATGCATAGTCGTGGCAACGGGCACAGAACTGTTCGTAGTTGGAATGGCAGTCCAGACAGGTGTTGGAAAGGCTCATGGTAAACATCTTGCCTTCGGCGTTGACAAACATGCGCTCTCCGTTGCGTGTCACGTTGTGCCGCCATACATCCAGCAGCTGCATGTGATTGGCTTGCATGTAGGCCGTGGGCATGACACAGACCTTGGCGGCCTTGGCCTTCTCGGTCAGCTCCACCTCCGGTGCGGGGGCGGCTTTGCCCATGTTGTACCAGAAGGGGAAGGTGATGGCGGCGATAAAAACGGCCAGACCCGCAAGAATCTTCTTTTTATCCTTCATCGGCTACTCCTCCATTCCCGGCAGCGGTTCGCCGCGCAGGTCGGTTTCTCTTTCCTTTTCACCGGGCATGATCAGGGCGTTGGCCACCAGTTCGGTAAGCCCCGTCACATCCACCTCCGGCACCCAGTATCCCATGGATGCGGGCAGTGCCGCGCGGTCGATGGCACAGACACAGGCCAGCATGTTCACCCCGAATTGCTCATGGACATATTTCACCGCATTGGCCCGCGGAAAGCCGCCGGCCATTCGCAGTTCCATATTCTCGCCCGCGTTCAAACCGGCGCCGCTGCCGCAGCAGAACGTCTGTTCCCGGATGGTGTTGGCCGGCATCTCAAAAAAGTTGTTGACCACGTTCTGGATCACGTACCTCGGCTCGTCGAGCATGCCCATGCCCCGGGAGGGGTTGCAGGAATCGTGAAAAGTGACGATCTTGTTGTCGTTGCGACTGGGATCCAGCTCCAGTTTGCCGTGTTTGATCAAATCGGCGGTAAATTCAGAAATGTGGACCATTTTCGTGGAGCTGGCATTCTCGAACGTGGTGCCGGTAATCGGGTTGACCGGCGCTTCCAGAAAATCTGCCGGGCCGTTCATGGTGTCCATGTACTGGGCGATCACCCGCCACATGTGGCCGCATTCACCGCCCAGAATCCATTTGACACCCAGGCGCTTGGCCTCGGCGTACATCTTGGAATTGAGCCGCTTCATGGTTTCATGGGAGGTAAAGAAGCCGAAGTTGCCGCCCTCGGAAGCGTACGTGCTCCAGGTGACCCTCAGGCCGTATTTTTCTTTGAGGTAGTGGAACAAGAGCATGTAGCCCATACAGGTGTAGGTGCCCGGATCGGCGAACACGTCGCCCGACGGGGTGATAAAGAGAATATCGGCACCTTTCTCCATGTACGGGGGGTCAACCTGGATGCCGGTAATCTCCTCGATATCTTCGACGAAAAAGTCGAGCATGTCCTTGAAAGCATGCGGTTGAATGCCCAAATGGTTGCCGGTTCGGTAGCAGTTGGCCACCGGTGTGGCGATCCAGTCGATATTCAGGCCCAGCAGGTTCAGGATCTCGCGGCCCATGATCGTGATTTCGGCCGTATCGATGCCATAGGGGCAGTAAAGCGAGCAGCGCCGGCATTCGGTGCACTGGAACAAGTAGTACCACCACTCCTTGAGCACATCCAGGGTCATCGGCCGGGCACCGCCCAGCCGGCCAAGGATCTTGCCGGCGGTCGTAAAATCGTTGCGGTAGACGCTGCGCAGCAACTCGGCCCGCAGCACCGGCATATTCTTCGGGTCGCCGGTGCCGATAAAAAAGTGGCACTTATCGGAACAGGCGCCGCAGCGCACGCAGATGTCCATGAAGACTTTGAAGGATCGGAATTTATCCAGACGCTCCCGGAAGCCCTCATACACGATCTGCTGCCAGTTGTCCGGCAGTTTCCAGTCCTCTTCCAGCGGGTTCCAGGGGCGTGCATTGGGGAGACCCAGGGTTTCGACGCTCTTGGGATTGGATGCATAACAATACATCCCCTTGCGGATATCCACCGGCGTGTCCATCCAGCCGGCGCCGGATGAACGATGATCTATCTGTGACAATAGCTCATCGGGTTTGATCAACTCATCTGCCATTATCTGCTCCTTTGTCTTAAGCCTGTTCTTCGGGCATTTTTACGACCGGCAGGCCGGCTTCGACCATTTTCTCTCTGAAATCGTCTTCGTACTCTTCATAGGTGTGAACCTTGACCGGGTGGTTCCAAGGGTTCACGTGCCGAACCTGCCGGGTGTTGCCGGTCATATTGCGCGTCGGGCTGAGGAAAATTCCGCCCAGGTGCATCAGTTTGCTGAAGGGGAAGTAGGCCAGAAGGACGCTGACCAGAAAGAAGTGGGCATAAAACACGCCGCCGATACCCTCGGGAATGGTCGGCCGAAACGTCACCAGGCCCATGGTCAGTTCTTTGATGGCAGTGATGTCCACCTTGGCGACGTAACGCATGAAGATGCCGGAAAGGGCGATCCCCATGATCAGAAACAGGGGGAAATAATCGGCGGCCAGGGAGATGTAGCGCACGTTGGGCATGACCACCCGGCGGATGAAAAGATACAGGGCCGCGGCAAAAAGCACCAGTCCGGACAGATATACCCCGGGCAGGCCGGCTTGGATCGCATCGTACATCACCTCGATGCGGAAGAAGCCGTCGACTTGCTCAAGCAGGGTAACGAAAAAGGGTACCGGCTCGGTGAAAAAACGCAGGTGACGCACGGACACGGTGAAAAAGGCGTAATGAAAGGCCAGGGCGCCGATCCACAGGAACAGCTCCAGCTGGTAGCTCACTTTGCCATCGCCGTTGAGCTTCATGCGGGTGTTGCGAAACAGGGACCGGAACAGGACAATCTCTAAAAACATCCGCACAATGACGCCAAATGTGGACGACGGGTTGTCGATCTTGGCCTGTTGGATCCAGGGCAGGGATGACTGCTGGCCGCCAGTGGTGGTGATCCGAAACGGCACCGCCGAGCGGGCCCAGCCCATCACACGGCGGGCAAAACCGACAACGAAGAGGATCACCGCCAGATAGGGCACGATGATGCCGAAAACCAGTTGCGGGCCCGTCCCTTGCTGCGTACCCACATAGGCGATCAGGAACAGCACGATAACCGCTATGAGGCTTACCATGTAATTTTTATTCATCGAACCGCACCTCACTCCTTGGCGCCGGGCAGATTTGAATGTTCCACGACCGCCTTCCCGCTAACGGGTCGATGCCGGGGTGACATCGAGAACCTCCCGGAAAGGGGACCGCGGTCAATTCAGAGCCGCTGCCGGATGCCTGAATCGAAAGATTATAAGGGAAGTTTTAGAAACCGGGCCCGTCTGCCTCGGTTTCATCGATCAATCCTGCTCGCTTCAACGAACCGAAAAACTGATTGCGGGATTCCGTTGCCTTGAGTTCATATATTTTTTCGCGGCAGCTCACGTAAATGTCGAAAGCCGCCATGGCCATCTCATCGATCTGCCGGTACAGGTCATTCATCTCCACACCCCCATCACGGCCATCGCCCGGCAGGTGCTGCCGAAGAATCTGCTTCAGGGAAAAGACAAAGCTTATGGCCCTCGAGGGGGTAAAGGTTTGAACGGCCCTGATTCTTAAGATGGGATCGAGGGCTTTGGTCATCACCTCACGCCCTTCCCCTGAAATCAGGGCATCCACCAGTTTATCCAGGCTCTGGTAGGTCGTCTGTCCCACTGGATTGGCAAAAGAATCTTTCTGGTTTTTAATGAACCGCGCCGTCTCGGCCGGGTAGGAGTCGACAGTGGCTTGAAACCAGCTTTGGAGGATTTCCTGCTTTTTTGCCGCTAGTGATTGTGCAGAACTCATCTACGGTGTCACCCCGGTGGTTCCCGCGTAAAACGGGCGGGAACCGCAATGTCAACTTCAGTTTTTTAGTTCGGATTTCAACGGTGGAAACGGCTTTGCAACAGCCGGAAACCGGCCGATTTCAAAGTCGGATCTATAGTCAACTTACCCTTTTCTGTCAAGGACAAATAAGGTGCCGCGCCACTGGGCTGCAGTCGTTCAACCGTAAACTTTTTTCCATGGGGAACGACGGTTCTCCCGGGCGTTGGACAGAGCCAGGTACAACGTCCCCACCACCAACTCGGCACAGTGGAAATGATCCTCGGGCAGGCTCTCGAGGAATCCGCTCACCTGTTCCGGGGTCACCTCCCAGGCGGTATCCACCGGCTTGCCTTCCACCAGTTCAATCACCGTATTGCAGCAGGCGTTGGTATTGAGGCAACCGTTGATGTCGTAGGACAGGGTACCGATGCGGTCCCCATCGAGATTCATGAAAAATTCCACCGTATCACCACAGTCACCGATTTTTTTTCCATACCCGTCCGGCTTTTCCAGCCGTTCCCGGCGGTCCGTGCGGAAAGCCATCTCCAGAAAGTTCAGGGAATGGTCCTGCCAGAAGTCCGATGTTTCTTTTTCCGCATCCACGCGTTCAAATCTCCTTTTTATGAAGCTTGTCGGTCCATGACCAATCGATAGTGGCGGATCATAAAAGCCGCCGTCAACTTTGTCAATACAGGTTGACTGTCCTGCTTTTTCTACTGAATTCCGTATCCTTTATCAACTTTATACCCTATTCTATTCGAACCGCCTATTCGGATATCGACTGCTACCGTTTGTCAAGAAAACGGATCGCCATGCGGGTCTGATGGTTTCACCCACACAATGAAAGAATTCCTTGCCCGTAATCGGCTTCAGTGGTATCCGTCAAAATCCTGCGGCATGCAGAAAGCTTCCCAGTCACCGTCCTACAATCGCCGCAGAAAAAGGATACCGGGCCCCGTAGAGACGCCCGTCGATTAGATACGACACAGGACAACCAGCCATGAACGAAAAACACAACGCGTGCAGGCCCGATCGCCCCTTGAAAATCCTCGTCTTCCAGGAGGGTGGCCGGGGTGAAAGCAAGGTCAAAGGAATCCAGCGGTACGGCCAAAACCAATTCGACATCACCCTGATAACCATCGACCAACCCCTGCCACCTGTTGTGGACGATGCCTCCGAATACCTTCCGGACACCATCGCGGCAGACCTGGTACTGGATTTTCTAAAACACCCTGACCTGTCCCACGACCTGGCCCTGATGTGCCGGCGGTTGGGCATCCCCATTGTGGCCTCAGGAAAAAAAACGACGGTGGACAGCACCCACACACCGCCAGTCTGCTGCGCCCTGGCACGACACCGGGAGCTTGGGCCTTACAGCCGGTGCTTTGGTGCGCCGGAGTTCGATGTCACGGTAAAGGATGGGAAAATCAGCGAGGTCACCGTGCGCCGCGGGGCCCCCTGCGGTGCCACCTGGGAGGCGGCCCGCCGTATGAAGGGGACCAGCGTTGAAGAAGCACCGGTGCGCATGGGGCTGGACACCCAGTTTTTCTGCACGGCCGATCCGTCCAACTGGGACCCCATCTGGGGCAAGAGCCCGGTCCATTTGGCTGCCGATCTGCATCGTGCGGCGTTGGTCGCCGCACTGAAGAAAGCGCAAAGCGACGCTGACCGTTAATAGCCCGAATCATTTTAGCCGGGAATCGTCACCTGCCAACGGCCCTATCACCTCTTTTACCATTTTTTTTATACGTTTTTCCTGTCGGATAAACTCGATCAAGATCGGGGGCACAACGGGAAGGCAGAGGGATCAGTGCATTCTCCTCCGTCAAAAGGGATGGGTATAGGGCTCGCTCAGGTCACCGAGAAGGCCAGTGGCGATCAGGCCGATCTTGGTTTGCTTCTGCGATCCATACCCGACCGACGATCCTCGTGGGACCGACGCTCGGGCAGGCAGCAATTGTAGGAATATAGGCGGCGATCATCATCGAAACGCCGTCCGCCATTGTCGATTGGATTCATTTTTTTGGGAACGATTGCATGCACTGCGTACATTGGTTTTCCTGTCTATCCCTGCCGGTGCCGGAAAGAGACATACCGGTTGGTTTCGTTTCAATTTCCGTTTAGCCATCATGCCGATAATGCATAATGGTTTTTTTTGGAAAAAATCCTGCAAGTAGCATACCGGCATGCGCCTACCGAAGCTATTACAAAAGATTCAAAATGTTACGGATTGTGTTCTTTTAAGGCAGGCGACAAGAAGGAAAAACAAGCCACAATTCGTGGGATAATTTTTCCACAGTAGAAAAATTATTCCCAACTGATAAGTAGTCGATCAGATCCTTGGGCCGACTCAGATCAGCGGCGGCGCTTGGTCCGTAGCGCCTTTCCGGATTTCCCGGTCCGTCGTCCGGCGGATTTGACTGTGGGGTGTGGCTGCGAACCGGCGCTATCTGGTTTCCGGCCACCCGACATGCTGGATCGCTGCGATGACTTTCCCGCAGCGGCGCTGACAAACAGCGCTCCAAGGTGCCCCGCTTTTAATTCCCTGAGGGCATCGCGGATCAACTGCCGGTTGGACGGGTTGCGGTACTGGACCAGGGCTCGCTGCATCTTTCTCTCACGAAAGGTTTTGGCCACATGCATGTGCTTGCCGGTAATGGGATTTTTTTCCGTGTGGTACATGGCACCGGACAGGGTCAGGGGCAAGGGGATGAAATCCTGGACCTGTTCGGGGTGCATCCCCCTCCGGATCAGATAAAGGGCCATTTCCAGGGCATCCTTCAGTGTTGAACCGGGGTGGGCGCTGATGAAGTAGTTGACCAGGTATCGCCGCGAGGGAAGGCGCTGGTTGATCCGGTTGAATTGAGTGACAAAGGCATCATACGCGTCGATGCGTGGCTTACCCATGGCATCCAGCACCGGGTCGCACACGTGCTCGGGGGCCACCTTCATCTGTCCGCTGACATGAAACCGGCACAGCTCCTCAAGACTGGCGTCGGTCTGACTGCCGCCGAACAGGTCGTGGCGAAACCCGCTGCCGATAAAGGCATGCTTGACCCCCGGAATCTCCCGGATGCGCCGGTAGACGGGCAGGCTTCTGTCGTAGCCGGGATCGAGGCTGGAGCACGTCTGGGGGGCCATACAACGTTTGTGGCGGCAAAACCCTTTTTTGGCCCAGCGCGGGCAGTCGGCCCCATACAGGTTGGCCGTGGGGCCGCCCATATCCGTGATCGTGCCGCGAAAGGCCGGGTCGCGGGCCAGCCGCCGTGCTTCACCAACGATGGAATCGGCGCTGCGGCTCTGAACCATGCGCCCCTGATGGAAATAGAGGGAACAGAAGTTGCACTCGCCGCTGCAGCCGCGATGGGTCACCAGGGAGTGCCGCACCGTCTCCAACCCGTGGACGCCACCGGCGGCATCGTAGATCGGATGCCAGCCCCGCCGGAAGTCGAGTTCGTAGATGGCGTCCAACTCAGCGGGGGAAAGAGGCATGGGCGGCGGATAGACCACCGCATATCGGTCGCCGTGGGCCTGAACCACCGGCCGGGCGGTGACGGGGTTCTGCTCCCCGTAAAACAGCTTAAAGGCCCGGTTGAATTGCTCATCGTCGTCGGCAACCGCCTCGCACGCGGGGATGGTGACGAATTCAGTTAAAAAATCCGGGGCCTTGCGGATGACCGCCGTACCGGGAATGTAATCGAGGTGGTCTACCGTCTCCCCATCGGAAAGGCGACGGGCGATTTCCACGGTCTGGCTTTCGCCCATGCCGTAGACGAGCATGTCGGCTCGGGCATCGAAGAGCATGGATCGCCGCACGCGATTTTCCCAGTAGTCATAGTGGGCCAGCCGGCGCATGCTGGCCTCGATCCCGCCGATCACCACGGGTATGTCCTTGAAGGCCTGGCGTACGCGGTTGGCATAAACGATCAACGCCCGGTCGGGCCGCAGGCCGGCCTTCCCGCCCGGGGCGTAATCGTCCTTTTGACGGGGTCGCTTGTTGGCCGTATAGTTGGCCACCATGGAATCCACGTTGCCCGATGTGATGCCGAAAAAAAGCCGGGGCCGCCCCAGTCGCTTGAAATCCGCAGCCGTCCGCCAGTCCGGCTGGGCGATGACGCCCACCCGGTATCCGTGGGATTCCAGCACGCGGCCGATCAGGGCCACCCCGTAGGCCGGATGATCCACGTAGGCATCCCCGGTGATCAGGATGACATCCAGGTCTTCCCATCCCCGTTGCTGCATGTCCGATCTTGATATGGGCAGGAAGTCATTCATATTGTTTTTTTTCCTTGATTGGCATGGCAGATGCGAGGTGTCCTGATTTGCTGGAAATTACAAATGACAAACAACAAATTTCAAATAAATCCCAAAAGGCAATTTTCAAATCTCAAACGAGGTTCCAGATTGCCGTTTGGAATTTGGAATTTTAGACCTTGGAATTTATTTGGAGCTTGGAATTTGGAGTTTGATTTTTCAGTTCACTGGTCACAGCTTCTTCTCAAAAAACAAGGCCCCACCGGCTTCCACCGTATAGGTCGCCCTTGCAAAGCCCGCCGCCGCATACAGATTCAGGGCCCGGCGGTTGTTTTCCAGCACCTCCAGGGTCACCTTGCAGCAGCCCATGTCGCGTGCCTTGCGCTCTACGCCGGCCATAAGCCGCCGGCCGACACCGTTTCCCCGGTGGACGGGCAGGACGGCCAGGTCATGGACATTGATCAGCGGGCGGGCAGCAAAGGTGGAAAAACCGATAAAACACACGGCGATGCCGACAGCCTCGTTGTTAATCATTCCCAGGAATATCAAAGTGGTCGGATGCTTCTTCAGCCCGGAAATCAACGCATTTTTAACGTCGCCCGGAAGGGCTCCGCCGTTTCCCATGGGGTCCATGGCGTAGGCATCGATCAGGTCGATCACTGCTTGTTGGTGATCCTCGCGATCCAGGTCCGCTTCTACAATTTCAACCGATTCCATTGGTACGTCGCTCTCTTTTCCGTCCGATCAGTCTGTTGTTGTTCACAATCCGTGCATTGCCATAACGCGATTCACATACACTTTCAAAATAAGCATGGTATCCAAAGAAACCATCATCCGTATCTTTTTTCCACTCGTTTCAGGATGATTCCGCTGATGCTCCAACCGCCGGCACTCGATTCGAACGCGTCCGTGTTTTGATGTTATCCCCAACCTTGCAAATGCCTGTGCGGTTCAGCACCGCGGCGGCGAGGGTGAAGCCGTAGTGCTTTACTGCGAACCCTTGGCAACAAAGGCGATGACGCGCTCAGGCGTTCCCGAAGGGTAAAAAAACAATGAAAAATTCGGACGACATTCTTGAATCAGCCTAATGTAAATTCCAGACCAAGATGCTTATGAATTGTTTTATAACTTGATATCGCTCTGCTAAACTCTGTTCGTTTTGTTTTTTGTGCAACCATGGGGATATCCCTTGAGCCCCTTAATCCAATGGTGTAACAGGAGAAGCGCGCACCCGTTTTCTTGCAAACAGCCATGGGGAGGTTTAGGTGGCAATCTATTACATTGACGGTAATTTCGTACCGGCGGAAAAGGCGGTCATCCCGGTGGACGACCTGGCTATCCTGCGCGGCATCGGCGTATTCGACCTGCTCAGAACCTACGACGGCAGGCCCTATTTCCTGGATGCCCACATCGACCGGCTGGAGACATCCGCCCAGAAAATCGGGCTCACCCTGCCCTGGTCCCACGAGGACATCGCCGGGGTGGTGGCACAGACCCTGGCTAAAAATGATATCCCGGAAGCCAACATCCGCATCGTGGTCACCGGCGGCTCGAGCACGGATTTCATGACCCCGTCGGGCAACCCGCGCCTGCTGGTGCTGGTGTCACCGGTACCGCGACTGCCCGATCACTGGTACACCAAGGGGGTCAAAATTATATCCTGGGAGGTGGAGCGCCCGATTCCCGGCGCCAAGAGCATCGACTATATCTCGGCCAGCCTGGCCCTGAAAAAGGCCGCCGCCGAAGGGGGAATCGAAGCCTTGTACATCGACCGCAACGGCCTGGCCATGGAGTGCACCACCTCCAATATCTTTGCCTTTGTCGGTGACCGGCTGGTGACGCCCGGAAGGGGCATTCTCTCCGGCGTGACCCGCAAGGTGGTGCTGGAACTGGCCCAGGGGCTTTTCGCCATTGACCTGCGCGACATCTCCCGCACCGAACTGCTGACCGCCGACGAAGTATTCATCACCGGGACCAGCAAGGGGCTCGTGCCGGTCGTTCAAGTGGATAACAGCGTCATTGCCGACGGGCAGCCGGGCCACCAGACCCGGCAGCTCATGGCAGAGATGAAGCGTCATACGGAGAAGAAACACGAATTTAAGGATTAAGATTCGGATTCGCCCAATCTCAGGATGGTATTCGCCTGCTGCCACACCGGGTTTTCAGACAGGTTGTGCTGCTGGTCCACCGCTTCCCGGACACGGGAAAATATGCGCGCCAGCAGCCGCTCTTTTCCGGCCGCCAGGCGAATTACCGCCTGGAGCAGGAAAAAACTGAGGAAGAGGACGAGAACAATCGTCCAGAAGGCGTGCAGAAAAAAGTTGCTCGAAAGAATGCTGCCAGAGAAAAAATTAACCGCCGTCAGCCATCCTGCATAGCCCAACACACCCAGCACCGGCAGGTTGAAGACCAGCTGCAGCAGCCCGCCGCTCAGCCGGCGGCCGGCCTTGGCCAATTCATCCTCAAACGCATCGTTCCAAATGAGGGAAAGGCGCTGCCCGATCTCTTCCCCATAACCCGGCGCATGGCGAGCTTCGCGCACCGAGGCGGCAAAACGGGCCTTGATCAGCGTCTCGGCGATATCGGGCCACGCACGGGCGATGGTACTGTCGTAGCGCTGCAGGGCCATGCCGGCCCCGGACCCGCGCTCCGCCGCATCCATGGCCTTTTTAGAATCCGCATAATGCCTGACCGCAGAAACCGCCCCGACAATCTGCCGGACCGGATTGCCGAATCGCAACAGGGATGCGATGCCGGTGCCGAAAACCAGGATCCGGGTCCACACCGCCACCAGCCATCCCACGGGCCCCAGCCAACGCTGAGCCAGCTGCTGGTAAAGGCGAACGTTGATGCCCGGCATCAGCGCGTGGCCATCGCCGCGGAAACCAGTCACCGCCTGCCGCATGGCTTCGGCCTCCGATGCGGCCATCTGGCCGATGGCCGCATCCAGGTCTTTTTTCTCCTTTTTCGCTTCCGTCTGAACGGTTTGTCGAAGGTACTCTCTCAGGCTCCTGGCGTTCTCCAGTCGGTGGTCCACGGAAAAGCCGGATCGGTTGAAGGTGCCGACAATCAGCTGCTGCAGTTGGTCGAACTGGTTCCGGTCGTGTTTGGGCACGGCCTCGCGATCCCAGCCCGGGTCCTTGAGATGGCTTCTGGCGGAGACACACAGAACGGCCGCCGGTTCTACGGACCAGGCGTCGCCGATATACCGGGAAAAGTCGGGCATGATGGTGCCGGTGAGCTCGGATTCCGCCAACCGGTCGCATTTGTTCACCGCCACCACCAGACTCTCTCCGTTGAACAACCTTACATAGGGGGCTAGAAAATCCGTGTGATCCCGCCGTTTGGGGTTCTCCCCGTCAAACACGCAGACAAGTACATCGGACAGACGAATGGCCTTGTGGATGATGGGAACGTGACGGTCATGGTGGGTGCTGTCCGTGTCCGGCGTGTCAATGAGGATCACATTTTCAAGAGCCTCGGCCGCCTGGCTGGCGTGGATCCTGATGTTTTCCGGGCCCAGCTGTTCCATCAGCTGCCCGGCATCGGCGGATTGCCGGCAAAACGCCACCACCTGCTCGGTGGTGGGACGACGGTGGCCGGACGGCGAGAGATTGTCTTCTCCGGCCAGGGCGTTGAGCAGCGTGGATTTTCCCGAACCGCTGGGGCCCACCAGCGTAACCACCAGTTTGCGATCGAAGCGCTCGACCAGACGGTCCAGCATGAGCAGGGATTCGTCGCAGGCTTTCCTCATGCCGACGGCGGGACGCCACAGGGAGATGCCTTCCAAGGTCTCGGCCAGCCCCTGAATGTCTGTGCGAACGGTTTCCAGCTCTCCCATGGCCCGGAGTCTGGCCATCTGCGCATCCATCATGTTGTTTTCTCCAGAGCACGGCCGCAATGGACCAGGCTTTCAGACATCGATTCGATCCGTTCGGCGGTACGTTCAGCCACGTCCTGGCCCCGTCGCAGCAGCGGCCCGGTGATCTTCTCTTCAAACAGCGCTTCGATGGCCGTCAACTTGTGCGTGAGCCAAGCCCGGGCCACCGGACCCAGCAGGGCTTCGAGCTGCTTCAGGTCCGCCTTTTTCATGCCGGCGGTGGCCGGGATGGCCACCAGTGCATACAGGTCGTTAAGGCCGAACAGCCCGGCCAGCTTGACCTTGATGCCCACTGCGCCCACTGGATCCCCGGTGTGAAGGACATAGGTCACCGCGGCAGTAGCGGGGATGATGTTGAGCATGGCTGAAAAGGTTTGCCGAATCTGATCGACAGTTGTCATGCGGGAGCGCTGCTCGTTGGCCAGCCGCTGCAGGTCGGCTTCCAACTGGCTGGTAAGGCCCAGCAGGCGCTCCTGCCGGGCCAGCATGTCGTCGACGACGGCCGACCAGTTCTGGCTTCGAAGGTCGGCCTGGAGTGCCGCCAGGGCGGGGTGAAGGGGAACCTGAAGGGAAATCATGCCCGAGTCGGTGCGCTGGCCCGTGGCACCGGTTTTCTCCGCCAGCCGGCGGACCGATTCACGCAGCGGACCGGCTGCCGGATCCGTTTCAGACAGGTGGAGCACGACCGCCGGATCGACTGCCGCCTGGCGCAGGCGATTGGCCGCCCGGATGAGATCAGCCTCCACGGCCGCCGCCATATCGCCGCCGTCTGGCAACCCGTTTTCCTTCGATTTCCTCCCGCCCACCCATTTGGCTGCCCGCAGCAGCAGACGCACCGGCGTCTCCACCACCCGTCCGGTTTTGCGCATGATCTTGACATGGGACGGATCGGTATCCTGCCAGATCTCTGAAAACCGACGAACCACCGCGTCCATAGGAAGATGTCCCAGCGCATCCTGGACGCTTCGTTGCTGGACCGTGCGCAAACACGCCAGGTAAAGCGCCAGATGTCCACTCGATTCGCGGGCCTCCTCGAGAAACCGCTGACCCTGGCGGGTCACATCTTTGAATATGGACCGGTGAAGTTCTCTTCGCACCTGCCGAGGATCCATCTGGGCCAAAGCGGCCATGAGGCCGGGCTGGCCGCCTGCCACCGGAAGAATGGTCATGGCCCGCTGTCCGGCTGCCACCTGGTTGTCTTCACCGGCCCGGTAAACGCCCAGCACATGTTGCTGTGCCCGAGCGCCGTATAGGTTTTTGGCCACCGTGCCGGCATGCTCGAGGATTTCGTCGTCAGTGAAGCCGGGATAGGCCCGGTAGACCAGAAAACAGTTGCGGGTGCCCACGGTGGTAAGCATGCGGGCGACAAAATCAGTGTTGTCCCGGTTGTTGTAGTTGGCGTTGGTGAAGATGTAGACGAGCACGTCGGCGGCCCGAATGGACTGTTCGGCCATGTCCCGGTTCTGGTAGCTGCCGCCCGCGCCGGTGTCAAAATCCGGTGTATCCATCAGCACCAGGCCTGCCGGCAGGTCCGAAACGTAGTGCAGCAGCGGATCACCGGGGGTGGTGAGTTCTGCCATGTCCGTCATTTGCCGCGGCGGGCACCCGAAGGGCTCGAAAAGGGCCTTGGCGATACCGGCGGTACTGCGGTGGGAAGCGTTCAGCGAAATCAGAATTCGGCGGTTGATGCCTGCCCGGCCACCGGTGGGGGAAACCATTGCACCGGCAAGCGTGTTGAACAGGGTGGATTTACCCGAGGAGCCCCCGCCGCAAATGGCCGCCACCAGAGGAAAATCAGGCATCAAGTGGGGGAGCAGGCGGGTGTCCACCGCCTGTTTCCAGGCATCGATGGCCGCTTGTGAATCCAGGGCCATCAGGTCAGCCAGTGCCGCAGCGTCCTCTTTGAGCCTTCGGACAGCGGTAATGGTGCCTTCATCGTATAGAGGGTCCACCTGAAAACGGTCTCCTTTCCCTAAGTGGTCGTATTTATGAGCACGACCACTTAAGGTATCCCTATCACACTTTTGAGTGGTGGTGAAACGGTTGACAAGTCGCAGCCTGTTCCCATCTTTGAATAATACAGATGGTTACAAAAGGAGGACTATGATGGCTTGGGTCAACGTCCCCGGCCTGGCCGGCAAAGTCTACGTGCCGGAAGATGCCGGCCAGGTGCAGAAAAAACATCCGTGCGAAGCGTGCTTCACCTGTCAATGGTGCGACGAGAACCGCTGCCAGGTATGTCGCCACGACCGTGCAAAGATTGATGCCCCTTCAACACGGAAACGTTGCAGGCAAACTCATTGCGAGCAATCGTCGCCAACCGACACTTACTGCGAATAACAAATTTCAAGCACCGAATCTCAAATAATAAATTTCAAATAAACTCAAAATTACAATAACCAATTCTCAAACAGGACCGGAAACCAATAGCGCTTTGGAATTTTGAATTTTGTTCATTGTGATTTACTTGTCATTTGGTTTTTGCCTATTGTAATTTTCAAGGTGTCTTGATTTTCTGATGCACAGGTCACGACTCTATACGCATGACAATATCCCCTCCACCCTATCCTCCTAAAAGCCTTCAACCTATTCCCCTTTCAGTCGATCCCAAAACGCTTTGCCGGCCGACTGCCTGTGGTCACCGCCCCTTGGCGGGGGTGGCGGCGCCGCCCCGTCATTGCCGTGCGGCACGCCCCGAAGCCGGCTGATGCGTTCCGCTACCGGCGGGTGCGTGGAGAACAGGCGCTGCAGACTTTTTCCGGACAACGGGTTGACGATGAACATGTGGGCCGTCGACGGGTTGGCGTCCATGGGAATGCGCCGGGAGTAGGCCCCCAGCTTTTCCAGGGCCCGCGCCAGTCCCTCGGGGCTGCCGGCGATGCCGGCGCCGGTAGCGTCGGCCAGGTATTCCCGGGAGCGCGATACGGCCATCTGAATGATCATGGCCGCCATGGGAGCGACAATGGACATGGCGATCATACCGATGGCACCCATGCCGCCGCCGCTGTTATCGTTCCGATGCCCGCCGCCGAAAATGGCGGACCAGCGCGCCATGGATGCCAGCAACATGATGGCCCCGGCCATGGTGGCAGCGATGGTGCCGATGAGAATGTCCCGATTCTTCACGTGGGCCAGTTCATGGGCCAGCACCCCCATGGTTTCCTGCCGGTCCATGAGCGTCAGCAGTCCCTGGGTGACGGCTACCACGGCGTTCTCGGGATTGCGCCCCGTGGCAAAGGCATTGGGCGTTTCCTTGGGAATGATGTAAACCGTGGGCATGGGCAGGCCGGCCTGATGGGACAGGGTCTGCACCATCTCGAAGAGTTCAGGGGCCTGCTGGGGCGTCGCCTCACGGGCTTTATACATTTTCAGGACGATCTTGTCCGAAAACCAGTAACTGAAAAAATTCATCCCTGCAGCCAGCACCAGGGCAATCATCATCCCCTGGCGTCCCCCCAGCAGGTTGCCCACGATCATGATCAAGGCCGTCATGACGGCCAGCAGAAGGGTGGTCTTTAACTGATTGCCCATTTCCGTCTTTTCCTCTTGATAAGGTGTTCACCGTTAACCAAAGCCACTGATTCTTCGTACTCATTCACGTGCTCAATAATAACACCGATTCGCGCAAAGGCAACAGGGGCGGGGCAATCCGCCCATGTCGCTTTACAACCACCCGTTTCGGTGCTAAGTTTACCCAGTCGTCGAAACCGTGTAAACTGCACTACACCCAATAACAGGAAACAGGTTCGGGGAAATACCTATGGATTACATCAAAATTAAATTCGGAGGCAATTTTGATCCCACCGGCCAGGGGGTGGGAAAAACCATCCAGGAAATGTTCCGGCCGCGGCCGGTCAACCCCATGTTCTCGTCCCGGGAACACCTTTGGACGCCGCAGATGGACATTTTTGAAACCCCGGAGGAGATCATGATCTGGGCCGAAATTTCCGGCGTGGAAAAAGACGACCTGGATCTGGAGATCAACTCACGGGCGGTGAAGGTGTCCGGCATCCGCAGGGAGATGTCCCGGGTGTCCAACGGCACCTACCGGCTTGCCGAAATCCAGTACGGGCGGTTCGAGCGTATTCTATACCTGCCCTCCCCGGTGGACACCGAGGTGGTTTCGTCAACCTACACCAACGGACTGCTGAAAGTCAGGATCGCCAAACTCAGGCTTGATACGGTGCACAAGATCCCCATTAGCGAAGAGTAATGGGCTTATCCGGCGGGCCCGCGTGCTAGTCAGCCCTGTCCGCGTAGACGGACGGCGGCAGGCCCCACCCCTTCACCCCCTTTAAGGAGGGCGCTATGCAAGACAAAAAACCATCCATGGAATACAACACGGATAATCTTCCCACCGTGCTTCCCATACTGCCGCTGTTCGATGCGACCCTGTTCCCCAAAATGGTGCTGCCCCTGGTGGTGTTGAGAGGTGAATCGGTTCATCTGATCGACGAGGCCATGGCCAACGACCGCATGATCGGCCTGGTGGTGGCCAAAAAGCAGGAGAATGTCAGACCGGATCCCGAAAGCGGGGACCTGGCCACGGTAGGCACCGCCGCCATGATCCTGAAGATGGCCAAGACCGAGGACAACCATGTACAGTTGCTGGTTCAGGGGCTGGGACGCTTCCGTGTCAAGTCATTTCAAAAAGGCAAACCCTACCTGGTCGCTGAGGTGGAGCACTTCGGCGACGTCAACCACAAGGACAAGGAGACCGAAGCCCTGATGGCCAACGCCATCAAGCAGTTCGGCCGTGTCGTTCAACTGTCGCCGGGCCTGCCCCATGAAATGGGATCCATGGCCGCCTCTATCAAGGAACCCGGGACCCTGGCGGACATGATGGCCTCCACGATCAACTCCTCACCCGAGGAAAAGCAGCAGGTTCTGGAGATGAAGGACTCCACCAAACGCCTCAAGGCCGTCACCAAGCTGCTTCACCACCAGCTGGAAATTCTAGAGTTGGGTGACAAAATCCAGTCCCAGGTCAAGGGAGACATGGACAAGCGCCAGCGGGAATACTACCTGCGCCAGCAGCTCAAGGCCATTAAAGAAGAGCTGGGGGAAACTGATGAGGCCACGGTAGAACTGGACGAATACCGGGCCAAGATCGTGGAGAAAAAACTCCCCGAGGAGGCGGTGAAGGAAGCAGAGCGCGAGTTGGACCGACTCGCGCGCATGCACCCTTCTTCGGCCGAGTACACGGTGGCCATGACCTACCTGGACTGGCTCACTGAGCTGCCCTGGAGCGAAAGTACAGAGGACAACCTGGATATCAAGAAAGCGCGCAAGGTACTGGACGACGACCATTTCGGCCTGGAAAAACCCAAACGGCGCATCATCGAATACCTGGCCGTGAGAAAACTCAAACCCGACTCCAAAGGTCCCATTCTCTGCCTGGCCGGCCCGCCGGGCACCGGTAAGACATCTTTGGGCAATTCCATCGCCCGCGCCCTGGGCCGCAAGTTTCACCGCATCTCATTGGGCGGCGTGCGCGACGAGGCGGAAATCCGGGGGCACCGGCGAACCTACGTGGGTGCCCTGCCCGGGCGTATCGTCCAGGGACTGCGCCGGGCCGGCTCCAACAACCCCATTTTCATGCTGGACGAAATCGACAAGGTGGGCTCCGATTTCAGGGGCGATCCCTCTTCGGCCCTGCTGGAAGTGCTCGACCCGGAGCAGAATTTCTCTTTTTCCGACCACTACCTGGACGTTCCCTTCGACTTGTCCAAGGTCATGTTCATCACCACGGCCAATGTACTGGACACGATACCCTCGGCCCTGCTTGACCGCATGGAGGTGATCCAGTTGCTGGGCTATACGGAAGATGAAAAGGTCAAGATTGCCGCCCGCTTCCTGATTCCACGCCAGCGGGAGGCCCACGGGCTAAAGGCCAAACAGATCAACATCGCCGCCGGTGCGGTACGCCGCATCATCGCCGGATACACCCGCGAGGCCGGCCTGCGTAATCTGGAGCGGGAGATCGCCACCATCTGCAGAGGCGTGGCCGCCGGCATTGCGGAAGGCAAGATCAAAAAGGCCGCCATCAAGGTCGCCGACGTGGCCGAATACCTGGGGCCGGTCAAACTTCAGGCGGAAGCCAAGGCCCGCATGTCCACCCCCGGTGTGGCCATGGGCCTGGCCTGGACCCCCTTCGGTGGCGACCTGTTGTTCATCGAAGCCACCGCCATGAAAGGCAAAAAAGGGCTCACCCTCACCGGCCAGCTGGGCGACGTGATGAAAGAGTCGGCCACGGCGGCCCTGAGCTTCATCCGGGCCAACGCAAAAAAGTTGGGCGTGGATGAGAATTTCTTCGATGAGCACGACATCCACATCCATGTGCCTGCCGGCGCCATCCCCAAGGACGGCCCGTCGGCCGGCGTCACCATGCTCACGGCCCTTGTCTCGCTGCTGAAAAACAAGGCCATCCATAAAAACCTGGCCATGACCGGCGAGATCACCCTGCGGGGCCAGGTGCTTCCCGTGGGCGGCATCAAGGAAAAGATGCTGGCCGCCCACCGGGCCGGCATCAAGACCATCCTGTTGCCCAAATGGAACGAAAAGGACCTGGTGGACCTCCCCCAGAAGGTGCGCGACGATATTCAGTTCCACTTTATAGATAAAATGATCGACGTGCTCAACATTGCCATCAAAGAGTGAAATTTCAAAACCCAATGGTCAAATGACAAATAAAGTCCAAATCACAAAATCCAATTCTCAAACAAATTCAATGCCCGAATCATAAAATAAAAAAAGATTTGGGATTTGAATTTTGGAAATTGTTATTTGGCTATTGGAATTTATAAGACCAGGGTAAAGGCAAAGATTATTTCTCAAAAAAACATCTGTGAAAGAATGATGCACATGAGCCTTGGCGAGCATGGAAAGCGGTTAGGTAAAAATCACAAATGGCTGCTGATCCTGTTCTCAGTGATCTTGTTTCTCATTCAGGCCTGCACCTCGGCGTCTCCGCCGGCGCCACCCACACCCAAGGGGCACCCCAAGCCCTACCGGGTATACGGCACCTGGTACAAACCCCTGCCCCATGCCAGGGACTTTTCCCAGCAGGGCATCGCATCCTGGTATGGCAAGAAATTTCACGGCCGCAAAACCTCCAACGGTGAGGTCTACAACATGTACGCCATGACCGCTGCCCATAAGACCCTGCCTTTGGGCACCTGGGTCCGGGTCAGGCGCCTGGACAGCGGTAAAGAGATTGTGGTCCGGGTCAATGACAGGGGGCCCTTTGTTCACGGTCGAATCATCGATCTCTCCTATACCGCGGCCAAGGAAATGGGTATGGTGGGCCCCGGCACGGCCCGCGTGGAAATCGTGGCGCTGGGCGAACGACGCCAGACGGCCTCGGGTGACGCCTTCGTTCCCATGGACTACTACAACGGTGCATTCACCTTCCAGGTGGGGGCTTTTTCCAGCCGGGACAATGCGGAGCGTCTGCGGGCCAAGCTGGACCAAGCCTTCACCAACGCCCACGTCACGCGCTATGATCGCGGTGATGCGGTCTTCTACCGGGTTCGCGTGGGTCGCTGCAACGACCTCGAGAGCGCCGAAAAGTATGAACAGCACCTGGCAAGCAACGGCTACCCCGATGCCTTTATCGTGGCCGAGTAAAAACAGCGTTCCGGGTTCAGTGTTCCGGGTTCAGCGTTTGAAGCCGGGCCCCTTGACTCCTCGAATTCTATTCTATCAGCTATGAGCCATCAGCGATCAGCTATTGTGAATCCCGTTAAAACCATTTTCCTCGACCGCGACGGTGTCATCAACCAAGACTCCCCCGATTACATCAAGTGCTGGGCGGAGTTTCACTTCATACCGGACAGCCTGAATGCCCTCGCCCGCCTCACCCGCAGCGGATGTACCATCATCATCATCACCAACCAGTCGGCCATCAACCGCCGGTGGGTTTCCGTGACAGAGCTGGAAACAATGCACCGCCGGCTGCGCCAGGCCGTCCTCGACAGCGGTGGCCGAATCACGGACATCTTCGTTTGCCCCCATCGACCGGATGAAGGCTGCGACTGCCGCAAGCCGAAACCGGGACTGATCTTCGCCGCCCGGGACCGCTACGGCATCGACCTCTCAAGCGCCGTGATGGTGGGCGACAGCGTCAAGGATATCCTGGCTGGCCAGGCCGCGGGCTGCGGCCGGACGGTCCTGGTGCAAACCGGCAACGGAAAGAACGCCATCCAGGCCCTCGAAGAAACCGACCAGCGTCCCGATCACGTGGCCGCCGACCTGGACCAGGCGGCGCAATGGATCCTGGACCGGCCCGATGCAAGCCCATGACGGCCCAACCTGAAATCACCCTGGCCGGCCACATCGAGCGGATCACCTATTACAACCGGGAGAATCACTTCACCATCGTCCGGCTGCGCACCGATGAAAACCGCCGGACCATCACCATCAAAGGCACCATGCCCGAGCCTCGCGTCGGGGAATCGATAGAGGTCCGGGGACGCTGGGAGACCCATGCCCGCTATGGCCAGCAGCTCAGCTTCACGGTCTTTACGGTGCTTCTACCCGCCACGGTGGACGGCATTCGCAGCTACCTGGAATCAGGGTTCATCAAGGGCGTGGGGCCCCGGCTGATCGACCGGATCATCGGCCATTTCAAGGCCGACACCCTGGCGGTGATCGAGACCCATCCTGATCGGCTCACCGAGGTGGCCGGCATCGGTAAAAAGACGGCCCGGCGCATCGCCAGTGCCTGGCAATCCCATCACGCCGCCAGGCAGCTGGTGCGCTTTCTGGAGGAAGCCGGCGTGGACACCGCCTACGCCGGCCGGCTGCTGCGCGAATATGGCAGCGATGTCATCGACACCCTGTGCAACGACCCCTACCGGGTGGCCGAGGACATTCCCCGGATCGGTTTTCGCATTGCCGACGCCATCGTCCGGCACGCCGACACGCCCGTGGATGAAATGGACCGGGCCAGAGCCTGCATGTTTCACCTGTTCGAGCAGGCCGTGGACCAGGGGCATGCGTATATTGCCCGGGACCAACTTTTCGACCAGTGCCGGGACACCTTCGATGTCGAGCCGGAAACCGGCTCAGCCGCCCTGGATCAACTGGTTCAGGCAGGTGAGCTGGTGGTGTCGGATGAAGGGCATGGCGCGGACTCGCCCCTGGTCTTTCCCAGGCTGCTCCACCAGGCCGAAACCGTCATTGCCCGCCGCATTGCGGCCATGCAGTCCATTCCCCTGGCCGACACGCCGCCGGACAGCCGGTTGATTACCGAGGAAGTACTGAAGAAACTGTCCATCACCCTGTCCACGCAGCAAGAGGAGATCCTCTCGCAGATGCTCTCCCACAAGGTATCCGTAATTACAGGCGGTCCCGGCACCGGAAAAACCACGTTGATTCGCTCGATCACCGCCGTGATGGAAAGGCTGGGACATCGGGTGATGCTGGCGGCACCCACGGGCCGGGCCGCCCGGCGCCTATCCGAAGTGACCGGCCGGCCGGCGGCCACCCTGCACAAGGCCTTGGGGTACAGCCTGGCCGACGGCCGGTTCGAGCGCACCGAAGACGATCCCCTATCAGCCGATGTGGTGGTCGTGGACGAAACCTCCATGGTGGATACCCTTCTCATGGCCCAGCTGATCCGGGCCGTACCGGTGACCGCCACCCTCATCCTGGTGGGGGATGTTTTCCAGCTGCCGTCGGTGGGGCCGGGTAATGTGCTCTCCGACCTGATCCGCTCAGAAAAAGTCATCACCTTTGAACTGACCGAAATTTTCCGTCAGGACGAGCAGAGCGCCATCGTCGTCAATGCCCATCGGGTCCGCAACGGCCAGCCGCCGGTCATCGCCCCTCCCGACGACCCGGATGCGCTGTCCGAGTTTTACTTCATGGAACAGGCCGATCCCGAGCGGGTGGTCGAAACGGTGGTCAAACTCTGCCGGCGGGAGATTCCCCGTCACTTAAGGCTGGATCCCGTCCGTGACATTCAGGTGCTCACCCCCATGCATCGCGGCCCGGTGGGCACGCTCAACCTGAACCGGGTGCTCCAGGACGCGCTGAACCCCACCGGCGAGCAGGTGGAGGTGGTGGGCCGCCGGTTCAAGGTGGGTGACAAGGTGATGCACCTGCGCAACAACTATCGCAAAGAGGTTTTCAACGGGGATATCGGCATTCTGGACAGTATCGATCTGGACGCTGAGCGTGCCGAGGTGGACTACGACGGCCGCAAGGTACCCTATGACTTCGTCGAGCTGGACGAGCTGAGCCTGGCCTATGCGATCTCGGTACACAAATCCCAGGGATCGGAATACCCGGCGGTGGTAATCCCCCTGCTGACCCAGCACTACGTCATGCTCCAGCGCAATCTGCTCTACACTGCACTGAGCCGCGGCAAACAGCTGGTGGTCATGGTGGGCACCACCAAAGCCCTGAACGTGGCATTGAAAAACGATCGCCCCCGGCAGCGGCGCTCCATGCTGGCCCGGCGCCTGAATCCGGAGATTGATGCTACTTCATCCTGAAGCGGAAACTCATGGCTTTAGATTGGATAACAGAATATAAATAATGGATAAAATACAATAACCAAAAACCAAATGACAAACAAATCACAAAAATCAAATTCAAAATCCCAAACCCCGTTATCTTGAAGCAAGGGTATGCCAGGCATCAATGGCGGCGCACTCAAAATCGCAAACGGCTTTTTTATTTTGCCCATTTTGAGATTTGGATTTTGTAATTTAGAATTTATTTGAAATTTGTGATTTGGAGCTTGTTGTTTGCGATGGGTTGCCCAAGATTGGCCGTTCCCCGTCTATCCGGGTCAGTGTATTAACGGAATGGGGAATCTATCTGCTATGAACCATCCGGCTCCGAAGGCTCCGAGGGGACGGGAAACTTGAAAAAACGGATGCCTTCGGCTTTGAGCGTCTCTTCCTCTTTGGGCGTGCTGACGCCCCGGATGCTCCGGGGTTCGGATACGCCATAGTGTATCTTCAGTGCCTCTTCGGCAAAATCGGCGCCCACGTTGTCGAAATTATTCTGCACATAGTCGACGATCTTTTTACCCAGGGTCGCCACGTCCGCAGTTTCGCTTGGGTTTAAGGGCAGCGAGCCGGATGAGCCTTTGATGGCGAACGTGGAAGGCAATTTGAATACGCCGGTGTCCTCGCAGACCGGGCAGGCGATCATTCCCTGCTTTTTCTGCCGGTCGAATGCCTGGCTGTCCTCGAACCACCCTTCAAACTGGTGGCCGTTGCTGCATTGTAGGTCGTAAGCGATCATAGATCCTTCACCTGCCTGTTTCTGTTGCACTTTTTGAATTACCACAGGGCTTGCGGTTTGAAAAGAAATTATTGACAGATGCTTGGTTTTCAACTCAAAATAGATCCGTTTTTTCCAGTGGCTGAAACAACCCCAATTAAATGGAGTGTGAATTGGTTATGAAAAGCCTGAAAGTAGGGTTCTGGATGTTACTAGTTGGCCTTTTTATCCTGCCGGCCGCAAGTGTCGCGGAAACCGTTTACGTATCCGAAGACTTCGAGATTACCATGCGCACCGGACCCGGCTCCGACCGTAAAATCATTTCACTGGTCCAGAGCGGAAAAGCGCTCGAGATCCTGGAAAAAGGGGATGAGTGGTCCAAGGTGCGCGACCCCAATGGCAGGGAAGGCTGGGTGCTCAACCGCTATATCACCCCCAGCCAGCCCTGTGCCATGGTGCTGGGCCGTGTGAGGCAGGACTTCGACGTGCTGACCGCCAAGTACGAGGACCTGAAGGACAATTTCGACCAACTCAATTCGCAGAAAAAAGCCACCGATGCCGATCTTTCCCAGAACCAGAAGGACCGCGACGAACTCAGCACCGCTTACGAGACCCTGAAGAAAGAAGCCGCTGATTTCCTGAAGCTCAAGCAGCGCCACAAGCAGGTGAGCACCGATCTGGAAGCGGAGAAAACCCTTGCGGCCAAACTGGATGAAGAAAACATGCAGTTGAAGCGCAGCCGCATTATCCAATGGGTGCTTACCGGCGGCGGAATCATGCTGGTGGGTTTTTTCATCGGTCTGTTCAGCTCCAGCCGGCGCAAGTCTCGGTCGTCCCTTTACTAAACCATGGATATACAAACTGATTTTCTGATCATCGGCAGCGGCATCGCCGGGTTGATGGTTGCCCTCAAGGTTGCCGACAGCGGAACCGTGGCCATCGTGACCAAAAAGCAGGCGGTGGACAGCAACACCAACCTCGCCCAGGGGGGCATCGCCTCCGTCTTCGATCAACAGGATTCCTTTGACCTGCACATCCAGGATACCCTGGATGCCGGCGACGGCCTGTGCAACCCGGACGTGGTCCGCCAGGTGGTGGTGGGCGGCCCCGAGCGCATCCGGGAATTGATGGAGATCGGCGTCGGCTTCAACACGGAAGGCGACAGTCCGGGGGAAAACGGCAGCGCGCCTTTCGATCTGGGCCGGGAGGGCGGGCACTCGCACAACCGCATCGTCCACGCCCAGGATATGACCGGCCGTGAAGTCGAGCAGGTGCTTTTAGAGCGGGCCCGCCAAAACCGCAATATCCACTTTTACGAAAACCACATGGCCATCGACCTGATCACCTTCTCCACACGCATCAAACGCGGTCTGGTCACCACCACCCACGAGGATTACTGCTGCGGCGCCTATGTACTGGACCGCCAATCGAACCGGGTCCTGACCGTCGGCGCCGGCATCACCCTGCTGGCCACCGGCGGTGCCGGCAAGGTGTATCTGTACACCAGCAACCCGGACATCGCCACCGGCGACGGCATTGCCATGGGATACCGGGCGGGTGCCACCGTGGCCAACCTGGAGTTCGTCCAGTTCCACCCCACCTGCCTGTATCACCCGGCCGCCAAGAATTTTCTCATCTCGGAAGCGGTGCGTGGTGAGGGGGGGCGCCTCATGGATGCCGCCGGCCATTCGTTCATGGAACGCTACGACCCCCAGAAGGACCTGGCCTGCCGCGACGTGGTGGCCCGGGCCATCGACACGGAGCTCAAACGCACCGGCCACGACAGCGTATTTCTGGATATCTCCCACCGGCCCGCAACCTTCGTCACACATCGCTTTCCCAACCTGGTCGAAAAATGTCTGGCTTTCGGCATCGACATGACCAAAGCGCCAATCCCCGTCGTGCCGGCCGCCCACTATATGTGCGGCGGTGTGGTCACGGATATGTTCGGCCGCACGGACATCAACCGCCTCTATGCCGTTGGCGAAACCGCCTGCACCGGGCTTCACGGCGCCAACCGGCTGGCCAGCAACTCCCTGCTGGAGGCCCTGATCTACGCCGATGCCGCCGCCCGCCAGGCGATCCTGGACCTTGGTGGAAACGACCGGGGAACCTTCCCGGACATCCCGGACTGGGACGACGTGGGCACCAGCGACAGCGACGAGCAGATCATGGTCGCCCATAACTGGGACGAGATCCGTCGCCTCATGTGGAACTATGTGGGCATCGTGCGCTCGGACAAGCGCCTGGCCAGGGCCCAGCGCCGCATCGACACCATCCAGAACGAAATCAGCGAGTACTACTGGAATTTCAAGGTTTCACCGGACCTCATCGAGCTGCGCAACATCGCCACCGTGGCCGAGCTGATCATCAAATGCGCCGCCCACCGCAAGGAGAGCCGCGGCCTGCACTACAACATCGCCTACCCCAAAAAAGACGACCACCGCTGGAAGAAAGACACGGTGATCCGCCGGCAAATTGTGGGGTAGGATTGCCTCGCTGATGGAATGGACAGGCTGGACGACCGTTCAGGCGCTACGCACAACCCCCAGAGAATACGATGGATGCCCGCCGGCCCACTTCAACCCCAGATGAGCGCAGATCTCGAGCACAATCGGTGCCATGTGATACTCCTGCTGAAAAGCAATGGTGAAATCCAGCTCGTTTTTTTGCATGGGCGGCAGATCCGATGTCATGGCGTTGCCCCAGTAGCCCATTGAAATCATCCAGCTGCAAGCGCACCTACCTGACCTCATCCCTGGTAAAAACAACCGAGGACTTCGCTTAATCTGAAGACGATCACAGCCAATCATCGCCTGGTCAGTTGCATCCTTTTCATTGCGTTTGGATGGGTCTTTCCTCTTTTCAGTGTGCCATGTATTCTTAATCATATCTTTGACATAATAAGGTGAAGCATTAATTTACACATAGGCAGTTGGTCCTGCAAACCACTTTTGGCAAGCAACCGAAAAGCGTTGCGTATGAAGGTTTTGTTCACTTGCCAGGCGGCTTTTTGATAAATGTCCATTTTTTATGGCCTGATCAGGCCAATAGCATGATTTCGTTTTCTAAAGAGCCTTTAACCCAAACTGATTGTCGAGCTTGCCGCAGGTGCAAGGAAAATGTCTTTCCGCTATAGTCGTCTATGCGGGAAGACATCTGACCCCGAAGATGCGGTAAGATCGGCAAACCCAATGCGTTTCACCTTTTCGAAAGGAGCAATCAATGAAAATAGTAAATAGACTCTCGTTGATGACATCCATTTTGTTGATTTTTGGCTTTATAAGTCATGTGCATGCGCAAACCGCCGGCTCAACCTCGGAGCAGCAGGAAATTGATCAGGTCCTGGAGATGATGAAGAAGTCAGGCATGGACCCGAAACAAATGAAGCAAATGGAAAGTCTTTTCAAAAATATGTCGGAAATGGAAAATAAACGAAAAGCTTCCCAGGCAAATAAAGCGAAAATCGAGTTTGAATCAGCAACGGCCGGTCATGGTACCGCCCAGGTTGAGGTGGAAGGCAAGCAGTATGCGCTAACGCTTACGAAATGTGAGGTGAAGGATAGCCAGAATGCTGCGTTTGTGATCAAGGCCAGTCAAGCGCCGGGTATGGATCAGGGCAAATTAAGCGTTTACAGCGATGGTATCAATCTGAACAATTCGTTCAATTTCTCCACACAATCCGCGACGTCCAAATATTACAGTGCCACGAACACTACCTTTGAGTTCAATGGCCAGTCGCTGGCCTGGCAGGGCATCGTTGAGACAAATTCGGGGAAGGTCACGCTGAAATTGAATCTTAGTTGTGGGGGCGAAGCGGTGTACTACGATAAGCCGTCCCGTCCCCGGCCAGACAAACCAAACAACGTCCTTACCATGTACCTTGGCAGTGAGACCTTCGAATTCGATGCAGGTCATTGCGCTTTGAATGGGTACCGAACGGGCAACTTGATGGTGGATTTCGAGGCCACTGCCACAGGCAACTTCCGTGGCCGCCCGGCGATTATCCTGCTCACCAAAAGCCACGGCGTGGGAATGGAAGGCGGGGGGCGGGGCTATTTTCATAATTTTGATTTGCTGCTGGGCGAATTGTCCGACGATCAACGCAAGCTCTCACCCTTCAAAGTGAAAAAGCAGCTTAGTGGTGTTGTCGAAGCCTACCAAAGTAAGGAACTGGCCAAGCATCAGAAGAAATACAGCAAAGAGATATTGGAGGCTCTGCCTCCAAACAAAATGATAGAGGTGATGGATGCATCTCAAAAGGAGATGTCAGCGTCTATGGATAGAACAGAATCCATGCGTTTTCCAGAGGCCGTAAGTCGGGGAGGCGCAATCACTATCAACGGAAAAAATATCTTGTTTCGTGGTCCGGCAATGGATACCAATGATGCCGATCGCGCGCCAGAGTTTCAGGATATTTCGGAGACGCCGGAACTATTTGTTACCTGTGGGGTATAGGCAGGAAATGATTAACTATGAAGCTTACGCGATGAACACTATTTTGCAAGTTAGTTTCTGAACCTGAAAGGCGCGAATGGATAAAGAAAAATTTTATCTGTCCGAAATGCAACATCCTTTGGGATACTGGTTATGTGATGTATTTTGAGATGCGTGACCCAGTTAAAATATAACCTATCGCTGGAGAATGACGCGCAAGAACAGCGTGTCTCAGCTCGACTGCGACCACGGGGATAGATCCGATGTCAGAAATTCGAGTCATTCTTGAAAAGCTGGATTCCCTTGTTCGAGAGACCAATCTGGATATAGAGATTCAGAAATCAAAAGAGCTTCTCGCTCAGGATGAATCGCTCTTAGCTGGGGCAGTGCCGGTTCCGCTCAGTAAATTTGGAGCAGGGCTTCCGGAGGGAATTGGATCAGCAAGAGTTTTCGCACTACGCGCAAACACAGGTTTCAAGACCGAACGTCATCCTAACAGTCATCAGAGGGTCTTATCCCTTGAGGGTGACGGAAAGATCCTGGTGAAGGACAGTGTCTCCCCGAGGATTCAGGCACTTACAAGTTCAATGGATGCTCGGTTAGAGCAGCGTTGGGCCTCGTTAGGTCGAAATATATGGCATCAGCCTCAAGCTGGTTCCCGAGATTGGGTAGTGCTCACTTTTCACGAAGTGACAGAAAACGAATTGGTGGATGAATATCAAGACTAACTGCGGTATAAACAACGAGTGCAACGGATCTCCACGGCCCCCTTGCAGTGATCGGGTTGATCTTCCCGGGGGGCCCCAACGCAGTGGATGGTCGGATTGCCGCCATCGTCGCTCTTTTTGCCGTCGATGGGGGTGATTGACAGGGTTGCATATAGATGTTGACGATTGGCATCGGTATGGCTTCGCGAAGGTGAATTGGACATCGAACCACCGTCTTTACTGGATTGCTGACTGCCTGTCGCCCCGGTGATA
The DNA here is from genome assembly GCA_963697405.1 of uncultured delta proteobacterium. Classification (GTDB taxonomy): domain Bacteria; phylum Desulfobacterota; class Desulfobacteria; order Desulfobacterales; family Desulfosarcinaceae; genus Desulfosarcina. Next base: position 93,353 of record CAVONY010000042.1, on the reverse strand, counting down.
CTGAACGCAGCCATTCTATAGAAACGATCAAATGCGCGCAAAACGAAAATTATATTTTCTTGGATTCGCAATTTTCATTTTCTCATTCTTTCTGCCTGCCCTGATAGTATTTGATGAACCCATCATTGGATATAAGAGCGCGTTGATGCTTTTTGGATCTCTATTCAAATTCACGAGTTTTCTAAATTATTCTTTTTTAATCTTTGCGAACCTTGCAAATATTTTTACCATTCTGGTATTCATTCTCCAATTTAAAATCTCTTTTAAGAGACTGATCATTTTCCAGTTTATTGCTTTTATATCCGCTTTTTTTTGGGTAGGTTATGGCATCGTTCAAGAAAAGAATATAAGCGATCTCCATATTGGATATTGGAACTGGTTATTCGGAATATTTTTCATGCTGATATCTATGTTCGCAGCAATCAGAGAGCAAAAAATCCCAAAGCGGCCCAGCGCTCAAGCGCTTGCACGCGATGGCCAGAAAACAGGCGGCATCAGGCCCGGATGAGGGCCGGTCGCCTTTATTCTGCCAAGCGTTATGCGAATGCTCAATAAACTAATCAAAACCCTGCATGTCATCGGCTATTCCTGGATCGCAATCGTCGGTATCTACATAATATTGAACTATATTAGGGTTTTGTTCACCGATGGATTACCTTTTGGCCAAAGGGTGTTCAGTTTCTTAAATTTGTGGAACATACTTTTTGCACTCATTGCCTTGACGCCCGGACTGATTTGCATACTAATTTCTGATTATTTCCTTAAGAATAATAAAGGCATCGGCTGATCATCTAAAAAGTCGTTTGAGAATCGAGGCGCAAAAAACCTGCGTGCCTCAGCTTTGCGTTGAACATCAATCACTCGAGTTTAAGGTTACTATGGCAATTCTTTTATTCGTCGCCGGGCTCATGTTTTTAATTGTCGGTGCGGAAGCATTAGTGCGGGGCGCATCCCGCTTGGCGGCTGTTTTAGGCATATCGCCACTGGTGATCGGGCTGACCGTCGTGGCGTTCGGCACCAGCTCTCCCGAACTTGCGGTCAGCATCAAAGCGGCGTTGTCCGGCCAGGCCAGTATTGCCGTGGGTAATGTCGTTGGAAGCAATATCTTCAACGTCCTTTTCATTCTTGGCCTTTCAGCACTGATCGTACCACTGGTCGTATCGCAACAGCTGGTGCGGATTGATGTGCCTTTGATGATAGCGCTCTCGGTCATTGTTCTGATCTTTTCGCTGGATGGGAGCTTCAGTCGCACTGACGGTTTCATGTTGGTCGCCGGTCTCGCAATTTACGTCTGTTTTTTGATTTACCAGAGCCGCAAAGAAAGCCTCGCGGTAACAGATGAATACGCCAAGGAATTCGGGGAGGAAGGTCGTGCTGCCAGTAGCCGGCTTAAAAATATAGTCTTTGTGGTTAGCGGCCTTGTACTGCTGGTGCTCGGCTCACGCTGGCTCGTCGATGGAGCGATATCCTTCGCCCAATATCTGGGTGTCAGCGAACTGGTTATCGGATTGACGATCGTTGCGGCCGGTACCTCTTTACCTGAAGTGGTTACCTCCATAATTGCGGCTGTGCGCGGCGAACGCGACATCGCCGTCGGCAATGTCGTCGGCAGCAACCTTTTCAATCTTATGGGCGTACTTGGCATTGCCAGTATAGTTTCACCCACCGGCATTGAAGTGTCTGCCGCTGTTGCCAGATTCGACATCCCGATCATGATTGTGGTAGCATTTGCATGTCTACCCATTTTTTTTACAGGTGGCGTGATTAGTCGGCAGGAAGGTGCGCTATTGCTGGGGTATTATGTGGTCTACACCCTGTATCTCATCCTAGCCGCCGCTCACCATGATGCGTTGTCAAGATTTAGTGCAGCCATGCTGTACTTCGTGATTCCGCTTACTGTGGTCACCTTGACTATGGTAGCGGTGCGAGAAATACGCAGGAGAAACAAGGGCCAGCAGGAATGATTCCAGAAAGGGTCATGGGCGGCCCAACATCGCAGGAAAACGACGCGCAAAAACCGTACGCGTATAGGCTCAACCGATAGCCAGTAAGGACATCATCGGTGTGTGCCGATTATTAAAGGTCGGGAAGTCATTGGCTTTTGGCGAGGTGGCATTATATTCCGGAAATAACCCTGAACCCGTCGCGCACGTGGTTGGCACGTACGCCATACCGCCATCGGGTCAAGGCTGATGCGATTTTGAAAATTCAGGGAGGAAACGGTTTATGAAACCATTGGGTTTGAACGCCCGTTTGTCATCCAACCTGTCGGGGGCGGCATGAAAGCGTATATGGAGCTTTGTCGGCGGGTCATCGATGAAGGCGTTTGGGTGAAAAATGCCCGAACCGGGAAGCGTTGTCTGACCGTGATCAATGCAGACTTTGAATACGATGTCAACGACGGACACTTGCCGGTGCTGACCACCAAAAAGCTATTCTGGAAACCGGCGATCGCTGAGATGTTGGGTTATTTGCGCGGTTATCACAGCGCAGCCCAGTTCCGTGCGCTCGGGTGCAATACATGGAATGCCAACGCAAATGACAATGCCGCTTGGCTGGCCAATCATTATCGTGATGGCGAGGATGATATGGGCCGTTGTTATGGGGTTCAAGGCAGGCGATGGCGCAATCCGGAGGGGAAAGAGATCGATCAGCTGCGTAAAATTGTCGACAACTTGTCCAGGGGGATTGATGATCGACGGGAAGTGATGACCTTTTACAATCCAGGCGAGATGGATCGCGCCTGTTTAGCCGCATGCATGCACACCCACACCTTCAGCTTGCTGGGCGACCGGCTGTACCTGACCAGCTACCAACGCTCCGACGATCTGCCACTGGGCCATGGATTCAATCAGGTCCAAGTGGGCTGGTTATTAATGATCATTGCACAAATCACCGGCAATAAGCCCGCCAAAGCTTTTCACAAAATTGTAAATGCACACATTTACGAAGATCAGCTGGAGCAGGTAAAAGCCGTTCAGCTCAAACGCGAGCCGTATCCGTTGCCCAGACTGAAAATCAATCCCGACATTAAGTCATTGGCGGATCTGGAGACATGGGTGACACTCGATGACTTTGAATTGGAGGGGTATCGACACCATCCGGCCATTCAGTATGCGTTCACTGTATAGGCAACTTCAGGAATCCGAGTTACCCAAACTTCTCTTCTTTGCATCGCCTGGAGGCTTGATTAATGCCAAAACGGTTGAATGGTGTAAGCAAAAGCTTAAGCACCTCGAGACAGTCGACATTGGCGCAGGGATCCACTATTTGCAGGAAGACAATCCTCACCGGATCGGTTCAACCTTGGCAAAATGGTACACAGGCCTTTCGTAACCTGGATAAATAATGGCAGCGGTTAGGTTAAACGAAAATGATCGATCTAAGCAACAAAGCGGCTAAACGATTTGGCATCAAATGGAAGGATCTTGAGGAGCGTTCAGGAGATTTCTGGAAGGTGGACGTGGTGATGATCGGCCGTGTCCCGATGCTGTTCATCGTTCACGAATATACGCTATTCACAATGGTTCGTCGTAAATCACATTTTCGTGATCCCTTGACCATCGCCGAAGAAATCATCCAAGCATGCCCATGGTATCGCGGCCCGGCGACTCCTTCGCTTGGCAGGAACGGGAATCGAAAACTCACGGGAAGCCTAACCGAAATGAAACGGATGACCTTGGGTTTATACTCGCCGGAGCAGATCAACGCAATGGAGATGTCAATCAACCAGAGTTTATTTTCTTATCTCTCCACAGATCGCAATGGTTACCCAACACCCTTCGAGGCTGTAGAAAGCTACGTAAAGGGACGAACGCCCTGGCGCTAATCCATTCACCGTGTACGCGCGTCATCGTGCCCCACTTACCTTGCAGCAATAAGGATAATCATTTTAAATGCTGAACCATAGCAGGACAGGCAGGAAATCGTTGATCCCATTTGTGTGGATGGGTATTGGCTTGGTGTCTGGGTATTTATCGAATTATTTGTTCTCGTATATCTTGTCTCCCCTTCTGATCGAGGCCGTCAGGGCAACCAACGCGAATACCCGGTCCGTCATTTTACAGAATATGGTCAACATGGTCTTCACGAACATGGCAGATTTCATGCTGTGTTTTCTTTTTGCGATGGTGTTGAGTTATTTCAGCAAAATCACATTTCTGAGAGGGTTGCTGTTTGTTTTTGGTGCAATTGCCATCAGCTTGTATACCCAAATGGTGGGGCTGATCGGCTACATGGGCACTTATTCTGAATTGCCCTCGTGGGCGGTTGCGTCGGAAATGCAGGGGTTGATTTCGCTGTTATTGATCATTCCCCTGTGTTCGATCGCAGGCAGCAAGGTAGGCACCTGGATCAAAATGAAAAGGCGCCCCGCTTAGCCCGCACGAAGCGTTTGGCCGGCTGATGAAAATACAGGAATAACCATGCCAAAAAACAAGCTTCTCAAGTACGAACGCGTCAAACATCTGCCCAATGTCACCTTTTCCGTTTACGGAGAGTCACCACCGCCTTGCTCCTATCCCTGGTACGATGCGCGTTATCAAGGCATGCAACAAGTCCTCGAATTGGGCTGCGGCAAAGGTGAATACACCCTTGCATTCGCCGCCGCCAATCCACGCAAACTATGTGTGGGAGTCGATGCCAAGAGTCATCGCATGTGTGTCGGCGCAGAACAGGCGATTTCCCGAGGCCTTGAAAATGTTCACTTCCTTCGTGCGCGAATTGAGCGAATCGAAGATTTTTTTCTGGAACACTCGATACACGAGATCTGGCTGACCTTTCCCGACCCTCACCCCAAGCATCGGGCAATCAAATCCCGGCTTTCCGCCTCTCCCTTTCTGGACGCGTATGCAAACCTGCTTGTCCCCGGCGGCAGGGTGTACCTGAAGACGGACAGCAATCTGCTCTATGACTACACCCGGGAATCTGTCCAACGATGGGGCGGGCGCGAAATCGCACAATCAGACACCGATCATGAGAGCGATTGCCGCGCATCAGGCGCCGGTGAAGTGGTTTCCGCTTACGAGCAGGCCGCACGGTCAAGGGGAGCCGCCATCAAATTCATGGTATTTCAATTGAGCTAAGGAGGAAACATGGACACATGCCTGATACTGGTTGACCTTCAGAACGATTATTTTCCCGGCGGCAGCATGGAACTGGTCGGTATCGGGGCCGCCGCGGCCAATGCCCGGCGGCTGCTGGATGACTTCAGAAAAAGAGGAAAACCGGTCATCCATATCCAACACATCGCCGCTCAGGCGGGGGCCACCTTTTTCCTGCCCGACACCAGCGGGGCGCAGATCAATCAACAGGTCGGCCCCCGGACGGACGAAACCGTCGTCGTCAAAAATTTTCCCAACAGCTTTCGCGACACCCCGCTGCTGAAAATCCTGAAACAACAGAACATCAACGAAATCATCATCAGCGGCGCCATGAGCCACATGTGTATCGATGCAACGGTTCGGGCTGCGTTCGATTTGGGTTTCACCTGCATGGTCGCCGACGATGCCTGCGCGACCAAAAATTTGACCTTCAAGGACAAAACCATTTACGCACCGGAAGTCCATGCCGCCTTCATGGCGGCATTGTCCGGTTCGTACGCGACGGTTCGCTCAACAAAAACAATCCTTGAAAACACGGTGTAAATGGTCCTCTTGGAGGTGATGCCATGCGACGCGTCACACTGCTCACCATCGACGCCATCATCAACCTGCTGCTGGGGGTGCTGTTGATCGCTTTCTCCGACGGGTTGGTCGAACTGTTGGGTGTGCCGCCGGCCGCCCATGGTTTTTACCCAAGCATTCTCGGTGGGGTTCTGTTCGGGATTGGCATTGCCCTGCTTATGGAAAGGCGCAATAAAACAGACATCGGTATTGGCTTGGGACTCGGTGGAGCGATTGCCATCAACCTGTGCAGCGGTCTGGTGCTCTGCGGGTGGCTCGTCTTCGGCGACTTGTCGTTACCATTGCGCGGTCTGATTTTTTTATGGTTTCTGGTAGTGCTTCTGGTCGGGATCAGCGTCATAGAACTCGTTACGGGTTTTCAGGGCAACCGTCCTGACACCTGAAAAAAATAGATAGAAGTCCTTACGGTCAGAGATTCCTCGCAGCTTGCTCAAGGTGGTCCAATCTACCTCAACGTCTCTTCCAGAAATTCCACAAACCGCCTCCAGGACTTCTCATCAGCATCCTTTCTATACCGGTCGGAGCCGAAGACGGTGAAGGCGTGCGGTGCGCCGCCGTAAGTAATCATTTCGTGGGGCACGCCCTTTTCCTCCAACGCATTGGCCAGCATGGCAAACTGGTCCATGGTGATGTTCGTGTCGGCCGTGCCGTGCAGGATCAGCAGTTTTCCTTTGGTCTTGCCGTAATCCTGACCTTCCGGCGTACTCAATCCGCCATGGAAGGTGACAAATCCTTTCATGTCAGCCCCCGACCTAGCAAACTCGAGCACGGCGGCGCCACCGAAACAATACCCCATCGCCACGGCATTGTTCACCCTGGCGCCTCTGGCCCTGGCTGCATCCAGCGCGCCGACAATCAGGCTGCGCATGCGTTCCCGGTCCTTGTATAGCTCGCCGGTGTGCTGGCGCCGGTCCTTCACTTCAGTGGGCCTGATTCCGGCACCGAACAGATCGGCGGCGAAGACCGCGTACCCTTTTTCGGCCAGCATATCGGCCCGGTTGACTTCATAATCGGTGAGGCCATCCCAGTCGTGGATCAGCAGCACGAATGGGGCATTGTCCGCCGGAGAGGTAAAATACCCCTCGAAGGCCTCCCCCTTGACGTCATAGGCGACAACCTGCCCGCCTGCCGTGGCCGTACCCGCAAATAAGATCAGAAACAGCAATGTGTATGTGGTTTTCATTGATTAGCCCCCAACTGACAAATAAATATGAACCCTGCCCACGGCAAGCCGCGGGAAATCCTAACCGTATGGATTAAGATCGATTTCCAGTTCGCTCGCTAACCCCGCCGCACCGCTGCTCGGTATCTCTGCTTCGCTCCGATAAGCGGTGGGGAATGCGCTCGCTATGCCGGTTCAATGGATTGGTTGAGCCGCCATTAGCAGTCGGATCTGCCAATGCAAGACACAGTGCCTTTGGAAAGCCGGGTCTCCGCATCCATAAAAAATAGGGTTACTACAACACGCCACCCGCTTCAAAGGGCCTTATCTATAATAAGCATAAAAAAACAGACTGCACCTAATGTTGCTCGGTCCCTCCGGCCGTCACATCGAGCGTGCAGACGCAGCTGTTACCCGCCAACGGGTCTCTTTCATTCCTACAGAAGTAATGCTGCAGTTGAAGATACGGGCCAAGCCTTTGTCAGGTGCACCGCCATCCTGCAACTTACCATCAGGCCGCCCCGGCTTCACATTTTTTTGATCAATTACGTTTTATGCATATCCGCGTTACTAATTTTTCCCGAATGGTGGGTTTTCATCCACGGCCCGGGTTTGAAATTTTTTGAATAAAAAATTTTTGAAAAATACCGCTTTTTTAAAATTCATTTCAAGGATCGTTGACGGCCTGGCAAAAATATTACTCAAGAACCCGCTTTTCACTGCCGAAGATGTGTACATGATTGTCATCATTTAAAATAACCAACAACACCAATCAGGAGAATGGCCGTTAATCGTGCACATCAAAAAATCGTTTTATAAAATTACCGGAATCGTTCCCATTCTCGTCGCCCTCTGCTTGCCGCTGGCCACCACTGCAGCAAGGGCGGCCGGTGTAACGCTGCGCTGGGATCCGAACACACCCACTCCGGAAGGTTACCGGGCATTCGCCCGAAGAAGCGATCAGGCCTACAATTACAGCCGGCCCGACTGGGAAGGCAGCGCCGTCACATGCAACCTCAACAACCTCGAAGAACAGGCCGAATACTACTTCGTTGTCCGCGCCTATGACGGCTATGCTGAGAGCGCCGACTCCGATGAAGTTCGCTATGTTCCATCCCAATCCGCCAAGCCTGGTGCGGACACCACTTCGCCGTCCTGGAATAGGGCTACTCTGGGTATCGGCTTGGCCGCGGATGCGGCTTCGGGCGGCAGGGTGACCGTGGAGTTCGATACGGCCAGGGACAAGGTGGACGATGCCGACCTGAAATTCAACGTCTATTACGAAGCCCGTGCATCCTGGGACAACGGCGATTGGACCAACAACAGCGTGGTTGTCGATGCCGCGGTAAGCCCTGGCAGCACTTTTGCCCATTCCATTAGCGTACGCGGCCTGAGCAACGGTGTCGCCTACACGTTCGGTGTACGCGCTGAGGATCAGTCCGGCAATGAGGATACGAACACCACCACGATGACCGCCACGCCTTCAACCGCAACCGTGCCAGACACCTCGACGAAAAGCTACCGGCAAAAGACGCTATACAAAACGGCAAAGGATCGTTCCGGCATTGAGGATACGAAGACCACCACGATGACCGCCTCTCCTTCAACCGCAACCGTGCCAGACACCTCGACGAAAAGCTACCAACACAAGACGCGATACAAGGCGGTATATGATCGGCGCCGAAAATAGCGTAGCGCTCACAGCATCAACGGGACCGCTTGACGGTGCGCACGCTCTCGATCGTTCAACACCCCTTTTTTTTTGATCCACCTCGATCCGCGAGCGATAGACGGAAGGAGGAGACCCGGGGCAGCGCAAACATGAAAGCAGGTTTCAATGCAAAGAATTCTAATAACAAGCTTTTCCATACTGAAGCCTATCAGAAAAGCGACATCTTTGAGTCGCCCGTTGTGAGGTTTCTTCTGAGTAATAGTACCCATTTGAAGCAACACTTTCTGAGTAATAATACTCATCTGGAGCAACATATCGTTCATTTTTTTGATTGACAAAATATTTTCTTTATGCACAGAAATAGATTATAGGAAAAAAATTATCTCACAAAAATTTGCGGCTTCATTCTTTGACTCTGTATGTGAAGCTACCCATTCATCTGGCACAAAGTAGTACACCGACACGTCACAGTTAGCTGAATAGCTGCTTGCCGAGTTCTTGTGGCAGTATCCGATACCCCCAATCGGATCTTAATATATCGCCAGATGTCGTTAAAAGTTGCAATACTCATTTTTCAAAGCTATTCGGTTTAGCAGTTACCGGTCGTCGAATAAGAGGTGAGAAAAATGGCTCGTTTATCACCGCGTGCAAAGAGTGATCGACAGGCTTTTATCGTATCTTCTGATGGCAGGAAAACTCTTTTTCAAGTCTCAGACATCGGAATGGGAGGCGCTGGATTAGACCTCAAACACATGACCGACCATTTGGCTGCAAGCACGGGCGACAACGTATTACTGGAACTTTCTGCCGACGGAAGGAACGATCTGACCACTACCTGTAAGATCGCACACAAGGACAACCGCAAAATAGGGGTCTCCTTTTTGGGTATGGAAAAAGGCAGCCAACAAAAGCTGTGGCGAACCATTTCATCATCGATCAAGGGCAATCATAAATGCGATTATTGTGGAAAAACCATGGACATAGCGGACATACAATGCCCCTATTGCGCTTGGAAATTAAATTTTCATTCCGCTGAATACTTCGCCTATTGGGAAAAAGAGTGCCTGTTGCGCAGTATGACGAATTGCTTGAAAAATCTCACCATAGATGACCTGCACCGAATTAGAAGATGCCTGGCAGAGGAAATCGCGCCTATCAAGTCATCCCCGGAACTGGATCCTGTCGAGGAATTCGTGGGCGTCTCGACGGCGATGAAAACCGTGTTTAAGCATATCCGCAAAGTGGCGCCCACCGAACTGCCGGTTTTGATATTGGGTGAAAGCGGTACGGGAAAAGAGCTCACCGCGAGGGCGATCTATGAGAGAAGTGATCGCAAAGATCGGCCTTTTGTCGTGATCAACTGTTCCGCGATACCCGAATCATTAATCGAGGCCGAACTTTTCGGTCACACGAAGGGGGCTTTCACTGGAGCGATTCAAGCCAAAAAAGGGAAATTTGAAATTGCCGATAAGGGAACGCTGTTTTTGGACGAGATCGGAGACCTCCCTTTAAAGCTGCAGCCCAAACTGCTGCGTTTTTTAGAAGACAAGACGGTATACCGGATTGGTGCGCTCAACGGCCAGGTGGTTGATGTAAGGGTCATTGCGGCGACGAATGTCGATCTGGAGGCGGCAGTAGAAAAGGGTCTCTTCCGACGGGACCTCTTTCACCGGATTGCCAGTTTCACGATCCATCTGCCCCCCTTGCGTGAAAGGGACGCCTGCAAGGAAGTACTGGCCAAATATTTCCTGAAAAAGATAAAGATGGAACGCGATTGGAACTGCAAGGGCTTCACCGCCGAAGCGCTTGAATCCATCTGCCAACACGCCTGGCCTGGAAACGTGAGGGAGATGATTAACCGTATTCGAAGAGCGGTGGTTGTCCAGGACGACTGGATTCGCCCGGAAGACATGGAATTGCCGCCAAGCAACAACACGGATCATATATCGAGCCTGAAAAAGGCCGACGAAAAACTGAAGCGTCAGATTTTAAAGTCGGCGCTGACATCCCACCAATTCAACATATCTCAGACCGCCCGATCCCTGGGAATCAGCCGGCCCTATGTCTACATGCTGATTAAAAAGCTCGACATCGCGTTGCCAGCCCGATAACGGTTCTATTTTTCGTTCAAGTTGCGAGGATTCGGCGCAACCCATCAAAACAGTTTGAAATTGAATGGAACGTTGAATTGCACCTGAAAATCGGGTGTATCGTCGGTCAACCCGATATTGATAACGCCGAACAAGGAATATTTTGGTGATACACGATAATTGACCCCCAAGGACAAGCTGGCGCTGATCAATTTCGAGTCAGCGATGTCCTCGCCTGCCAAAGTTGTCTCATCGGTAAATGCATTCTGAAAAGAAAAGCTCAGCGAGGCCCTTTCGCTCAAGGCGGTTGCCATTCCCAGATTATATTCGATACTGTCACCCGGATCTATCCTGCCGACATCTCCCACATCTCTTTCCATGTTCCAGGCGTAGGCAAGCGATCCGTAAAATACCACCGGGTCGCTGACTTTTACCATGGTAAACCCGCCCGACACGCCGTAAAAACCGGTTCCCGTGGGAAGCTCGTTGGGGAATTCACGCCCTGCGACCGTCTGGGTCTCCAATCCAAACGGATCTCTGCCCGAACGTGATTTGAACCTGAGATTCAATGTAATGTCGGGCTTTCCGCCGCGGGAACGGAATGCATGGTAGTTGATGCTGCCCCCGATGTCGCCAATCCCGTGATCCTGCGCCGATGCGTCCTGATTTCCCTCTTCGGCCACGATCGATGCGGGAATGATCATCTCCTCCGTACGGTACACATAAGGCACGAACAAGTCCGCCTGCAAGCGGTCCGTGATGCCGTAGCGGGCGGTCAGGGTCGCTGTCAATATATTCCTTCTGACCTTTTCGACGTCAAACTTACCGAAAAGGATGGCATTAAAAATACTGTAGCCTTTCACTGCAAGCCGGTTGTTCTGAATGTGGACGTAGTTGATGGACGGTTCCAAAATCAGGGTCCCCTTGGGAATGAGAACGCCGCCCTCCTGGACCAATATTTCCTCGGTATCTTTCTTGACGCTTCGCCTCGTCCCGCCTTCCGGGGGGTCGTTTTGGGCATCCACCGCCGAACCGGCCGTGGACGACTGTGCCAGCAGAGCCGGCAAAGCGGTGTCCTCAACGGCGGTTGATCGTGAAAAGGGATCATCGAGGAATTCTAAACCGGGTGATCCAGGAGACGGATGGCCGGACATGGCTGTCTCACAGTGGGTTGACCATAATGCGACCACGAACAGAATAGCAAGGTATCTGCAGCGACGTACGTTCATGTTAGACATGCTTGGCATTCTCCCCCCTGATTGATCAAAGGCGACTGTTCATCCATATCTTTTGTTCTGGACCAGTCGCTATTCTCTCATAGCCCCTCATCTTGCCCGATACGGGCCGGGAATAGCACGACACGGGTTTAATTACACGGCGACGCTTAGCTGGATCCGTCGAAAAATCCCGACATCCAAGCCATTTTCGGCTGATCACCCTCGGCCGGTCACAGACGATCTTCTTTGTATGGATCAGTCGATTGGCAGTCGTCCGATTATTCTTCCGGAAGCAGCGAGGCATGCGCTCGCGCTCGCGTTTCAATCATTGGCAAACTTATAATGGCGGTTGTCAGGATATTGGGTGAGTCGTCGGGTAATGCTAAAACTATGGTTCAAATCATTGTGCATTTCAAGTTTTTTTTAATTTCCTTCATTTTCATGCAGCCGTGGACAGGCCAAAACAGCTACGCGCGAAGGGTCGGCGACGCTGAAGAATCCTGATTTCATCCAGGAGCCATCACCTGCCGATGCTTTCAAGCAGTTTCAACGGCTATGGCATCGTCGCTGACACAATCATTCCGGTGTCAATATCGTTTACACCTATCGATAAACGTAGTGATCGTGGGGGAGAACCGGGTTTTCCCTGAACAAGTGTCAACTATACTTTACACGTGTTTGATATGGGCTTTTTTAAAACACTAAGGATATTAGGCACCTGTATGCATGGCACAGAAGTTGTTAGTTGTTAATTGAGTGTTCACCTTGCCCAAGCGCTTTGGCGTGTCTCCGTATTATTCATAAAAGGCGCATCTGCATGAAAAACGTTCAGAAATTATTGATTCCCTTTATCTTACTGGCGTGTCTGCTAACGCCCAGTGCCACCCCGGCCGATGCCCAAGATCACTATTTTGCATCCGCCAACATCGCAATTACACCCGTATCCTTTTCAGAGGCACCGTCCGTTGAACCACCGCCCATTGCCCTCGGGGTAAAATTGACGGGTGATGAACTGGATCGCATCCGGGGCAAGGGGAAGGGCGATGGAGAAATGGGCCACGGCTCATCGCCAACCCATACCGGCCGGATCATCTTATGGGATGAAAACGATTCGCCACGAACCGGGTATATTCAGAACATCAGCTATGACTCCGGTATTGCCGGGAAACAGACCAATCGCCTGATTTTCAGTGATCGATAGAGGCCAAAAGGAAGGAGGGCAGGCGCAACCTTGCATACGGTTGGTAACCGATTGGGTATTGAGGATCAAGAGCGATATGAAGATCCGTCTTAAGTGACGATTCGTTGTTTTGACTTTTAAATGGGAGGAACAGAAAATGAAAAAAATTCTATCGATAGGGATAGCCCTGGCGATGTGCCTTGCCTTTTCGGGCATCGCCGTGGCTCAGGACATGAATGTAAATATCAACAAAGATATCGACAATCGAATGAGTCTTTGTACGATTACGCCGGGACAGAGATGTACGGCGAATTCGACAAGCTCAAGATCATTACCATCGACACCTACAAACACATCAACGTCTTTTTCAACACCGAGATCGAGGTCAATGCCGACGCCGAGGCCGAAACCTGGGGTCAGCAGATGAACATGGAAAATGAGTTCGAGGATTTCGGCGGAGTCAGAGAAGTAACCACGGAGCACGACCACCGTCACGGAAAAAGAGTATAAAGAGAGCTATGACCCGCAAAACGGCGATCGTTTTCCCGACCTCAGTTACGAGAAACCGTGACAAAAACGGTAGCAGTGACTGAAGAAATTTTCGAGTACAACGAAAGAACCGCTGACGTGCTCGACTCCATCAACGACAACAGCGGTGTGGTCGGCGTCAACCAGAGCCCGGGCAACATGAACAACCAGGCCAACATGTCCGCCATGGCGGTGATCGCCGGCGACAAGCAACTGGTGGAGGCCAACGGGTTCGCCATCCAAGCCAGCTTGTTCAACTATATCTTTGGTGATCGTTCCGTCAATACGAACACCATCTCAGGAAGCATCAGCAACAACAATGGCATCGTGGGCGTGAACCAGTCTTCGGGCAACATCAACAACCAGCTCAACTCTGCGGCCCTGGCAGCCGGCCTGGATTCGATAACCAACGGCGCGCTGGGCGAAGCGACCCTCAAGCAGGTCAATGCGGACAATTTCCTGACCCACATCGCCGTCTTCCGCTCGGATACGATCACCGGTTCCATCAACGGGAACGCCGGCATCGTCAGTGTCAACCAGGCGTCAGGCGACATGGTCAACCAGGCCAATGTCCACGCCATTGCGGCAAATCTGAATTAGGCAGGCGGTCAATTGCTTATGGTTTGATGGAAACCCAACCATCCATCGAAATTGACATTAACGGTAAGGAGAGAGGGACGGGTGCCCTCTCTCCTTAGGAGTTGAAGGCAACGCGATGCGACACAGCCTGCGCAGCGGTTTGCGTTTTTTGATTTTGGGACTTTGGATTTCCATCCCGTGTGGTTGGGCGGAGATCCGGGCAGAATCATTGCCCCCTGTGGTAATGGAGGAGGGTTTTTCGGCAACCTCGACCCACGGCGGTGCCGAAGACACAGCAACCACCACCCAGGGCCAACTCGGCGAGGCGGACGACGTGCAGCGGGTGATCGAAGAAAGCGTGGGCAACTCCATCAGCAGCCTGTTTAACGCGGTCCAGGACAACACGGGAATCATCAGCGTCAACCAGAGTTCGGGAAACTTGGTCCATCAGTCCAATCTCAGGGCCTTCTATCTGTCCGACCAACCAGACACCACTTTCGACATCGGCGTTAACCAGACGTCTGAGCTGGATTTTGTCACCTTCACGGAGAGCGGGGTATCCGCCAGACGAAACCTGCTGGACGGTTCCTTTCAGGACAACACGGTACTTGTCGGGATCAACCAGTCCGCAGGCAATCTCAATCAGCAGGGTAACCACGCCATCGTGGTCGTCGGCGGCGTGGCGGCACTCAGTGATGCGGAGCTGCAGAGCACCCGTGTCACCAACAGCGAAATCGAAGAAGAAGCGGTGGCGGTTCTCGAAGACATGGTCACCAACAGCTTCAGGGACAGCCAGGGAATTTTCCAGGTCAGCCAGGCCTCCGGCAGCGTAAACATTCAGGAGAACAACCTTGCCATTTCGTTTCGACAAATCAACCTGGAGTAGCAGCGGCATTGGCTTTGCCGCAGTTTTGCGCCACGTCTCTCTTTTGGGTTTGACGGGGTTGCTGCTTGTCGGGCTGGTGCTGATGGCAGGTTGCACAGGCCTCAATTCCCTGGCCAAGCCAAGTGAGCAGAAAGCGGATTCGTCAAAGGAGAACACGAATAAAAAAGCGTTGAATGCTGCCGTCGGACGATGGATGGACAAACTGAACCGCAACCTGAGCAGATCGACGCCAGCGAAAAAAGATCCACAAAAAGACAACCGGCTTTCTGGACAAACAGCCGACACCCTGCCCGGCCAAAAAAATCCTGAAAGCACCGCTACCGGGCACCAACGCAATGATCGAATGGACGAGCCGGGCCAAAGGGGCAGTGTAACGACGATCCGTCTGCCCAATGGCATGTATGTCACCAAAAAAGTAGTCAGTTTAAGGGAGGCCCGGTACAAGCATGTCATCCCCCAAAGGTACGATTTAAGCTGCGGTGCTGCAGCGTTGGCCACCATCTTGAACTATTTTTTCGACCACCGGGTAGACGAAGCGGATATCATCAAGCACATTCTCGCGCGTGGAGATGCAAATGAAATTCAAAAAAAAGGGTTTTCATTGCTGGATTTAAAAAAATTTGCCGTTGACCATGGCTATCTGGCGGACGGGTACAAAGTCGATCTCAACCGGCTCAGCACACTCAAGATACCGGTGATTATTCTCTTTAAGAGCGGAAGTTATTCACACTTTGTCGTTTTGAAGGGGATCGATGACGGCAAGGCATATATCGCCGATCCGGCTTACGGCAACCGTTCCATGCCACTGAAGACATTCGAAGAGAATTGGAACGAAGTGATATTCATCGTAGCCACCAAAAACATGCAAGACCGGACCCCACTGCTGATGGAAACCACCCTTTCCGCCCCGGTAATGGCGGCCATGCGCATGAAGGATCTTTTTTCCGCAGGCTTTGCCGGTTTCACATCAGGTGAGTTTTGAGAGGCGCTATGAAAACAAACACTAAATTCATTTACCCCAGAATAGTTGCAACCACCGGCCTCGTGTTGATGCTATGGGCAGCGGTCGCCAGCGCATTTGAGGCTGATTTCCGGACCGTTGCCGCCACGGGGAATCGAAACAGCAGCATTGCCCGGGATGGTTTAATTGCCGCCTCTTTCTACAGCGGCGGCTTCATCGCTTCCAGGGCTGTTCGTTTGACGGATGAAGAGTTGAATCGAATAAGAGGCGGTCTCGGCAGCATCAGCTTTGGCATCTCTTTTTCCGGTGTCTTTGATAAGCTGGGCAATCTCTCCGGGAAAATCTTTTCCGGTAACGACAGCGTACCCCAGGAACTCATCGAAGCGGCCATCTCGCAATCGAGTTTAAATGGCACGAAACCGGACAGCACCGACACGGTGCCCCAAGGAACCCTGATCGAGACCGCTGAAGTGGATGGCGCCAATATCAGCGCCTATGTGGGGAACTTCGACGGAGCCAGCGGGATTTTCCAGATCAGCCAGTCACCGGGCAGCTACAATGTGATAACCAACAACATGACCATCAACATTTCAATTTATAACTTTGCCAGCGAAACCCAGGCATCGGGACTGCTCCCGCGCTTTTTGGACGCCCAATGATCACGGACTGATTGCTCTTCATGAAAGGAAGGCAGAAATGGCCTGTAGATGCAGAAAAACAACCGTATTCATCCTGTCTGCAATGATGACCGTGCTATGCTACAGCAGTGCATTCCCGCAGGAAACACCGCCTGAGCTTCGCCACCAGCCAGCCAGACTGGAGGTCGTTCAGGAGTACCTCAACAAGCTGGGCTACACAAAAGCAAGGCCATTCAGGGAGAAGGACTTGGAGGGATTGGCGTTTATCATCAAAGACAAGCGTACCGAGGAAATCATCAAGCTGTCCGCCCTGTTAAACCCGAATGACCGGTTATTGAAGATTGAATGCCATGATTTGGCCACTGTGCCTCCCAACCCCGATCGTCTGATCCTGCTCTTTCAAAAACTGACCGAACTCAATGGGACCCGCACCATCGGCAAGTATTATGTCAACTTCGACAATGGAAAAATCCAATATTTCTACTTTCAAAGTGTATTGGGCGGCATATGCTATGCTGACTTTGAACGCACCATCAGATTGATCGAGATCATTCTTTTCAATGACATTAAAAACATTCGTGAGCTCAGCGCCTCGTAAAATGGCCGTTTCGGGCCGGGGAGTTAACAATTAGGTTGCCTGAAGACCAATTTTACCAGCATCAGTCCGGCAGATACTCCCTGGCCATCCGTTTAAATTCAGATACCTGTTGTTGCTGCCATTGCGATCCCAATCCCCGTTCTTTTGCCATCAGACGGACCGTCTCCCCGGCAATGTCCATGCTTGCCGCCGCGTCCAGGATCAGGGAGCGGGTGCGACGGGCCAGGACATCTTCCAGGGTCAAGGCCATTTCATGGCGAACGGCCCAGACGACCTCCGCTTTGACATAGGGCAGATGGTCGTGCAGTTTTTCTCCCATCCCGGGGTCCGCGTCGATAATCCGCCGGATGAAAACCGCGTCAGAACCATAGGCGCAAAGCGGATCTTCCGGGTTCCTGTTCTTCAGCCACCCGTGAATGCGCAGCTTGCGCGTCCGGCATTCGCTTTCCGGAAGCCCGGCGATCAAAGCCGCCTGGTTGACCGTGTCTTCGGCCATCTTGCGGTAGGTGGTCCATTTTCCGCCGGTAATGGTCACCAGGCCCGATTGAGACACCGCCAGGTGATGGTCCCGGGAGATGGTGGCGGTCTTTTTTCCCTCCCCCTCCCCCACCAGTGGCCGCAGGCCGGCGAATACGCACAGGATGTCCGCCCGGGTGGGGTCCTCCACCATGTACTGAGCAGCATGTTTTAGGATGAACGCGATCTCTTCCTCGAGGGGACGGGGCTCGAGGCTGGCTCGATCCACCGGCGTGTCGGTCGTTCCCACCAGCACCCGGTCATGCCAGGGAACGGCGAACAGTACCCGACCGTCTTCGGTCTGGGGAACCATGATGGCCGTATTTCCCTTGAGGAACCGTTTGTCCAACACCAGGTGAACGCCCTGACTGTGGGTGATGATCGGTGTCGCCGTGGGCTGATCCATTCGCAGGATGTCGTCAGTAAAAATTCCCGTTGCATTGACTACGACCCGGGCGCGGACCTCGCGTTCCTCGCCATCGATGGTGTCTTTGAGCCTAACGCCGTCGATCATTTTCCCCGAGTAGGTCAGGCCGGTCACCTGCATGTAATTAACGGGCACGCCGCCGGCGTCCTCGATTGACTGGGCCAGGTTGACGGCCAGCCGGGCATCGTCAAACTGGCCGTCATAGTAGATCACGCCGCCGCGCAGCTGGTCCGGCTCCAGGGTTGGAATGCGTTTGAGCGTTTCCGCTTTGGACAGCCACTTGGAGGGGCCCAGGCCCAGCCGGCCGGCCAAAAGGTCGTACACCTTCAGTCCCACACCGTAAAAAGGGCCGTCCCACCACTCGTAGTTGGGCACGATGAAGGCCTGGTTCTGAACCAGATGCGGTGCGTTCTGCATCAGCAATCCCCGTTCTTGGAGGGCTTCGAGAACCAGAGAGATATTGCCCTGCTGCAGGTAGCGCACACCGCCGTGAACCAGCTTGGTACTGCGGCTGGAGGTACCTTTGGCAAAGTCGTGCTGCTCCACAAGCAGGGTCTTGTATCCCCTTGACGCCGCATCCAGCGCGCACCCCAGGCCGGTGGCGCCACCACCGATCACCAAGACATCCCAGTAACCGTCATAGCTGTTGATGGTTTCTATGGTTTTTTTCCGATTCATGAGCACTCCTCGTTTTTCATGGAGCAGGCGGAAAGCACCTGATCCGGGTGTGACCGGTCGCGATAAACCGTGATCCCCTTGAGGTTCATGTCGGCAGCATCCAAAAAGAGGGCACGAATCTCGTCTGCCGTGATGGATTCGGGCAGGTTGACTGTTTTGGAAACGGCGTTGTCCGTATATTTCTGGAAGGCGGCCTGGATCTTCAGGTGCCAGCGCGGGGAGATGTCCCAGGCGGTCTGAAAGATGCGCTTGTCTATCTCGCGCCCTTCCTGCAGGTAGCGTGCATAAATGGGGTGCACATCCGTGTAGATCTGATCCACGATCCGGCGCTCGACTTCAAAAGCAAAAACGGGTTCGACACTGCTGCTCACCCCCGCCAGAATGCTGATGGTGCCTGTGGGCGCCACGGTGGTCAGGGTGGCATTGCGCCGCCGCTTCACTCCCCTGGCCGGAAACACGCTTTGCTGAAAAGCGGGAAAATTTCCCCGCCTGTCAGCCAGTTCGGCCGAGGCTGCCTCGGCATGTTGCTGGATCCGGGACATGATCTCTCCGGCCAGCGCCAACGCCCGTTCACTCTGGTAGGAGACGCCGAGGAGGATCAGCATGTCGGCAAAACCCATGACCCCCAACCCAATCTTGCGGTTCATCCGGCTCCATTCCCCGGTTCGGGGTATCGGGTGGCGATTCACCTCCACCACGTTGTCCAGAAAATGAACCGCCAGGTGCACCAGCCGTTCCAGTTTCTGGTAGTCGATGGACTTGCCGTCGATTATCCGGGTCAGGTTGATGGAACCTAACGTGCAGGACTCGTAGGGCAGCAACGGCTGCTCACCGCATGGGTTGGTGGCCTCCAGCGAACCCATTTTGGGGGTGGGGTTGGCCCGATTGATGCGGTCAATGAACAGGATGCCTGGATCACCGGTCTCCCAGGCGCTTTTCGCCATCAGGCTGAGCAGGTCGGCCGCCCGGACGCGAGCCACCTCGGCGCCGGTACGCGGGTGGATCAGCGGGTATTCGCGTCTCTCCTTCACACAATCGATGAAAGGGTCGTCCACAGCCACGGAAAGATTGAAATTGCACAGCTGGCTGCGGTCCTGCTTGGCCTTGACGAACGCCTCGATATCCGGGTGGCTCACATGCAGCACGCCCATGTTGGCGCCGGGTCTGATGCGGTTACGGTCGATGAGGTGAGTAGCCGCATCGAACAGCCGGATGAACGACACCGGACCACCGGTCACGCCTGATGCGGGGAAAATGGTATCTCCCGCAGGACGCAGCCGGCTGAAGGAGAATCCGGTGCCGCCGCCGGTATGGTGGATCAAGGCGGCATCCTTGAGGCTCTGGAAAATAGACTCCAGGTGGTCCTCCACCGGCAGCACAAAACAGGCGGCCAGCTGCCCCAACGGTCTGCCGGCGTTCATCAGGCAGGGAGAATTGGGCAGAAAAGAGAGCGAGGTCATGGCCGACTCGAACCGATTCGCCGTATCCCGAACCGAGGCGCTGGCGTCGAAGAGCCGGTCCGCCTCAGCCACCACCCGTGCCACCCGCGAAAACACATCCGCCGGTGTCTCGATGGTCTCTCCCCGGTAGTTGCGGGCAAGATAACGTTTTTTGAATACTTCCCCGGCCAGCGGGGTAAGGGTATCGATGCTCATGGACCCCTCTTTCAATAATGGTTGACACGTTCAAGCAGTCGTTTGTTTTTTGACATCCGCGGCGATGCCACCAATAATATGAAAGAAATGATAATCACGATTCAAGGCAATTTCACCATCGGCGGCCTTATCCTGCTGGTCCTGCTCACCGGCTGCGCCAGACTGCCGGACTATGCCATGCCGCGCGCAGGCGTTTATGTTGACGATCCGGCGACAATCCAGGATGCCTTTGCCTACCGGCACCTGACCCGCGCGGACTTCAAGGCCACAACACTGCCGCCGGACCGGACCATGCACGCAACATCCATAAATGCCCATACCTGCACCCGGATCCGACCCTGCAAGGATTCCCGGTTCACCGTAAGCAGGGCCCGGTACGGGGAATCGCTCATCTACATCGGCGGCATCGAAAGTATCACCTTTGAAGCCATCATGATTCCCGGCTGCTCCTGGTGGAACCCGGCGATGCCGGCCAAAAACAGCGCCTACGTCCTGCAGCACGAGCAGGTCCATTTTGCCTTGGTTGAACTGACGGCCCGCCGGCTGACCGTCAATGCACACGAAAGGGCCAAGACATTCATGGCCATCCACCCCACCCCTGAGGCGGCAAGGGCGGAAATAGGCGCCACAATCAAGGAATGGATTCGATTCGCCATGGATGATTCCCTGGCCGCGCATACCGCGTTCGATGAAGACACCTCACTGTTCCATAGCCCAAAGCGCCAGCACTGGTGGATGGAAAAAATTGAAAGCGAACTATCCTTGTTTCAGGAAAACAATTAATAGGATGTTGAAAAACGATTGCGATCAACTACCAGAAACCGCAGGGACACCGGGCGAGAACAGGGGAAACAGCAGATAGGAGATATAAAGCGCATAAATCAGCAGGGCCAGCACCCCCTCCCACCGGTCCATGATGCGCAACCGGCCGGTAAACATGAAGATGAACAGCAGGATGCTGGCGGCCATCATGACGCCCATGTCCACATTGACCGCCGGGTCGAAGGGCAGCGGCCGAATCACCGCACTGACACCCAATATAAAAAACACATTGAAGATGTTGGAACCGACCACGTTTCCCACTGCAATCTCGACGTCCCCCCGTTTGGCAGCCATGACCGAGGTGGCCAGTTCGGGCAGGGAGGTCCCCAGTGCCACCACCGTCAGCCCCATGACGGCCCTGGGAATGGCCAGAAGGTCCCCTAGGATGACCGCGCTGTCCACGATCCATCGTCCCCCGAACAGCAAACCACAAAAGCCGACGATCATTTTCAGGGCAATCCGCGCCGCCTTTTCCGCAGGTGCCGGGCTGACATCCGGCAGGCCGGCAACCGGAGCAGCAATGGATGCTGTGTAGGCGATGAAGACACCGAAGAACCCCAGCAGCACCAGGCCGTCCGACCGGGTGATCGCGGATCGGGCGGCACCGTCAATATAAACGTCACTGGCCAGAACCCATAGCATCAGCGCTGCCAACAGGCTGAAGGGGATCTCCTTCCACACGGTTCCCTTGGAAACGGTGAGCGGCTGGGCTATCGCCGTAACTCCCAGGATCAAAAGGATATTGGCGATGTTGCTGCCCACCACGTTGCCCAGGGCGAGATCGGTGTTGCCGCTGATCCCCGCCGAGATGTTGACGAAAAGTTCAGGGGCCGATGTACCGAAGGCCACCACGGTCAGGCCGACGGCCATGGGAGAAATATGCATACCCCGGGCAAGGCGCGCAGCACCATCCACAAACAGGTCGGCACCTTTGATCAGAGCGACAAACCCGGCCAGCATCAGCACCAAAGCAATCATCATGAGCGCAAACCGCTGTCGACCGCTTTTTCGACGCTCCCGCTTCCGCCATGCCCGTGGGCGAATTCCCAGCGTTTGTCCAGAAAATAGAGGATCGGCACCGTCATGCGTGAAAAGAGCAGCGAGGCCACCTCGCCGGCCATCAAAGAGATGGCCAGGCCCTGGAAAATGGGGTCGAAAAGGATCACCGAGGCGCCGACCACCACGGCGGCGGCCGTGAGCATCATGGGCCGGAAGCGCACCGCCCCGGCATCGATGACGGCCCGGTCCAGCGGCACCCCTTCGGACAGGCGAAGCTCGATAAAATCCACCAGAATGATGGAATTTCTCACCACGATGCCCGCGCCGGCGATGAAGCCGATCATGGATGTTGCCGTGAAAAAGGCGCCCATGGCCCAGTGGGCCGGCAGGATGCCGATCAGCGAAAAGGGAATGGCCACCATAATCACCACCGGCGTGGAAAAGGACTGGAACCAGCCCACCACCAGCACGAAAATCAGTACCAGCACCACGGCAAAGGCCATGCCCAGATCCCGGAACACCTCGTAGGTGATGTGCCACTCGCCATCCCACTTCATGGCAAAGCGCTGGTCGCTCTCGGGCAGGGCAGCCGTATGCTGGGCGATGCGGTACCCTTCGGGAAGGGTGATGGCGTCGATCTTCTTGCGCAGCTCCAGGATGGCATATACCGGGCTCTCCTTGGCGCCGGCCACATCGGCGATCACATAGACCACCGGCATCAGATTCTTGTGGTAGATGCTGCGGTCCAGCGGGGTCTGCCGTACGGTCACCAGGTCGGACAGGGTCACCATGCGACCGTCGGCGGCGGTGACGTTGATGGCCTTGAGCAGGTCAAGCCCGGCCCGCAGGGCCAGTGGCGGCTGCAGCACGATGGCCACATCTTCTTTTTCCTGTGACTGGTGCAGCAATCCGGCCTTGGAACCGGAAAGGGCGGCTTGCAGGGTCTGGGTGATATGGGCCACGCTGATGCCGTGCAGGGCGGCCTTTTCCTGGTCCGCCTCGATCTGGTAACGGATTTGCGCCTCTTCCATATACCAGTCCACATCCACCACCCCGTCGGTCTGTTCGAAAATGTCGCGGATCT
Organism: uncultured delta proteobacterium; assembly: GCA_963697405.1. GTDB lineage: Bacteria > Desulfobacterota > Desulfobacteria > Desulfobacterales > Desulfosarcinaceae > Desulfosarcina. The sequence goes on along the minus strand of CAVONY010000042.1, from coordinate 69,977 downwards.
TCAGGGCCAGCTCACGCTGGCGGTCGTAGTCGGGGCCGTACACTTCGGCCACCAGGGTGGAGAGTACCGGCGGGCCGGGGGGCACTTCGGCCACCTTGACCCGGGCCCCGTAACGGTCGGCGATGGCCTGAAGCGGCGGTCGCACCCGTTTGGCGATCTCGTGGCTCTGCTGCTTGCGCTGCCCCTTGCCGGCCAGGTTAACCTGGATGTCGGCCAGATTCGGCGAATGGCGCAGGTAGTAGTGGCGCACCAGACCGTTGAAGTTGAAGGGTCCGGCGGTGCCCGTGTGGATCTGGTAGTCCACCACCTCGTTAACGGTAGCCAGATAGTCCCCCATCTCGAAGGCCACGGCCGCCGTGTCTTCGAGGGTGGCGCTTTCGGGCATGTCCAGGATCACCTGGAATTCACTCTTGTTGTCGAAGGGCAGCATCTTCACCTTGACCCACCCCACGGCCACCATGGCACAGGCCCCCAGCAGCAGGACGGCGACACCAATCAGGAAAGACCATCGCCACACGGGATTGTGCAGCAGATGGTCCATGACGTTGCGGTATAGCAGGGTGGCCCGGTCCTCCGAATCGTGCGCATCGCCATGACCGTGGCCCTTGCGGCCTAAAAGGCGATAGGCCGCCCAGGGGGTGACGATGAAGGCCACGATGAGAGAGAAAACCATGGCCGCCGACGCACCCACCGGTATGGGGCGCATGTATGGCCCCATGAGACCGCCCACAAATGCCATGGGCAGGATGGCGGCGATGACCGTCAGGGTAGCCAGTATGGTCGGGTTGCCCACCTCGTCCACAGCCTCGATGGCCACCTCGACGCGGGACCGGGTCTCGTTGCCCGGCAGCCGAAAGTGGCGGACGATGTTCTCCACCACCACGATGGCATCGTCCACCAGGATGCCGATGGAGAAAATCAGGGCGAACAGGGTGATGCGATTGAGCGTGTAGCCATACAGATAAAATACCGCCATGGTCAGTGCCAGGGTGACCGGGATCGCAAATGCCACCACGCCGGACTCCCGATGGCCCAGGGTGAACCAGATCAGGATGGTCACCGACACAATGGCGATCAGCATGTGCAGCAGCAGCTCGTCACTCTTCTCTTTGGCTGTCTCCCCGTAGTTGCGGGTGACCGTGACACGGATATTGTCCGGAATGACCTTCCCCTTGAGCGCCTCCATGCGCGCCAGCACCTTGTTGGCCACGCTGATGGCGTTGGTGCCTTTGCGCTTGGCCAGGGTCAGGGTGACCGCCGGATAGGGGGCACTGCTGGTGTCTTCAGCGGAAAGGCCCTTTTCACTGGCCGCCGGGCCGGTACCGAAAAAAACATAGTTCTCCGGAAGCGGTGGGCCGTCGGATATGGTGGCCACATCGCCCAAAGAAACCGGGCGTCCCTGATGGGCCGCCACCACCACGTTTTTGACATCTTCGGGGGTTTTGAGAAAACCGCCGGTATGGACAATGATCTGGCCTTCGGGAGAGGGATAGGTGCCGGCATCGGCCGCCTGGTTGGCGGCGAAGACCAGCCGGGAGACGGCCACCGGGTCAAGCCCGTAACCGGCCATGCGCACCGGGTCTAGCTGCACCTCCACCCGCCGGCTCTCCCCGCCGATCAGGGTGGTAATGGAAACGTTGGGCTCGCGCTTCACCTGATCTTCCACCTCGGCGGCCACCCGCCGCAGCAGATAGGGTTCTACCTCCTCACTCCAGAATGTCAGGGCCAGAATGGGTACGTCGTCGATGTATCGCGGCTTGATCAACGGCGGTGTGATGCAGCAGGGGATCCGGTCCATGTTGGCCATGAGCTTGGACTGGAGCCGGACAATGGATTCCTCTTCGTTTTGCCCCACATAAAAGCGCACCACCGCCATGGCCATGCCCGGCATGCTGGTGGAGTAGATGTACTCCACACCGGGAATTTCCCACAGCAGCTTCTCCATGGGTCGGGTCACCCGCTGCTCCACCTCAGCCGCATCAGAGCCGGGCATCTGAACGAAGATGTCGATCATGGGGACGATGATCTGAGGCTCTTCCTCCCGGGGAAGGGCGACAACGGCGGCCAGTCCCAGAAGCACCGAGGCGATAATGATCAGCGGGGTCAATTTGGAGTTGATGAAATAATCGGCGATTTTTCCGGCAGGACCATATGCTTTGCTCATTTTCCAGGCTCCACGGCAGACCCGTTGGTCAGTTCAGGGGACGGTGCGGTCACCAACCGGGCGCCGTCCTTGATTCCCGAGATCACCTCCACCTGATCTCCATATGCACGACCGATGCGAATCAGGCGGAACCGGGCGGTGTTCTTCTCATCCACGATGAACACCCCGGTCAACTGCCCCCGCCGGACCACTGCCAATTCAGGAATACGCAGGGTCTTTTGTTCGCCAACGGTTAGGGACACCCGGGCGAACATGCCCGATCGCAGGGATTCGGTGCCCGAGACACCCACCTGCACCACAAACGTCCGGCTGCCCTGGTCGGCCGAGGGCACGATCACATCGACGGTGCCGGCAATGGGCAGTTCCCCGACAGATGGGATACGGACGTCCACGGCCTGGCCCGTTCGGACGGACTGAATGTACGCTTCGGGAACCACCAGGTCCACCCGGTAACCGCCTTCCCGTTCCAGGGTCAGCAGCGGGGTCCCCGGCACAGCCAGCGCGCCCGCATCGGCCAGCTTGGCCGTTACCTTGCCATCAAATGGGGCCAGTACCCGGGCATCCTTGCGGGCCACCGCGGCCGCATCGACCGCCGCCTGGGCCTGGTTGATACGGAACTGTGCCGCCTCCACCATTGCCCGGGCCTGGGCCAGGGAGGCCTGGGCCTGCTTGTGCTGCGCCTCAACCGTTTCAAAGGTTTCCTGGGTAATGGCGCCGCCCTCCAGCATGGTCCGGTTGCGGCGAAAGGACAACAGCGCCCGCTGGGCCCCGGCATCGGCCGCCGTCTGGGCGGATACGGCCCCGGTTTCGGCTTTTCGCGCTTCTGCCAGGGCCCCCTGGGCCTGGTTCAATTGGGCAGACACCTGCCGCTCGTCCAGTTGGACCAGAAGGTCACCCGATTTCACCAGGTCCCCCTCCTTGACCTTGTATGCCAGTATGACACCCATCAGTTTGCTGGAAACCGTGGCCGACAATTGGGCTTTCACGGTGCCTACGGCATCATACATCACCGGCTGCACCGCCTGGGCCACCGCAGCGACGGGAACCGAGATGGCGGGGGGTTTCTGCGGAGCCGTGTTGCCCGGTTCGATCTTTTCCGAACAGCTGGACAGCGCCATAGCTGCAGTCAAAAGGGTGGCTGCCATCAGATTAAAGGTTCGCATGGTTTAGTTCCTTTTGCTGTGAAATTCAGTACCATCGACAAAACGACACGCCAAATGCGAATGGAACAAACAGTTGAATAGAACCAGAAACATTCATAAGGTTTCGTTTCGCTCGCCGATTTTATCATTGGATGACCGGGCTATTTGCGCTTGTCGGTGGCCCGCCATCCGCCAAGGGGAGTGGATAACGGTTTGAGGACTTTGCTCATATCCCGGGCCTGTTCGATAACGTAGAACAATCTCGGATCCAGACGCTGCACCTCGGGCAAAATCCATTTCAATTCCCGCCGCCGGCAAGCGATGTAAAGCTCGTTGACCGGTCCTCGCATGCCTTCGCCGTGAAAAATGGTGACCGGCTGGCCTTTTTCTCTCAGGTGTGTCGCGATTTCCAGTCCTGCGGTGCGGGTAATAATTTTCAGGATAATCGTTCCGAAAGCCAGCTTGCGCTCGACCAAGATCCCCACCACGTTACCGGTGGCGTAGCCGAACGCATAAAAGACGACCAGCAGCGGCTGGTCCTTGATCTGGGTGATCACCGCACTGACGACGGTCACCCAGATGGAGATTTCGAAGATCGCCAGGGTAAAGGCAACGGCGGTTCTCCCCTGGACCGTGACGATGGTGCGGATGGTGCCGATGGAGACATCGCAGATTCTGGCCACAAAGATGATGACGCCTGTCAGGAGAATATGTGGATCGAACATGATTAATGACTGTTTCCCTCAGCTCGTATGGTTAGGATGGACAGGTGAAAATAAAATTGGCAGCGGTTGATATTAACGCTGGATCCGATCTCCCCACAAGACCACGGATCAGCTGGAGCCAACAAGCGACATCCATTTTCTGTTTAGCGCGAGCATTGAATAACCTTATGAGCACAAGCATAACGATGCACCCTCCAGTGAGAACGCGTCGATGAGCATGCGAACCCAAACGGTGACACCGCAGAGCCAGGCCCAATAGTCTTTCAAACCTCTTTTAAACCATGCAATCCAAACGATGGCAAGTACATCCCGAAAAACAGCCGGCAACGCATTGACGCCGAAGCGATCCGGCCTGCATCCCCAGGGGCTGAGCTTGCTGAAAAAAGTGCCCCGCGATGATCAGATATCGATACGTTTGTTTCGGTCCATTGATACCGAAGTTGATCGTTTTTTAACTCGTGCGGGGCCAATCGATTGCCTGCCAATAGCCTGGGCGATCCTCGATATCGAAACCGGCGTTGCCGGTAGTTGGTTGTCGGCATATAGACGGCTTCGGGTCGTCTTGAACCGCTGAGCTGAATACCAAGGGCCGTTATGGGGCATCTGCCTGTAACGGCAGTGCTGCTCAGCACCTTAGGGGTAAAGACGATTTGTAGTTCGCTCGCTATCCCTGCCGCTCCGATGCTCGGTATATCTGCTTCGTTCTGACAAGCGTCGGGAAATGCGCTCGCTATCGCGGTCTAAAATGATTATCTATAGAAAGAATGGCCAAATCAAAATATTGGCACTAATGTAGATGATCAGAAGATAGGTTGATTATCCGTCTCTTGTGAAACTTAGCCAAAATAGCATAGTTTCATTTCCGTTTAAACCGGCCCAAGGCCGGGGGCTGTGCTGGTTTCTATCTTCGAACTGGGTATTGATGCCGCGGTACTATTTCTTTTTGGTGTAAAAGACGCCGGCCCCAACTTAGCTGCCCACTGCACACGTTCAAGGCAGTCAGGTCCACGAGGAACACACTCCATTTCATAGCGCGCAACGGTTAGGCACCGATGAAAGTCATTCTTTTTTGTATTCTGTCACTTCCGCTGTTAGTTCTATCCAGGAACACACTGTTCAGCCTGAAAAATCATGGTGTGTTTCGATGGGTGGCGTGGGAGTGTATTTTGTGGATTGCCATTCAAAATCATCGGTATTTGATAGTAGAAAAATTAACCTTCAGCAATTGACTTCGTCGGCACTTATGATTGTATCCTTAATTTACATCGTTTCTGCTGTGAGGACCATGCATTTAGAGGGTAAAGCCAGCAGGCAGCGACGTGATCGAACCCTTTTCAGTTTTGAGAAAACCACGGTTATGATAGAGTCCGGGATTTTCAGACATATCCGGCACCCCATGTACAGTTCGCTCTTGTTTCTGTTTTGGGGGTTGCTGTTGAGACATATCGAGGTGACGCTACTCATCGTCGCCTTGATGGCTACATTATTTATTGTTTTTGCCGCAAAGGTCGAAGAAAAGGAAAATATAGAATATTTTGGTGAGCGTTACCGGCGATACGTGCAGCGAACAAAAATGTTTATCCCGCATGTGGTTTGATGAAAATCCCCTGGGCAACAATTCTATTGTCTACACATACGAATAGACCGGTATACCAATGCCGGTCCGGTTGATGGGTCTCTTGGAAAGTAGGCGTTGAAGCCCAAGATACACTTAGGCATAGGATTTCCCGGACGTTGGAAAGACCGTGTGGCATGGACTGGCTTTATAGGACGATTGTATATTGACCGGAAAGTGGATGCGTATTATTCACTGTAGATCTTTTTCCGTATCAGTCTACAACAACCTGTCGTGGCAGACCCATCGCCACTGAATATGCCTTGGCGTGACCGATGATCCCCAATAAAAACCGTCGCTGGATCATTTACCTGATATCCTGTCTGCTGTTTACCTTTTCTCAGTTCTACCGATCTTCAATAGCGGTAATCTCACCAAACCTGGTCGAAGAACTTAACCTCGATACAGAAGACCTGGGACTCATCTCCGCCGCATTTTTTTATGCGTTTGCCGCCATGCAGATCCCGGTGGGACTTTATTTGGATCGCCTGGGGCCGCGGGTCCTGATGACGGTGCTTTCTCTGGCAGCTGTCGCTGGTGCCGCCATTTTTGCCTACGGCGAATCGGCAGCTGCGCTCATCGTTGGCCGGTCGCTCTTAGGCGTAGGCATGGCCTGCAATCTGATGGGGCCGTTGAAACTGATCACCACCTGGTTTTCTCCGCTTTATTTTGCGACCCTTTCCGCCATATTCGTATCCGTCGGGACCGCAGGAAATATAGCGGCGGCATCACCGCTGGTATGGCTTACCGAATGGTTCGGATGGCGGACGACGTTTCTTCTCTTTGCCATAAGCAACCTGATCATCGCCGTCCTGTTTTATCTGATCGCAAGAGATCACCCCGGCGATCCGCCGGTGAGTCCTCCCGCCACTTCTGCAGGGGTCAGTTTATCCACTGCACTGGGCGATATGTTGCAGCTCTTTTCCCGCAGGGACTATTGGTTGATTTCGATGGGGACTTTTTTCCGTTACGGCATATATGCGTCGGTTCAGGCCCTTTGGGCAGGTCCATTTCTGATGGTTACCATGGATCTTTCCCAGTTAATGACCGGCAACCTGCTTCTGGCGATGAGCATCGGCCTGATCATCGGCAGCCCCATTTGCGGATGGATATCCGATTCGATTCTGCGTTCAAGGAAAACGGTCATTATTGCCGGATTGGCGATGATGGCGGGCATCCTGGTCACCCTTGCGGTGTTGCCGGACGATACAGGACTGCTGATTCTGTTTGCATTGTTTTTCGGCTTTGGACTCTCCAGCGGTTCCGGCCAGATTATGTACGCACACATCAAAGAGCGCATGCCCCCTGAAAATGCAGGGGCCGCCATGACAGGCATCAACTTCTTTACCATGACCGGTGTCGCGTTTTTTTTACACGGCCTCGGTTGGGCGATCAAAGTATTCTATCCGGAGGGGTCATTGGCACCAGAAGTCTTTCGGCTGGCATTTGTTATATTCGGCGGTTGCCTGGTTATCACAGGATTGCTCTATGGTTTGACCGTCGATGACAAACGCACTTTGAAAAAACCTATTCATAAACCAACCGATAACATCCATTGACCGCTGTCATCGCTTTCGAATCGTATCCGGCGGCACAAACACGATTTTTCAGTCGGGGTCGTCGCCCGGTCACGCTTCAGCCGACATCCTATACCGCTTTTCCCAATCCCCTTTGAGGTATGCGCGTTTCAGCCGCAGAATCCGCTCCACGGAGTGCTGGCCATTCCGCCTGAGATGGGGGTCGTCAACGAGCGATCGGCGAATTTTCTCACAGGCCGCCTCGATGTCGGGGCCTTTGTGGCAGATCAGGGCAATGTCCACATCGGCCCTCAGGATCTGGCCGATGGCGGTGTCGATATCGTGGCTGGGCTTGATGGCACCCATGTCCAGGTCATCGGTCATCACGACACCGTCGTAGGCCATTTTTCGCCGCAGCAGGTCCACCGTAATGGCCGGGCTCAGGCTGGCCGGCCAGACCGGATCGATGCCGGTGTAGCGGATATGCGAGAGCATGATGCCGGCCACCTTACCCTGGATGGCGGATTGAAAAGGGACCAGGTCGACGTCGGTCAATGCTTTTGCGTCGACTTCCAGGTCGGGCAGGGCCAGATGGCTGTCCAGGACGGTTCGGCCGATGCCGGGAAAATGTTTGGCCACCGCCATGATTCCCCGCTGTTGAAGATGATCGATCACCATCATGCCCATGCTGGAGACCCAGCTCGGATCACTGCCAAAGGCACGGCCGGCCATGATGCTGTCCACTCCATCCGGAGCGACGTCCAGCACCGGCGCCATGTTCATGTTGACACCCAGATGCTTCAGTTCCATGGCCGTTACCCTGGCAAAATAGACGGCGTCTTCGGGACGCTTCATGGCCGGATTTCCCGCGAACTGAGTAAAGGGGGGCTTGAGCCGGGCAACCGGCCCGCCCTCCTGATCGATGGCGATGAAAAGCGGCGGCAATCCGACCTTGCCGGCGCATGCCTGGCAGTCATGGCACAATTGCCGGATCTGGTCCGGGGTGCCCAGATTGCGGGAGAAGAGGATCAGCCCTCCCACCTTTAAGGTGCCGATGAGAAATTTCAGGTCGTCGTTAAAGCCGGTGCCGTCGAAGCCCACCATCAGGCGCTGGCCGGCTATAAATTCATTTGCGAATGGATGCATGGCTCTCTCTTTCTTAAATTTTCCGTGGACCCTTTAAAAAAGCCAGTAATAAACCACACCGACGACAATCAGGCTGGTTACCCGCAGTCCCTGCCCGAGAAGCAGCAGTTGAAAGCCCATGGCCGGTGAGAAGATGCCCATGTATCGGGGCAGCTGGTGGCGAAGCGCCCGGATGGGAAAAGCCACGATGTTTCCCGCCAGCAGAGCGATCACGGTTTGCTTGATGGTCAAGACACCGGCCTCCAACAGGGCACCAGCAGCAGCGAAACCGGATGTGAATTCTGCAGCAAAGCTTAAGATGACGACCGACAGGGATTCCATCGGCAGCAAGCTGGTGACCACGAAACGGGCAAGCCAATGCCGGGCCGCATCAAACCCTCCCATGGCGTTGACCATGAACACAAGGGTGTAGATCGGCACTACATATACGGCGATTCGGACGATCCGTCCGGGCAGGCGTTGTTTAATCGTTTCGATCACATCCGTTTTTGCCCGGTCCGTTTCCAATGGTTTCTGCATCCGGTAAGCCGTGTCTTGCAAGACCCCGTCTGACTTGCAAAACCAACGGCCATAGAGCATCACCATCCATGTTCGAGCCACCAGGGCCGCAAAGGTGAGTAAAAAGTAAAGCGCACCGGCCCGGCCGGTAAGAGGAATCACAATGAAAAAAGTGGTCGGCAGGTGGAGGAAATAGGCAGGAAACTGGTTCATGAGGTTGCTCAGGAACAATTGCCGGCGGGCAATCTTCTCTTCCTTGAAAAACTCCCACAACATGGCGTTGGCAGCCACACCGGAAAAGAAGGAGGTCGTGAAAGCCGCCGAACAGCGATCCCCCAGGTGACTGAAACGAAACAGGGGGGCGGCCACCACGGCCAGACGCCGGGTCCATCCGGCGGCCTCGATGGTCTGCCCCACCACCAGCCCCAGGGTAATGAAAACGAGCAGGCGCATAAGCGGCCAGAACAAGTGCAAGGCCAGCCCCTCGACGGTGTGGGTCTCCAGCTTCAGCCAACCCCAGCCAACCACCAGAAGGGAGAAGGCAAGGGAAACCGCCAGGGCCTTATAGGGCAGGCGCGACTCAGATGGCCTCATGATTGTTGTTTTTCTTGGCAAGGATCAGGGTCCAGTATCCCGGCTTGCGCTGCTTTAGTGTTTGAATGTCTTCAATCACCTCTTCGTTTGCCAGGCAGCAGTTGGCCACCGCCACACTGTTTTCAAGCATGTGCTTTTCTTCCAGGGCATCCGTGATATCCCCGGCATTGCGATAGGCCTTCATGAAAACCACGTTGTCCACTATCTCAGAAAGCTGGCGCAGACGGTGCCCCCCCTCCACACCGGACAACACCAGCAGCGACTCCTCCCCCTCCACCAGGGGGCGGTTCACCCGGGCGGCGGCGGCCTGATAGGCGGTAATGCCGGGAATGGTGACCACCGGCGCACCGGGGGCCAGGGCCAGCACATTCTTCAGCACGTATCCATAGGTGGCGTAGGTCAGCGAGTCTCCGAGGGTGAGAAAAGCCACATCGTGGCCCTTTTCCAGCTCGGTGATGATCGTGCGCGCATGGGTTTGCCAGCAGGCTTCTTTTTCGGCCTGGTCCTTGGTCATCGGAAAGGGCAGTAAACGCACGTCACTGTTTTCAGGGATGTGCGGAGCGGCAATCGTGACCGCCTGGCTGTGGGCGTTTTTGGTTGAAGATGCCGCGAAGATCACATCAACCCGACTGATGATCTTGACCGATTTCAAAGGGATCAGGTCTGGATCACCGGGCCCCACGCCGATGCCGTATAGCGTTCCGTAATGCAAAGTGTTCATGGTGTCGCCTGTTGGTAATAGGTTTTAAGGCTGAAGTCGTTCAACAGCCATAATCGTTTCGATCGCTGTTGTACCCGTCGAGAACCTTTCGGGCTCAGCTATCGTAGCCGGCCTTGATGATCAGTGCGTTGACCACGGCCGCGGCCACATTCGAACCGCCTTTGCGGCCCACATTGGTGACATGGGGGACATCGCATTCCAGCAGCAGGGCCTTGGATTCGGCGGCGTTGACGAACCCCACCGGCAGACCCACCACCAGGGCCGGGCGCAACGTGCCCTGGTCAATGAGTTCAACCAGCCGCAGCAGGGCTGTGGGTGCGTTGCCCACCACATAAATGCCGCCGGTGATCGAAGGCGCGGCAACGTCCACGGCCGCCTTGGCCCGTGTGATACCCTTGCGTGCGGCGGTCTCGGCCACCCGTTCATCGGTCATATAGCAATTTACCGTGCCGCCGAACCGGACCAAATCCCGCTGGCGGATACCCGCACGGGCCATGTTGGTGTCGGTAATAATCGGGCACCCACTGCGGATAGCAGACACACCGGACACAATGGCCTGCGGATGGAAACGGATCATCTGCTGCCACTCAAAATCGGCACTGGTATGAATCACCCGGCGCACCACCGGCCACTGATCCGTTGAAAAGCCGTGATCGCCGGCCTCGCCGTCGATAATCTGAAAACTCAACTGCTCGATCTCATGGGGTTTCATGAACGGTTCCTTTAAAATTGTTTTTTTTGGCAGACCATTGCCCGCAAGCGTTTACGAAATGCCTGGCAGCCTGCGGGCAGCTGCCGAAGTGCAGGTGGATATAACTGCCCAGGATCTGATTAACCACAAAACCGTCGGCCGCCTTGTCCATGCCGGTGCGGTCGGTCATCCGATAGACCCCGGGCAGATCGACCGCCTCGCCGGTGATGGTGGAATAATGAAATTCATGCCCTCGCATGACCTGCCCGGCCGGTCCCAGCACCGTTGCCGTCGACTGGGTGACCTCCCGGTATCCCAAGGCCTTGAGCCGTCCCAGCATGCGCGTGGCAAAGGGCAGGCAACCGGTCATGGGAAAAGCGTGGCCATCGGTGTCGCCCATCTCCCGGCACAGGTACATGAACCCGCCGCATTCTCCGTAAATAGGCATGTTCATTCGGCTCAATTGCCGAATCTCCTGTCTCAGCAAGCGGTTGTCGGCCAGCGCACCCGCATGCAGCTCCGGATAGCCACCACCGAGATAAAGGCCGTCCACGCCTTCCGGCAGCCGGTTGTCCGCCAGGGGTGAGAAAAAAACCAGTTGGGCGCCGGCAGCCTCCAGCAGCTCCAGATTGTCCGCATAGTAAAAGCAGAAGGCGGCATCCCGGGCTACGCCGATACGCACGCCAGTCTTCCGCGTTTCGATTCGAGGGGTCGACGCATTCCCCTGAAGGTCTGAATCCGGCAGCCCCTGAAGCAACGCCTCGAGATCCAGCTGTTTTTCAATCAGGGATGCCAGACGCCCGCGGTTATCTTCAGACAGGTCGTGGTCTTCCCGGGTCACCAGCCCCAGATGCCGTTCGGGAATCGCGATGGCCGCATCACGCATCAGGCCGCCCAGCACCGGCATGCGCACATGGCCGTCCATGGCCTCTTTCAGGTAGCCCAGATGGCGGTCGCTGCCCAGATGATTGAAACACACGCCGGCAAAGGAGAGCGCATCATCAAAACCTTCGAATCCCTGCACCAGGGCGGCGGCGCTGCGAGCCATGGCGCGCGCACCCACCACCAGCACCACCGGCAGGCCCAGCCACTTGGCCATTTGGGCGGTAGAGCCGGCCTCGCTGCGTCCGTCATAGCCGTCATACAGGCCCATTACCCCCTCCACCACGGCGATGTCGGCGTCGACGGTGTGCCTGGCAAAGGCCTTTTGGTTGTAGGCCTGCGAGAGCATCCACCCGTCCAGGTTGCGGCTGGCCCGGCCGGTAACCCGGCTGTGGTGGCCGGGATCGATGAAATCCGGCCCCACCTTGAAAGGCGCAACGGTATACCCGCGGGCGGTGAGTGCGGCCATCAGGCCCAGCGTGATGGTGGTTTTACCGGCCCCGCTGTGGGTGCCGGCGATGATGATGCCTTTGATGACAACCTCCTATATTTGATTTTTGGTCATTGTAATTTGTTTGTCATTTGTCTTTTGGTTATTGCGATTTAATGGTGCGAGCCATCCATGCCGGCGGATGTCAATATCTCCCGGCCCGCCGCACAGTATACGTCCGGGTAGAGCAGACAGCCGATCCGGTATATGCCTTTGAGCAGCCCCAGGGTCGGACGAGAGACGATGGTCTCGTCCACCAGAAACACCTGCCCCGCCTTGATGGCCTTGATGGCGCCGAATCCCGGTTCAGCCATGATCGTCTCCACGGAGACCTGGTTCATGGCACCCTGTTGGGAGAGAAATACATCAATCCCGGCGGCATGGGAGAGCAGCCGCTCCTTTCCGTAAACCGCGATATTGTTGCTTTCGCGCACCGGGGCATCGCCGGCCACATTGATGCCGCCCGCGGTTTCCAGGGCAAAAATGGCCATGGCCTGGGGCGTGAACGTTTTCATTTTGCGGTGGATGGCCTCGAAGTAGACCCGCTGACGATTGCCTACCTGCGCGGACAGCTGTTTGAAGTCATCCACCGCCGCCTCAAAGGCGCGAATCATGCCCTCGGCTTGCGCCTCTCTGCCGCTGAGCTGTCCCAACAGCCGCCAGTATTCCGCCAGCTGGTCCACGGTGGTGGGCTGCACCGACACCACCTGGATTCCGCTCTGTTTCAGACGCTGCACCAGCCGGGGGTATCCTCGGTCGATCATGGGTCGGATCAGCACCAGATCCGGGCGGGCGGCCAGGAACCGCTCCGGGTCGTCATGATAGGAAAAAATCTCCTTTCCGTCGGCTCCGGACAGATGGACCGACTGGCCATCGATGCCAATGAGCTGGGCGGCCGCACCCATCGCCAGCAAGTTCTCCGTATGGGCGCCGTAAAGAGAGATGATCAGACCATAAGGGGCATTGGCCCGGACGGCTTCACCCATCTGGAAATTATCAGCAAGCCCGACGCTGCCCCATAACAACCATGGGGTCAAAACGATAAATATAATCAGGTCTTTTTTCATCTTTTATACCTGACTTGCAGCCGTCCGGTAAAATCGTCAATCGCCACCCGGGCCTGAACGTCGAACACCCGTTTCAGGTTCTGCGGGGTGAACACCTCAGCCGTAGGGCCGGCGGCCACCACCCGGCCTGCTTTGACCATGACGATTTCCTGGCTGTATGCCGATGCCAGATTCAGGTCCTGAAACACCGCAATCACCGTCCGCCGTTCATTCTGAACCAGACCGGCCACACGGTCCAGCAGCGTCAGGGTATGGCAGACGTCCAGGTTGGCCGTGGCCTCGTCCAGAACCAGTACCTGGGTATCCTGGGCCAGGGCCCGTGCAAAGATCACCCGCTGGCGCTCGCCCCCGCTCAGCGACGTGATGGGGCGATCCTTGAATGCCAGCACATCGCAATCGGCCATGGTCTGGACCACCCGATCCACGTCTTCCGCGGAAGGCGCGCCGAATCGGGGCGTATGGGGGTATCGCCCCATGGAGACCACCTCTTCGACGGTAAAGGGAAAATTGATCCCGTAATCCTGGGGCACCAGCGCGATCTGCCTGGCCAGTGCCCGCTTGCCGTATTCACCCAAGGGCCTGCCCGCGTATTGAATCTGGCCCTGATGGGGCGTGATGTGCCGGCAGATCAGGTCGAGCAGCGTGGTCTTGCCGCAGCCGTTGGGGCCGACGATGCCGGTAAAACGGCCGGCAGACAGCTCCAGGTCCAGACCTTCGAAAATGGTTTTGCCCGGATGGGCGAAACCGATGCCGCAAAGGGCAAACCCCACGGTTAGAACCCCCTCCCACCGGTCTGGCGTTTGCGAAACAGGTAGCAGAAAAAGGGGCCGCCGATCAGCGCCGTGAGCACCCCGATGGGGATTTCATGAGGCAAAACGGCCCGGGTTACCGTATCTGCGCACAAGAGCAGGATCGCCCCGCTGAACAGAGACAGGGGCAGCAGGCGACGGTTGTCCGGCCCGACCAGCGCACGCATCATGTGGGGTACCAGCAGCCCCACGAAACCGATGATGCCCGATACGGACACGCAGGCTGCCGCCACCAGCGAGGCCGTGACGAGCAAGATCCAGGGGACCCGGCGTGCATCCACGCCCAGCGATGTAGCTGCCCGACGCCCCAGACACAACAGGTTCAGATCGCGGGCATAAAAGACGAAGACCATCAGCCCGACGAGAAGGAACGTGCTGGACAGGCCCACGTCGATCCAGGTTTTCGATGCGAAACTGCCCATGAGCCAGAAAATGATCACCGATACCTGCTCATCGGCCACGAATTTCAGGAAACTGATGCCGGCGGAAAGGATTGCCGCAACAATGATACCTGAAAGGATCAGGTTGTTGGCATTGGCGCCGCCGGCTGAGGAGGAGAGGTAGACGACCAGCATCAGCGTGGCGGTGGCACCGATGAATGCACACACCGGCACACTGTATATACCCGCCACGGTCAGGTTCAGCAGCAGGGCCAGGGCGGCACCGAAGGCGGCACCGGCAGAGACCCCCAAGGTGTATGGATCGGCCAGGGGGTTGAGCAGGATGCCCTGAAAAACCACGCCGCACAGGGCCAGCCCGCCGCCCACGGCGGCAGCGGTGAGGATGCGCGGCAGACGAACCTCCATGACGATGACCCGGGTCAGTTCGTCCACGTCGGCGATCAGCCCCGCATTTCCGGTCAGGCTGCCGCCCACCACCCGCCAGACATCCAGCCAGGCAATCTTCATATACCCCATACCGGCCGACAGACTGATGGCCGCTAACAAGGCCAGGGCCAGCAGGCCGGCAATGAGCAGGCTGTGGTTCTGCAAGCGATGGAGAGGCCTGTTGGACGATGCATTCAACATGGTCGTTTTTACTTTTTCCGGTTCTTTCCCCCTGCGCCAAGCTTTCAGACCGCAACGGGATGGTTGTTTCGAACCCCCAAAACAAAAACCCTTCAAACCTGTCCGTCGGTTTGAAGGGTTGCACCCATTTTACTTGGCCCTCGGTATATGAACGGCCGAGAACGCTTTTCCAAGAAGGGTTCTTCGGCACACATGCAAGGCAGGTCTTCTGGCTTCCCCCGATCCGTTGAGCGCCTTCCCACACCGGTATCCCGGAACAGTGGCATGTGGCTCAGCGGAGTCCTTCCATCCAGATGAAAGGAACGAGGGTTACAGCGGCGGGACCGCTCCCGGTTTTCACGGGATTCCCTATTAAGCGAAAGGCACCTTTGTCTTCGCTTGTAGGTTAAATCCCCAGCCCTGTCAATTCAAAAAGGTCATCCTGTGGTTGAAAACGACATGATAATAGTGGTATGTCTTGCGGTTAGAAACTCCATTAATTGGAAGGCAATCCGCGATGGATATGTTAAAAACATATCATGTGGCCTCCGGATCTTTCGAGGTCGGCAATACGCAACCCCGGCGGCTTCAGGCATTTTTAGGCACCTGTGTGGGTGTGGCCGTGTTCGACGCGGCTGCCGGTGTCGGGGGGATCATCCACCTTTTGCTGCCGGAACCGGCCGGCCGGTGGAGCGTGGACCAGCCCGAAAAGTATGCCGCCACAGGGGTGCCCTTGTTTTTGAGGCAGTTGTTGAAGCTGGGCGCAACCCGCGAAAGTATGCAAGCGGTCGTGGCCGGGGGCGCTTTGGTGGGCCCGTTGACACCCCAGGACATGAGCCTGGACATCGGCGGCAGAACCGCTGAAAAAGCGTATATCGCACTCCACACCGAGGGTATTGCCGTCAAGCGCGCGGAAACGGGCGGTTTTTTCACATGCTGCCTCGAATTGGACATGCAACGGTGGACATGCGAGATCAAACCATCCGGTTTTGATATCTCCTTGCATGAACCGGGTTCAATAAAACCCGTCACCGATGACGTTCAGCAGGCAATCGAAACCATCCGGCCCATCCCCCAGGTGGCCCTGAAAGTGCTGCGCATCATCGAGGAGGGCACTTACGATATCGATAAAGTTTCCGAAGAGGTGAAAAAGGACCAGGTCATCAGCGCCAGAACTATCCAGCTGTGCAATTCGGCCATGTTCACCAAACGTCTTGACGTGGTGTCCTTGGACCATGCACTGGTGTTCCTTGGCCAGGAACTGTTCATCAAACTGGTAATCTCGGCAGCCGTGCAAAGCTATTACAGCCAGAGCGGCAATGGCTACAGCCTGTGCAAGGGCGGCCTTTACCACCATGCTGTCGGAACAGCCATGATCGCCGAAAAAATCGCCGGCGTGACCGGAAAAGCCTTACCCGGCGTTGCCTACACGGCCGGGCTGCTGCACGATATCGGCAAGGTGGTGCTGGACCAGTATATCACCGGCGCCTTTCCAATGCTCTATCGCGAATTTCAGGACCGCCAGTCAGAAATAATCGATGTGGAAACCCGGGTCCTTGGCATGGATCACACCCGGGTGGGCGAAATACTGGCAAACAAATGGTCCCTGCCCGCCCCCCTCGCTAAAGCCATCCGGTTTCACCATCGGCCGGAGGATGATAGAAACAACGATCCCCTGACCACGGTCGTTTACCTGGCGGACCTGCTCATGTCCAGATTCCACACCGGTCTCGAACTGGAGCGCATGGGCACGGACTGCCTCACCGAGCACTTGTCACAGCTCAACATGTCCTCCGGGCATTTAGCCGAACTCGTGGACCTGATTCCGGGAAAAGTCTTCAAACCGGCCATGGAAACGACGGAAAACCACTAATCGCAAGGATATTGAAAACGCTTATGCACACAGGCACGACAAGGCAATCCTTTTTCCGCAGCCAACCGACCCGATACCTGACCGAAAGACCCGTCCATGGATGAAAACAGACAGGCCCGGCTGAAACAGCTCCCCGGCGTGGACCGCATATTAGAGCTTGGTGCGGACGAAGGGCACTTTGACCACATTCCCAAATCGGTGTTGATTCCGGCCATCCGAGCTGCCATCGATGCCCTGCGGGTCCAGATTATTGAATCGGACGCCCCGCCGGACAGCAGCTGTTTCTCCCCCAACGCCCTGGTAGCGGAAGTAAAAAAGCAGGCCGGACGAACCATGGCCCTGAAGCTGAGACGCACCGTCAACGCCACCGGCGTTGTGGTCCACACCAACCTGGGCCGCTCGCTGCTCTCCCCGGTTGTCATGGAAAACCTGACCGCCATCTCCAGCCGCTATTCCAATTTGGAATTTGACCTTAATGCAGGGCGGCGCGGATCCCGCTACAGCGCCGTGGAAGACATCCTGTGCGAATTGAGCGGAGCCCAGGCCGCCATGGTCGTAAACAACAATGCCGCGGCCACACTGCTCTGCCTGGATACCCTGGCCACGGGCCAAGAGGTGATTGTGTCCCGCGGTGAACTGGTGGAAATCGGCGGAGCCTACCGGATTCCGGATGTGATGGCCAAAAGCGGTGCCATTTTAAAAGAGGTGGGAACCACCAACCGAACGCATGCCCGGGACTACGAAAATGCCATCGGTGAACGGACCGGGCTGCTGCTCAAGGTCCACACCAGCAACTACAGCATCGTGGGCTTCACGGCCGCTGTTTCCCTGCCCGATTTGGTGTCTATCGGCCGGCGCCGCAGCCTTCCTGTCATGGAGGACCTGGGCAGCGGCACCCTGGTGGATTTCTCCAAATACGGCCTGATCAAGGAACCCACCGTCCAGGAATCCCTGGCCGCCGGTGTGGATGTGGTCACCTTCAGCGGCGACAAGCTGCTGGGCGGCCCCCAGGCGGGCATCATCCTCGGCGGCAAGCGACACATCGACCGGATCAAAGCCAATTCGCTGACCCGGGCCCTGCGCATCGATAAAATGACCCTGGCTGCCCTTGAAGCCACCTTGCAGCTCTACCGCGACGAGCCTCGGGCGGTGCACCAGATTCCCACCTTGAGAATGCTCACTTTGCCGCTGGCCGTCATCCACGGACGGGCTGCAGAATTGAAATCCCGTCTTGAACGGGTGCCCGGCGAAGGACTCAAGGTGGAATTGCTGGATATTTCCTCGAAGGCCGGAGGGGGTTCACTGCCGATGCTGGATCTGCCCAGCCGTTGCCTGGGCATTACGGTAGGCGGAACGTCCGTCAATGCCGTCGAACGGTGGATGCGAAACAGCAATCCACCCATTATCGGCAGAATCGAAAACGACCGGTTCATCGTGGATCCCCGGACCCTGCAGGAAGAAGAGCTTGATATCATAGAAAAGGCCTTTGCAGACATGCTGGCCGTCGGTACCCATGGAAGGTGAATGGATGGCACGACACGCATCAAATTTGTTTAATAACCGCAGCACGACACAAGAATTCCTCTTCTCTCATTCCGATGAGATCACTGTTGACGGAAATGTACAGGAGGTATTGACCCGCTGGGAAAGCGCCGCGGCCCCCTCCCCTGACCGCCGTTTTTCCGACATGCAGGACCGACAGGGGTTGGTCCATGCCATTGACACCCAGTTGGCATCCGCCGCCACGCTGTGCGCGATCGCAGTCCGGATTGAAGGATCCTCCAGGGTAAAGGCGGACAGCGTCAAAAAGGCAGCCGTCCCGGAAGATGCGGCAACTGTCATTGCCACGCTCTGCCGGACGAATAAAGGAACCTGGGCGCGGATCGGACCTGAGCGTTTTGCCTGCGTTTTTCCTCATCTTACCGCTGCCGACGGACATGGGCTGGCCCAACAGCTTTTTGACGCCGTACCCGAAGCGGAAAATCCGCCGTTTACCATCGGCGTCGCCGCCTACCCGACCATTAACTATGTCCGCACGCAAATTATTGATAATGCTGAAAAAGCGCTTGAGCATGCCTGTTTTTTCGGTCCCGGCACGATTACCGGCTTCGATGCGGTGAGCCTGAACATCAGTGGGGACCGTTTCTACCAGGCAGGAGACATCGCCGGTGCCATCAGTGAATACAAAAAAGGGTTATTGCTCGATCCTGCGGATGCGAACCTGCATAACAGTTTAGGGGTGTGCCATGGGGTGTTGAAGGATTTCGACCATGCCCTGAGCGCCTTTGAGCATGCGATCTGGCTTTCTCCGCAAGAGGTGATGGCCATGTATAACAAGGGCTATATCCTCCTGCTCAAAGGGAATCTGGAAGAGGCACTGGGATGCTTCCTCAAGGCCGATACCTGCGAACCAAACGTTTTTGAAGTGATTTTTCACATCGGACAGATACTCGTTGAGATGGGTGCCATCGAAAAAGCCCGCCCTTACCTGGAAGCCGCCACCCTGGCCAACAACCGATCCGGCCCCGCATTTAAAAGCCTCGGGGCCTGTCTGGAGAACCTGGGGTTAACCAAGGACGCCATCCAGGCTTACAAAAGCGCCGTAAAGATAAACCCCGGTGATGCGGAATCGCTATCGCTTCTGGGTCGGCTCTACACCGAGCGGGGAGAAAGCCTGGATGTGGCTTCGGTTCTGTGCGAGCAAAGTGTTCGACTGTCCCCGGACAACGGCCTCTTCAGGCACCGCCTGGGCCATGTGTTCCTGAATCAGGGAAAGTTGAACCATGCACTGGCCGAGTTTGAACTGGCCGCAGCAATGGGCCATGACAGCCAGCCGCAAATCGAAGAGACGCAGGAGCGCATGACGGCATCCAAGGCCTCTTGAAAGAATCAGTGAAACATCGTCTCGGTGGCGTGCCTGATGGTTTCGTCAAACTTGACCGCTGGAGGTTGTTAAGATCACTTTCGTGCTTAATTTATCGACGCAAACAATCATGAACAAGGAGTAAATGTTCCATGCCCATCTACGAGTACCACTGCAAAGGATGCGGTCAAGATTTCGAATATCTGGTGCTGGGCGGCAGCGAACCGGATCAGTGCCCGGCTTGCAAGGCCGATACGGTCTGTCGACTCATGTCCACCTGTGGGTTTGTCAGCAAAGGCAGCGGCGGCGAGACCGTGAGCACATCCGCCTCATCATCGTCATGCACCGGTTGCAGCGCATCCAGCTGTGCCGGGTGTGGCCACTGATGGCCGGCGGCACCATCACCATCGGCACCCGGGGCAGCCAGTTGGCCCTGTGGCAGGCCAACTGGGTAAAGGAGGCCGTCAACCGCCACCATCCTGATCTCACCGTCGACCTGGTCATCATCAAAACCAAGGGAGACAAGATCCTTGATGTTCCACTGGCCAAAGTGGGCGGAAAAGGATTGTTCGTCAAGGAAATTGAAGAAGCGTTGCTGGATGGACGCATCGACCTGGCGGTGCACAGCATGAAGGACATGCCCGCCGATATTCCCGGCGGCCTGTGCATCGGTGCGATTCCCGAACGGGAAGAGCCTCGCGATGTCCTGATCACCCGAAGCGGCCTGCCTCTGGACCGGCTGGAACAAGGGGCGCGGATAGGCACCAGCAGCCTTCGCCGTTCCGCCCAACTGCTTCGGGTGCGGCCAGACATCATCATTGTTCCCTTGCGGGGAAATCTGGACACCCGTCTGAAAAAGCTGGAAAGCGAATCGATGGATGCCATCGTACTGGCAGCTGCCGGTGTTCGCCGACTTGGACTGGCCGATCGTATCACCCAGATTCTGGATGAAACGATCATGCTGCCCGCCGTGGGTCAGGGCGCACTGTGCATTGAGATCAGGGAAAATGATCCGCGCATTGAACCGGTGGTTGCGGCCCTGGACGATCTGTCCACCCGACAGGTGGTGATGGGTGAGCGGGCGTTTTTAAGCCGGCTGGAAGGTGGCTGCCAGGTTCCCATCGCCGGTCACGGACATATCGACGAAAAGGGATACACGCTCACCGGCCTGGTCTGCGACGTGGACGGATCCCATCAGGTCAAACAGTCAAAAAGCGGCCCCGAAGCCCAAAGCGAAAAGATCGGCCTGCAACTGGCCGAAGCGCTGCTGGCCTTGGGTGCCGGAGAAATCCTGGAAAGACTGAACGCGAATGCACAGTAACAACAAAAATGGCAAAGTGTTTCTGGTGGGGGCCGGCCCCGGGGACCCCGGTTTGATCACCGTCAAGGGAGCCGATTGCATTGCCAGGGCCGATGTTGTCGTCTACGACTATCTGGCATCGCCGACCCTGCTGGCGCATGCCAACCCGGATGCCGAAATGATCTACGTGGGCAAAAAGGGAGGCGACCACACCCTGCCCCAGGATGGCATCAACGCCCTGATCGTGGAGAAGGCCAAACAGGGGAACATGGTGGCCCGGCTCAAAGGGGGTGACCCCTTTATTTTCGGCCGTGGCGGTGAGGAGGCGGAAGTCCTCATTGCCGCCGGTATCCCGTTCGAGGTCGTCCCGGGCGTGACTGCCGCCATCGGCGCATCGGCGTATGCAGGCATTCCGCTGACCCACCGGGACTATACATCAGACGTCGCCTTTGTCACCGGCCACGAGGATCCCACCAAGGCTGAATCCAGTGTCGACTGGCATGCGCTGGCAACCGGCATCGGCACGTTGGTCTTCTTCATGGGGGTTAAAAACCTGCCGGCCATCGCCGCCAACCTGGTGGCCAACGGCCGATCGGCGGACACCCCGGCGGCGGTCATCCGCTGGGGGACCACCCCCAAACAGAAAACCGTGACCGCGACCTTGGGCACGATCGTCGACGAGGCCCGAGCCGCCGGTATCAAGGCGCCGGCCATCATCATCGTCGGCGGCGTGGTCAACCTGCGAAAGACCATGCAGTGGTTTGAAAAACGACCGCTGATGGGACGCCGGATCGTTGTCACCCGAGCTCGGGAGCAGGCCAGCGACCTGGTTCAACGATTGGCCGAATATGGTGCTGAATGTATCCAGTTCCCCACCATTCAGGTCGTGCCGCCCCCGGATTGGACCGAACTTGACAGGGCGATTATGACGTTGGAGCAGTATAGCTGGATCGTATTCACCAGCGTCAATGGGGTGGATTTTTTCTTCCGGCGTCTGTTTGAAAATGGGCTGGACGTGCGCGCCTTGGGACACATAAAAACCGCCGCCATTGGCCCTTCCACGGCAGACCGGCTCAGGACCTGGGGATTGAAAAGCGACATCATCCCGGAAAGTTACCGCGCCGAATCCGTTGTGGAGGCGTTTGCCGACAAACCGGTGAAGGGCAGCAGGATCCTGCTTCCACGTGCCATGGAGGCACGCAGCGTGCTTCCCGAAGAGTTGGCCCGCATGGGAGCTTTGGTGGATGAGGTGACGGCCTACGAAACCCGGCAAGCGGAAAACCGCGCCACGGATCTGATCGCCCGCCTGACTGAACGAACCATTGATATGGTCACCTTCACCAGTTCGTCAACGGTGAAGAACTTCCATCGATTGCTGCCTCCGGATCAGGTTGATCGCCTGATGGATGGCGTCTGTATAGCCAGCATCGGTCCCATCACCTCCCAGACAGCCCGGGACCTGGGTCTTTCGGTAACCATCGAGGCCGATACATACACGATTCCCGGCCTGATCCAGGCAATTTTGAACCATCAGGCGCAATAACCGGTAAAGCCGCCGCCAGGCAGCGGCAGATCGTGTCGGACATGGCAATGAGAAATAATTTAGATAGCGCACTGACAAATGTCGCAGCGTTGGTGGATCAGGAGAAACGCCATCTGAACTACCTTCGCATTTCGATCACCGACCGCTGCAACCTCAGGTGCCTTTATTGTGTGCCTGAGGGCCGCATTCCCAAACTCAGCCACGACGACATCCTCAGCTATGAAGAGATCCTGCGCCTGGTGAAAATCGGTATACAACTCGGGATCCGCAAGGTGCGCATCACCGGCGGCGAACCCCTGGTCAGGAAAGGGGCCGTAGGTTTGCTGGGCCGACTGACCCGCATCGGTGAGTTGGAAGATGTTTCATTGACCACCAACGGGGTTCTGCTCGCCCCGAATGCCCAAGGCATATTCGATGCCGGCATTCGCCGCATCAATATCAGCCTGGATACGCTGGACCCCAAAAAGTATACCCAGATCACCGGATATGATCGGTTCGAACAGGTCTGGTCGGGCATTCAGCGGGCCCGGGAAATCGGTTTCACCCCCATCAAGATCAATGTCGTGGCCATGCGGGGTATCAACGATGATGAAATCACAGCGTTCGGCAGACTTTCATTGGACCACCCCTTCCACGTGCGGTTTATCGAATACATGCCCATCGGTAACAGTCGGACCCGTTCGCAGGATCAGATTCTGACACCGGAAATCCAAGAGATGATTGCCACCATCGGGGAGTTGACCCCGGTGGGAAACGGCCAGAATGACGGTCCGGCCAGGCGCTATCGTATAGCGGGGGCCCAGGGAGAAATCGGATTCATCAGCGCCATGAGCCATCACTTCTGCAGCCGCTGCAACCGCCTCCGCCTGACGGCAGACGGTAAGCTTCGCGCCTGCCTGCTGTCCGATCGCCACGAATCCCTCATGGACCTGTTGAGAAACGGTGGATCGGACGAGCAGCTGGCAGAAATTTTCCGAATCGCCGTGCGACATAAAGCGGCAAAGCACCAGCTTTGCTTTGATGGCGTAACTCCCGTTAGAGACCAGATGCAGGGTATCGGCGGCTGACTGGCTACAAATCCTTGAGCTCCCCAATTTCTTTTTGATTCCCTCTTCCGCTGAATAGCTCTCCTTATCAGCAGTTCTATCTCAGGATCGCAAAGTGGCCGTAAGCCGCAACGGATGCATCAGCAGTTCGAGTGCGGAAACGATATCCGTACAGACGATGTCAGCCGCATTCAGGCTCTCCGTGGAAGCGCCCTCACCCAATATGACGGCGACTCCCAGAGCCGAAACCGCCAGCATCAGCGCATCGTTGCGACCGTTGCCGATGCTGGCCGTCCGGTCCGCGCCCAGCCGGTTGACGACGTTGACTTTGGCCTGAGCCTGACGCCCTGCTTCCAGAACGGTCAGCCGGCAGTTGACCCCTTCAAGACCGCCGGCCGCTCTGCCAAAGGTATCGGCCGTGACCACATGAATCGCCAGCTCTGCAGCAAGGGTATTGAGGGCACCTTTGACACCGGGAAGCAGCAGACCGTCCATGGCCAGGGTGCCGTTATAATCCAGCACCAGATGCTCGAGGGTCAGTGTGCCGAAACCGGGAATCTGTGTGGAAAGCATGTTATTCTCCTTTGTATTGAACCCGCGCCTTAGATTTGAACACGCGCACGCCAGAAACCGAAAGGTGGTTCAAAGTGACGCCGGTGATCACCAGGGTGCCGCCCAACAGAAGTGAAACGGTCAATGGCTCCTTCAGGATAATGTGGGCCAGACAAATAGCGCTGATAGGCACGAAATTGATAAACAGGCTGGCCCGTGACGGTCCGATCACCCGGATGCCCTCGTAGTACCAGACGAACCCCAGCACCGTGCCAAACAATCCGAGATAGGCCAGATTGCCCCAATCCGACAGTGAATACCCCGTCACCGCCGCAGGCATACCCTCCATGCAGGCAGGAATCAGCAGTGCCAGCACCCCAACGGCCGCTGAATGCGATACCGCGGCTAAAGGGGAAAGGTGATGCATTACCCGTTTTCCAATCAGCGTATAAGCCGACCAACTGAGCACGCAGCCGAAAATATACAGGTCTCCTATTCTCATGCCGCCCGCAAACAAGGCCAACAAATCTCCGCCGGAAATTGCAATAATGGCCCCGGCAACGGAAATCAGGATGCCAAGGACCTTTGTCGGAGAGAGGATTTCTTTAAAAAACAGGGCGGAGAGAAGAGAAATTAGAATCGGGTTGTTGGCAATGATGACAGATGCCCGACCGGCAGATATTAGCTTCAACCCATTGAAAAAAAACACATTGTAGGCCAACACGCCCGTCAACCCCAGCAGCACCACCGGCAGGATCTGTTGCCTTTCAAGCCTGGGTATTTTTCCTTCCTGGCGCACAACAAGGGCATAGAGACACACTGCCGCAAAGAGAAATCGAAAAAATGCCGCGGAAAATGGGGGGACGGAAGCAGCCAGCATTCTGCCCGAAATAAAGGTTCCCCCCCAGAAAATGGCGGTCATCAGTAATTTTAAATAGGTGATCAGCATTTAGCAATGGCCTGTATTTTTCGAGGCTTGACATTCAGTCTGAAAAAGGCTTTTCGTTTCTTGGACTCAAGTCCCCATTTTCGGGTGCCGATAGAGACGGTAGCAGGAGATCGTTGTAGCTGTTTTCAGGTCAAACCGCCAGAAGTTTGTACCCTCACGGCGGATGCTCTATGCCATGTTGGGAAAAAATCAGAAAACCGATAGGAAAAGGAATATGCGCGAAAACCAATTGGCCCAGAACCGGTCTGACAATAACGAACGTCTGGTTGATTTTATCATCAATCTGCCGCTGTTTGAGTTTCTGGAAATAAATGAACTGATTGACGTGGCCGCACGGATGGAATTTATTGATCTGGACCCCGGTGAAGTGCTGTTCAATGAATGGGACAAAGCGGATTACGTCTGTTTCGTTGAAAGCGGGGAACTGGATGTGACTAAGAAGACCGGCCCCAACAGCAGCGAGGTCATGGCCACCCTTAGACGCGGCCGATCCATCGGGGAGATGTCCATCATCAACAATTTCCCGCGGTCTTCCACCGTTGTCGCCCGGTCAAAGGTCAGGCTGGCGGTTTTTCAACGCACGGCCTTCGAGGACATCCTGTCGAAAAAGGTAGATCTCGGCGTCAACATCCTGAAGGGACTGGCAAATCTGCTCAGCATCAACCTGAAGAAGGCCTCCAGCCGCCTGGCTGACAACATGCTTCCCATGGGATGAAAGGCAGGCTTCTCACCGGTCTTCGTCTGCATGTCACGCCGCAAGACAAGGTTCGCGGGGATTAGTTTTCCGAGGCCTTCTCCGCCTTGTCTTCCAGCATGCGTATCTTGCTCTCGGGGACAATCCCCTTTTCCACCATGATATCACCGATACCGGCCCAGCGCAGTTCATCGACTTTTAAAATCGTTTCCGGTCGCTTGTTGCCCAGGTCGTAGAAGGTGTATTTGAGGGTCAGCTCCTCCTTGGGCAGCAGGGATATCGTTCGCTCATAATAGATGAAATGGTGGCCCAGCATATAGTATCCGCCAGCGGCGATAAGACCGATAATGATGTACTTCTTAATCTGTCCCCACATAAACAGACCTCCTGGGAAATGCGTTTATGATTGGCTTGCCGCTGTCAGCAACGAACTGGCAAACTGACAAGAATCAACGACGGCGGTCTAAAAAAGACGGCGGCCAGTTGGACACCGGTCGCCGTTTTTATCCTGATTGGTGCCGGAGCCCGGAATCGAACCGGGACGGAGTCGCCCCCGGTGGATTTTGAGTCCACTGCGTCTACCAATTTCACCACTCCGGCATGGGTTTGGATATATAGGAAAAACCCTGAAGATTGTCAATCAAATTGCGCTATCCTTTTCTCAGAAGGTCATCGATGACCTGCCGGGGCACCGCCCCTTCGCGGACAACGCGGAAAGGCCAGCAGGTCACGTCCACAACGGTGGAACCGGGACCGCCGGCAAGGGTACCGCCATCTAAAACCATCTGCACCTGACGGCGAATTTCAGGGTCAAGATCCATCACCCTGGCCGCTGCCGGGAAGTTGGACAGATTGGCGCTGGTTGCGGTGATGGGGCCGCCGAATCGCTCAACCAGCGCCTTTGCCACCGGATGAGCCGGCACCCGCACGCCGATCTTGCCCGTTCCGCCGGTAATGCACGCCGGCACCCGCTCGCCGGCCTCGAAAATGACGGTGATCCCGCCGGGCCACAGCCCCAACAAAGGCTCGGCATAGTCGGGCACCGTTCGCACCACCCGATCCATATCGTCAATGCCGGACAGCAGCACCAGCAACGGTAGATGGGCCGGCCGACGCTTGATGGCGAACACCCGGCGGATGGACTCGGAACAGAATGCATCGGCACCGAGTCCATAGAGCCCGGAGGTCGGAAATACCAGTATCCCTTTTTGTCCAAGAATCTGGGCCGCCGTCCGGATATCATCCGGATCGGGGCTTGACGAATCGACCCGGACGACGTTAGCGGTATTCCCTGAGTTTCTCAGCCTTTTTTTCAACCTGGGCGGCCATTTCCTTTTTAAAATTCTCCAGTTGAGCGCTCAGCGCATCGTCGGACGCGGCCATGATCTGAACGGCCAGAATGGCTGCGTTCTTCGCCCCCGGCTTTCCGATAGATACGGTGGCCACAGGGATACCCGGGGGCATCTGAACCGTGGAGAGCAGCGCATCGAGCCCCTGGAGGCAGGACGAGTCGATGGGAACACCAATCACCGGCAGCGTGGTGTGGGCCGCCAGAACGCCGGCCAGGTGGGCGGCATGACCGGCGCCAGCGATGATGGCCTTTAGTCCCCGCTGCCTGGCTGAAACAGCGTAAGCGGTCGCCCGCTGTGGGCTTCGATGGGCCGAGGCCACGGTCATTTCGATGGGGATCCCGAACTTTTTGAATATGCCCAGCGCCGCTTCCATTACTTTAAGATCAGAATCGCTGCCCATGACGATTCCCACCCGGGGCACCGCCTGCATCCGCACCAAGGCCTTTTTACCGATGTCGGTTCGGTAGTGGACATTCTTCCAGTTGATCTTGGCCACCGCCTGGTAGGCTTTCTTGATGGCCAGTTCCACCGTATCGCCCAGGGCCGTGACGCCCAGCACCCGGCCGCCATCCGAAAGAATCCGCTTGCCTTCCAGCCGGGTCCCTGCATGAAAGACCACCACGTCCCGCATGCGATTGGCGGCATCAATGCCCGTGATCTCCAGTCCCTTCTTGTACTTCCCCGGATAATTTCCGGAAGCCATGACCACGCAGACCGACGCCCGGGGATCGGTCTCCAGGCGGCAGGTGTCCAGTCGTTCGTCGATGATGGCCTCGATCACCGGAATGATGTCGTTTTGCAGACGAACCAACAATGGCTGAGCCTCCGGATCACCGAACCGGCCATTAAACTCCAGCACCTTGATCGTGTCCCGGTCGATCATCAGGCCGGCATACAAAACGCCTTTGTACGGGCAACCCTCGGCAGCCATGCCCTTGACCATGGGGATCATGACTTCATTCATGATCCGCTGGTGAAGATACCCGTCCACCACCGGTGCGGGAGAATAGGCGCCCATACCGCCGGTATTCAGGCCCTTGTCGTCATCGAAGACAGGCTTGTGGTCCTGTGAAGAGGGCAGCGGCAGCACGGTTTTGCCGTCGGTAAATGCCAGAAAAGAGGCCTCTTCCCCCACCAGGCACTCCTCCACAACCACCTGATCTCCAGCCTCGCCGAATTCACGGTCCACCATAATCTGTTTCAGGGCGTCCAGGGCCATTTTTTCGGTACTGCAGACGATAACCCCTTTTCCGGCGGCCAAGCCGTCCGCTTTGACCACCAGAGGCGCCCCCATCTTTTTCACATAGGTCTGCGCCTGGGCAAGGCGTGTAAAGGTCCGCCCCTTGGCCGTCGGGATGCCGTATTTTTCCATGATCGCCTTGGCAAAGGACTTGCTGGATTCAATCCGGGCCGCTTTCTGGCTGGCGCCGAAAACCCGCATGCCCGCCCCTTCGAACTGGTCGACGATGCCTTTGGACAAGGGATCTTCCGGGCCGACAACGGTGAGATCAATCTTCTCATCCCGGGCAAAAGCCAAAAGTTTGTCGATTTCGGCGGCACCGATGGGAACGCATTTTGCCAGTTTGACCATTCCTGCATTTCCGGGCGCGCAGAAAATTTTCTTCACACGTGGACTTTGGGCGATTTTCCAAACCAGGGCGTGCTCTCTTCCGCCTCCGCCGACAACCAACACTTTCATAAGATTCCTCCCTCATTGTTATGGGCCAGCGGATTTGCCGCGGGCATTTGTGGTGACATACGACTAACCCCGTGTGGTTTGCCGACGCCGGGCCTCCATACCCAGTTCGATGAGCCGATCCAGCAACTGGCCGAAGGACATCCCGGCGGCCTTTGCCGACTGTGGAAATAGGCTGGTGCCTGTCATGCCGGGGATGGTGTTGGTTTCCAACACAAAAAATTCACCATCTTTTAGAATCATGTCCGTCCGGCTGTATCCCTGGCAGTACAGGGCTTTGTGGGCCTCTACGGCACAGGCCTGCGCCTTTTGGGTCAACTGCGCGTCAATGCGCGCCGGGATAATTTCCTGGGTGGCGCCAGGCTGGTATTTGGCTTCGTAGTCGAAAAATTCGTAATTTTCCCCCGGAATGATTTCGATGAGCGGCAGCGCGTCGATGTCCTGGTTGCCCAATACACCGCAGGTAATCTCCGTGCCGGAGATATAGGTTTCGATCATGGCCGTAACGCCGAATTCCAAAGCCTTTCCCACCGCAGCGGCCAGCGATGATTCGTCGCGGACGATTGACATGCCCACGCTGGATCCGGTTTCTACCGGTTTGACCACCAGCGGAAGACCCAGCCCGGTGACGATGTGGCTCACGTCGACCGATTCCCCCCGCCGCACCACCACATAAGGCGGCACGGCCAAGCCGGCCCGCTCGTAAAGATGCTTGGACAACAGTTTGTTCATGGCCACTGCGCTGCCCAGCACACCGGACCCCTGATAGGGAATGTCCAGCAGATCCAGCAACCCCTGAACCGTACCGTCTTCACCATAGGGCCCGTGCAGGATGATCAGCGCGCAGTCGATTCTGTCGGCATCGGTCACCAGCAGGGGGATGTCCGTCTTGGGATCGTAGGCCAGGATGTCATACCTGTCCTTGTCCAAGGCTTCATATACCTGTTTGCCACTGTTGAGGGACACTTCTCTTTCCGACGAAATGCCACCGGAGATCAAGGCGATGGTTTTCTTTTTCATAATAATAATCCCTTTTGCGATATGGCCGTTGAAAGCCGGTATGCAGCGAATGTGGTCGCCAGGCGAGGCACTCATGCCTGCGATATGCTTCAGCTCCTTGGCGGCAGGCTCATTTAACCATTCAACAGATGTCGCTTGGCCTTGTTGAATTCGTCGACAGTGATGAGGTCTTTTTCAAGCATGCGAGCCAGTTCCGCGAGTTCCGAAACATCCCTGCTGCGCGATGCGTCCAGGTCTTCAAGACGGGGAATGTCCATGGCCGCATCGTTTTCGATAGCCGGTTGCCGGGACGACTGGCCCAGTTTGACGGTGGCCATCCCGCCCAGTAGGCTCACCTCCACGGACCGCCCGTTGAACATGGGATTTCTTAACATCTCGCTAAGTGATCTGCCTTCGGCCCGCATCCGTCTGATAAAATAGAATGCGGATAAACCAATCAGCACCACTCCACCGAGAAAAATCCAGAGCATATAGTTGACCACGCCTCGGAAAAAAAGAACCAGGACCGCTACCCCGGCGATGAGCAGCACATGAAGTGCCAGAATAAGATAGGCGAGCAGCACACTCCGGACCAGGCCGTCGTCCTCTTTCTTTTTTTCAAACATGGTTGCACCAGATTATGCTTTATCGGCCCCGAGGCGTTCGACTACCTCGCCGTAATAGCGCTGGGGAATATCATGGGCCGGGTTGGCGTCTTTCAAGGCATTCAGCTTCATGATCAGGAAGTTGAGTTTTTTTATCGTCCGATACTTTTGCACCGTGTCGGTCATGCCGGCAAGCAGGTCTTCAGTTGTGCGGATCTCTTTGCGCAATTGCACCTCCGGCGGCAGGCAATCAGCATTTTTCAGGACTTTGTGCACCATACGCAGGTCCGCGGGAATATGCCGGTCATCCTCTATGGGAAGGGGTTGGCCGCTGCCGGGAAGATTCTCGAAAGCGCCCTCGTCCTGGGCCTTTTTAATTCGTGATTCGATGAGTTTTTCAAAGCCGGGAAACATCTGATCGATCCCACATGGTGCCGGGGCCAAATTTACCATCCGGTTATGATTTAGTTAAAACTGACTATATTATAGTGGGACGTTTAATTTCAAGGACTAATGTACCCGGAAACGGGACCTATCGGGTTAGAAGAAGCCCGCCGTTCAAGCCCGTGGCACTTACTTTGAAATGATTTCGATCTTTCACTGAGGATTGGACCGGCGCCTTGTGCGAATCAGGATAAGCAGCGGGGGTCATGGTCTGGAAACCTGCCGCGTCAGGCCGTCCACGTACTGGCGTGCCTTTTCTACCGCAGCGTTTAATATATCCGAATCCAGATGCACCAGGGACCGGCTGCTTTCATCCAGTTCCCGGCAGAAGGCTGTGCCGGCGACGCCAACGCCCGCCTGGAGGGTAATATAATCCGCCAGATGCACGATATGGGATAACTGATGGTCACCTGCAGACGAAGGCTGGTGGTGGTGTCGAATGCCAAAAGATATAGATCGCGGTAAATCCCAGTTATCACATAGAATAGCTGCAATCACGGCATGATCAAAACCCAAGATATCGCGCTCCGCATCCTGGACGGTTTTTTTGGGGTGGATGGCGGTGTAGTTGTCGAACAATACTTTCCGCTCGCGAACGTAAGGGTCTAGAATGATTTTCCCCATGTCGTGAAGCAGTCCCGCCATGTAGGCAATGTCAGGGGCGTCAAATCCTACCGCGGCGGCGATTTCACCGGCCGTGCAGGCCACCGCAATAGAATGGCGCCACAAATCGCCGGCCTTGAGTCCGTATCCCTCCATGGATTTTCCCAATACCCCGCCTGCGCTAATGGCCGTGATCAGCTCAGCCAGCCGCCGGGTACCGAACAGGGCTGAGGCGTGCTGAATGGTGGCGACCTTTCCCCGAAACCCGTAATAAGCGGAATTGGCCACCTTGAGAATGCCGGTCACCATGGCGGGATCGATTTCGATGATTTTGGCCAGTTGGGCGGGACTGGTTGCCGGGTTTTTGATCATCTGCTGGACCTTGAGCATCACCTCCGGCATGGCCGGAAGTGACGCGGGATTGGTGATGATCTTGCGGATCAGCTCGCGGCCGGAGACAAACAGCGGTGCAGGCGAATCGGTGACCGACAAACCCGCGTGCGTTCCCATGGATTTCAGCGGTTCCGGGGAACCTGCGTTCAGAACCGCATTGAGCCGGGACATCTCCTTGTTTGCCGCGTCCAACCGGGCCACCATCTTCTCAATTATCTTGTCCTTGAACTTCTCGCGAATTTCCGAGGGGAGCTGTTCGAACATCACCCGGTCCAGCTTCAGCGCAATTACCGATTCTCTGGCGACAACGTTGGCAGTTCGCCGGGTGTCGGTTAAAAAGGCCATCTCTCCGAAGATATCGCCGGCCTTTAAAACAGCCAAAACGGTTCCACCGGCACCTTCCGTGATGTTGACCGTACCGGTGAGAATGATAAACAGGCTCTGGTCGCTGTGGCCTTGGCGGATGAGCATCTCTCCAGGATTGTATACCCTGAAGTGAGCATCGTCCGACACCATCTGCCGCTTCTCTTCCGCAGTAAACGAATTAAAAAAACCAAGCCGATTGATAATCGGCAATATCTCAAAAGGCTTGCTCACAATAGTTTCCTTTGCCCCGGAGAGCAATCGGATGTTGCTGTTTCGATCAATTTACCGCCACCGCGTTCATTTCGACACAGGGGCATTTATCCGATGCCGTCCGTATGAGCCTATTATCGGCCGGTTACCGGATTTCATAAACGCAACATCCAAAACCGGCTCCGGCAACGGGTTGTCCCTCTTCGCGATGACAGTCATCAACACTAAATAGTACGAAAAGTTAAAATAAGGGGTCCACCACGCTCCCAGCCATCCGTGTTGCCGATTATGCTGAAGAGGAAGACTACTTGATCAGATACAAGAAATATGTCATTGAACATTCCTTATGAATTGACCGTCAAAATGGCCGGTCAAAAGCAAGGACAACAGGAGGTGGACATGGATCAGGTTTTGGGAAAAAGAAAGAAACGCCGATTTGCCGTCACGGATCTGACCCTATCCATCAACGGGAAAACCTACCGCATCTTCAATATCAACGAA
Source organism: uncultured delta proteobacterium (assembly GCA_963697405.1). Classification (GTDB taxonomy): domain Bacteria; phylum Desulfobacterota; class Desulfobacteria; order Desulfobacterales; family Desulfosarcinaceae; genus Desulfosarcina. The sequence continues at coordinate 36,920 of CAVONY010000042.1, read as the reverse complement.
TTTGGCGTGGGTTTTTTAATTGACTCTCCGGAAGAGATTGAAATCGGTACCGAAATCAAACCGATGATCGTAAATGGAAAGATGCCGGTGCAGGTGGCCGGTATACCCCGGCACATTTCCCAATTCCGCCCGTCCACCAAGCACCTATTTTTCAAACCAGGCTGGGTCTGCGGTGCAGAATTCACCCTCCGTCATTATAGTGGCGGAGAAAAACTACTCCGGCAATTCATTGCCGAAAATATCGACAGCGATGTCGAAGAGACCGATTAGTATGAGATATTGGATCGGTAGGTGCTAAAATTTGGGGGGAGGCCGCCGACCTGTAGACTTGTTCCACATGGCCAATATCTTTATCTGATCGAGTATTTGAAGTTTTCCATCCACGACATCTACCAGAGCGGCATCGGGTCCCAACCTGTCGATTTTGTCGGAAATCATTCTCCTGACTGTTTGGCAAACATGGCTTCCCGGTCTAAGGAGGCCATCCTCATTTAACAGCAGCATGATCTGCGCCATGGCCTGGAATTTATTCATCAGGCATCCTCGGTAGGTGTGAATAGGATTCCTACTGCTTGGCGTTTCATCACTATTCACTTGGGATGTCAAGGCATGTTTGGATTACCCGGCAGATGTGATTGAGGGAGGGTTAGACCAAGCTGGTTGACTCACAAACGATAGAATTGGTTTCTCAATTAGAAAAATTTTATCTACCACATTGTTCCATAATCAATAGCAATCCAAACTTAACCTACCGTTATCGTATTTAATCCTTTAAATTTGTGTCCACCTTTAAACAGGCATGGTAATTGCTCTACCAGAAGGGGGGGCCAATCTGTCTACAATCATGAATAGCCGAGTGGGCTAGGCAGTCAGATGGGTCTTGCAGGTTTTGGATGAGAAAACATTATTCTTAGCGTCCATCGCCATCGATATAAAATCCATAGCGATCGGACCAGATCGGTTTTTTGGCCGTATAAGGTTGCACCCGTGGGAGAATTTACCCCCTATATTATTGTGAACGACCAGAGAATTTTCCCCATTGAATGGTCTCCACGGTCGGGTTCGGCAACCGCTGAGCGAAAAGGGCAAGAAGAGCGGACCTTCGGCGTTGTTGACCGGGTCACCATTTCAGCAGAGGCCCGGGAAAAATACAGGTGGCATGCAGCCCAGGCCGGGACTGATTCACCGATTCCCGACGACCCGTTAAACAATGCGCCAGATGCCGGCGTTCCTCTTTTGGCCTATTTACCCAAACGACTGAGTTGATTGTTCCAAGGAAAAGGCATGGATCTGCACATTGATGAAGAAAAAAATATAGCCCATATCAAACTTTCGGGCCAGTTAAGCAAAAAGGCAATTCTTAGTGCATTTGATTTAGCTGTAGCTGACGAGCGATATAAAAATGGAATGGGGCGGCTATGGGATTTCAGAGATGCCGACCTATCTTCTTTTGATACTGCTACAGTCATGGAGATGGCGCAGTATTCCAAAAGGTTTCCGCCAGGAATAAATAGCGTCAAAGTGGCTTTTGTGGTTAGCAGAAATTTAGAGTATGGGTTATCCCGAATGTTTCAGATGTCATCAGACGCGAGGACACCAATTCAGGTTTTTCGTACAATGGCCGAAGCCGAAAAGTGGATGATGGAGTGATCATGGCCCAGCGATATCTCATCGTTCATTGAGCCAACTTAGAAGAGTTCTTCTGTTCTGTCTTTCTACCTACGAATAGGGTCCTGACAAGGTACGCAGGGGCCGTTCTTGCTGTCGATTTCATGCTGTCTTACCTCCCTTTTGGGTAAGACAAGCGATTTCACCTTCAGGAGCACCAAAAGAAAACCCATTGATTATTACATCAATGGGTTAGGTGTCTGTTGGTGGCGATGCAGGGACTTGAACCCCGGACTCTGCGGATATGAGCCGCATGCTCTAACCAGCTGAGCTACATCGCCATTATTCTCTTTCGTACCCAAAAGAACAGCGGACTTTTAACAGCTCATAACCGGTTAGTCAAGCCGAAACCGAACCGGTTACTTGAGGGAAGTCGATCCGGTCACCTCGATAGTGAACTCCTCAAGATCTTCGGGAAGGCCTGAAAAGACGACCATGAAGGGAATAGACTGTCCCGGTTCAATCTTCACGTTGCTGCGGTTGTCCCCTAGTCGATTGAACAGCCTCTCCTTGATTTTGTCCCACTCCAAGTTTGCCAGTTCAAGATCGGACATGACATTGCCGCAGTAGACCTTCTCACTATTAACCGGGACTTTGCCTGTAGAAAAGATCTTGCCCTCGAGGGTGACCATGCCGCGGTTATCGGCATACCCGTTCTTCACCATCCCAGAAACCACAAAGAGCTTTCCGACAGTGGCGTTGTCTACAAACTTGCTGTTGATGTCGTAGGTGGTCAGTTTCAGGTTGCCCGGATCCTGTACCTTCGGCTTCAGGTAGTCACTGAGAAACGGAATTTCGATGCCGTTCTGATTCAGCAGATAATAGGTCCCGTAAGCGCCTCCGCCGAGGAGCGCAATAATCAGCATGAACACCAGCGATTTGCTCATCCCCTTTTTTACCGGTTTGGGCCGGCCCGCCGGCGCTGCAGTCTCAGGGACTTGGGGCTTTACCTCTACGCTTTTTTCAGCCGTTGGCGGCACCGGGATGGCGACTGTTTCTTCCAGGCCTTCATCTTCTAAGGTCTGTTCCACCTTGCTGCCCTCTTCCACCTCGAATTCCAGATCCATGTCTAACGATTCACGGAGACGGTGAGCCGTATCACCAGCAGATTCTGGCGGGGCACCATCCTCAAAATCAGATAGATCGAAATCCAGATCGTTATCGATGGCCACGGTTTCATCAGGTGTCCCCAGCACCTCACCATCGCCTAAATCCAGATCCAGTTCCTGATCCTCCGGGGTATCGTCATCCGCATCGGTGTCAACCTCGTCCAACACCTGCTCGAGATCGGATAGATCCAGGTCGTCATCCACCACAACTTGGTCGTCATCACCGGATTCGGACATCCATTTTTCCGTCTCAAGGCTGGCTTCGATGTCCAGATCAAGGTCTTGCTCCGGCATAACGCTGAATTTCGCGTCTTCTGTTTCCGGCTCTTCAAGCATCTTCTCGATTTCAGACAGATCAATCTCCTGATCGGTATCATCGGCATCGTCGATGTCGAGGGTTTCAGCCCTGCCGTCCCCGTCCAGGTCGAATTCCAAATCTTCCAGGGTTTCATCCCCAGGCTCACCGGCGGTATCTGCAACATCCGCAGGCGCTTCATCATCCATGTCAAGAGCCAGGCCTAGTTCTTCACCTTCATCGACGACCATGGTGACGGAATCATCCCCACTCGCCTCGTCATCATCCAACAGGCCCTCGAGGCTGGAAAGGTCCAAATCATCTTCCATCGCTGGCGATTCAGGAACCGGCTCCATTTCCCCGGCGTCGGTGCCGTCCGGATCCAAATTAAGATCCAGTTCCTCATCGACGTCGCTGCCAGCATCCCCAGTTGATGAGGCGTCGGCCATATCCGCATCCGGTTCCAGGTCGAAATCCAGTGAGAGATCATCCAGCGACGAGTCGACCGGGTTCGACGCAATCACTTCAGCCTGAGGCGCTTCAGCACCCTTGTCCATATCCAGTGTGAGATCCAGGCCCTCCAGATCATCCAACGTTTCGGGTAGACCCTCGTCTGCTGGAGCCGCCGATTCGGGTGCCGCGTCGAGTTCCAAAGAAAAATCGCTATCCAGATCCAGCGATTCGTCATCCAAGTTGGCGATGACGGTGGCGGTACCTTCCGAATCCCCGCCGGACTCAGGCGGGACATCCAGATCAAAATCATCCTGGTCCAGATCGGCGATGACCGTCTCCGCCACATCAGGCAGTCCGTCAAGCGAGAGATTCATGTCATCATCCAGGTCGGCGACAACGGTGGCAGCGCCGTCATCATCAGTTTGCTCAGGAGTATGGTCCAAGTCAAAATCGTCCAGACTGGCGATGACGGTTTCACCACTCTCGTCGACGGCGTCGGATTCCAGTGACGGATCCGGTTCAACGTCAGATTCAAAGGACTGATCCGCCAGGTCATCTTCCAGGGCACCGCTCACTGCATCTTCAATTTCAGTGGCCGACACCCCCTCCCCCGGTTCGTCTTCCAATGCAAAGTCAAGGTCGGTGCCTTCGGCGAAGAGCGCGTCGGCGTCTTCGTCAATAATACCCGTCTCGGGCGTATGCCCATCAGGCGTATCCGCTGCCGGAGGGGTGTCTGGTATAGCCGATGCCAAGGCGGAAGCTGCCGCCAGATCGGGTTCGGGGCCTGGCTTGGTTTCCGGTACAGCATCGGTTTCGACTGCTTCGGCTGGCGATTCAGGGGCTGGCGCCTGCTGCGGAAAGGCGGTGAATACGTTGGCGCAAACCGAACACCTGACCTTTGAACCAGTGGTTTTGAGCATCTTGTCATCAAGGTTGAAACTGGTGTTGCACGCTTCACAGGTGATAATCATAGCACCCCTCATTGACTAAAGTTTCATATGATATATTTCTGGCAGATTTCGGTAATCCTCTGCATAGTCCAAGCCATAACCCACGAGAAAGCCCTTTTCTATGGTTGTGCACGCGTAGTCGACGCTGATCGCTGCCTTTCGCCGCTCCCTTTTGTCGATCATGGCGCAAACCTTGATGCTGCTGGGACGAAAGCCCTCAAGGTGGCTGATCAGATAGGCCAGCGTAAGGCCGGTATCGACGATGTCTTCAACCACTAGCACATCTTTGCCGCGGATATCAACGTCAATGTCTTTCTTCAACACGATGTTCTCTGAAGAAACAGTATCGGCACCATAGCTGGAAGCTTGAAGAAAATCGATCTTAACTTTTTTTAGTTTCAACTCACGAGCCAGATCGGCGAGAAAAAGAAAGGCCCCCTTGAGAACCCCAATCAGCACCAGTTCCCGGCCCTGATAGTCTGTTGAAATGGTTTCTGCGATTCTGAGTATCTGGCGTTGGATTTCATGCTTATTTATAACGGGAATAAATTCAGGCATATGCGATCTTTACTGCTCGTCGCGCAGCTGGCAAGCATTAAAAAGTTTGAAAATGGAAGAAACAAGGGCCATGGGGTCTAGTGGTTTGGTGCGGATGTTGCCAATGAAGTTGGAGAAAGTCAAAACAACCGATTGTAGGCAATCATGAAACACCAATTCCATGCCGCCAGTTCAGCGAGACAAGTAACCTAATAGGGGTTAGTTGTCAATGAATTTAATTTGTTACATGCCGGTGGCAGCCAGCTTTTTCACGAGCTTTTTCTGTTCGGGAGATAGTTCTTTTGCAATATCTACTGAAACGGTGGCATACAGGTCGCCCTTCAAACTGCCTTTCATCTGGGGAAGCCCGTGCCCGGCCAGACGCATCCGGGTTTTATGACGGGTCCCCGGAGGAATTTTTAGACTCAGTTCTCCTCCTTCGAGGGTGGGTATCTTCACTTGGGTACCCAGAAGGGATTCGCTAAGCCGAATAGTAACGGTGACATGGAGGTCATGTTCATCGACGGTGAATAACGGGTCTGCGGTCACCCGGGATTTGATATACAGGTCTCCGGGAGGGCCTCCGTATCCGCTTTGCTCGCCCTTTCCCGCCAGGCGAAGTTTCTTGCCGGTAATCATCCCCGGAGGTATTTTAACCGTGATATTTTCGTTGCGTCCCTGATGCTGAAAGGTGACGGCCTTGCTGGTTCCGCTGGCCACTTCCTGCAGTGTCAGGGGCAGTTCATAAACCAAATCTGAACCTTTGATCGGTGCCTGGCGCCGCTGGTGTCCACCAAACGGCCCGCCGCCGCCAAAAGAAAACCGCCTCCCCTGGCCGCCAAAGCCGAACTCTTTAAGAATATCTCCCAAATCCACATTGCGGAATATATCCTCCTGAGAATAGCGTTGGTGGAAGTCGGTAGAGCCGAAGGTATCATACTGCTGACGCTTCTCCTTGTCGCTGAGCACCGCGTAGGCCTCGCTGACCGCCTTGAACTGCTCTTCGGCGCGCTTGTCACCCTTGGCGTGATCCGGATGGTATTTCATGGCCAGCTTGCGGTAGGCCTTTTTGATCTCGGTATCCGTGGCGGTTTTGGACACGCCCAATACCTGGTAGTAATCCTGTTCGGACATGATTGATCCCGCTCCCTGCTGTGGTTTGCATGAACGCATGCCTAAAATATGGTTCAGCGTTCACCTTGTTAATCCGCAAAAATAAGGTGTTTGGTTTTTAATGTCAAGCCGTTGAGCATGTCATTGCGCGGATGTTTTGAGCCGATCCAGCCTCAGCCGGTGTCGGTCGTCAAATAGCCGGCGCGCACCGGTCCAAACCGCGATCAGCGCGCCAAAGCCGGTGCCGGCGGAGATAATGAACATGATCAGGATCTGGTACTTGACCGCTTCAAGCGGCGGGTTGCCGGCCAGAATCTGGCCGGTCATCATGCCGGGAAGACTCACCAGTCCGGCAGCTGCCATGGAATTGATCGTGGGGATCATGGCACTGCGGACGCTGTTCCGGCGGATCTCGCCGATCGCCTCGGACCAGGTGTGTCCCAGCATCAGCCGGCCTTCAATGGTGCTGCGGCGCTCCCAGGCCGATTCCGTCAATCGATCAAGGCCCAGGGAAATGCCGGTCATGGTGTTCCCCAGCATCATTCCCAGCAGGGGGATGGCATATTGCGGCGTATACCATGGGTCGACGCCGATAATGGCCGCCAGGGCGAATATGGTGATGGCAAAAGAGGAGACAAACATGGAGACAGCCCCCGTGCCGAAGCCCCACCAGCCGACAAAACGGCGCTTCTGGCGGGCCATCACCTCACGGGCGGCGGCCACCAGCATCACCAGGGCCATGGATGCTATCAACAGCGGATTAATCGACGCAAAAACCACCTTCAGTACCAGACCGACCAGGCACAGCTGCAAGGTGGTCCGAAGGGCGGCCACGATGGTCTGCCCGGCCAACCCCAGCCCCATGCGCCGGCTGACCAGGGCCAGGGCAATCACCAGCAGGGCGGCCAAGAAAAGATCCGTTGGCGTTAGAAAAATGGTCTCCGAGGTCACGGTACCCCTCCACTGCCAATCATACGGCCGCTTTCCATAGCAAAAAACCGGCTGGCCACCCGATTTAACTGGGCCCTCTGGTGGCCGACCCACACAACAGCTGCGTCGGTCTCCTCACGGTAGGCTCGAATCAGCGCTTCGACTTTGGCGGAATTCTCTTCATCCAGGTTGGCCGTGGGTTCGTCCAGCAACAGGAGGTAGGGTTGGTTTTCCAGAAGGCGCAACAGGGCCAGGCGCTGTCGCTCCCCGCTGGAAAGCCGTGAAACCGGCCAGGTCAGAATGTCTGCGTCGAACCCAAGCCGGTTCAATCGGCTTGCAGCGGCGGTCGCAAAATGGTCGCCCACCGTATCGGACCACCACCGGCTTTCGGCCGGAAGCAGGGCTACCTGCCGCCGCCAGGCCGGTGCAGGGATCAGCGCCTGCTCGGTGCCGTCGAGGCAGATCGTTCCACCATGGGGTTCGATGTCGGCAATCGCCCTTAAAAAAAGGCTTTTTCCCGAACCCGACCGACCGGAGAGTCCCACGCACTCGCCTTTGTCGATATCAAGGCTGACCGGACCGACATCGTGGATAAAAAGCTTGTCCACCCGCAGGCGGGGGACTAACGGTTTTTCCATAGGCGTAGATGCACCATGAGAACGGAAATGGCCGCAGGCGTCATGCCCTCGATGCGCGATGCCTGGCCCAGGGAGGCTGGGTGGACCGCGGCCAGTTTCTCTTTGAGTTCGCTGGAAAGGCCGTGAACGATCGTGTAATCGATCGAATCCGGCAGTTTGATCTGCTCCAGATGTCTGAACTTGTCGATCTCCTGAAGCTGTCGCCGAATGTAGCCCTCGTACTTGATTTCGATCTCAACCTGCCGGGCCACCCGCTCTGTCGGCGGTGTTTCAGCCGGTGACAATCTGGCGACCGCGTCGTAACCCAGTTCAGCCCGCTTCAGTAACTGGACCAGATGGAGGCCGTTGTCGATGGGCGGCGTGCCCCGCTGCTCCAGGTAGGCGTTGACCGCAGGCAGCGGCTTGATCACCGCCTGCTTAATGCGCTGAATTTCGGCCTGTATCTGGGCTTTTCGCTCGCGATTGGCCTTCAGCGTATCGGCACTATGCAAGCCGAGTTCGTGACCGATCTCAGTTAACCGCAGATCGGCGTTGTCCTCCCTGAGCATGAGCCGGTATTCGGCCCGCGAGGTGAACATGCGGTATGGCTCGCGTGTGCCCCGCGTGACCAGGTCGTCCACCATCACAGCCATGTATGCCTGGCTGCGATCCAGGATAAATGGCGGTCGTTTCTGGACCCTGCAGGCGGCGTTGATGCCGGCCCACATGCCCTGGGCCGCAGCCTCTTCGTAACCCGATGTGCCGTTGATCTGGCCGGCCAGATAAAGGCCTTTCACCCGCTTGGTCTCCAGGGTGGGGCGAAGTTGAATCGGATTGATGAAATCGTACTCGATGGCGTATGCCGGACGCATGATTTCCGCCTCCTCCAGGCCGCGGACACGTCTGACCACCTGGGTCTGGACCTCTATGGGCAGGCTGTTGCCCAGGCCCGACGCGTAGATCTCCTGGGTGTCCAGTCCCTCGGGCTCGAGGATGATCTGGTGGCGGTCCCGCTCCGGAAAGCGGACGATCTTGTCTTCAAACGAGGGGCAGTAACGGGCCGGCACCCCTTTGATGATGCCGCTGTGCAGGGCGGACAAGTGCAGGTTTTCCCGCACCACCTGGTGGACCTGCTCGCTGGTGTGCCCGATAAAACTGGGAACCTGGGTCAGCCGCGCCGGTTGGCCCGAGAAGGAGAAGGCGCGGGCAGGGTCCTCCAGCGGCTGCTCGTCAAACTGGGAAAAATCGATGCTGGCCCGGTCGAGCCGCGGCGGGGTGCCGGTCTTCATGCGACCCAGGCTAAAGCCAAGCGACTTGAGATGGGTGGGCAGGCTGTAGGCGGCAAACTCGCCGGCCCGGCCGGCCTGCATGGTTTTGAAGCCGATGTGCACCAGCCCGGAAAGAAAAGTCCCGGTGGCCAGCACCACGCACGGCGCCTGAAAACCAAAGCCGGTGTGGTCTTCAACGCCCAAGATCCGGTCCCCGTCAACGATCAGGCGCTCCACCAGAGCCTGTTTGAGGTCCAGGTTGGGCTGCTTCTCCAGAACGGCTTTCATGGCCGTGTGGTAGCGCCCTTTGTCGTTCTGGGTTCGTGTGGACTGCACTGCCGGCCCCTTTTTGGTGTTCAAGGTCTTGTACTGGATTGCCGTTTGATCGGCAATTTTGGCCATCTCTCCGCCCAGTGCATCGATCTCCTTGACCAGCTGTCCCTTGGCCATTCCACCGATGGAGGGGCTGCACGGCATGGCGGCGATCTTGTCCAGGTCGATGGCCAGCAACAGAACGTGACAGCCCATGCGGGCCGCCGCCAGGGCGCCCTCGCAGCCGGCGTGCCCCCCGCCCACAACGATCACGTCATATTGTTTCTGATATATTGCCATTTATTTTCACTGCCTTAAAATTATCTATCACACACATTGCCAGTGCCCATACGGAAATGGTAGATTTAGGTTCCCCGCAATGCGGGATCTACGACACGCCAGGGCCGCAGCGAGATTGAAATTGACCGCCCAAGCGTCCTGGCGGCAGCACGCACAGTGGCACACCGTCAAGGATTTCATTAGCGTAAGAAGGACGGCCTGTGCCGAAAGATGACGTTTCCGGGGGGGCACTATATAATCGCCGGGATATCGAGGTCAAGGACAGGATCACCATGCACAAAAAACCATACCGGGACCTGAACACCTACTTTCGATCGCTGTTTGGTTGCCGGGTCCACAAGGTCACCGTCGACGCCGGGCTCAACTGCCCCAACCGCGACGGCACACTTTCCACTGGCGGGTGCATTTACTGCAATGCCAAAGGATCCGGAACCGGTGCGCATCGCCAGGGCGTATCGATTACGCAGCAGATCGAGCGCAGCAAGGCAAGAATCGCCCGCCGTTTCAAAACCAACAAACTGATGGCCTATTTCCAGTCTTTCAGCAACACCTACGCCCCTGTCGAGCACTTGAAAGCGCTGTATGACGAAGCCCTTGCCATTGAAAACGTAGTGGGATTGGCCGTCGGCACCCGGCCGGACTGTGTTGATCCGACGGTGCTGGACCTGCTTGAAGGATACGCCAGGAAGCATCTCATCTGGATTGAGTACGGCCTTCAAAGCGCCCACGACCACACCCTCGCCCGGATTAACCGGGGCCACGACGTTGCATGCTTCGAACGAGCGGTATCGCTTACCCGCAACCGTAACATCAACATCTGCGCCCATGTGATTCTGGGACTGCCCGGCGAATCCCGGCAGGATATGCTGGAGACCGCCGATGCCGTCGCCGCCATGGGTATCGACGGGATCAAACTCCACTTGCTTTATGTGGTGCGGGGAACACCCATGGAGACCCTATACCGATCCGGCAGCTACCGCTGCCTGGGCCAGCGGGAGTACGCTGAATTGATATGTGACTTCATCGAACGCCTGCCGGAGACGATGATCATTCAGCGCCTCACTGGCGACCCCCACCCCAGGGAACTGGTGTCCCCGGCCTGGTCCCTTCAAAAGCGGGAAACCATGGACCTGATCCACACCTGTTTCAAAGATAAAAATACCTGGCAGGGAAAAGTGCCCAGGCAGGACGTCTCCGTTTGACCTTATTACACCGTGTTTTATGTGGGCGTAAAGAGTAACTCACTATTATCGGATCAAGGGAAATGTTTCGATGGCAGGCAAGTAAATTGACCGGACTCCTTTTTGAATATTTGGCGTTTGACATTCAACAGGGGATATTGACGCGAGGCGCCGGGGGGTAGTATGGTCACCCTTTTCAGACCAACCGAGAATCGATGAAAGCGAAACAATATGGGGGATTTTCTTTACTGGTGGCAGCATCTGCCGGAGCATATGGACCCGGTAATCCTGGAAATCGGCAGTTTCAAGCTGCAGTACTACGGACTCATGTACATTGTGGCCTTTGCCATCACCTATATCCTGGCCAGCCATCGCCTCCGGCGGGAGGATCGTTTCCGGATCGATGCCGACCAGCTCCAGGGGCTCATGACGGCCATGATCCTGGGCCTGATCGTCGGCGCCCGCCTGGGCTATGTGCTTTTCTACAACTTCTCGTACTACCTGCACCATCCACTGGAGGTCATCCTGCCCTTTGAATTTTCCGGCGGCATCCGGTTTACCGGCATCACGGGAATGTCCTATCACGGAGGGCTCATCGGTGTGGTCGTGGCGACAGTCATTTTCGTGCGTAAAAACCGGTTGGATTTTTTCAACATGGCCGATCTCATCGTCCCCTGCATTCCGCTGGGATATACCTTCGGGCGGTTGGGCAATTTTATCAACGGCGAACTTTTCGGGCGGGTGACGACCCATCCCATCGGCATGTTTTTCCCCTTTGCACCGGGTCCCGGCCGGCGGCATCCCTCACAGCTTTACGAGGCCTTTTTCGAGGGCATCGTCCTCTTTATCGTCCTTTGGGCGGTCAAAAACCGGGTCACCACCCGGGGCGCCATGCTGGCTCTCTATCTCATGGGGTATGGCCTGGTTCGCTTTTTTATCGAGTATGCCCGCCAGCCCGACGCCCATCTGGGCTTTATCTTATTTTCCCTGTCCATGGGACAACTGCTGTGCCTGGCCATGATGCTGGCTGGCGCGCTGTTGCTGCTCTATCTTAAAAAGCTTCAAGCACCCTCCCCCGTGAGGTAAATGAGATCCCCTGCTGGGTTTTGGTGCTGATCATCACCGACTCGATCAACGGTTCCGCCACCGGTTCACCGGATTGCCATTTGATGATAAATTTGGCGCCGGAGCCTCCGCTTTTGTCCGACTCGGGCACCACATAGCGTTTGGTGGCCATGGCGTTGAGGGGTAGAGCCTTTTCCAGATAGTGTTTCAAAAACTTGCCGTCCGAGTCGTAATAATCCACCGCCGTCAGTGTGATGGCATGTTTCGTATCCGTATTGCGGATGCTCAGCGTGGCGGCCAGGTAAAAGGGTTGCTCCCGGTCGCCGCTGTAAATATGCGAATACACCGGCACGTATACGGTCTGCCCCTTGTAAAGGCGCAGGTCCGCCTCGGCCGTTCGGGTGATGAAACCGCTCAAGAGTGCCAGCAGGACGAATACGATCAAGACGGGTTTAGCGGCAACCGGTGTGGACATCATACGCCCTCCCTTGAAAGATGAATGCACGCTGTTTGAAAATGTCGCCTAAAGGTATTGCTCTTTGTACCAATATCCACCGGCCAAATCAATCAAGGATCGGCGACATTCAATCTCAAGGCTCTTGGTTATTTCGCGCAAAAACTTGATTGTTGCACCGACCATGAGCAAATTGAACATATTGACAACTTTATACAGGAGGATCAGATCGTGCCGGAAGTCACCACGACAATATCTCAAATTGAGGGTTCCACCGCCGCCCGCACCCGGATTCGCGAGCATGAACTGATCACCGATCGCCCGATGGAAAAAGGAGGCGGCAACCAGGGCCCCATGGGCGGCGAAATGTTTGTGGCCAGCCTGGGCGGCTGTTTCATGAGCAACCTTATCGCTGCTTTCCAGGGACGGGGAATCGAGGCAAAGGGGCTGTCCGTTAAGGTCAGCGGTACGCTGGATGGGACGCCGCCCCGCTTCCAGAAAATGGCCATGGCGGTGAAGGGCGATGGGATCGATCGGGATCAGATGGAAAAGATGGTTCTGGTCGCCGAGCGGGGCTGCATCGTGGCCAATACGTTGAAGCAGTTCATGGATGTAGAGATTTCGATTGGCTAAGTGGTCGTGTTCATGAATACGGATTCTCTGCTCGGCTCAGGCAAGCGGCGTTGAATGCGCTCATCGTCGCAGTTCACTTTTTCGTTTTTTCCTTCAATGTCCGCCATTGCTTCAGGCGCCCGGCTATCATCTTCTCGTAACCCCGGTCCGTCGGAATATAATACAGGCTGCCGGCGATGGCGTCAGGCAGATAGTCCTGAACGGCATATCCGTCCTTAAAATCATGGGCATAGCGGTATCCCTTGCCGTAGCCCAGATCCTTCATCAATCCCGTGGGCGCGTTGCGAATATGCAGGGGAACCGGCAGCGCGCCTTTTTCTCTGACCGTCTGCGTCACCTTATTCCATGCCTGGTAGACACTGTTGCTCTTGGGCGCCGTGGCCAGATAAACAGCGGCCTGGGCCAAGGCCAGATCCCCTTCCGGATGCCCTAAAAATCGAAAGGCCTCCATGGCCCCCAAGGCCAGACGCAGGGCAAACGGATCGGCATTGCCCACATCCTCGGAGGCAAAATGCACCATGCGCCGGGCCACATACAGGGCGTCTTCCCCGGCCTCCAGCATGCGGGCCAGCCAATACAGGGCCGCATCCGGATCACTGCCCCGCAGGCTCTTGTGAAACGCGGAGATGATGTTAAAATGCTCGTCACCCCCCTTGTCGTAAAGCAGCGCCTTTTTCTGCAGCGCGCTTTCCACATGCTCCAGGGTGATCATTCGGCGAGTGCCCGTTCGGGGTGGAGATTCGGCCAAAGCCAGCGTGGCGGCCATCTCCAGGTTATTGAGGGCGCTCCGCGCATCCCCAGAAGCAATCCGGATCAAATGCTGCCGGGCATCGTCAGCCAGGCATAAATTCAATTCTCCGAGCCCTGCCCTCCCATCTTCGACTGCCCGATCGAGCACGAAACCCACGGCGTCCTCGTCCAGCAGGTTGAGGGTAATCACCCGGCAACGGGACAGCAGCGCCGAGATCACCTCGAAGGACGGGTTTTCCGTGGTGGCGCCGATCAGGGTAATCAACCCGGACTCCACATGGTGCAGAAAGGCGTCCTGTTGGGCCTTGTTGAACCGGTGGATCTCGTCCACAAACAGGATCGTTCGCCTGCGCTGGAACTGCCGCTGTTTCTTGGCCTCATCGATGACTTCACGGATCTGTTTGATGCCGGCGAGCACCGCCGAAAAGTGACTAAAATGGGATCGGGTTTCACCGGCGATAATCCTCGCCAGGGTGGTTTTCCCGCAGCCGGGCGGCCCCCACAGGATCATGGAAAAAATCCGGTCGTTTTCGATGGCATGGCGAATCAGAGAACCCGGCCCCGTGACCGAATCCTGGCCGAACAGGTCTGCCAAGCGGTGCGGGCGCATGCGTTCGGCCAGTGGTCGCTGGGCATCTGCGGATTCTGAAGCCTGGTAGTCGAAAAGGTCCATCGCTATCGTTTAGTGGGGCGCTTGCTGGATCGCTTTTTTCGTTTGAAGGGTGTGGAACGCTTGTTTAAAAAAGCCGGGTTCTTTCCGGTGCGCTGTTTCAGCAGCAGGCGAACCGGCGTCTTGTCCAGGGAAAATGCTTCCCGGATCTGGTTCACCAGGTAGCGCTGATAAGAAAAATGCACGCCGTCCGGGAAGTTCACAAAACTGACAAAGGTGGGCGGCCGGGTGGACACCTGGGTGGCATAGTAGAACTTGAGCCGCGTGTTTTTGTGCATCGGGGGCTGGGTGCGCGTCAGGGCCTGGTCCATGGCCTTGTTCAACTTCCCGGTGGTAATCCGAACCGAATACTGATCGTAAACCTGATCCACGATAGGAAAGATGCGTTGAATCCGCTGTCCGGTTTTAGCCGAAACCGTCATCACTGGTGCAAAGTTCAGGAATTTGGCGTCCATGCGCAGATTTTCCGTGAACCGCTTCAGGGCTTTGCCGTCCCGATTGTCAATCCGGTCCCATTTGTTCAGCAGAAAAATCGCCCCGCATCCGCGGTCATGGGCGTAGCCGGCCACATGGACATCCTGATCGGAGATGCCCTGTTCGGCATCGATGACGATCAGGGCCACATCGCACCGTTCCAGACTGCGCAGGGCCTTGATGATCGAGAATTTTTCCAGACGCTGGGACACCTTCCCCTTTCGGCGAATCCCGGCGGTGTCCACCAGCACGTAGGTCTGGTCTCCCCGGGTAAAGGCCGCGTCGATGGAATCCCGTGTGGTGCCGGCGACTTCGCTGACCACCAGGCGCGCCTCACCTAAAATGGCGTTGATTAGAGAAGATTTACCGGCATTGGGTTTTCCCACCACCCCAATGCGGATGGCATCGGGCCGTTCTTCCTCAGCCGTCAGTTCAGCAAACCCGGCCGTCAGTTCATCCAAAAAATCGGGGACCCCGTATCCATGCTCAGCCGAAACCGGAAACAGATTATCGATGCCCAGGCTATAAAAATCGGACAAGGCTTTTTCCTGGCCCTCACCGTCAATCTTGTTGACCACATGAAACACAGGTTTGTCTGCGGTGCGCAGAATGTTGATCAGGTCGGCATCAAAGGGAGACATACCCCCCTTACCATCAAGGATGAGGACAATCGCATCGGCGTCGGCAATGGCCTGCTCAACCTGCTGGCGGATATGCGCGGCAAATGCGTCGCCGTCCCCTTCGGCAAATCCGCCGGTATCCACCAGGGTAAAGGCTTTATCGTTCCAGCGGGCATCCCCGAAATGCCGGTCCCGGGTCACGCCGGGCAGGTCATCCACAATGGCATCCCGGGATCGGGTGATACGGTTGAAAAGGGTGGATTTACCCACATTGGGTCTGCCAACAAGGGCAACGATGGGTTTCATGGCTATTATCCGATCGGCTGCTTAGCTTATTAATCGTAACAATTTGGTATTTCTATCTTAGAAAACATAAGACGAATAGCAATTAATTGGATCATTGATGAGAGGGGTATATCCCAGGAGCGAATCCTGTGTCAAACCGCCAATCTTTGATATCGTCCAGCACCCCTTCATGGACTGCCAATTGGGTTTCAACGCAGATCGTTTTGGTGTATGTTGAAAAATCCTGTGCGGTAACCGATCCACCGACCAAACACTGCACCAAAGCAATATCATGCGCTTCGAAAGGAGGCTCCCATGCCGGACCTGGCCTATGTGAACGGAGAAATCATGCCCATCGAAAGAGCGGTCGTGCCCATCGAAGATCGGGGTTACCAGTTCGGTGACGGGGTCTATGAGTTTGTGGCCAGCTATAAAGGACGCCCGTTCATGCTGGAGGAACATCTGGATCGGTTGGAGCGATCCATGCGGGAACTCGCCTTCGATCCCATCTCCCGCACCGACATCAGAAAAGCCGTTCTGGATCTGTTCACCCTTTCCGGCTACCCACGGGCGGGCTTATACATTCAGATTTCAAGGGGCGTCGCACCCCGCAACCATGCATTCACCCCGGGCATGACCCCCCAGATCGTCATGACCATCCGGCCGGTCAACGAGATGCCGGCTGAGAAACGGAAGAACGGAGCGACGGCCATCACCGTTAAAGATACCCGCTGGGGACGCTGTGATATCAAAACCGTTCAACTGCTGTCCAACAGCCTGGCCAAACAGAAGTCGCTGGACGCGGGCTGCGACGATGCCATCTTCGTGTCGGCCCAGGGAATCGTCCGCGAAGGAACCAGTTCGAACCTGTTCATCGTATCCGGAGGCCGGCTGACCACCCATCCGCTGACAGACAACATCCTTCCGGGAATTACCCGCATGGTTGTCCTAAACCTCTGCAAGGCTGCGGACCTGAATGTGGAGGAGTCGTTTTTTGGAACCGATGCGCTATTGGGTGCCGACGAGGTGTTTCTCACCGGAACCGTCACCGAGCTTCTCCCCATAGTGCGCATCGACGACAAATCCATTGGCAACGGCGAGGTGGGGCCGATCACCCGTCGCCTCTACGATCTTTTGCGGGAACAGGCGATGGCCGGCGGTCCTGCTTAAAATAGCGGTTGTTAGCAGTCATTTCGGGTCTTTTTTTTCCGTAGCCCTATTCTATGGCGTTCAGAGCGGCCTGCGCCCGTTTCAAATGCCGGCCGCCCATAGTTAATCGAACGGCGCAATGCTCTCCTTGATCACCTTTACGGCCAGGTTTTTTCTTTTTTTGGAAAAGTAAAGCCATCTCAAATCGAAAGGCAAAATGTTGAGCCAACGTGTGGGCAATCGCATCGAATTATGCAATGATTATTATTTACATTTTAATTTGCGAAAGGCATTTTATAAACACAGAAAGTGCTCCTGCACCCCATCAAGACATGAGGAATGATTCATTTGGCTGGATATCCAGAAAGATGGTATCTGTAATTTTGGCAGGGTGGTGAAAATCTCAATACATCACAACAATCCTCACCCATTAGAATTGTTGTCATATTTGGGCCAAACCTACCACAATGTGGCATCAACCCATTATTATCATTAATCATATAGCTTGACACACCCCTCTGCAGTGGTAATGGTATTGTATTACCCTCCTCGCATATGACGCTTAAAGCGCAAATTCAAACTGATCTAAAATTGTTTTCTGGAAGTTATCTTTAGCTTCAATTTTGTCCTCAACCTCTGTGTTTCTTTGCCCCCGAAAATGAACTGGTTTCTATTATGTTTAACCATAAAATCTGGTGAAGATTCAATGGAGACCCCCCTTAAATTGTGCATGCTTGGTCCCAATAGAATATTAATTATTCTGTTGGGATATAAAGCTTTCAAATGCATTTGATTAAGCATTAATTTTAATGAACAAACACGATTCCCAAGGATTTTGGAGTACAAATTTGACTTTTATTTGTAGGAACTTTTTAAAATATTAAAGGGGGGCTGAAATGAAAAAACCCATTATTGTTCTGATGATTATTGTCTTATCTGTGTTCATGTCTGCCAATGTTACAATGGCAAAAGACTGGAAGTATTTCAAAGGGACATATGCGATGAGCGCTTCGGGTAGTTGTATCCATTCACAGTATGGGTACTATCCAATTGCTGATACTCCTTGGGGTCAGGCCATTGACGCTGCACCTGATGAATTTAATGATCCTGGTGTAGTTTATGCTGGTACTACCGTGTCGAACGGCACTTGGATTTTCAAAAAAGATGGAACAGGGACTTATTCCTATACAATGTACGCTACAGTCACCCCGCCGGTTCAGCCACCTACATGCGGCATACCCGGCGGGATTCGTATTTTCGAGGCAAATGATAATAAATTCGATTACAAGGTAACCCATTCAGGCAACATTACGATTGAAACTCAAAGAGGAGATACGCTTGAAGGAACCATTTCAAGGAACAAGAAAACAATAGTGCTTTTAGATGATCCGCATGAAACGGATCCATTTGGTTGTCCTTTTTATACAATAATTTGTACTGCTACTCGTACATTAATGAGAATGCACCGTTAAAGCGGCAAAAGAGATACGATTGAGATTATTTCAATGGTAGGCAGGATTACAAATCATTTCTGCCTATCATTTTTTTGTCCAATCGGGACGGTGTATATTATTTGGATAACTCCAACCCATCTCCACTGTTGAGGACATTTTAAAAGTTGTGATACCATATTTTTAGGGGGATATCTTATTTTTAAATACTGTCAGTTCAAGTGTGCTCAGAACACATGAAGGTAAAGGCCACACTTTGGCTCAACGTCTTAAATCGAGAGAAGCCCGGCATTTGGTTCCCATGGCATTGATCTGGCCAACGATCCGGATGGCCGCCTTGAAACCGACAGCCGACAAACCTGTCAATCGGTGCCGGGATTGGGATAACCCGTCATAACCACACGACGAACCCGGCGAGAGATCCCGCAGGTCATCTCATAGGGAATCGAGCCCATGGCTTCAGCCACATCGAGAACCTGGATCTGGCCGTTCTCCGTGTCCCCCCAAATCAGGACATCGTCGCCTACCGCAACCGGATCATCGCCCACATCCACCATCATCTGGTCCATGGTAATGGTACCGACCACCGGGTATCGCCGGCCACCGATCATCACCTGGAGCCGGTTGGTCAGGTGGCGCCGAACGCCGTCGGCATACCCGATAGGAAGCACGGCAATGGTGGTTTCGCATTCAGTTTGCCACCGCCTTCCGTAGCTCACATTATGGCCGGCAGGCAGGCGCCGCAGATGCGTGACAGCCGTCTTGAGGGTCATCACCTGCTTCAGCGGGATCGACCGTGAGGTTTCCGTTGATGGGTAGTGGCCGTATAGCATGATTCCTGATCGACAGGCGTTAAAATAGCTGTCCGGCATATCCAGCACCGCCCCGCTGTTGGCCATGTGAACCATGGGCGGAAGCGGGCCTTTGGTCTTCAGCCGTCCTATCAGCGTATTAAAACGATTCAATTGTTCGCGGGCATAGATTTTATCCGCCTCGTCCGAGGTTGCAAAATGACTGTACAATCCCTCCCAGACACAGCGCCGCGAACGCGTTAGACGGTCGAAGAATTCCGGTTCCTGCTCCAGCAGCACACCTACCCGTCCCATGCCGGTTTCCACATTGACATGCACCGAGGCGGTCTGGCTTCCGGGCACCCGTTCGATCCAGCGAATGTCTTCAACACCGAACAGGGTGATTCGAAAACCCGCCCGTATGGCCTCGGGTAGCTCGTCTGGGAATAACCGGCCAAAAATGAGGATGGGAACATTGATCCCGCTATCGCGAAGTTCCATGGCTTCCTGGTACTGGGCGACGGCGAGGAGGTCTGCCCCTTCATCGATTAGGCATCGGGATACGGGAATGGCGCCGTGGCCGTAGGCGTCGGCCTTGACCACAGGAATCAGGCGGGCCGGAGCGATTTTATTCCGAATTTCACCAAAGTTGAATCGCAGGTGGTCTAAATGGATCCGGGCACAGGTTTGCGGGTGCATGGGCTTTTTCCGAGAAGTGGGCTGGAAGTTCAACGGTTCAATGCAGAATCTGGCTCAAAAACAGCTTGGTACGCTCGTGCTGGGGATGGTCGAAGAATTCCACTGGTGTATTCTGTTCGACGATCCGGCCGTAGTCCATGAACAGCACCCGGTGCGCCACGCTCTTGGCAAACCCCATCTCGTGGGTCACCACCAGCATGGTCATGCCCTCCTGGGCCAGTTCGATCATGACGTCCAGCACTTCCTTGATCATCTCCGGATCCAGTGCCGAGGTGGGCTCATCGAAGAGCATGACGTTGGGTTTCATGCACAGGCTGCGGGCAATGGCTACCCGCTGCTGCTGCCCGCCGGAAAGCTGCCCTGGATATTTATTGGCCTGCTCGGCAATATGCACTTTTTCCAAGTAAGCCATCGCCGCCTCTTCGGCTTCCTTCTTGGGGGTCTTGCGCACCCAGATCGGTCCCAGGGTCAGGTTTTCCAAGATGGTCAGATGGGGGAAAAGGTTGAAGTGCTGAAACACCATGCCCACCTCGGCCCGGATCTTCTCGACGTTCTTGATATCGTTGGTCAACTCGATGCCGTCGACGATGATCTGGCCGCGCTGGTGTTCCTCCAGCCGGTTGATGCAGCGGATGAGGGTCGATTTTCCCGATCCGGAAGGACCGCAGATAACGATCCGCTCTTTCTTTTGCACGGTCAGGTTGATGTCCTGCAGGACATGGAACTCGCCGAACCATTTATGCATCTCTTTGATCTCGATAATGGCTTCACCGGTCGGCTGCAGTCGGTTGTCAGGCTTGTCTTCACTCATGATGATCTCTTCAGGCTTGGTTGTGGGCATGAATTAGAGTCTATCGTTCAATGGATACGTAATCCGCGCTGGATTTAGTCCCAACGTGTTACCGGTTAAAAACCCCTATCCAGCTCATTTTCCAAGCGCCTGCTGTAGCTGGACATGAAATAACAGCAGCCAAAATAAATCAAGGCCACGAAAATGTAGACCTCTGAAGAAAACCCCATCCAGGTCGGATTCGACAGCACGGACTGGGTTGTCTTGAGCAGATCGTATAGGGCGATGATCACCACCAGGGACGTATCCTTTAAAGCCGAGATGAGCTGGCTGACCGTCGGGGGTATCACGATTCTCAGGGCCTGGGGCAGAATCACCAGCCGCATGGTCTGATAATAATTGAGCCCCATCGATTCGGCGGCCTCATACTGACCCTTGGCCATCCCCTGCAACCCGCCGCGCACGATTTCCGCAATATAGGCGGCAGTGAATAAAATGATGGCCACCTGCGCCCGTAAAATGACGTTGACGGTAACCCCCTCGGGTAAAAACAGGGGGAAAACGATGGACGACATGAACAGCAGGGTGATCAGCGGTACACCCCGGATCATTTCGATATAAACGATACACAAGGTTTTTATCGCCCTCATGCGCGAGGCGCGTCCCAGGGCCAGGACAACACCCAACGGATAGGCAGCCGCCAGTCCAAAAACCGACAGCAACAGTGTCAACGGGAGGCCGCCCCACTGGGTGGTTTCAACCGCAGCCAACCCCAAAATCCCGCCCTTCATGAGCAGGCCCATCGTAAAAAGGCCGGCACCCCAAGCATAAGCCAGTGATTTTTTCCAATGGTCTCTGTTCCGGCTGTAAAACAGCAGGGCGATCAGAAGAACCATGGCCACCAAAGGCCGCCACTGCGATTCGTAGGGGAAAAATCCGAAAATAATGAATCGAATGTTGGCGGGGATGATCGACCAGCAGGCCCCCTCGGCGCCTTTGCAGGCTTCACCGGCTGAAGGAAGCCAGAAGCTGTCGACAAAGGCCCAGCGGATAAAAGGGGGTACGATCTTCCCTAACGTGTATAGGGTGACCAGCGTCAGGACCGAGTTAAACCAATTGTTGAAAAGGTTGGCCCGCATCCATCCGAGGACCCCCACGCTCGTCACCGGCGGTTTGATCGTTTCTTCTACCTGTTTGACAGTCGTTCCAGCCATGGGTTCAAAAATGCTGCTCTTTAATAAAGTGAATGCTTGATACCCTCGTAAAAAGTCGCATTTCCGACGGATTCGTAAAAAAGCCGAGATCAAGGCTTGCGAATCCCGAGGAATGAGGCGTACTTACGGTACATCGCAGTGACGAGGGATGAAGCGTAACGCAGATATCGGCTTTTTTACGAATCCGTCAATGCTTGAGGCTTCCGTTGGCTAATGCCGGTTAAAATTTATAACAACGATGTCGCTTCCCATAAAACCGCAACCCGATTTTACCTTTCCACCAGGGCCATCTTTTTGTTGTACCAGTTCATGAAGGCCGATGTCAGCAGGCTCAACGTCAGATAGACAACCATCATCAGGGCCACCCCCTCGATGGCCTGGCCGGTCTGGTTGATCGTGGTGCCGGCCACGGACACGAAGTCGGGGTATCCGATCGCAACCGCCAGGGAACTGTTCTTGGTCAGGTTCAACATCTGGCTGGTCAGGGGCGGAATGATGACACGCAGGGCCTGCGGTAAAATCACCAGGTTCAGCACCCGACTCGGTCTGAGGCCCAGAGACATTGCCGCTTCGGTCTGCCCGACACTCACCGACTGAATACCGGCCCGGACGACTTCGGCCACAAAGGCCGCTGTATAAAGAATCAGCCCCAGCAACAGGGCCGTAAATTCAGGGCTGATATTGGTTCCCCCGATGAAATTGAAGCCTATCAGCGCCGGCACGTTCATGGCTGTCGGGGCGCCGCCGACGGCCCATGTCAACAGGGGCAATCCGATTACAAGCGCCAGGGACACACGAAAGGTTGGAAAGGGTTGGCCTGTCCGCGCCTGTCTCTCTCTTGCCCACCGGCGCAGGAAATAGATAGCGACACTGGCGACAACAACGGCGATGCCCATGTATGTATAGACTGGATGCGCCTCCGGCACGGCAAACACCAAGCCGCGATTACTCAAGAAAACGCCCAGGATTGGATTAAGGGCCTGTCGGGGCGACGGCAGGACATTGTAGAAAAACGCGTACCAGAAAAAGAGCTGCAGGAGCACCGGAATATCCTGCAAGACTTCGATATACCCTGCGGCCAACTTCGATACCAGCCAGTTGGAAGAGAGTCGGGCAATCCCGACCAAGGTGCCGAGGATGACCGTTATGACGATGCCGACAAATGAGACGATCAGGGTATTTAAAAAACCGACGACCAGTGCCCGGCCATAGGTATCAGCTGCAGAATAGCGCAGGGGTGATTCACCGATTTCAAAGGCGGCCTCTTTCTGCAAAAATCCGAAACCGGTAGCAATGGATTGTTTTTCAACATTGGTCAGCGTATTGGAAATCAGATAAAAGGACAGCAGGCCGACCATCAGAAGCGTTGCGATCTGAAACAGAATCGACCGCTTTTTTGGATCGTTGTAAAAGGGGACCGCTGCCGCCGGGGTGCTCCCTTGAATCTTGTCTTGTTTTGGCTGCATAGGGCTGTTGCACAGGAATGACGTCTGTCAGGCCGACGAATGGAAGGTCCGACGACCCAACAGACGCTTGATTAGGTGTCCCAATGAATCACGCCGCCCGCCGGCTGACAAGATGACGCAACGGGCGACGCGTCCGGTCCGTACTTACTTGAACGGTGGCGAATACATCAGCCCGCCGTCGGTCCACAGCGCGTTCAAACCGCGTTCGATGCCCAGCGGTGTGTTGACGCCCACATTTCTTTCGAAGACTTCACCGTAATTGCCGACCTGCTTGACGATGTTGTAGGCGAATTTTTCATCCAGGCCGAGGGCCTTGCCGTTGCCTTCGGTCACTCCCAGAAAGCGCATGATTCTGGGGTCCGTGCTTTTGAGCATTTCATCCACATTTTTCGACGTAATACCGAGCTCCTCGGCGTTGATCATGGCCAGGACACTGTAGTTGACGATATCCTTCCACTGGTTGTCACCGTGCCGTACGGCCGGTGCCAGGGGTTCCTTGGAGATGATTTGCGGAAGAATGGTGTAATCCTTGGGATTAGGTGCCACAGCGCGCGTGCCGGCCAGTTGGGACGCATCCGAGGTCAGGCAGTCGCACCTGCCGGCAAAAAAGGCCTTGGCCAGTTCCGCCGTATTTTCAATGACCACGGGTTTCATTTTCATGCCATTGGATCGAAAATAATCGGCCACATTCAGCTCGGTGGTTGTTCCCGGCAGCACGCAAACCGATGCGCCATCGAGCTCTTTGGCGCTTGTAACACCCAGCTTCTTGGAAACCAGAAAGCCCTGGCCGTCATAGTAGTTGACCTGGGCGAAATCGAGGCCAAGGGCGGTGTCGCGACTCAAGGTTTGCGTGCAGTTACGGGTCAACACATCGATCTCACCGGATTGCAGCGCCGTGAAGCGGGTTTTGGCCGTCAGCGGCGTATATTTGACCTTGTCGGCATCGCCGAATACGGCAGCCGCAATGGCCCGGGCCGTATCCACATCCAGCCCCTTCCAAATCCCTTTTTCATCCGGCTTGCCGAAACCGAATAGATCGCCGTTAACCCCCGCCTGTATGAATCCCTTGGCCTTTACATCATCCAGGGTACCGGCCGAAACAGAACCGATCAGCGCAAACACAGCAATCATGGCCAATACAAAACTAAATCGTTTCATCACATTCTCCTCCCATCAATCAATCAGTTAATATAACGGCGGACCTGTCACAGGTCCATTGGAACACTTGTGTTTAAATATATGTCGGCGGGGAGAAAACTATATTCATCGAATATGAATCGTTTATACGATTGAAGGTAGCATGGAAGATTGCATTTTGGCAAGCGTATTCACCAGTTACGTTTACGACTAGACCACATCGGTTGCGAATTTGGCCATGGTATACAATGACCTGCATTGACAAAGATCATGGTGTCATGTAGGCAGACAGATGTCTTTTCTATTTCCGGTTTACCATAAGGAGGGGGTATGGCGCTAAAGATCGTGAACGTGTTTTTAAAGATGACGATCCTGTTGCTGGTGGCCACGCTGTGTTTCTCATGTGCCAAAAAATCCTATATTGACGTTGACTATCGATTGCCTGCCACTGCAGACTCCTTGACGGGACGCACCGTTTTTATAGAGACGCGCGATTTGCGCAGCGAAACAGAAATTTTTAACAAACGGGCAAAGGAAAATTTCGAACACTTTACCGGGCTGTTCTCTCTTTCTCTGATCATGCCGGACGACCAGTCGAAAATATTGGGTGCGTATCCTTTGCCGAAGCTTTTTGAAACGGCACTCAAGCAGCGGCTGCAAAAATTAGGCGTAGCGGCCTCAACTTCGCCTTCACCAAGCATACCGGTGTTCCAGATCAACATCAATCAGTTCCACATCAACCTGGTCGGCCAGAAATGGATGGCGGACATCAGCTATGAAGTCAGCCTGACTCAGGACACGCAACTGGTTGCGCGGGAGGTGGTGTCCGGAAGTGCGGAACGACTGAAAGTGATGGGGAGCGGCGGTGCGGAAAAAGTGATTGGGGAGATATTCACGGATATGATCAACCGGCTGAATATCGAACGATTATTCCAGCAAGCCAAACTATAGCGTATAGTTATAGGCTTTCAGATAATTGATTTGGCAAGGATAGCGGGAGGAAGCCGTTTGGAAAATACTGCGACGACCAATAACGCAGTCCAAATTAATTATCCGAAAGCCTAATCGATACCATACAGCTTCATTTTACTTAACAGAGATGGGTGGCTGATCTCAAGCATGTTGGCCGCATGGGTTCGATTCCCGCCTGTTGCAGTGAGCGCCTTTCGGATCATCTTATCCTCCAGTTCTGCTTTCGCGGCTTTCAAAGAGAACCCGTCATAACCGATACCCGTTGGATCCGGATTAGACGCCCCCCCTTTGCCAAAAACAAAATTTTCTAATTCCAAGGTGCTGCCATCCGCAAGGACGATGGCACGCTCGATGGCATTTTCCAATTCTCTGATGTTACCCGGCCAGTCATGTTGCATCAGCCCAGTCATGGCTGCAGATGAGATATTCATGATACTGCTGCCAAGACTTTTATTAAAGCGGTTTATAAAAAATTTGCACAGCAGGGGGATATCCTCCGGCCGATGCCGAAGCGGAGGCAGCGTTATGGGAACGACATTGAGGCGGTAAAACAAATCCTCCCTGAAATGCCCCGACGCCATTTCCTTTTCCAAGTCCTTCGAGGTAGCCGCAATCACCCGTACATCGACGGCTCTGGATTGGCCCCCGCCAACCGGACGAATTTCGCTTTCCTGAAGTACCCGGAGCAGCTTCGGTTGGAGGGAAACCGGAATATCCCCAATCTCGTCTAGAAAAAGGGTTCCCCCTTCTGCTATTTCGAAAAGGCCCTTCTTATCTTTATCGGCCCCGGTAAAGGCACCCTTGACATGACCGAACAACTCACTTTCCATGAGACTCTCCGGTATGGAGGCACAGTTTACCGGAACCATGGGGCAGGACCGCCGATCACTTTCCCGGTGGATACCTTGAGCCACCAGTTCCTTTCCGGTGCCGCTCTCACCGGTGATCAGCACGGTGCTGTCAAATCGGGCAACTTTCAAGGCCACGGAAAAAACGGTCTGAATGATGGGACTCCTGCCCACCATGTTTCCAAATGAGAGACTGCCGCCGATACGCCGGATCCGGTCTTTGAGTTCAATGTTTTCTTTGGTCAGCCGCTCGCGTTCTTCCGCTTTTTTGATGGTCAGGCGGATTTCTTCATTTTTAAACGGTTTAGAAACAAAATCGTAGGCACCGAGTTTCATGGCCTCAATGGCCATGTCGATGCTGCCAAAGGCTGACATCATGATCACGGTGGTTGAAAACAGACGATCGCGCCCTGCCTTTAAAAATTCCATGCCGTTCATCCGAGGCATTTTCACGTCGCAAAGAACGAAATCGAATTGATCATCGGTTATTTTTTCAAGCCCGTCGGCACCATCTTTGGCTGTGCAAATGGCATAATCGTAGCGCGTAAGCATTGTTTGAAGCATGTGGCGCATATTTTCTTCATCGTCGATGATCAGAATTTTTTTTTGTTTTTTATTGGCTTTCATAAAAATCTGCCCTTCTATCCATATCGATTACATCAATTTACTTAGCCAGTGGCAACACCACCTGAAAGACGGCCCCCATTTCTTCGCTTCCGGATACCGTGATGTGGCCACCCAGTTTTTCGACAATCATGAATGAAACACTAAGCCCTAACCCCGTTCCTTTTCCGGGAGGCTTGGTGGTAAAAAAAGGATCGAACACATGAGGCAAATTTGAGGGATGGATCCCGGGCCCACTGTCCTGAATGGTCACCTTGATAAAACCGCCTTCAGGTTCACTGGGCAAGCCGCTGTCATCAGTCGTGCATTCGGTGGTCATCTGTATCCGTGCATCCGCGCCTGTATCGCTGCTTACCGCATCGACGGCGTTTAGCAGGATGTTCAAAAAGACCTGTCTGAGTCGATCGGGGTCAGCAAAAACAATATCGTCGGTGGCGTCAAGATTCGATTCGAAAACAATGGAATCTGCCGCCGGCTGGTAGCTGAGCACCACCATCAGGTCCTGGAGCAGTTGGTGAATGGACATCGCCTTTGATTCACCGACGGGGGATCGGGACATGTCGAGCAATTGCCGAATGATATGATTGATCCGCGTGATCTCCTTTTCCGACCTGGCAACAAAGTCATTTCGTTCCTCAGGTTTCAAATCCGCCTGTTTCAGTAAATCCAGATACCCTAAAACAATTCCGATGGGGTTACCGATTTCGTGGGCGATGCCCGAGGTCAAGCGACCCACAGTGGCCAATTTTTCGGCACGGATAACATCGTTTTGCGCTTTCTTGAGTTCAACATTGGCAGCCTTGAGAGAGCCGATCGTCTCCTTCAACACGCGCTTGTCGTCGGAAATGCGATCCAACATTTTATTCAATGAAGAGGAGAGAACGGAAAACTCGTTGTCTTCTTTTCGAACAGAGAAGAACAGTGTATCTTCATCTTGATAGGTTTCCGCGCGTTTTGCCAGCCTTTTCAGCGGCCTGAAATAGATCCGGGTGAGTTGGCGGTTGCCGAATAGTGCAAAAAAGAAGCTGTTAATGACCACAAAGATGAGGGATATCTTTTGTATCCTGCGAAAGTCCTGATAGATATTTGTCAGGGAACTCTCGAGACCTCCGGCAGCAACGGTTGCGCCATCTGATTTGATGGGACAGGTAATAATCACCGATTTGTGCTGCAAAAAAAACAAACCAATTGTTTTCCCGGCCCTTCGAGTGGTCGCCAAACCAGTGTTCAGCGTCTGATAAACCGATGTTTCAAGGGCGTCCGGCGTTTCCATTGGACGCCCGCCGGTCTGAGTTAGCGCGGACGCCTCGGCAAAAAATAACCGATCGCCCTTGGGCAGCACGCGCTTGTCTATCACCAAACCCAGTGCATCATCGTTAATGGGAAACCGCCTGTGGTTTTGACAGGCAATCGCCAAAACAGATCGTTTTTGATCGATATGTCGCGAAATGGTTCTTTCGAGAAAAATGAAAAGCACCAACACATCAATGAATAGCATGGATAAGAAGAACAATATCCAGAATTGAATAAAAACCCTGTTTTTAATCCCTCGAAAACCCATATTGAGGCCGATGTGTGAAAGGAATGGTAATGTGTTGCAAAGAATGGGTCCGCAATGATGTTGAGACCTTACCACAGATCGAAAAAAGGAGGAAGATCTGAAAATATGATGGCAGGATAAAAACGAGGCAGCCCGCTCCACGAAAGCTTGTGGGAGCGGGCTGGTATGAAGAAGGATTTCGGCGGCGTCCTACTCTCCCACACAGCTTCCCGTGCAGTACCATCGGCGCTGAAGAGCTTAACTTCCGTGTTCGGGATGGGAACGGGTGTTGCCTCTTCGCCATCGCCACCGAAAAAGCGGTTTAGCCGACTTTACGATAAAGCTTTTGGACTGCGTTATCGGTCGTCGCAGTATAACAAATACGGCGTCCTCCCTCTGGCCTTGCCAAAAGCATTATCCTAAAGCGGATAATATCGGTGCAATTTGGAATGTCGAATTATTTCTTAAATATTTATGTCAGTTATTTTGTGGCCAAGCCTCACGACTGATTAGTACCAGTAAGCTTAACACATTACTGTGCTTACACACCTGGCCTATCAACCTCGTAGTCTTCGAGGAGTCTTTAGTTAAGCATGTTTCCATACTTAAGGGATATCTAATCTCGAGGTGGGCTTCCCGCTTAGATGCTTTCAGCGGTTATCCTTTCCGAACTTAGCTACCCAGCAATGCCGCTGGCGCGACAACTGGAACACCATTGGTTCGTCCATTCCGGTCCTCTCGTACTAGGAACAGATCCTCTCAAATATCCTACGCCCACGAAAGATAGGGACCAAACTGTCTCACGACGTTTTAAACCCAGCTCACGTACCACTTTAATCGGCGAACAGCCGAACCCTTGGGACCTGCTCCAGCCCCAGGATGTGATGAGCCGACATCGAGGTGCCAAACCGCATCGTCGATGTGAACTCTTGGATGCGATAAGCCTGTTATCCCCGGCGTACCTTTTATCCGTTGAGCGACGGCCCTTCCATTCGGGACCGCCGGATCACTAAGACCTACTTTCGTACCTGCTCGAAATGTCTCTCTCGCAGTCA
>CAVONY010000041.1:0-18316 GCA_963697405.1 uncultured delta proteobacterium | reverse complement strand
CGGGGTACGGATGAAGGGGTGTTTTCCGATGTGGACGTAAAGATCCTTTCGTATGCGATTTTGACCCTGTGTACGGCCGGCGCGACCTGGTACAATTCCAACGGACGGTTGACGGTGGATGAGATTGCCGACATCTATGAAAATTTTATTATCAGCGGATTGAAGCAGGGCCGCTTCGAACGTCCTGCCGGCCACTGAAAAGGATATCTATACCGGTATCGAAAAGAGGCCGATGCCGCATCTATATGATGTGGTTAAGCCGCCCCCGCTTTTGCGGAAAGGAGGTCGTCTTGGATTTTGATTTGACCAGAGAACAGGAAATGATTCGCAAAGAGGTCCGCAAGTTTGCCCTGAGCGAGATCGCGCCGGTGGCCATGGAACTCGACGAAGCAGAGGAATTTTCTTCCGATCTTACGCGAAAGATGGGCGAGATCGGCCTGTTCGGCATGTTTGTCGCTGAGACGTACGAAGGCCAGGCCATGGATTACATCTCCTACATCATCGCCGTTGAGGAGATTGCCCGGGTGGACGGCTCTCAGGCGGCCACGATTGCGGCGGGAAACTCTCTGGGCATCGGCCCGCTCTACTACTTTGGCAGTGAGGAACAAAAACAAAAATACCTGCCCAAGCTGTGTAACGGTGAGGGTTTGTGGGGTTTCGGGCTTACCGAACCCACGGCCGGTTCAGACGCCGGCGGGTCCAAGACCACGGCGGTGCGCGACGGAAACGAGTGGGTCATCAACGGCTCCAAGATTTTCATCACCAACGCGGCCAGTGATATGACCCTGGGGGTGACGGTCCAGGCCATCACCGGCACCCGCCCCAACGGCAAACCGGAATACACCTGCTTTATCGTGGAGAGCGGCACCCGAGGATTCAAGGCCGTGACCATGAAAAAGAAGATGATGTGGCGTTCTTCCAACACGGCGGAGCTCTATTTCGACGATGTCCGTGTACCGGCGGCAAATATCCTGGGCCAGCAGGGTGACGGATTCCACCAGATGCTCAAGAC
The DNA here is from genome assembly GCA_963697405.1 of uncultured delta proteobacterium. Taxonomy (GTDB): domain Bacteria; phylum Desulfobacterota; class Desulfobacteria; order Desulfobacterales; family Desulfosarcinaceae; genus Desulfosarcina. The sequence goes on along the minus strand of CAVONY010000041.1, from coordinate 17,304 downwards.
CCTGGACGGCGGCCGGCTCTCCATCGCCGCCATGGGTCTGGGGGGTGCCCAGGGTGCCTATGACGCGGCCCTGAAATATGCCCAGAAGCGCGAACAGTTCGGCCAGCCGATTTCCAAGTTCCAGGCCGTGGCCTTCAAGCTGGCGGACAGCGCCATGGAGATCGAGTGCGGCCGAAACCTGCTTTACAAAGCCTGCTGGCTGCGGGACCACAAGCGCCCGTTCGAGAAAGAGGCCGCCATGGCCAAGCTCTACTGCTCGGAGCTCATGGGGCGGGTGGCCGACCATGCCGTTCAGATTCACGGTGGGTACGGACTGATGAAAGAGTACGATGTGGAGCGCTTTTACCGCGATCAGAAATTGTTGGACATTGGTGAAGGGACCTCGGAAGTCCAGCGCATCGTCATTTCCCGTTACATCGGATGTTGACCTTTTTAATTCACATGTCCGTATATGGAGGGCTGCATGAACGACACGATTCTGCTCACTGAGCAACAAGACGGAGTGACCGTCATCACCCTGAACCGGCCCGAGGTGATGAATTCTTTCAATTTTGCGCTGCTGCATGCGCTGTCGGCTAAAATCGCCGACATCCGCTTTGACCCCGATGTCCGCGTGATCATTATTATCGGTTCGGGCGATCGGGCCTTTTGCTCCGGTGCAGACCTGAAGGAGCGGGCCACCTTGTCGCCTATTCAGGTCAAGGAATACATTTTTACCATCCGCAACCTGTTCACGGCCATTGAACAGCTCAACAAACCGGTGATCGCTGCGGTCAACGGCGTGGCGTTGGGTGGTGGAACTGAACTGGCCCTGGCATCGGACATCCGCATCGCCTCGGAAACCGCCAGCATGGGACTTACCGAAACCCGACTGGCCATCATCCCCGGCGCCGGTGGGACCCAGCGCCTGCCTCGCCTGGTTGGCAAGGGCAAGGCCAAAGAACTGATCTTTACCGGTAAACGTATCGGTGCGGCCGAGGCCTTACAGATCGGTCTGGTGAACCAGGTTTGCGCACCTGAAAGTCTTATGGAAACCTGCCGGCAGATGGCAGCCGAGATCTGTGAGACAGGCCCCGTGGCCATCGAACAGGCCAAATATGCCATCAACTACGGCATGGAAACGGATCTGTCCACGGGACTGGCCATCGAATCCAACGCGTATTGGGTTTGCATTCCTACCCAAGACCGGCTGGAGGGACTGGCCGCCTTCAAAGAGAAGCGAAAACCAATGTACAAGGGGTTTTGACCGGATACTGATGAACGTATCCATGTGGGCAGGTGTTTGAGTTGCCCATCCATTCATAGGAAAACAATAAGGAGGCAGCATGACCGAATATGATTATTGGAAAGTGTTTCCGAGGATGCCTAAAAAGATCACTTTAGGCGACATCACAGTCCGCGACGGTTTTCAGCATCTGGAAAAGTTCATCTCCACCCGGGCCAAGATCTTTTATGCCGAGGAGATGATTTTTGCCGGTTGCCGCAACATCGAGGTGACTAACCTGGGCAACCCCTACCTGATGCCCCAGTTCAGTGACGCGGAACAGATTCTGGCGCACCTGCGCAGCGACCGCTTCCGCGGCCGATGCAAAAAGAAGGGCATCAATCCGGACGACATCACCATTACCGCCGTGACCATTCGGGAGCCGGGTGTGGACCGGGCCATCGCGCTGTCCAAAAAAGGCGTTGGGCCGGATCGCTGCCTGATGATGGTTTCCACCGAAGAGGAACACCATTTTGCCAACTCCGGCCTGACCCTGCCCGAATACTGGAAAGAGTGCGAAAGTGCCATCCGCAAGTGCCGGGACGCCGGTCTTCAGATGTGCGGCACCGTCAGCACCATCTGGGGCAGTCCCATTGCCGGCGCCACCGAATTGAAAGACGCCGTGGAGTTCACCAAACGCTGGCTGGAAATCGGCGCTACGGACATCGAGCATGCCGACCACGACGGCAGTGCCTCGGCGGCGAACGTGTACCGTTATTTTTCCATGATTCTCGACGAAATTCCAAACACGTCGGTGCACATCGCCCACTTCCACGAAACCAAACGGGTGGCCTCGGCCTCGGTGCTGGCGGCCCTTCAGGCAGGCATCTGCCACTTCGAGGGAACCCTGGGCGGTCTTGGCGGACAACCGGCCAATTTCCTGGACGACTGCCCGGTGCCGGGCACCGGTGAATACTACTACGAAGATCCCCGTTACGTGGGGTTGACCTGCCTCGAAGACATGCTGGTGCAGATCGATGAGATGGGCATTGAACACGGCTACAATGTCGACCGCATCTTGTGGCTGGGACGTCAGTTGGAGCGTACCGTGGGCCATCGCCTGAGGAGTGAGGCGGTGATCAACGGGCGCACCCTCAAGGGGGGCCATCCCAAGTTCGCCCGACCGGGGTTAAAAAAGCTCAAGGAGAAAATGGGAGAATCGGCCGGTCAGCAGCTGCCGTCCGAATGGGCGGACAAGGCCGTGCTGCCGGAGCGCTATCGCCCCTGATCGCCTTGACCCGCAGTTGAAACCGGGGCATGATAGGCAGGCAACCCACTGCACCCAATACCGATCCCAGTTGGGAAACCGGGATGATCAACCAACCAGGAGCATTGCCATGGAAACAGGCGAGAAAAAACCCCACATCAACGTGGACTACTTCGAAGACCTGACCGGACGAATTAAGGAGGGCACCTGCAGCCAGCCGGAAGGCGGCCAGGAGGACATCGGCCAACGGATCAAGGCGATCCGCGAAGCCAAGGGCCTTTCTCTGGATGAACTGTCCCACATGACCGGCTTTGACGTGGAGCTATTGTCCAGCATTGAAAACTGCGAGGTTCAGCCCCAGCTGGGGACGGCCATCAAACTCTCCAAGGCCCTGGACAGCGCCTTTGGCCGGCTGGTGTCCGGTGTGGGAGACAAGCTCTATTCCATCACCCGCAAAGGGGAGCAGAAAATCGTTTCCCGCTCGACCTCGCTGAAGGGAAAGCAACAGGCTTACACCTACCGGAGCCTCGCTCCGGAAGTCAAGGGCCGGCACATGGAATCCTTGATTGTCCTGCTGGAGGAGGCACCGGACACGGAACGCTCGGTCCACGACGGCGAGGAGTTTATCTACGTGCTCGACGGGAACGTCTCCCTGGAGATCGGGGACGATCATTTCGATCTGACTGAAGGGGACAGCGCCTACTACCTCTCCACCACCCCCCATCTGATTGCCGCCGCTGCGGGCAAGGCGACGATTCTGGCGGTAATCTACGGCGGTTAGCGCCGGCCGCTGTGACTTAAAAGCGATTGATAACCGTCACGCCGGTTTGATCGAATCGATCCATGACGGTCAATTGGGCAATCCCCTCTTCCAGTCCCACCGTCCGACCGATAAGCTTTTCCGGGTGCAGTTGGCCGGCGGCGATCATGTCCAGCAGCCGGCCGTATTCGAAGGCCTGGATGCCGTGGCTGCCCAGAATTTCCAATTCATGGGCGACCACCAGGTCCATGGGGACCGCCGGGTGGCGATCCTCGGTGTCGAGAATGCCCACCTGGATATGTTTTCCCCGTTTTCTCAGGCTGGCAATCGAATCGAAACAGGTCCGGGGGCTGCCAAGCGCATCCATGGACACGTGGGCGCCGCCGCCGGAGCAATGGCGAACCGCCTCTACCACATTTTCCACGGACCGGGCGTTGACCGTCTCCGATGCACCCACAGATCGAGCCATATCCAGTTTGTCGTCGGTAATGTCAACAGCTACCACCCGAGCGCCCAGGGCGTTGGCGATCATTATCGCCGACAGACCGACCCCGCCGCAGCCGAAAATGGCCACCCATTGCCCGGCACCGACCCGGCCCTGGGCGGTGATGGCACGAAATGCGGTGACGAACCGGCAGCCCAGGCTGGCCGCGGTGACGAAATCCATGGAAGCCGGCAGGCGCACCAGGTTGACGTCCGCATAGCGGATGGCTACATACTCGGCGAAAGAGCCCCAGCCGGTAAAACCCGGCTGGAACTGGTGGTCGCAGACCTGGTGGTTGCCCGACAGGCACTGGGGGCAACCCCCGCAGCCGCAGACAAACGGCAGGGTGACGCGGTCGCCGGGCTTCCAGTTGCTAACCCCTTTTCCGGTGGCCTGGACCACACCGGCCAGCTCGTGGCCGGGAACATGGGGCAGATTGATATCCGGGTCGTGCCCCTTCCAGCCATGCCAGTCGCTCAAACACAGGCCCGTGGCCTCGACTTTGATCACCACACCGTTTTTCGGTGGATCCGGGTCGGGCAACGTCTCTACTCGGACTGGGCCTTCGAACTGTTCGTAGTAAGCTGCGCGCATGTTAAGTTCCTTTGCTGACGATCAGTCGGAAACCACGGTTGTCAAATGCAAAAACCCCGCTGTTGAGCGCGGAGTTTTTGTTCTTGAAAATATCGAATACGGTGGTAATGCCGACGGATCAAGGTACGGTGGAATCGACATAGAATCCGCGGTAATGCGAGTTGATGGAATAGGTGCTGCCGCCAATTCGGTTGTTGTCATTGACGTCCACCGCTTCGCTGAAGGGCATCGGCTCGGTGAAATCAAAGTCATAGAAATCATCGTGAATGCCCAGGTCGTATATTACGTTGTTGTACCAGGCACAGGCATGGACAACTTTTTTAGTGACACCACCTTGACTATACGTTGCACCGGTTTCAGAATAACCGACGATCAGGTTGTTGTTAATGGCAGTAGCCCAACTGTTTGTCCCGCCCAAAGTCCCGAGGTCAGCCATACCGCCGTTAGCGGTCCAGACGAAGGCGTAATCACCTGATGTGCCCGCTACGTGGCCGGGATCACTGTTGTTGATGGCAACCGAAACTGTTTCCGAAGCTCCAGGAAGATAATTAAGTGACGTGATAGAATCAGTAACAAGATCATGGTACAAAGAAGTGGTTTCGTTAGAATTGACAACCGCTTGGTTGTTGCTGTTGATGCCCACCGAGCGCCTACTATTCTGCCCAAAGAACCGAAGGTACCCGCTGCGATATTGTAATAAGCAGTTTTTTTGTTGTCATCACCATCTTCTATGGTCAACAAAACATAGTCGTCGTTAATGAAAAAGGCCTCAGAAAAATTGCCGGTGCCGGTACCGAATGGCTCCGCCACCACCGCCCGCGGAGTCGTCACCGCCACCGGAGCTGCATCCGAAACCCTTTTATGAAAATAAAGGTACCCTTCCGGTTTTTTACTTCACTCAATAAAAAAGCGACCATCATTTTTTGCAAAAATGGGGTCGCTTTTTGGAAATTGACAGGTCATGGTTCTCAGAAACTCACCATCAGCAAATAGGCTAACGTTGTTCCAGTTGAACAATTTTCGGGTTCATAAAGATAAGCAACTCGTTGCTGTCCGCCTCCTCCAGATTACTCTGGAACAGCCAGCCCAGCACAGGAATCTTGTGGAGCCCTGGAAAGGCATCTTTTGCGTTGGTTGATGTTGACTTGATGATACCTCCAAGAACGATCGTATCCCCGTCGTTGACGAGCAGCTGCGTTTGTGCCTCGTTGGTGGCAATGATCGGCACCCCGTCTATAAAATCAACCACATCATTTTTCTGGATGACGATATCCATGGAGATCCGGTTGTCCGGCGTGACATGGGGGGTGACTTCAAGCAAAAGATCAACATCCTTGAACTTTACGGAAGACCCGCCTGCTGAATCACGTTCCAAATACCCAATTTCCTGCCCCTGTTTGATTCTGGCTTTTTTGTTGTTCAGGGTTGCGATTTTGGGTGCAGACAGAATTTTACCATTTCCATTGGCTTCAAGGGCTGTCAGCGTGGCATCAAGGGTAAATGGGGTGCCGGCGATTTTTGCATAATTGAGCGTGAAACCATTGCCGGTCGCCGCCGGATAGTTCATGGCAACACCCGTGGTATATTGAGACCCGCCGCCGTTGATCGTCACCGGACCCACACCTAAATTCCACTGAAACCCCAGTTCCTTGGAATAGTTTTCACTGACTTCAACCACCCGGGCCTCAATGACCACCTGGGATGTGACCTTGTCGATCTGTTTGGCAATATTCAGCGCCTGTGCAATTTTGTCTGCCGTGTCGGTGATGATGATCTGATTGTTTTTGACATCCACAGAAACAGACCCGCGATCTTTGGTTACAATAGTTTCGATATGGGGAAGAACCTCTGTGGTTGCATCGGAGTAGCTGATCGGTATGTATCGCGTTTCCAACGGCTCCAGTGCCTTGATCTGTTCTTTCTCTTTTTGCAGGGAGGCGATTTGCGCTTTACGGAGATCGTTTTCCTGTTTCAACGTTGCCAGTGTGGCAATGCGGACGATATCGCCTTCTACGATCATGCCAAGCTGGTTCATCCTCAGCACCAGGTCCATCACCTGATCCCATGGAACCGGTTTATCGAGGGTCAGGGTGACTTTACCGGTGACATCCTCGTCGATGGCAAAGTTTTTTCCGCTGACTTCCCGTAGGATCCGGAAGACATTTTTGATATCGGTCTGGAAGAAATCCAGCGCGATTTTTTCACCGGTGTACTGTTTGACCTTTTTCTTTAAAACCATGGCCTGATCGGTGTCAAATGTCATCTCAGCAGGAGGGCTGTATGGTAGGTCCCCCGCTTTTTCAGATGGTTTAGCCCCCGCAGCAGTTTGGTCTTCGCCGGCTGTCTGCATTTCTTTGGTGAAAGTTGAAGCGACATCGGCAGGCCCGATGGTTTCCTCAAGTGCCCTCTTCCAGGCCGGCAGATTGGTCTCATCAGCTGGTGCAGGCGGGACAGAGGATGCCTCAAAATGAACCAACAGCAGCCCCCCGGTCTGCTCCGTATAGTAAGGCACGGGTTCCCGGAGTTCGATGGAGAATAGGGAGAAATCCTTCATGGATGGCAACTGGATGGGCATAATTCGATTCACAGCGCTTTCAAATCGGGTGGTTATCATCGGTCGTTGCCTGAAATCAGCAATGTTGGCCTTCATCAGGCGCAATTCAAGAATTTTATCAGATACTTTTTGGATATCGTAGTCGATGGGGGATGTCGTTTCGATAGACAGTGTTGATCGTCCATCTTTTTCTCCAAGAAAATCGATACGATTCACCCACACTTGGTTCTCGTTGCCGATCCTGGCGCCCGTGCCTTGAAATGCACCTGATGGCTCAACGGGGGTAAAGGGGGCAACCTGGACGACTTGTGCTTCTTCGGTCATCACCGGTTGTTGAGCAACGCCTGATTCCGTTGTCGATTCGCTGCTGTCGCTGGTTGACTCGGAGATATTTTTTGGAAACTGGATTTTGAGTGAATTGCCGTCTTGAACGACGTTGTAGGGAACATCCGCAGCCAGAAGAATTTCAATGCGCGTGGTATTGGCTTTAGCCTCGATTTGGCCCGCATGAATTGAAGTGACTGGGTTGCCGGTGGACGGCACATCGGTTTGAGAAACGTTTAAACGGGTGTTTGGAAAATAAAGAACCACACCTAAAGGAAGCGGCTGTTTCACCGAGGTGTATGTCAACGGTTCGATTCCGTTAATCACAACGTTTATCGAGTCCGGTTCTTCAGATAATCCGATAGAAGTGATTTCCATGGATTGCGACGGATCAAGGCCGGCCACACCTGTTTCACGATCAGCATTCTGGGTTGCACAACCGGCAAGAAGGAAGGCAACAAACAACCCAAGGCAAAAAACAAGTGTCAATCTCTTTGAAAATTTGATCCTGAAGTTGTGCATATCACTCTCCAGCTGGTTTCTGAAGTTTTATATCGGTATTTTGAAGAATTAGCTCACCCATAAGGTTTTCTATTTCTTCTTCGACAATCACGCTACTGGCGTTGATTTGCGTGACGATTCCTGAATTTAGACCAATATAGGTACCATTTTTTATAATAAACCCTTTTCCGGTGTTATCTTCTACAAGCGCTCTATTTCCAGATGAAGTTCGAATGATTGCGACTAACTTAAGCTGGTTGAGGCTAATTTTTTCCAAAGGCGTTTGTGGCACTCGTTTTTTTCTTTTACTTTTGTCCGTTTGATCAGCTGCGGTTTCTTTGTTATCATCCCTAAATAAGGGTATAAACGGGTTTAGCCGTTCCTTGGGATCGTAAACTCGTTCGGCCACGATTGCTTCTTCATCTTCGGCCACGGTTGTCGATTCGGGCGTTTTCGCAGAAGCGTCTGTTTGCGTATCATCGTTTTTTTTGGAAGGATCGGGCTTGCTTGGCGCCGAAATCTTTTTACTGACTACCGGCGCTTTGGAAGGTTCTTTTTGATCACCGCAGTTCCAAAGAAAACACGAAACCAGTAGAACCAGGATTAACCTATTGCCAACTTTTTTAAATTGAATTCGCATGGTTTTACCGCTTCTTCTTCTTTGACTTTCCAGACGCCTCCGGCTGCGCATCGGAAGCTTCAATAAATTTATATGTCACCGCCGTACAGGTCGTCGTCAGGTTGGTGCTTTCCTTGTCGGGCTTCATGTCGATATTTCGGATGTTTACGATTCTGTTTAAGCCGGCAACACTCTCAAAAAAGGTTGCAACCCCATGATAATCGCCGGTCACTGTCATCGCCACAGGAATTTCGGCGTAAAAATCCTTTGTTTCATCTGGTTTGGGCTGGAACAGAATGAAATTAAGTCCTGAGTCTGTTCCGGCTTTTGAAATACCGGTCAGCAGGGTTGGAATTTCTTCGTTTTCAGGTAGTGCCCGCATTACGATTTTGAACTGTTCTTCAGCATCCTGCATTTTTTTCCTAAATTCATTCAATTGCCTTGCATTGTTTTTGGCGATTTCCAATTCTTTTTCAATTTTTGTCAAATTGGCCTTGAGCTGGTCGATTTTTTTAAATTTAGGCAGATATGAAAAGTAGACAAACGCACCGATAAGCAATATCAACACACCTGCCCAGATAGCGATCCGTTGGACTTTGGAAAGCTGCTCAAGCTTATTTAAAACCGGATTGGATTTTTCTATGGAAACTGCTTTGCCTTTCTTCATTTCCCCAACACCTATTTAGGTTGATCTTTAAGAGGAGCCTTGCGAAATTTTATTTCAAAATTCTTCAGTTTTAATCCCTTGACGGAGGTGTCCTGGTTGATGGACAGAAGTTTGACATCCACATATTTTAAAGACGTTTCAATTCGGGTCATGTATTCCGCAATCGTCGGGTTGTCCAGAGCGATTCCGACTACCTTGACATTTCCGGATTTTTCTTCCAATCCCGTGAGCCACATTCGCTTTTCTATTACCAGTTTGGACATATCAGCGAGCAGCTCAACGGGTGCCTTTCTGGTAAGATCCAGGGATTTGATGACTTCAATTTTTTGGTTCAGAATTGCCAGCTTTTTCTTTATTTCCGCTATCTCTTGGTTGATTTTGTTGTACTTTTCAACCTGTGCCCTGGTTTCTGCAACCTGGCGGTTCAGCGATTCTATTTTGCCGGACAATAAATAGTTGAACCAGGCGGCAACAATCACAACAAAGACAAGTGACAACAGGAATATGGACACTTGTCGCCTGATATTCTCTTTTTTTCTTGCGGCTCGAAATGGGAGTAAATTAATGCGTATCATTTGTCATCAACTTTTCTCGTTGCCAGACCCATGCTGATTGAGGCTTGGGGGGCTATGCGTTTTAGAAATTCCACATCAAACCGGTTCTCGTCTATGTGAAGCCCATCAAAGGGGTTTATGGTGGCCACTTCAGCAGAGGTCTCGACAGATAACAACTGTCTGAACTCTTTTATGTTGCCACCACCACCACTAAGAATTATTTTCTTTATTTGATCATCGGGATAGGTTGAATAAAAAAAGTCCAATGCCCGCCTGATCTCCGTGCACCAATCTGAAACGACAGAGGAAACGATGTCGGAAAGATCTCCAGCGGTTATTTTCTCGGATTGGTCGCCAAATTTAATCTGCTCTGCTTCCTCAATGGAACAGTCGATGAGCGATGCGATTTTCTGGTTGATCTGGCTGCATCCGAGTGAAACGTCTCTCATGAAGACCGAGGATTTGCCTTTTAAAATATTCAGTGAGGTCTTGCTAGCTCCGATGTCGATGAGTGCAATGTTCTCATCTTCAGCGGGGGAATAATTAAACTCATAAATATTTTGAAGGGCAAAAGCATCTACGTCAATGATGCACGGGCTCAATCCCGCCATCTGGGCAAGATTCACGTAGTCATTGACCATTTCTTTTTTTGCAGCAACCAACAGTACATTCATCTGGTTGGGGTTGCTCTCATTTTCACCAAGAATTTGAAAATCCAAATTTACATCAGATATGTCAAATGGGATGTATTGTTCCGCCTCAAAACTTATGGTGTCCTGAAGCTGTTCTTCCGGCATTGACTGAACATTGATCTTTTTTACAATGACCGAATATCCGCCAACTGAGAGGGCAACATTATGGCCTTTTATGCCATAGTTCTTAAATAACTGACGGATAGTTTCTGAAACCTGTTCCGCATCTTTTATTGCACCATCTTCGATAAGGCCTGGTGCGATGTCGATGATGCCGAACCGTTCAAGAGAAATTCCCTTCTTCGTTTCGGAGATTTCCGCCGCTTTGATAGATCTGGACCCGATGTCAAGGCCAACTATTCGGTCTTTTTTTCCAAATAACATGGTTAGCTCTTTTATTCACCAAAGATTTTTTTACTGTCCGAAAGGCTGTAACCTAAAGCCAGCAAGATTTTCCTTTTGGTTTCCAGCCGACACGGCTTACCTTCTTCAATCCGCGTAATCGTAATAGGAGAGACATTCGCTTCTCTCGCCAGTTCCGATTTGCTCATCAAAAGGGATTCTCTTATTTTTTTTAACGAATTTTTCACCATTTGATCCATCGTCTTCTGGCAATCAAAAAAGTAATAATAGCGTTCGCTTTTCAAAGAAGGTTGGGGTTTTCTGTTTGTCGGTTTGATCGGAAACGCCAACCCTTGTTTCTGATTCAAGACCGAAAAGAAGCCGTTGTCAAGTAAAATTATACGACTTTTATGCATAATTTTGTATATTTAATATATATTGTGGCTCCATATCAATAATTATCCTTATCTTGTGTGGTGATTGAATCAATTTTTTCATTATTACAATGGACCTCATTTTATTCATTACCTAAAGGCCTTTTTTGAATGGATCTGGGTGTTTATTTCACAGCACATTGACATGATCCTCAGGTTTCTTTATATGGCTCTATACGTTAGCTTGTTGTTAGCCATCTAATTCGGCACTAGCATCGAATACTTTAGGACAATATTGATTCCTACAAAAAAAAATTGAAATTGGTGTTTCCAGCATATGGTGATTGATCTGACGAAATGGTGTAATCGGCCGGCATGCATAGTGTTCTATTGATCAATCCCATAAGATTGGTTCACCATCAGATTCAACGGCTGACCTCCCACTCATGGCAGCCACGGAAACATGATGAAACCGTCCAGCACTAAAGAACGGGCAAAACCCTTTCGTCTGGTAAAATATTTTACTTTTACCAGTCTCATTGTCATTTTTATCGGTACCATCATCCTTTCCCTGCTCAACACCCACTGGGTCCGTTCAATGCAATACCAGAAAAGCGAAGACTATGCGTTACTGCTCATCGAAAACCTGAATCACCAGGTTTTTTTGCAGTTTATTCTTCCCGTGGGGTTAAAGTATGGAAAAATCGAACTGAGGAACCAGGAACAATTCGAAAGAATGGACAGTGTCGTCCGCAGTACGCTGCACAGTTTCAAGGTTGAAATGGTTAATATTTACGGCAAAAATGACATCATTGCATACAGCTTTTCACCTGAACTGGTGGGAATGGAAAATCTTGGAGGAACGTTCTATAAAAATGCGCTGGACGGGCAATCATCCTCAAAACTCGTTCAAAACGGTGATTTCTGGGAAATTCTTCTGGGGATTCCAAAGGAGATTAAGATCATCACCTTTGCCCCATTAAGGGCGGAGAAGCCTTTGTCTCCGATATCTGGACCGGTATTGGGTGTCGTCGAAATCAGGCAGGATCTATCCAGCGATTACCGGAAAATATTTAAGTTTCAGGTAGTTGTGATTGGCACCATCAGCATTATCATGGGGATTTTGCTGCTTACTTTGATTTACGTCGTCAAACGAGGCGAGGGGATCATCGAAAAGCGGGCTTTCGAGCGGATACGGCTCAAAGATCAGTTGGCCCAAGCCAAGCATTTGTCTTCCCTTGGCGAGATGGTCGCCGGTGTTTCCCACGAGATCAGAAACCCGCTGGGGATAATCAGCAGTTCTGCAGAATTGCTGAAAAAGAAAATGGCCCCGCAGGACAACCTGAATGCCATCGCAGATATTGTTGTTATGGAAGCACGGCGCCTGAACAATATCATCACCGATTTTTTAAACTACGCGCGGCCCAAAACGCCCAACCGGAGTGCATGCCGAGTCGATGAAGTGATTTTCAAAAATATCCATTTCCTCGACCATCAGATAAAAGAAAACGGATACGTTATCAGGACTTTTGTCGATGACGAGATTCCCGTTATCATGGCCGATGGTGACATGCTTTATCAGGCCTTTCTCAACCTGCTTATCAATGGGATGCAGGCGATGCCCCGAGGTGGAGCCATTGACGTGACCATTGAGGCGGGTGATGGCTTTTTATGGGTTTATATCGAAGATGAGGGAGAGGGTGTTTCCGTATCGGTCATGGAAAAGATTTGGGATCCGTTTTTTACTACGAAGGAAAAAGGGACGGGGTTGGGGTTGGGGATCGTAAGAAACATTATCGAAGGCCATGATGGAATGATTCGGATCGATAACCGCACTGAAAAAGGGGCCCGGGTTTCCGTAAAATTTCCGTTAAGTCAGGAGGCCAAATAATGGAAACGATCCTCATTGTTGACGATGAAATAAATTATACGCTTATCCTTGCAGCCGTGCTGGAAGATGAGGGTTTTGAGACGCTTACCGCGAACAGCGGCGCTGAGGCGATGGCCACCCTTGCCGAATCCGACGTCGATCTGGTGCTGACGGATATGAAAATGCCAGCCATGGACGGCATTGATCTTTTAGAGCGCATCAAGAAAGAAGATGCGGATCTTCCGGTAATCATGATGACAGCCCACGGCACTGTTGAAAAGGCCGTGGAAGCCATGCAGAAAGGCGCATACAATTATATTCTCAAGCCCTTCGACAATGAACGGCTTGTTCTTTATACGAACAAGGCGATTTCCATGTATCGTGTGGTCAAAGAGAACCGCCAGCTCAGACGTGCGGTAGAGGGCCGTTACAGCTTCCACAATATTATCGGCAAGAGCAAGGCCATGCAGGATGTTTTTCATATCATCCGAAAAGTCGCGCCGGCTGCGGCAACGGTCCTCCTCGAAGGTTCGAGCGGAACGGGAAAAGAACTGGTGGCCAACGCCCTGCATTTTAACAGTCCAAGAAAGGACAAACCCTTCGTGGCCGTTAACTGTTCCGCTCTGGTCGAGACACTGTTAGAGGTGAGCTGTTCGGCCATGAAAAAGGGGCGTTTACCGGTGCGGTTTCGATGAAAAAAGGGCGGTTTGAAATCGCAGACGGAGGGACACTTTTTCTTGATGAAATTGCAGAACTTTCGCCGGCCTTGCAGGTGAAACTGCTTCGTGTACTACAGGAGCGGGTGGTCGAAAGGGTGGGTGGCGTCAAGGCGATTCCTGTTAATATCCGATTAATTGCGGCAACTAACAAATCACTGAAGGAAGAAGTGGCCAAGGGGAATTTCCGGGAAGACCTGTTTTATCGGCTCAATGTGGTTCCCATCACCCTGCCGTCGCTGCGTGAACGGCTTGAGGACATCCGGCCTTTGGTGGGACATTTTATCACCAAATACAGCGACGAGCGTAACGTGGGTTTGCCGGTGACCGGAATTGACCGGGAAGTGGAGCGATTGTTTTACGAATACGACTGGCCGGGAAATGTAAGGGAATTGGAAAATGTTATTGAACGGGCGGTCGTGCTGAGTCCAGGAAATAATTCAGGTGTCTGATCTACCCAAGGACTTCATCGACAATGCCCATAGTACGCTGCATATGGACGGCATTCCTGTGGATGCAAATTTGTACGACGCCCTGGCCCTTGTGGAAAAAAACATGATTGTCCGGGCCTTGAAAAAAGCCAACTATGTTCAGGCCCATGCGGCAGATCTGCTGGGAATCGGCAAAAGCGGACTGAATCAAAAAATTAAAAAATACAAGCTGTTCATGAAGGACAAAGTCTAACCGCTGACTTTCTCTCTCACCAGGTCGCCATACATGCTCTCCGGAAAATCGGTTAAGAGCTGCTTATACATGGAGGCGCCCTTCTCCTTCTCGCCGGCTGCCTCATAAAGCCATGCCAGATTGAATAGTGCACCGCTTTTCATGGTATCATCCTTGTCTGCCGAAATCATTTCAAAATAGTGAATGGACCGAGGGTATTCCGCTTTCAGAATAAAGGCATACCCAAGTCCGCTCAGTACGATGTTTTTCATTGCCGGGGATTGGTTTAAATCATCCAGCGCTTTGGTATACATGGCAATGGCGGTATCAGCGTCCCCGGCATTGTAGCTGATGTCTGCGTATATAATCCGGGCGACTTTGGCGGCGTTTTTGGAATCGTATTTATCAAAATAGCAGAAAAATCAGTCCTACACGGTCATAAGCCGTTTGGGGCGTGGTGTCCTGAAGCGCGGCTGAATACTTGGTTACCGCTTTTTCAACCAGTTCGGAGGCCCGACTTTCATTCCGGTGGGAAACCTGTCGCACCGTGACGAGGGCCAGCAGCAGTGCAAAAATGATCCCCGTGCTGATAAGAATTGTTTTCGCATTGGATCGTCCAAAGGCGATCAATTTCCCTGAAAAGGTAATGAACTGATCGGGCTCTTTCAGAAGCTGTTTCGCGTTGCTGACCCTTTGGCCATTATTCCTCCAGTATCTTTCTGATTCGAATCCATCCCCCGGCGGGGATGTCGGCACCGACCATCTGACATACCTCATATCCGCATGCCGAAGCAAGTCTGCCGCATTTTTCGTGGGTATATCCGTTTACCAGTCCAAATAAAAAACCGGAGGCCCAGAGGTCCCCGGCGCCGGTGGTGTCAATTGCCGTTCCTGCACCCTGGGCCGGGATGCGGCAAACACGATTCTCGTGGTGGATGAAGCTTCCCCTGGCACCGACTTTAAGGACGGCCATCTCCACATGCTGGGCCAATTGGTCCAACGCCCGCGCTTCGTCATTTAATCCAGTGTAAGCTATGGCTTCGTCTTCATTGGCGATGAGGATGTCAACATATTGTTCGATCAAGTCCTCGAGTATGGCTTTGGACTGCTCGACGACGGTGAAGCTGGCCAGATCCAGAGAAACCAACGCCCCGGCATTTTTTGCGGTTTTCAACGAAGCCGTCATTAAAGCGGGATTGAACAGCAGGTATCCCTCCATGTGAACCACTGCGCTATCCGCAAAGCATTCCTGCGTGATCTCTTCGGGTTGGGTGTCTGCCGATGCCCCCAGGTAGGTGATCATGGTGCGCTGGGCATCGGGGGTGATGATGGAAAGCACCCGGCCGGTGGGAAGTGCCGATGTCATTAAAAAGGGTTCTACCCCCCGCTCAACCAGGGCATTTTCAAAAAAATGTCCCGTATCGTCTTCGCCTCGTTTGCCGACAAAGCGGCCTGGCCACCCAAGCGTCTGATGCCCACAGCTGTGTTGCACGCCGATCCGCCCGGTACAACGATGGGCTTGGTTGACGCCTGGTTCAGAATCTTTTCCAGATCCGGCATATCCACAAGGGTCATGCCGCCTTTTTGAACACCAATGCGGCGAGCAAATTCATCGCTCTCGTTGATCAGTATGTCTACCAGCGCAGAACCGAGGCCAACGATCCGCGATTTCCCTCGTTGTAGTTTCAAACCGACTCCTTGGCTATCGGGCTCCTACCAGACCAGAGAACGATGAATCCACCCCTTATCGCCATCCGCGTGGATCACATGGAGCATCCCCCTTTTTCTTCCAGCACTTTAAAGGGAACCCCTTTGTCCACGGTAAAGCGGATGTCGTTGTCGGTTCCCGGTCCTGAACGGACGTTGCACTTATCGTTAGACACAATCACGGTGTTAATGTCGACGAGAAGGGAGCTGTGAATCCACCCGCGATCGCCTTCGAAGTCCTCGAACAGGCACCAGCTGCCTTGCTTCTTGACCACCTTAAAAGGATGATATTTTTCAACCTGCCAGATGACCGAATCGCCGGTATCCGGTCCGGAACGAATATTGGCGATATCAGTGTCACACTCAACCGCTCCGCCCAAGCGAAATCCGCGCCGACAAAGACCAGTAGAAATGCAAAAACAATGGGGATTGATTTAATCATTGTCTATAGTTTGTGATCCTTGCTTTAGGGAAAAGCGTCTACCATTCAGGCAAAAAATTATTCCTTGTGGGGCTTGACCTGAACCATCAGCTTTCGGGCTAACCCCCGTCCAAGAACGATTCGTTTGTAATCGACGCCAACCACCAACTGCCCTTGCCCTGAATTGGTGATCACGTCCACTTTATCACCCATTCGAAAGCCCATGGCCATCAAGCGCGCCCGCGCCATGGGGCGCCTCGTCCAGCCGGGCGATCACCAGACGTTCTCCCTTCGGTGCGTCTGAAAGCGGGAGCAGTTTTCGGCGCTGGGACATGCATTGCGCACAGATGCCGTACATCTCCATTTTATGCTGGAGAAGATGGAAACCGTGACGCTCTGCAACCTGACCTTGAAGCGCTTCCAGACCAGGGTCTTCAAATTCCACAATCGTTCCGCATGTGGCGCAGACCATGTGGTCATGATGCTGGCCGAGGTGCAGGTGTTCATATAGAATTTCACCGCTGTCGAATTGCTGTTTGCTGGCGAACCCATACTGACACATCAGTTTCAACGTGTCACGGATAAATTCCGGATCCAGTTGGAGATTCAGCTCGTCGAGCCGTTCGATCATCTGCGCGGAAGACACATGACCATCGGTCTGCATAAAGGCCTCCATGACCGCAAACCGATCTTCAAAGTCGGTGAGTTGATCCTGTTTGAACAGCTTGCAGAACTGTTCTTTTTCCTGTTTGTGGAGTGTTTGCGGCATGGGTTGACCTTAACGAGACGATAGGGGAGATATCAAGGTTGAATGCAGGTTTATGGTCTCATGCCGGTCCGGGGATGGTATAGGTGGTACACCGACCCGGAGCTGCAGGTCCGCGTCTGGGAGCTGGTATTGGAATCGGTAGGCTGGCCGGAACCACCGCCGGTCATCGTGTGATTGGTGGTGGACAGGATGCGTTCCAGATTGCCTGAACCGCAATTGGAA
>CAVONY010000040.1:0-46441 GCA_963697405.1 uncultured delta proteobacterium | reverse complement strand
CCCTTGAATCGAACTCAACGGGTTGCGAATCTCGTGGGCCACACCGGCGGCCAGCCTCCCGACCGATGCCAGGCGCCGGTTCTTTTCCAGTTCCTGGCGAAGGGCGCGAATTTCGGTAAGATCCTTAAACAGGATCACCTGACCGAAACGATCGCCGTTTTCATCGGCCAGGTTGGCGGCGCTCACATCCATGGGGATGCGAGGGCCGTCGGTCACGGGGCACACCAACTCTTTTTCCACCAGGCTGTCGGCGCCGGCCAGGGTATCTGCCAGCATCAAAGGGATGACATCTTTGACAGGAAAACCGATCACATCCACGGCACGGATTCCCAGCGTGGCTTCCGCAACGGAGTTCACGGCGGTCACCCGGCTGTCCTGGCCCACGGCCACCAGGCCAATGGGCATGCGTGACACCAGGTTGTCGGAAAAAACCTTTTCCCGCGCCAGGGAGGCACGGGTGGACCGGTAGTTCTGGGCCAGGAATAGCAGCATCACGCCGGCGCACCCCACCAGCAGCAGCACCGCGGCCATCATGATGGTATGCCGCACATCGGCGGCATGGGCGGCATCGACGGCATCGGTTCGAAATCCCACGAAAATCACCTATTGGCGGCGCCTCCCGTTCGGGAGGCGGACTGTCCATCATGCGCATCATATGGCCGCGCATGGAACGATTGGGTCGCTTGGCCATTGGGGCAAATTTCCCATAGATCTCGAAAACCGGCTTGACCGTCCATCGAAATGGTCCGCCGCCAGGTCAGCGCAGTGGACGCAGAACGGATTCGAAATCCAGGCCGGTGCAGAACGGCCGCCGACTTGATCCACCCGGCTGTGGGCGATCACCGTACCGTCGAAGCCGACCACCAGCAGGTGGGCGATGTCCGGTTGGGCTGCGGTTTCGACCAGCAGTCGCTGAAGCTGGAACCCGCTGCCATACCCCTGCATGCCCATGCGCGTGCCGGCTTCAAAAGATCGGATCAGGGCGGCGCCCTTTTCCATCATCAGGTGGATGCTCTGCTTTTTTTGGCGATTGATTGTCTCCAGCGTCATCAATGCCACGATGGGCAGCATCACCAGAACCGCACCGAGGATGATCCATGGCGAAAAACCCGAGAGAAGTCTCGGAAATTGGTGTTTGTCCGTCATCATCCCGACCATTGGATACAAAAGGCTGCCAGGTTATCCGATTTATGGTAAGACCCGGCCGGCTGGGTTAATCATCCAACCGGTTTGATACGTGCTGAAGGCAACTGGAACCTTTTTACCCGATTGACGTTCCAACCTGGATCGTTTTGACCCACCCTGACCCAGGGCTGATCCAGGTAGCCAATCCTGCCAAGAATTGAAAAAAAATTTTAGTTTTTAATTTTAGAAAGTTACGACTTTCCATGCCAAAAATCAAATTGATTTGGCACCGGCCTTGCTCAAGTGGGTTGTCGAAAATAGAAAACAGACATCTGTTCAACAAACCCAACTGTATGTCAAACCTGAAAGGAGTTCATCATGAAAACCAACAAACTGCGAACCGCATTGGTCAGCCTGGTAGCCGTCTCCGTCATCGCCGTGGGGGCAACCGCCTTTGCGGGCAAGGGAATGGGGAACAAGGACGATGATCGTGGATATGGGGGTTGCGGCAAACAGAACCGCCGAGGCGGCTGCGCCTATGGCCAAATGAATGCAGACCTCACACCGGAGCTGCGCGAGCAGATGGAGACCGAGCGCCAGGCCTTTTTCGATGCCACCAAGAATGATCGGCAAGATCTGTATGCCAAACGGCTGGAGTTGAGAGCAGAGATGGCCAAAAGCCAGCCGGATCTGAAAAAAGCCTCGGCCTTGCAGAAAGAGGTTTCCGACCTGCAGGGAAGCCTGGACCAGAAACACCTGGGCCACATCATGGCCATGCGCAAGATCAATCCCTAATGCCGGCAGAGGGTATATGATTCAAGGACGGGGCATGGGCCACCATGGCATGGGTCAGGGAATGGGATACGGGCCGGGCAACTGCCCTAACCAATAAAAAACCGACTTTAACCAACCATGCGCCGGGAGTCATCCGCCCGGCGCATTTTTTTTGGCCCGAGGCAGCCTGCTTTATGGAGGATGAACCGCCGCATGTCTCTTTCTTGCCGCACCTATCGATCCGTGCGGACATTTTCCCGGCCATGGAACGCCGGCCATGTTGCCAACGTTAACATTAACCCCCTATCCCACAAAAACTGGTTCTCCCGTCAATGGGTGATGGTCAATCGGCGCGTCTTCTGCTATGTAGTGCCCATCCATAAACGGTCTTTTTCCCGGGATATTTGCGCTATACGAACGCTTATATCATCGGAATATCTACCATACCAACCGAAAGGCGGTCGATGGCGCAGGCCAAGAATCCCGTCAAGAAAGGAATCATCCCCTGGCCGGACTTGATCCCCGGTAGGTTGATCCGGCGGTATAAGCGTTTTCTGGCAGATGTCCGGCTGGAAAACGGGGAAACCGTTACCGCCCACTGTCCCAATTCGGGGAGCATGAAAGCCTGCTGCCAGATCGGCCGGCCGGTCTACCTCTCCTTTCACGACAACCCCAAACGAAAGCTTAAGTATACATGGGAACTGATCCACATGCCCGGCTCATTGGTGGGCGTCAACACCCAGGTGCCCAACCGACTGACCGCTCATGCCATTGCATCGGGCGATGTTGCAGAATTGAATGGCTATGAAACGGTGAGACGGGAAGTCAAGGCGGGAAGCAATTCGCGGATCGACATCCTGCTGGCGTCACCGGATCGTCGCCCCTGTTATGTAGAGGTAAAAAACTGCACCCTGGTGACCGACGGCGTGGCCACCTTTCCCGACGCCGTGACCCTGCGGGGCCAGAAGCATTTGATGGAACTGCAGAATCTAGTGGGCCGCGGGTTGTCGATGTGCCAGGTTTTTTCTGATTCAGCGCATGGATGCCCATTCGTTTGCTCCCGCCGATCACATCGATCCCACATATGGTAAAAAGCTGCGTCAGGCATCGCAAAATGGCGTCGAAATCATCGAAGACGACGTCTCCATCGACCTCAAAGCCATCCGACTGAACCATAGCGTGCCCTGTGATTTAGAGCCGCGGAAAAAATAAATTGACCTGAGATTGCGCCGGATCTTGGTTTGGCTACAAGGCGCGTCGATGGTTTCATACTTGTTGTATGGGGCCATTGACGCAACGCCGTAGCCGGACCAAAAGACAAGCAAGATGGGGCACTTTATTTTATCCGCGGCCCTTATGCTTTTTGGCATAATCGGCCGCATTGAGACCGGCCACACACCCCCGTCCACTGCCTTGGCCACCTGCCAGGGCGGGCCGCAGATATCTCCGGCGGCGAAAATACCCGGTACACTGGTGCGCTGGCCTTTATCGGTTTGAATAAAGCGCATGTCGTCATCCAGTGCCACGCCCAGGGACGTGGCCAGTTCCATGAGCCCCTTGGCGCCCAGTTCGATAAAAACACCGGTGGTGGACAAGGTGGTGCCGTCATCCAGGACCAGTGCGCTGACCTGTTCCCCACCGGCGATCTCGCGGATCTTGGCTCCCCGGTGGACAACCACCCGGCTGTTTTCCAGTTTGCCAAGCAGTACATCGGAGACCTTCAGGTCGTCGCAAATCAGGTGAACGGTCCCGGCGATCTCGGCCAGGGTCAACGCACCATCGGCAGCGGCGCTCTCACCACCCACCACGGCCACCTCCTCTCCCCGGTAAAAATTCCCATCACAATCCACGCAATAGCTTACCCCCTTGCCGACCAGTTCCTCTCCCCCTTGACCGGCAGCTTATTCCGGGCGGTGCCGGTGGCCAGGATCAAGGCCTTGCATGCCAATCGATTTCCGCTTTCCGTCTCGAGCGCAAACTGGGATCCCTCGGCGGCAATTCTAAGAATATCCGCATCGAGAAACCGGCTGCCGAAATTTTCCGCCTGCCGTCGTCCGGTCTCCAGCATGGCTTGGCCGGTGGCGTTGAACAGGCTGCACATATTCTCCACATGGGCCCTGAACAGGCTGCTCTTGGTTCTCCTTACCCAGCACCAGCACCGATACTTTTTTACGGGCCGCATGGATGGCAGCCGAAGTCCGGCCGGTCCGGCACCCACAATCACCACATCATACGCTTCAGTCTCTCCCATTGTTCGCTCCTTTTATCTGCCGGATTGTCAGCTGAGAAATGCCGGCTGCAATTGCCTATGGTGGTGGATAAAAACGCTCCTGATTCAGGAATAACCGAGTGCCAAGAAAGAGATAACCCCAACACACCGATACCGGCTCCATAAAATTTAGATTTGAATTCCTTTATTTTTTACCTTATTATAATGAGTATAAATAGAATTTTTACAGATACGCATGAAACCCGATCCATAAATGTCTCGTCATCGGCTCAACCCCAAGGGCGCGGATGTTGAAATCAAAAATGAGGACGCAACGATGAATACGGATGCCCACGGCAATTCAATGCACGGCCATACGGTGCTTCTGGTTGATGATGAAAAGATGGTGCTTGAAGTCGGAAAGGCCATTTTGCAGCGATTGGGCAATCAGGTCATTACCGCGGCGAGCGGTGAGGAGGCCCTGGATCGTTTCGTCCAGCATCGGGAATCCATCGGCTGTGTCGTGCTCGACCTGACCATGCCCGGCATGGACGGCCAGGCGACGTTCAAGCAATTGCGGGAGCTGAGCCCCGAACTGCCGATAATCATTGCCAGCGGACTGGCCCTCGATCATGTGGCCGGCCAATTCGGCGATACGCAACCCAGCTCAGTCATCCAGAAACCCTACCAGGTTGCCGACCTTTCAGCCAAAATACAAGGCATTCTAAAAGATTAAAGATCAAACTTCGCTTTGATCTTGAAGACATGCGTGGCAGGCAGATTGAGAATCCGCTTAACACCTGTTTTTTCGGCAATCCGGGCCAGATTGTCCCGGATTACGCCCATGGAAGGCGCGATAAACGTAAACCACACGTTGAATGAATTTTCCCGCAGGTAATTGTGGGTCACCCCGGAAAAGGTATTCACTGTCCGGGTAAACAGTTCCACCTTCTCTTCGGGCACCTGGGCCGTGCACAAGGTGCTCACGAATCCCACCTTGCCCGGCACGAAATTTCCGCCGATCCGCCGGATGATGCCCGTTTCCTTGAGCCGGGACACCCGCGTCAGGACCTCGGCCTCCGTCGTGCCCAACTCCCGGGCAATGGCTTCGAAGGGCCGGGGGGCCAGGGGGAATCGCGTCTGAATGCGATTGAGAATCGCTTTATCCAACTCGTCCATATTTATACCTATACTTTTCCATAACTGTGCAACCCCGGCAGCAGATTAACGCCGAAATAGGTAAACAGCACAGCCGAAAACCCCAGAATCGACAGATAGGCGATCTGCTTGCCCGCCCACCCGCGCATGAGGCGCGCATGCAGCAGGGTCGCGTAGACAAACCAGGTGATCAGGGACCAGGTCTCCTTGGGGTCCCAAGACCAGTAACTGCCCCAGGCCGAGTTGGCCCATACGGCACCGGTGATAATTCCGCCGGTGAGAAAGAGGAAACCGAACAGCACCATTCGATGGGTGAGTTCATCCAGCACGTCCAGTTTGGGAAGATGTCCGATAATCCCCTCAATTCTATCAGGACTCCTCGCCTTGATCAGATACATGATGCTGAGTCCGAAAGCGATGGCAAATGCGGCATAGCCAAAAAAGCAGGTGGCCACATGGGCGATGAGCCAGTTGCTTTTCAGCGCCGGCACCAGCGGCTGGATGCGGTCGCTGATATTGGGTGACATGGACGCGTAGGCCATGGCCAGAAAGGCGATGGGCGTGACAAAGGCCCCGATCAGTGCGTTTTTGTATTTAAACTCCACGTAGAGATAAATCACCCCTGCTGTCCAGGCAAAGAACACCAGGGATTCGTAAAGGTTGGACAACGGCGCATGCCCGATTCCCATCTGGTAGGACTCCACCCAGCGCATCAGGAGTCCCGCCGTGGTCGCCGCGACTGCGGCAACCACGGTCCAGCGTGCCGGCAGCGTCAATCGGGGTTTTTTAAAAATCAGCGCCGCCATATAAAAAAACGCGGCCAGGGCGAAGACAAAGGTCGAAATGGAGAGTAACGGTGAACTGCTCATGGGTAATGTCGAACTCCTTTTTCAATCAAAGGGCCATTAGCGGCCATTGGGGTCAACTCTCGGTCAAGGCTGTAAAAATCTTCTCGACGGTATTTTTCATGGCCAGCTTGTTGCGGTTGGTCGTGCCGGCAAATGTCACCCGGCTGTTTTTGCGAAGCTGTTCGATCACAATGCACACCTGCTGGTGCGACAGATAAAAGGTCGCGAAGCAGCCTGCGATCATCAGAATGAATCCGGTATAGACCAGCCACACGCCGGGATCATTGGTCACCTGGAGGCCCGTGTAATAACGATCTTCGCTGGGTTGCTGGGGTGTGAATGTCTCCTGCGGCTGATTGGCTACGGCGATCATCACATCGCCTCCGCGCATTTTGTCGAAGTTGGCAAACTTCAACGGCAGCAGCACTTCCACCGGTTCCCCCGCTTTGGGGGTAAGAATTCCTTTCAGGGCCGCACCGACGTCCATCCCGCGAAACGTGGTCTCGGCCTCGTAGGCCATGACGACAAACTTGCCCAACCCTTCAGGGATATCAACGGGAACGCCCACCTTGGCCGATACGGTATAGCTCATCCCCGAGGCGCGGCTGGTGAAATTGAAGGTATAGGCCTCCGCCGGCCCCGCGACGGGCGTCTCCGGCCGGGGCATCTTTTCCGGTTGAAGTTTGCCGTAGCTGGACTGAAAGATATTGATGCCCCGATAGCGCAGGGGATCGTTGACGATGATGTCCTTTTGTTTAACCGCCTGGCCGCCCTCCAGGATGGTCAAGGCGGATCGGTATTCCTTGGGTGCGCCGGTTTCGTAAAGCGTCAGGCTGAAGTCATCACACCGGATCTGAAAATCCAGGCGGTGAATCTGCCCCGTGTTGCGGATGCGGATGGTATCCGTCGCTTCACCTTCAGCGATATTGACAAACCCCTCGAAGCCGAAAAAAGAGCCCGCCAGGCCGCCGATGAGCAATAAAATCACACTCAGGTGAACGATATAAACGCCCAGGCGTGACAGCCGGCCCTTTTCACCGTAAATCACCGCCCCATCGTTCGAGCGGGTAACCTTGCAATATGCGTATCGGCGGGCAACGATCGGCTCATAGACGCTGACCAGTTCCTCGGCATTTCGCTTGTCGGTCAAGGTCCTGGCGTCCGATCGCTGGGTGAACCGCTCGGGACGGATCTTGGGGCTCCGGGTAAAAATCAGCTTCCAACTACCGCTGAGCCGGTCGATTGAACAGACCACGATATTAATGGTCAACAGCAAAAGGAGACCCTGGAACCACCAGGAGTGGTACATATCGAAAATGCCCAGGGTGCTGAGCAGTTGGTAACGAAAGGCCCCATAGGCATGCAGGTAGGCATCCGGACTTTCATTCTGGGGAATGACGGTGCCGATGATCGATGTGATCGCCAAAGAGAGCAGCAGTACAATGGTCAGCTTGACGGAACAGAAAAATTTCCACAGTGGATTCGCGTTCTTCAATAAATACTCCTCATAATGGGCAGCTATAAATCAGGTCGGCGGTAACCGGTCTGCCGGTGGCGGCGTCAACGATAGGTTTGCAACACAAATGGCTTCAGGTTTTTACCATGCCTGCTTTAAGTCGATTTAGAATCTAATTCCCCTATCCGGCAATGTAAAGCGGTCCTTTGCGCCGGAAGGCTATTTTGACAGAAAACTTCCGGTTAAAAAAGCGCAAAATGAAATACTGGACATATCTTCTAACACCCTGTAATTACCCAATGACAGCTGACGGTCGGTGATGACAGAGGTTATCCCGGTTCGTATCACCCGATCATTGACTTGAATCAACTTTTCCGTATGCGAGCAACCGGCTGATAAAAGGAAACCATTAACGATGCAATGGACTGACGACGCCGAAGCGGCCATAAAGAAGGTGCCTTTTTTCGTTCGCAAAAAGGTTCGCAGGCGGGTGGAGAAAGAGGCCGCCGATGCCGGCAAAGCCAGCGTGAGCCTTTCCGATGTCAAAGCCACCCAGGCCCGATACCTCAATACAATGAGCAGCGAAGTCAAAGGCTACCAGTTGGATGCCTGCTTCGGCAGCGGTGGATGCCCCCACCGGGCCATGGTCAGCGAGGGACTGGTGGAAAAAATCGAACGGGTGATGGCGGATGCCGACCTGTTGGGATTCTTAACCTCCCGGGTACAGGGCGATCTGAAGTTTCACCACGAATTTCGCATCACCATCGCCGACTGCCCCAATGCCTGCTCCCAGCCCCAGATCAAGGATGTAGGCATCCTCGGCGCCGCAACGCCCGGGTTCACAAAGGCCCCCTGCAGCGCCTGCGGTGCCTGCACCGAGGCCTGCAAGGAAGATGCGGTAGTACTGTCTGAAAACGGCGAAGCCAGAGCCATCGACCCTACGCGCTGCGTCCACTGCGGCAGTTGCGTGGCCGCCTGCCCCACCGGCACACTGGAAACGGCCAAAACAGGCTACCGGGTGCTGATCGGCGGCAAGCTTGGCCGCCATCCCCGACTAGCCAGAGAACTGCCGGGCATTCACGATGAACAGACGGTGGTACGCATGATCAAAGACTTTCTGGCTTTCTACAAATCGCGGAGTACCCGCGGGCAGCGCTTTGCCCAGTTGCTCACCGATGCGGATATCGACGATTTCTCCAAAAAATGGACGGATTGAATGATTGAACATTTCGACCATTGATGCTATCTTACGCTCGCCTGACGCAGGCATCCCGATCGCGGACAGGCACCACCTCAATTTCCGGCATTCCAGTTCTCAGACCCAATTTAGAGTAAAAATGAGCACGCTGACCATCGACAACATATTGTCCAACCGGAAAAACCTGGAACGGATTCTGGACAATATGAAAGATGGCATCATCGCCCATGATCTGGACCGGCGCATTTTTTACTTCAACAGGAAGGCCGAAGAAATTACCGGGTATCGCCGTGAAGATGTCCTCGGTAAAGATTGTCACGAAGCCCTGGGCGGGCCCTTTTGCGGCAACCGATGTTCCTTTTGCGAGAGCCGGCCGATCTTTCTCGATACCGCCGAGTACCCCGTCAACATCATCACCCATGGTGGGGAGCCGCGCAGACTTGAAATGACAGCCACCATGATGCACGACGAAAACGACAGGGAAGTCGGCGTGCTGGCCACCTTCCGGGATGTCACCGACCTTTTTGAACTGCGAGTCAAAGCCAAGGAAATGAACGGATTTTGCAACATCATCGGCTGCGACGACAAGATGGTCGACGTGTTTCGGCAAATCAAGGATGTCTCCGGCTACGACTACCCTGTCCACATCTCCGGCGAAACCGGCACCGGCAAAGAACTCGTGGCCAATGCCATTCACAACGAAAGCCTGCGCGCCGGTAACCCATTTGTGCCAATCAACTGCGGCGCACTTCCCGAAGGCCTGATCGAAAGCGAACTGTTCGGCCATGTGAAAGGGGCCTTTTCCGGCGCCATCCGGGAAAAGAAGGGCCGCTTCGAACTGGCCAACAAAGGCACCATCCTACTCGATGAAATCGCCGAACTGCCCAAGTTGCTGCAGGTGAAACTGCTGCGATTCCTCCAGGAAGGCACATTTGAGAAAGTAGGCGGGGAAAAAACGGTATCGGTGGATATACGCGTGATCAGCGCCACCAACAAGGACCTCAAAAAAGCGGTCAAAAAAGGGAATTTCCGGGAAGACCTGTTCTACCGTCTCAATGTCATTCCCATCCACATCCCTCCCATCCGCGAACGCAAATCCGACATCCCCCGGCTGGTGGACCACTTTCTGTCCAAAGCACCGATAATTCATGGGCCGCGGCCGGTGCGCATCACCCAGGCAGCCCTGAACATGCTCATGGACTATGCCTGGCCGGGCAATGTGCGGGAGCTCCAAAACGCCGTCCAGTTTGCCATCGTTCGCTGCAAGGGGAAAGTGATCCAGCCGGAAGACCTGCCCCTGGAGTTGAAGGACACCCTATTCGTAAAGCCCAAACGGGGCCCACAACGCAAACTGGATGCGGAAATGGTCAAGGCGGCACTAACGAAAACCGGCGGCAACAAGGCCCGGGCCGCAAAAGTCCTGGGCGTCGGCCGTGCCACTCTTTACCGCTTTCTGGGTGATCATCCCCAGGTATTGACGGATTCGTAAAAAGCCCGATATCGGCGTTACGCTTCATCCTTCGTCACTGCGGCGTACCATAAGTACGCCTCATTCCTCAGGATTTGCAAGCCTTGATCTCGGGCTTTTTACGAATCCGTCGGAAATGCGACTTTTTACACGTTCGTCAAGTATTGACTGACGAATAATCCCCGCCGCATCACTGAAAAGACATCTGATAAAAAAAGGGGCTCGATATCGAGCCCCTTTTTATTGTAAAAATTGAAATTGACCGTTAAGCGGCTTCGATATCCCGCCGGTCTGACATATCCATGAGCACGCGATCCCGGGCTTTGTCGATACCCAGGGCCTTTCGCTTCTTGTCGATGTGGGCGATCATCATTTTTGCCATCTCGTGGGGATCGGGGTTAAAGCCCCATTTGCCCATGCCCATCTCCTCCAGTCCCTCGAAGAGCAGTTTTTCGAACTTGGTGCCCTTGGTGACCGGGAAGGTGACGCCGAACACGGTATACACACCGGAGGCCACGAAGTACTGGCCGATGGCGATGGCCTTTTCGCTCATGTATTCAGGAGCGGCGCCGGCCACCGGCAGATCGGCGATGCTGTCACCCAGGCCACCGGTTTTAACCATTTCGGAACAGGCGATGAGGATGCGGGTATTGTCCACGCAGGACCCCAGACCCAGTACGGGCGGCATGCCCACGGTTTCGCATACCTCGCGCAAACCATCCCCGGCAAGTACCGCGGCTTCGGGCGAGGTTAGACCGGCTTTGGCCAGCGCGATCTGCGAGCAGCCTGTCTGAACCACCAGCACGTCGTTTTTAATCAACTCTTTGACCAGCTCCACATGCACATAATCCTGTTTTACACGGGGGTTGGTGCAGCCCACCACACCGGCCACGCCGCGGATGCGGCCGTTGATGATGTTCTCGTTAAGCGGGGTATAAGAGGCTCGGAAAGAGCCGCCCAGCATGTAGTTGATGTATTCATGGGAGAACCCGTGTACGCCGGACCCCACTTGTTTAGGAATCTCGACGGGAAATTTGCGGTTTTTGAATCGGCTGATCGCTTTAACGACGATCTCATCGGTACAGGCCATCGGATTGTGTTCATCCAGTTCGATGTGGGTGGCACCCTCCAGGTGGCAGCGCGGGTTGGTGGTGAACAATGCGGTCTCGTAACACTCGGCCACCTTGACCAGGCCCTGCTGAATGCATTGGACGTCGACGGCCATGGCATCCACGGCACCGGTCACGATAACCGGCTCGGTGGATGAAAAGTTGCCGGCATGGGGGATACCGTGGCGCGACATCACCTCCGCACCGGAGCAGCACATGCCCACCAGGTTGATGCCCCTGGCACCGGCCTCCTTGGCCGACTCGACCAGCGAGGGCGCGTTGACCGAGGCCAGCATGGATTCGAACAGGTTGGGTTCATGCCCATGCACGATGATGTTGACCTGGTCTTCCTTCAAAACGCCCATATTGACTTCAACGCTGACCGGCGACGGGGTGCCGAAGAGGATGTCACTGATCTCGGTGGCAACCATGGAGCCTCCCCAACCATCGGCCAGGGCGGTGCGGCTGATCTGTTTGATAAGGTTTTCGGGATCCTGATCCATACCGATGTGGGTGCGGCTCATCATCTCCATGATCTCACGCATGGCGCCCCGGGGAACGATGCCGTGTTTGCGCCACATTTCCAGGGTTTTGGGCGGGACGCGCTTGGCAAAGGGGATTTCACCCTCCACCTGGGTGTAGGTCTTTTCCAGCTCATGATACAGGTCCATGGCAATGTCCTCGACACTGCGCCCCTCGGTCTCGATGCCGATCTCCTTGGAGATCGATTCCAGTTTGCCGACATCCTTGATGCGGTAATCCTTGATCTTGCCCTGGACCACATCGCGGAAAATGTCCAGCATGGCCATACCGTGGTCGTTGTGGCAGGCCGATCCGGTGGCGACCATGCGGCCGAAGTTGCGCGCCTGGATGGTATCGATGGTGGCCCCGCAAACCCCTACCTTTGCATAAGGATCCTTGGGATTCATCCGGCAGGGTCCCATAAAGCAGTTTTTGCAACAGGCCGAATCGGCACCGATGGGGCAGGCCTTCATGTTGACCGCCCGGTCAAAATGGGTCTCGACACCGTCAAGCCGGGCCTTTATCAGCATCTGCCGCGTGGCCTCACAGGTGGTGACGTCCTTGATTTCGTATTCATTTTCTTTTTTACCAACTTTCTTGTCGACCATGTTCCCTCCTTCGTGGAAAGATTACGCGTGAGTTATATGATTACGGTTAGTGTAATCTGACTATATGGCGTGAATATTTCGGACACGCATGTACGATTTGAAATCAAGTTGTGGCGAGCTCTGATTGATGCGTAATGTCATAACCTGCATCCTTATCAGGAATGATTACTAATTCAAATAAATAATTATTGCGCTCCTGTCAAGAATTGTTTCGCTTTTGATTGCTATTTTGATCGACATCGCTCCCTGGCGGCACCCAGGTGGCGCAAAACCGATGCCGAGATTGTGGTCCGGTGTCACTGATTTTCCTTGACCGACTACCGGTGGACCTCTAATGTAAGGAACTTCACCAACGCTGTTAGGGATTGTCTGAAACGCAATGGTTTAACTTGGTGCCCATTGTTTTGGACAGGCCCACGTTGATCGGGCCGGGGAGGAAAGCTTGCCCGCGCCCCTTTTTTCATGGAAAGGATAGGATCATGTCTGACAAACCTGTGAAGGTGTTCTCGCTGAGCACATGCAGCCACTGCAAATCGACCAAACGTTTTTTGGACGAATGCACCGTTAAATACGAATTCGTGGATGTCGATCTGTTGGATGGGGATGAACGCAAGGCCATTCTTGCCGATGTGAAGAAATTCAACCCCAGATGTTCATTTCCCACGGTTATCATCGGTGACCATGTCGTCGTCGGCTACAAGTTAGATAAAATCAAGGAGGCGCTGGGACTGTGATGGATGCCAGTGAACTTTACGAAAAACTGAAAAAAGTCCATGAGCCCAAAGGCTATTACTTCAGCAATGACCACGAGCGGGTCATGGAACTGGTGGAAGCCCTGCTCGTAAACAAGGCGCGCTACGGCTACATGGTCTGCCCCTGCAGGCTGGCCTCCGGTGACCGGGACAATGACCGGGACATCATCTGCCCCTGCGACTACCGTGAGCCCGACGTGGCCGAATTTGGTTCCTGTTACTGCAACCTCTACGTTTCCAAAGAATGGAATGAAGGAAAGATCGATCAGGAATACGTGCCCGAACGACGTCCGCCTGAAAAGATGTTTTTTTAGTCAGGAAAACTTGTCATAGGCGATCATCTCCGGCTCCACCCCCAGGCTGTCCAGCATCTCCTCCACGGCCTGGACCATCATGGGCGGCCCGCACATGTAGTACTCGATTTCCGTGGGATCCCTGTGTGTGGCCAGATAGGTGTCTTGCAGGCGCTGGTGGATAAAGCCGGTCATCCCCTCCCACTTGTCTTCGGGCATGGGATTGGACAAGGCCACGTGATAGGAAAAATTGGGAAATTTTTCGACCAGTCCCTTGAACTCCTCATCGAAGAACAATTCCAGTTTGGAGCGGGCGCCATACCAGAATGACAGCCTGCGGTCGGTTTTCAACCCCAGCAGCTGGTCCAGGATCTGGCTGCGCAGGGGCGCCATGCCGGCGCCGCCGCCCACAAAACACATCTCCCTGTCGGTCTTCTTGACGGCAAACTCGCCAAACGGTCCGCTCAGGGTCACCTTGTCCCCGGGTTGAAGGTTGAAGATGAATGTGGAGCCGGTCCCCGGTGGCAGGTTCTTGGCCCCCGGCGGCGGCGTGGCGATGCGGATGGTGAAACGCAGCCGGGTAGCTTCTATGGGCGGATTGGCCAGCGAATAGGCCCGGAAGACCGGTGCCAGATTCTTGCCCCGCAGTCCCCACAGGTTGAATCGATCCCAGTCGGGCCGGAACCGCTCGGCCACCCGAATCCGGAAATGCTCGAACGGGATCTCGTATTCCGGGATATCGATCTGTATGTAGGCGCCGGCCGTGAATTTCAGGTGTTCATCACCCTCCAGTTCCAAAATCAGATCCTTGATGAATGTAGCCACGTTTTCGTTGGAAACCACCGTGGCCGTGTATTTTTTGACCGATAAGATTTCATCGGGGAGGCGGATCCTCAGATCCTCTTTGACCTTCAACTGGCAGGCCAGGCGAATGTCGCCTTTTCTTTCCTGGCGTGACAGATGGGCCAGTTCGGTGGGAAGCGGACCACGGGAGCCTTCCTCAACCTTGCACTTGCACATGCCGCACGCCCCGCCGCCCCCACAGCCGGATGGGATAAAGATACCGTTGGTCGACAGGGCGGACAACAGTGACCTGCCCGACGGCGCATCGATGCCCTTTTCCTCGTCGTCGTTGATGATGACGCGGTTGCTGCCCTTCTGGACCACCTTGCCCTCGACAAAGAGCAGCAGTCCAACAAGAATCAGGATCACCGAGACAAAAACAGTGGTGCCTACAAGGTATATCAAGGGTTACTCCTTAGTATGTTCTGGCCATCGAACCCGGACAACCGGTGTTGTTGAAAAAGCGCAGGCCGCAAACTACAAATCGCAAGCACCAAATCTCAAATAAATTCCAAGCTACAATATCCAAATCTCAAAAAAGAGCCAAAACCAACCGTTGATTGTCATTTTGATTTCTCCACTATTGATGATTGGAATCTCCTTTCTTCAAAATCATAAGGTTTGGATTTTTGAATTTGGTTGTTGTGATTTATTTGTCATTTGGTTTTTGGCTATTGTGATTTGTTCTTTATAGGGTGATACCCGAGAACAGCATGAACCCCATGGCCATCAGCCCGGTCATGATCATGGTGATGCCGAACCCGTCAAGGCCTTCGGGTACGTTGGCGTAGCGCATCTTGATCCGGATGGCGGCCATGGAGACGATGGCCATGAGCCAGCCCACGCCGGAACCGAAACCGAAAACCACCGTTTCGATAAAGGTATAGTCGCGCTCCACCATAAACAGCGACGCGCCTAAAATGGCGCAATTGACCGCAATCAGCGGCAGGAACACCCCCAGCGCCATATACAGCGCCGGTGAATAGCGGTCGATCACCATCTCCACCATCTGCACGATGGCGGCGATGACGGCGATGAAGGTGATGAATTTTAAAAAACTCAGGTCGATGGACGCCAGACCGGCCCAGTGCAGGGCCCCGGGTGAAAGCAGGTACTTGAAGACCAGCCAGTTCACCGGCGCGGTGATGGAGAGCACGAACACCACGGCAAAACCCAGTCCGATGGCGGTGTCCATGTTCTTGGACACCGCCACAAAGGAGCACATCCCCAGAAAATAAGAGAGCAGGATGTTGCCCACGAACACCGAATTGAGAAACAAACCGATCAGGTTTTCCATAATTATTTACTCTTTCATCAAACTTTTTTGCAACCAAACCAACAGCCCGATAATGATAAAGGCCGCCGGCGCCAACTGCATGAATCCCATATTCATGTATCCGTGGTCGTAAAAGGCCTGGGGAACCACGGAAAAACCGAAGAGCTTGCCGGCGCCGAGCAGTTCGCGGATAAAGGCCACGGCCACCAGCACCAATCCATAGCCGGCACCGTTGCCCAACCCATCCATAAACGACTGCACCGGCGGGTTGCCCAGGGCGTACGTTTCCGCCCTGCCCATGACGATGCAGTTGGTGATAATCAGACCGACAAACACGGAAAGCTGTTTGCTGATGTCGTAAAAATAGGCCCGCAGCACCTCGTCGGCGAGGATCACCAGTGAGGCGATCACGGACAGTTCCACGATCATGCGCACATTCCTGGGGATCACGTTGCGCATGGCCGAAATGGTCAGGCTGGAAAAAGCCGTGACAAAGGTCATGGCCAGGGCCATGACGATGGCGGTATTGAGCTGCACCGTCACGGCCAGGGCCGAGCAGATCCCCAGGCTCTGGATGAAGACCGGGTTGTTTTTGGCCACCGGTTCGGAAAAGGCCTTGAATGTCAGAGATTGGGTTAGTTTCATGGCAATGGATTCACTCCTTATCAGCTTACCAGCTACTCTCCTCAGCCGCCCGCCGGCAGGGAGACCGGACCGGCCCGGAACTGTTCGGACAGGGGTTCGTAGTCCAGCAGGACCTCCTTGAGGCCACCGGTGAGGAACTTGCCGGTAAGTGTGGCACCGGAGATCCCGTCTACATAGTTAGCCTGCCGATCCACAGCGATGGCATCGGCCACTTTGCCCTTGGCGATACCCACGGCGGCAAACGCTCCCGCCTCGTCCACGATCCGCTTGCCCACGAAGTTTTCCTGGAACCATGGTTTTTCGATCTCGCCGCCCAGTCCGGGGGTCTCGTTGTGGCTGTAGACGGAAAACCCGGCCACGGTCTTGCCGTCTTTTTCGATGGCCATGTAGCCGCGGATCTTTCCCCACAGGCCGCGGGAGTCCACCGGAAGGATGTAGGCTGCCGGCTGGGCATCCTTAACGTAAAAGCAGACCGGCATGGCGTCTGATTCCCCCCCGACGATCCGGCCGCTGCCGTCCATGGCATAGCAGCGAATCTTGTCTTGATAGAGCCGCTCGATCTGGGCAACGGTGGACTGCTGATCGGGATCGAAAAGCCCCACGGACTTCAAAATATTTTTCTGCCGGTCAACGGCCACATTGCGTAATTTTCGTTCCTTGAGGCCGGTGGCGGCACCGGTAAGCAGCAGACTGCACACCAGGGCAATCGCAACGGTGAAGGCAATCGATTTAAATTGATCAGACATTGGGCACCCTTTTCCTCAGCCGCGCCTTTATGACGAAATGATCCATCAGCGGGGCAAAGAGGTTCATGAACAAGATGGCCAGCATCACCCCTTCCGGATAGGCCGGGTTGAACACCCGGATCATCACGGTCAGGGCACCGATGGCAAATCCGTATATCCACCGGGAGAGTTCCATGCCCGGCCCGGACACCGGATCGGTTGCCATGTAAACGATGCCGAAGGCAAAACTGCCCATGACCAGGTGCCAGACCGGATGCACAGAAAACATGGTAGCTGTCTGTCCACCGGACGAAAGGTAGATCAAATGACCGGGATAAGCCACTGCCAGGACACCGAGAACACCGCCGAGCATGTTCCGGTAATTGCCTACGCCCGTGATCACCAGGAAAACGGCGCCGATCAGGCACATGAGGGCCGACGTCTCGCAAACACTGCCGGGAATGTTGCCGATAAAGAGTCGCTGGAAGGTGTAGCCGGCATCACCCAGGATGCGGGAAGCCGATTCACCGGCGGTCGCCAGGGGCAACAGGGCCAGTGGGGTGGCCGCCGTCACCGCATCGACTGCCTGCTGGCCGCTCTGCTCGACCAGGGTCCAGACCCGGTCGCCGGACATGTTGGCCGGGTAAGCGAAAAAGATGAACGCCCGGGCCGTCAACGCCGGGTTGAGAATGTTCCTGCCCGTACCGCCGAAAATCTCCTTGCCGATCACCACGCCAAAGGAGATGCCCACGGCCACCTGCCACAGGGGCGTGGTCGGCGGCAGGGTCATGGGAAACAGCAGGCCGGTCACCAGAAAACCCTCGCTGATATTGTGCTTACGAATCGAAGCGAACAGCACCTCCCAGAACAGCCCCACGGCATAGGAGACCATCAGCATGGGCAGCACCACCCCGGCACCTTGTATCATTACGGGGACGAAGTCCAAACTCAACCCCGACGCCAGGTGGCTTTGGTAGCCGGTGTTGTATATGCCGAAGAAGAAGGGCGGCATGAGCGCAAGGATCACGAAGGTCATGTAGCGCTTCAGGTCCAGGCTGTCGCGCACATGGGTGTCGGACCGAGTGGTCAGCGCAGGGGCGAAGGCCACCGTTTCGATAGCATCGAACAAGGGGTGCAGTTTCTCCAGACGGCCACCGGTTATAAAATGGGGTCGGGTAGTGTTGAATAACCGTTTGAGCGCTTTCATCATTTTCCATTCTCTGGCAGCGGGTCATCCTCGCCCGAGGGTTCCCGGGGCTCAGGAAATCTCCTTGTAATAGTGGGCTTTGGCAACCTGAAACACCTCGCGCAATTGAATCTTGGATGGGCAGGCATAGGTGCACAAGCCGCACTCGGCACAGTCGAGCAGGCCATGGGCAAGGGCCTCTTCCACCTCGTCGGCCACCAGGCACTTCATGGTGAACTGGGGCAGGATGTCCACCGGGCAGATCCGGGCACAGGTGCCGCAGTTGACGCAGGCCCGCACCTCCCCGTGCTGCCCGCAATCCATGGGAAAGGGCTTGCGACGGAAGGCGGACAGAAAGGCCGTGGAGTAGCTGGGCTTGCTGGTGCCCGGGCGAATGAAACCGAAGGGCTCTTCCCGATCGCCGTCGTCAATCAGATTCAACGCGTTCTGGTAAAACCCCATGAAGCTGTCGGGACTGCCGGCATAACCGGTGAAAACGCCCCCCACGATGGTTCGGGCAGCCTGCCCACCCGCCGGGCCACCGCTGCATAGCAGGCTCAACGGCACACCGGCGCGGGTCGAAACATGTCCGGCGGCGGGTGCAAGACTCCCGCCCACCGTCATGATGCGTTGCACGGGATAGCGACCGGTGCGTAAAAAGTCGCCCATCAGAACCACATCCTGACCATCGATAAACCAGGCCCGGTTCTGCTCCGGTCCGGTGCGGATGCGGTAAAGCTGGACGCTGGGATTGCCCGCCGGATAGCACCCGGTATACCGCTGAATCACAGCCTTATCGGGCAGAACCGACAAAATCGATTCGTCGCCGGTAAGGTTGACCACCACCCGGTCGCAAAGCTTGCCCAGCACAGTCAGACCTAAACCAAAGTGGTTTTCCCTGTCTTTGAGATATACCACCGGGTCGGGCCCAAAGGGCTCGTCGTTGCCCAGACGCACGATAATGGACGGTGGTACGGTGTCGGGGTCAGCCAAATCCATAAAGGGCAGTGTTTTGAAAAAAGGCCACATCCCGCCGGCGAGCAGGGTGTCCACCAATGCCTGCCGCGTGGTTGCATCCAGTTGCTCGGCCGTCGGCACATCAAAGGCGTCACATGGTTCGTCCTTGTCCACCGCAACGACAATCTGCCGGATGATCCGCCGCGGACCGAACACGATGCGCCTCACCCGGCCCCCGCCGGGAGAAAGAAAACGAATGCGCGTATCGCGTTTGTCCTCGAAAAGCGGGGTACCGATGGACACCGAATCTCCTTCCTCCACCAGCAGCCGGGGTTTGACAAAAGGGATCCGTTCGGGAACCATGCCCACTTGGTGTGGCGTATCCAGCTGGCGCAGGTCCCGTCCGGGGGCTCCGGCAATCCGAATCGAAAACCCCTTTTTCAGGTGTATGGCATTCATCGCTTAACCTTGGTTATGGCACACAGGGTGCGGAAGAAAAAAAAGGTTTATTTTGACACGTATTACACCGATCTGCAAGCCGTGAATCCTCCCCGGACCTGAATCGGAAAGTACCGCAGCGACCGGTGATCAAACTGCAACGGGAGACGGCTCCCCTTGACATATGCTCGATTTCATCTTAGGAAAAGGCTATACCTTTTTCCGGAGATTATGGGCGTGGAAATCGATAAAAAAACGAGGATGACGCGACAGCGGCGGGTCATTCTGGAAGAAATCCGCAGAACAAATAGCCATCCAGCCGCCGATGAAATTTACGAGCGGGTCCGAAAACGGCTGCCCAGAATCAGTTTAGGCACCGTTTATCGAAACCTCGATGTGCTTTGCGAATTGGGAGAAATCCAACGGCTGGAACTCTCCGGCGCCATGAAACGATATGACGGCATTCCCAATAAACACTACCATATCCGCTGCGTCTGCTGTGGTCGCGTTGACGATGCGCCCATCGCACCGCTCAACGAACTGGAAGATGACCTCTACGGCACCACCGTCTATGAGATCATTGGCCACAATCTGGAATTCACCGGTCTGTGTCCCTTGTGCTCCAGACAGCAGCATCAGCAGCAAGCGGCCAGTTAGGCCGGACCCGGAACGCGCAATATCTTTTTATCCCAGATGGTTGTACTATATAGAATATCCGGCCCGACACTCCGTAACGATTGATCTTTCACCCCAGACCATAAAAGAGGTGACCCATGGAAGCGTGCAAACCAGTTCTCAACACAGGATTAAGGGGCGTAACCATCGCCAGTACAAAAATCAGCGATGTAAAGGGTGCCGAAGGAAAACTGGTCTACCGGGGATACCGGGTCAAGGACCTGGCCGGTAAAATATCATTTGAGGAAGTGGTCTACCTGCTGCTGTTCGAACGGCTGCCCGGCAAGGAGGAACTGGCAGGCTTCAAACAACAGATCGCCGACCAGCGGGCGGTGCCCGAGGAAATTCTCACCGCCATGAAAGCCATGCCCAAAGATTCGCTGCCCATGGATGTGCTCCAGGCCGCGGTCCCCATGATGGCGAACCATGACCCCGACATCCGCAAGACAGACATCGACAGCACCACCCGTATGGCCGTTCGCCTGACTGCCAGGTTCGCCACCGTCGTGGCGGCCTGGGACCGGATTCGCAACGGCAAGGACCCCGTCGCCCCTGACCCCGGCCTGAGCCAGGCAGCCAACTTCCTTTACATGCTCAACGGTGAGGTGCCCGATGACGAACTAGCCGGCTTCATGGACACCGGGCTGGTGCTCCACGCCGAACACTCCTTCAATGCCTCCACCTTTGCCGCTCGGGAGGTGGCCTCAACCAAAGCCCATATTTACGCGGCGGTGGCCGCCGCCGTCGGCTCTCTCTCCGGCCCCCTTCACGGCGGCGCCAACACGCGGGTGATGCAGATGCTGCTGGAGATCGGCGAGGTGGACAAGGTCGACGATTACGTCACCACCATCCTCGACACCGGTGGTGTGATCATGGGACTGGGCCATGCCGTCTATCAGGTGGACGACCCCCGTGCGCGAATTCTCGAACCCATGTGCCTGTCCCTTGGAAAACGGGCCGGAGACACCCGCTGGTACGATCTCTCCAAGGCCCTGGAGGTCAAGGGCAAGGCCGCCTTCAAAAAGAAAAAAGGCAGGGATATTTATGTCAACGTCGATTTCTACAGTGCCTCCCTCTATTACTATATGGACATCGCCGTGGATCTGTTTTCTCCCATCTTCGCCATCTCTCGCATCGCCGGATGGTCGGCGCATGTGATCGAAGAGCAGTTCGGCGGGGCCGCGGCAAAACCCACCTTGTACCGACCGGAATCCGACTATGTCGGCGACTACTGCGGACCCGACGAATGCGCGTTCGTTCCCATGGATGAGCGATAATTCCCCCCCAAATTTACTCAACCCTTAGCACGAGGCTCGACACAGAAGATGAAAAAATGGAAATGCTTGGTCTGCGGCTACATTCACACCGGCGATGAACCCCCTGAGAAATGCCCGGTCTGCGGGGCCCCAAAAAGCCAGTTCATCGACGTCACCGAACCGGCGGCCCCGGCGCCGAAGCCGGCGCCACCCGCAGCTATCGAAACCCAACCGACTGCGGATTCACCTGAAATATCCGAACCGGCGGCAGCGGCCAAAGCTGCCGACCCCGAACCGGTTTCTCCATTCAAGGATTCTCGCTACCGCCGGCTGTTTGAGATGATGACCAAATACCACGGGCACCCCATTTCGGTCCATATTCCCAATGGCCTGCTGCCCGTAACCATCCTTTTCATAATTCTTTCAGCACTTTTCAGCATCAAGGGGATGACCACCGCTGCCACCTACAACCTGGGTGCGGTAGCCCTGTCCATGCCGCTGGTCCTGTTTCTCGGATGGGTGGACTGGCAGAACCGATTCAACGGTGCCATCACCGACATTTTTATCATAAAGATCGCCTGCGGCATCATCGTCACGGTCACCGCCTGGTTTCTTTTCATCTGGCTGCTGGTCAACCCGGCAGTGGTCACCACCCCCCAGGCCTCCCGGGTTGCCTTTTTCATGATCAACCTTATTATGCTGGGTGCGGCTAGCATCGCCGGGTGGTTCGGCGGAAAGCTGGTATTTAGAGACTGATAAGGAGAACCAAGCAATGAATCAGGCACACGATATTGACGAAGCACAGATGCAGCAAGTCCAGTTGGAGCTGACCCGCATTCTCAGCGGCCTTAAGCATGAAATACCCATATTCCTGTTCACCCAGGTGGGCAAAAACGACGTCTTCAACGATGCCGCACGGCAGGCCCTGCGGTTTTTCAGGCAAATGACCGACAAGATCGTCCTGCGGGAATTCGATCTGACCCATGACAAGGCCAAACAGATGGGCGTCGACCACTCGCCCACCCTGGTCTTCGATCCGGACCGCTACAACGTCCGCTGGCTGGGCGCGCCATTGGGTGAGGAGGGCCGCATTTTCCTGGAAGTCCTGCTGCGCATCGGAACCGGCAAAAGCGATCTGAACGAAGGGGCCATGGCTGTGCTGAA
This sequence comes from uncultured delta proteobacterium, assembly GCA_963697405.1. Lineage (GTDB taxonomy): Bacteria > Desulfobacterota > Desulfobacteria > Desulfobacterales > Desulfosarcinaceae > Desulfosarcina. The sequence continues at coordinate 23,756 of CAVONY010000040.1, read as the reverse complement.
AAAGATCGATCAGTCCCGCCAGGTCAAAGTCTTCGTCAGCGCATCATGCCCCTACTGCCCCCAGCAGGCATTGAATGCCCTCAAGGCAGCCGTGGCTCGGCCGGAGATGATTTCCCTGGAAATCATCGATATTCAGGCCAACGCCGAATTGGCCGACCAGTATGGCGCGCACTCCGTGCCCCAGACCTTTGCCAACGACGTGCTCACCGCCATGGGCGCCCAGACCGAGGAGCTGTTCATGGCCTCCCTGGACAAGATGGTGCAGCAGACCATCTTCATCCCCGAAAGCGACGCGGAGGAGGTGGAGTGCCAGTTGGTGATCATCGGTGGCGGCCCGGCCGGCCTGACAGCCGGTATCTATGCGGCCCGCAGCGGCCTTAAATCCGTAGTGGTGGAAAAAGGCGTGCTGGGCGGACAGGTGGCCCTGACCCCGGTGGTGGAAAACTATCCCGGCATGAAGGAGGTGGGCGGCAAAACCCTGGTGGACATCATGGTCACCCACGCCCTGGAATACGTACAGATCTTTCCCGGTGAAGAGGTGGTCGACATCATCCCCGGCGAACCGCACATTGTCCAGACCTCCCGCAGAAAGTTCAAGACCCAGGCCGTACTCTTCTCCACCGGCGCCTCCCATCGACATCTGGGCGTTCCGGGGGAGAACCGCTTCTCCGGCCGTGGGGTCAGCTACTGCGCCACCTGTGACGGGCCATTGTTCAAGGGCAAACGGGTCTTCCTGGTCGGCGGCGGCAACAGCGCGGCCACCGAGGCCCTGTACCTCAAAAACGTGGGGGTGGACGTAACACTGGTCCACCGGCGAGATCGCCTCAAGGCTCAGGATGTTCTGGTCAAGCAGTTGATCGACAACCAGATCCCGATCCTGTTCAACACCGAGATCAAGGAGATCCGAGGCGAGAATCGGGTTTCGGAAGTGGTCTTGTTCAACAATGCTACAGGACAGACGGGACCCCAATCCGCCGACGGAGTATTCATGGCCATCGGCTACGATCCGGCCGTGGATCTGGCCAAAAAAGTGGGCCTGGAACTAACCCAAGACGGTTTCATCAAGCAGGACCGCTTCCGTACGAATATCCCGGGCATCTACGCTGCCGGAGACGTGACCGGGGGCTTCAAACAAATCGTCACCGCCGCGGGCTACGGTTCCGAGGCGGCCTTGGCCGTATTCGAAGATATCATCGATCCTTACTGGAAAAAATGATGACCGGGTGTTCGACAACCGGGGGCACGCACCCGCCCAAAACGGCGGGATACAGCCGGGTGACCATGTGCCACATGATGCTGCCCCAGGACACCAATCCGGCAGGCATCGTCCACGGCGGAGTCGTCATGAAGCACATCGATGACGCCGCCGGGGTGGTGGCCCTGCGGCATACCCGCTGCAATGTGGTCACCGCTTCGATCGACCGCCTGGACTTTCACAACCCGGCCTTCATCGGCAACCTGCTCAGCCTGAAGGCCAGCTTGAACCTGGTGGGCACCAGCTCCATGGAGGTTGGGGTTCGGGTGGAGTCCGAAGACCTGAAAACCGGAGAAATCCGCCATACCGCATCGGCCTATCTGACCTTTGTGGCTCTGGACGACACGTTCCGCCCCCGGCCGGTTCCCCCACTGATCTTGGAAACCGATGAAGAACGGCGGCGCAACCACCAGGCTCAGGCCCGGCGCCGGGTTCGCCTGGCTGAAAAAAGCCGTGAAACCTCCTGCCGGACAGACCCGGAAGCCTGTCAGACATCCCCGGATTAATCCTCGACATCTACCGGTCGGACAGATCAACCGTCGTGCAATATCCGTTCAACGAAACAAACCTGTTATCGGCGATATCCCAGACATGGGAAATGGCCTTCGTCCGCTTGCGTGGGGATCTTTCCCTTGCCGGCAGCCCGGAACGCACCGCATGGCGAAGCGTGGTGGAGACCGGTGACGGACGGCTGTTTGTATTGGAGCGGATTCCCTCGAAATCATACGGCGGCAAGCGTCGGATAGCCGCCATTCTCCAACAGCTGGCTGACCGGGGGTTGCAGCAGGTTGTCGCTTACCTGCCGGATGCCAGCGGCGAATTCATCCACTTGGTCAACCACGGTTTGTGGCAGTTGTGCCCTTACGTCGGCGGTGTCGTTCTGGACCGGCCCGCCTACGCCATGGACGGCTGGCGGGGGGATGCGGCAGCGGATTTTCTGATCCAGTTCAGCGTCACCAGCAGGCAGGCCCCAATGGCTTTGGAACCACCGTCATTTTCCATCGCCGCCTACACCCTGGACCTGTTTAAAACGCTGTCCGGCCGGGACCCGGCAATTGCCGACCGCTACCGGCCGTTTATGGTGCACTTGAAAAAACGCCTGTTCCCGGTTGTCGAGGGGCTTCCCACGAGTTTTTGCCACGGAGACGTGCATCCCATCAACATTATATGGGGTGGCCGGTCCATTCGTGCAGTCATCGACTGGGAGTTCTGCGGGTTCAAACCTGAGATTTACGATCTGGCCAACCTGCTGGGATGCTTGGGGATGGAAGATCCGCAGAGCCTGGGCGGTCCTTTCGTGCAGTGTTTGGTCAGCCGGCTGAAACGATCGGGCATCTTTTCCGACGTGAGCTGGGACGCCCTGCCTGACCTGATGCTGGCCATCCGCTTTGCCTGGCTCAGCGAATGGATGCGCAATAATGACCAGCCGATGATCCGCCTGGAGGCCGACTATATGGCACTGTTAATGGAGAATCGGTCGGACCTGGCTGACCGGTGGGATCGGTTAGGATAAAAAAGTCAATTAAACAAGGAGCTGTCACCATGATCAAAGTCAAAACTTTCACCAATGAACTGAAGGCCTTGCATACCATGAAAGCATTGGACGACCTGGATACGCGAGTCAATACCTTCCTTCAGGAAAACCATGTAGCATCAGTCATATCTGTCTCAGACACCTGCACCTCCGGTGAAGATGGTACCATCGGCATTATTCGGGTCTTGGCATATAAACCGTCCTGACTGAGCCGGTGAGGATATCATTGATAAGTTGTCTGGGTGCAGACACAGCTAACCCGGTCGTGGTGGGATCGAGCGGGTCTACCCCAACGTTGATTAAAAAACATGTTGAATAGAATTAAAGGCATAAGATTATACATAATATTATGTTTTCAACATCTTAATCTGGACAGAACCATTTGTTAATTCCAGGAACTTGGCAGTTTTGCTCCCTGTATTTTACCCTGCGGGAAAGCCTGAGCGCTCCATATCCTTTGTTGCCAAGGGTTCGCAGTAAATTGCTACAGCTTCACCCTTGCCGCCGCGGCTCTGAAACGCTCAGACTTTTGCAATGTTGGGGTCTATTCAGGCAGCCTGACCACCATCACCGGGATGGTGCTTCTTCTCACTACCCGACGGGCCGTTCCGCCCATGAGTGCTTCCTTGAACATGCCGAAGCCCCGGGTGCCCATGATGATGAGGTCCGCGTCGTTTAGATCGGCCTGATGAAGAATCTCGTCGGCGGCGATTCCCTCCTTGACGATGATCTTGTCCACCTGAAAGGTGCAGGCATCCACTTCATTGCTGATTTCATCACAGAAGCTGCTCAGCCGGCCCTTGATGGTGGAGATGAAGTCGGCCTGTTTTTCCTCATGGAGCTTTTTCCATTTCTCTTCACCCACATATCCATGAATCTGCAGAAAGGTTTCCGCGGTGAGTGTTTCAATGACGTGAAGAATGGTGATGCGCGCACTGTACTGCTGACCTAAACTGGCAGCATAATTGTAAGCGTAGCGTGCATTTTCAGACAGATCGGTGGCATAGAGAATATTTTTTATTTGCGGCAGCATAGTCACTCCTGTGCAGGTGTCATCGCCGACCCACCGGCGGGTTTGAAGATTCCCCGTAAGGTTGAAAGTCTATTTTCAGTTCGCTCGCTAACCCCGCCGCAACCGGCGAGGAATGCGCCCGCTATCGCGGTTCAAGTCGTACGGTTTCGATGCGTACGTCACCCCAGGGCCACATCCAGGATCATCATGGTGGTAAAGCCCAGTACGGTGCCGATACTGGCGATGTCGCCGTTGTTGCCCCGCTGGGATTCGGGAATCACCTCTTCGATCACCACGAAAATCATGGCCCCGGCGGCAAAGGCCAAAGCATAAGGAAGGATCGGGTAGAAAAACATGACCGCCGCCGCCCCCAGCACGCCGGCCACCGGTTCCACCATGCCGGATAACTGGCCATACCAAAGGGCTTTGCGCCGGGACATGCCTTCTCGTCTCAGCGGAAGCGACACCGCCATGCCTTCGGGAAAATTCTGAAGACCGATGCCGATGGCCAGGGCCACGGCGGCCCCCACAGTGGCGGACCCCACTCCGGACGCCGCGGCTCCGAAAGCCACGCCGACCGCCAGCCCCTCCGGGATGTTGTGCAGCGTGATGGCCGTTACCAGCAGGGTCGACCGCTGCCAGGAAGTTTTCGGGCCTTCGGCTTCGCTGACGGGAAGCCCCAGATGCAGGTGGGGCAGCACCATGTCCACCAGGCGCATGAACAGGGCCCCGCCCAAAAAGCCAACAGCTGCCGGCAGCCAGGGAATCATGCCGGCCTCCTCGGCCATCTCGATGGCCGGGGCCAGCAGGGACCAGTAGCTGGCGGCAATCATCACGCCGCCGGCAAACCCAAGGGAGGTATCCATCAGCAGCGGGCTGACCCGCTTGGTGAACACGACGATACAGGCACCCAGGGCGGTTACGCCCCAGGTGAACAAGGTGGCCAGCAGGGCCTGGGTAACGGGATTGAACTGGGAAACAAATTCAATCAAAACTCCCCTCCGAAATACGCATCAACCGTCCGGTTATCGATCGTATGAGCATGGCCGCAGGTACACGACGGCATTTTAGGATAAGGCGTCTTTGACATCAATCCCCCAATGCAGCCATGTGGTCGTCGTATAGGGTTTCAAACGTCTGTTTATGCTTGGCCTCTTCCTGGGCCAGCATTTTGAAAAGCCTGATGCAGTCCGCATCGTCAGTTTTGGTGGCCAGCGCGTTGTAAAGCCGCAGGGCCTTTTCCTCGCGCTTCATGGCCAGCCGGAGGATTTCGGCGAAGTCCATGCCCGGTTCGTACTTCATGTCCACGATGTAGTCACTGCGTTTGATATCCGGAATCCACACGTAATCGTACTCCACCACGGACCGATTCCCCTTTTTGAACTCCTCTAAAAGAACCTGGTGCTTTCTCTCCTCTTCAACAAATTCGGCAAGCGTCTGTTTGGATGCCGGAAAAGTTTCCCTGTCGACCAGTTTCTGGTAAAAACTGACCGCCTGTATTTCCCTTTCAATGGCAAAATCGAGGATCTCTTCGAAGGAATTGAAATTCATGCTACCCCCTTGATACGAAAATGGTAATCGATATAATGGAATTTAAGAAACGGCCACTATCTTTCACTTGTGCAACAGCCGGTTCGCAATTAAACCTGCGGATACGCAAGAACATACTAAAAAAGCAACTAACATGCCATTGGTTTTTTTATAACGGACGCAATCGGCTCCTCTGTACGATGGGGTTTACGATGGTGGTCAAATAAGTTGTAACAATTCGTTGCCAACGGAGCTCTATAGCCCACAACAATCAATCGTCAAACCCGCTTCAGGAGGTGTAACATGAACATTGACCGCATGATTCTCGCTTTTGCCGGATCCATGATCCTGATCTCCCTGCTTCTGTCTCAGGTACACAGCATATACTGGCTGTGGTTCACCGCTTTTGTCGGCGCCAACCTGCTGCAGTCCAGTTTCACAGGATTCTGTCCGCTGGCGAAGATTCTCAAACCGTTGGGGCTAAAACCGGGCAGCGCCTTCGATTGAGATCGAAAGCGAGCTAAAAAAAACGTCCGCCCAATCAAGGCATATTGATCCATGCACGATGTTTTCCGGGACAGTGCGCCACCGCTTCAGGTGTGGCCATGCAAAAAGACCGGTGCTCATAAAAAAACACCGGTCTCAGAAAATAAAAACCTTTACCCAATGGCCAAGCAGACTGATGAGAAACGATTGCGTTTGGCCAACCCGTATTAAATTGAACACTCCCCGCGGCAAGCCGCGGGGAATGCGCTCGCTATCGCGGTTCAGCTCAAATTGGTCGCTTAATACCCACAGAAAGCGCTTTTTCGTCGAATTTTAAGTTGTCCTGCCTGAAATCTCTATGCTACGCTTTAAACATCTTTGTTAACGCACATCGAGCTTTCGCTTGAGCCAGGATTTGACTTCGCCTTCGATGGCCCATACGCCTTTGTGTCTGCCTTGGGAGTGCAGGTAGCGTTTTTTAAGGTCTCCGGGCATCTTGATCTCCGCCAGTTCCACCGCTTCGTCACTGTTTCGGCGGATAAAGTAGATCACCGGTTCGTCCTTCCAGGTATTGATCACGAAATAGTGGGACACATCATCCTTCGAGCGAATCACATAATTTCCACGGGCCCAATTGTTGCCCCATTCCAGATAAAGGCGAACGGCCTCTTCCGGGGTCATTTCCCAATCGATGGAATTCACCAATTCGAAGTCACGTTTGATTTCCTCAAGGTTCATCATGTCGGCACTCCTGAAAGTTTTTATACTCCGGCACCCGGCCGGTGGGATTAACGGTTGTGATTCTGAATCTGTTCGGCTAATACAAAGCCAGAAGCATGCCAAAACCGCCCGCAGGCCAAACCAATCGCAAAACCAATTTATACGTTTAAGTTAAGGGTCGTTACGGATCATTCAGCACGGTAATAGGGCTGCGTCGTAGAAGCGTTTTCGGCCAAATTGACAGCCTCAATGTCCGAATGCTGTAAAACGATACAATAGTGTACCAGTAAAAAATAATACATGAAACAGATTCTTCAAGATGCGGGCAGCTGTTACTTTTTTGGCATTTAATCATAACCCGTCATCCGCAAAAACTTGCATTTTGTGCAAAATGGCGCATGTTAATAGGCAAATTATTCTAAGCCGACTCACACCGCTGGGTATTTCGTGGTGAGAAGAGACAAAAGCCGGAAGGCCGTCAGCGACCGCCTCGACCGCCATCACCCATTCGACGCATTGAGTTTCTGATTTATCCATGAACGCTTGTGATTACCTTATACCAGGCGACAGCGCCCGACCCAACTGGAAGAGAATCGCCTTCGACTGGTTTCGGGTAATTGCCACCGCCGGCGTGATCGTCTGGTTCGTCTTTGCAGGCGGCGCGGAACTGGGGTACAATTGGCAATGGTACCGGGTGCCCCGGTATCTGTATACCTTCTCGGATGGCCATTTTATAGCCGGCCCCCTGCTTGAGGGAGTGGTGGTGACGCTTAAGGTTTCTGCCGTCTCGCTGGTGCTCTCCAGCCTGCTCGGCCTGATTACGGCGGTCTGCCGATTATCCAGATCCTTTGCTGCACGAGCAATCGCCCGAGCCTATTTGGAGTTGATCCGCAACACCCCCCTGCTGGTGCAGCTGTTTTTTATCTACTTCGTGTTTTCGCCCATGGTGGATCTCAGCCGTTTTGCATCGGCTGTTCTGGCATTGAGCCTGTTTGAAGGAGCATATGCCTCAGAAATCATCCGCGCCGGCATCCTGGCTGTTCCCCAGGGCCAATGGGAAGCGTCCAAAAGCATTGGACTGGGCCGCTACCGCACCTATCGGCACGTGGTTCTGCCCCAGGCCCTTCGACACATGACCCCGCCGCTGGTGAGCCAGGCCGTCTCTTTGATCAAAGACTCGGCCCTGGTGAGCACCATCGCCATCTACGATCTGACCATGAAAGGCCAGGAGATCATCGCTGAGACCTATCTGGTATTTGAACTCTGGTTTACCATCGCGGCCATCTACCTGATATTAACCCTGTCCTTGTCACTGGCCACCCAGGCCATGGAAAAACGGCTGGCGCTGACAGGTTGAGAGGATTTTACGTGATGCTCAAAATCATTTTAATCAAGGAAAGGAGTGGTTGTATGAAAATCATGACACGCATGACCCGTATGTTTTTCCTGGCCATACTGGTTTTCTCCCTGGCCGGCATACCTGGCGCAATGGCCGCCGACAGCCAGGACAGTGTCGTGGAGCAGGTGATCCAGCGCGGGGTGCTGCGGGTGGGCATGTCCACGTTCGTGCCCTGGGCCATGAAGGACAAAACCGGCAAGCTGATCGGATTTGAAATCGACGTGGCCACACGCCTGGCCGAAGACATGGGCGTCAAGGTGGAGTTCGTTCCCACCAAGTGGTCCGGTATCATCCCGGCGCTACTCACCGGCAAGTTCGACGTCATTATCGGCGGCATGGGCATCCTGCCCAGCCGGAACCTTAAGGTGAATTTCACCGCCCCCTACGATTACACGGGCATGTCCATTGTGGCCAGCAAGAAGATGGCCGCCGGCATGACCGGCATCGAGGCATTCAACAAGCCTGGTGTCACCATCGCGGCCCGCCTGGGTTCCACCGCAGTCACAGCCGCCAAAAAATACCTGCCCAACGCGGAAATCCGCATGTTCGACGACGAGGCCCAGGCTTACCAGGAAGTGATCAACGGGCGCGCACATGCCGTGGTCGGTTCGGCCCCCACCCCCGCCTTTCAGGCCATCAAGTACCCGGACAAGCTCTTTCTGCCCATTGACGGGACGTTTACGCGGGAGCCCATTGGCTTTGCCGTGCAAAAAGGTGATGTGGACACCTTGAATTATTTCAACAACTGGATCGGCTACGTGGATGCCGAGGGTTGGCTGAAAGCGCGCAAAACCTACTGGTTTGAAACCAAAGACTGGGAATCTCAGATTCAGTGATCGGAAAAAAGATCAGAATCACCACCACTGACCTGATCCTGCTGGCCGGGATCGGGGCGGCAGTGGTGTGGCTGCTTTACCAGGCCACCGTGCAGGCCCAGTACAGATGGAACTGGCAGGCCATGCCCCAATACCTGCTGCGCCTGGATGCACAGAGCGGCCGCTGGGTGCCCGGCCTGATTCTCCAGGGGGTGCTGGTCACCCTGCGCCTGAGCGTCTGGGCCACGATACTGGCTCTGATTATCGGCACCGTCATGGGGCTGTTCAGAACCAGCTGCAGCCGCTACCGCCGCATGCTTGGAGCCGGTTATGTGGAGCTGATCCGTAACATCCCGGTACTGGTGTGGATCTTTATTTTCTACTATTTTATCGGGGACCGGCTCCTGCCCGCCATCGGCATCAGCCGGGCGACATTCATGGACAATGGTCCGCTGTCCGGCATCCTGGGTCTGCTCATGGCCGAACCCTCCCGGATGCCGATTTTCATCTCCGGTGCCGTGGCCCTGGCGGTTTACGAAGGCGCCTACATCACCGAGATCATCAGGGCCGGCATCCAATCCATCGACAAGGGCCAATGGGAGGCCTCGTCGGGCCTCGGCTTCACCCGAATCCAGCAGCTGCGGCATGTCATCTTCCCCCAGGCCCTGCGCCGGATCATGCCGCCCCTGGCCGGCCAGTTCATCTCCACCATCAAGGATTCGGCCATCGTCTCGGTGATCTCCATCCAGGAACTGACCTTCCAGGGCATGGAGCTCATGGCCGCCACCTTTCTCACCTTCGAGGTCTGGATCACAATCCTGGCCATCTATTTCGTGATCTGCCTGGCCTGCTCCCTGCTGGTCGAGCGGTTTGAGCTGCACCTGAAAAAAGAAGCCCGACCCGCCTGACGGTATCGGGCCCGGCGAGGGGTCCAATTTCCACCGCAGCCACAACCAACAGGTTCCAGCGGCGCCGGGAGCGGCGACCTTTACACCAAGCCGGATTTAATCTAAGTTACAGCAATCCGATTCCAGGCATCCATTTTGCATTGACCGGTTAGCGGTAGCAGGAAAATGCGCCCATGGAGAATAAAATTGAGTAGGATATGAACCCACACGAACGCTGAGGAGTGTTTATGTTTACCGCCCAGGACATTCTGGATATTGCCATACGACTGGAAAAAAACGGCGAGAAAACCTACCGGGACGCCCGGTTGCATATATCGGGTGATGCGTTAAAGACCCTTCTGGCATGGATCGCCCAGGAAGAGCACAATCATGCCCGCTGGTTTACCGAGTTGAAAAACCGATTGACCCAGGGTGAGGATCACCATCTGATGGCGGAACTGAGCCGAGCCCTGGTGGAGGATGTAATCCAGGGGCAGGCCTTTTCCCTGGAGGAGGTCGATTTTGAAACCATCGACAGCCCGGAAAAAATGCTCCGCACCTTTATCGGGTTCGAAGACGATACCATCGCATTTTACGAGGTTCTGAAAACCTTTATCGACGAAACGGCCATCGCCGAGCAACTGGAACAGATTATTCTCGAAGAGAAGAAACACATGGCAACGTTCCAGGATATGTTGGCAGGGGATTGAACCACCCACGCATGCCGACAGCCCTTTTCCACCCTCGGGAAAGGCGCACCAACCAGCGTCTTTTTTCCCGACGGGTCATATTTGTTCCGACATCCGCCAATGGACGCCACTGCCTTGACTTTGCACGGCCTTCCCTTTATGGTACGACGGTTTAAAAATACCGGCCCGCGAGCCTACCGATAAGGAATACCGATATCAATGGACAAACCGTCAGATCAAACGCCCCAATTGCTGTTGCTGGTGGCCGGCGTCAAAGGGGCCATCGGCACCACGCTGGCGGCTGCCGTTGCCGCCATGCAGGAGAACCCATCGCTGATTCTGTCCGGACTCACCACCGCCGAGAAGTTTGTTTTTCTGGGTGGATGTTCCTCCGTCGCCATGGCCGGTTGGGATTTGTCCGCGGATGGCATCACCGACGCCATCACCCGTCACGGTGTGCTGCCCGAGGGCATGTGGCGACCCTATGAATCCCGTCTGGCACAGATATCCGTTTTTGATGCCCCCGGGGCGGCGCTGTCCATTGCAGACCAGGTCAAGCAGCTGCAGGCGGATATCCAGCAATGCCGCCAGCGATGTCCGGATGCCCGGCCCGTATTGGTCAACCTGCTGCCGGCAACCTGCGACATCTCCGATCCGGCGCACTTCACGACTGTCGATCAACTCCTCAGCCAACCCGGTGTGGGCATCCTGCCTGACCTGGCCTATGTGATCGCAGCCATCGACGCCGGTATCCCGGTGGTCAACTTCACCCCCAACACGGTGGAACTGCCCGCCATCTGCAACCTTGCCGTGGCCAACGGGGTTCCCATCGCCGGCCGCGACGGCAAGACCGGCCAGACCTATTTCAAGGTGGTCCTGGCCTCTGCCCTGAAAGCCCGGGGCCTGTATGTGGACGGTTGGTACAGCCTTAACATCCTGGGCAACGCAGACGGTCTGAACCTGATGGACCCGGACCATGCCTGCGGCAAGCTGAACAACAAAACCAACCTGCTGGACGACATCCTCGGCTATTCAGTGGGTGAACGCTACGGCCGGTCGGCCCACAAGGTGCACATCGACTACTACCCGCCCCGGGGCGACGCCAAGGAGGCCTGGGACGTCATCGACGTCAGGGGAATTTTCGGCATGCCCATGAGCCTTCGCCTCAACCTGCAGGGCCGGGACTCTATCCTGGCCGCCCCCATGACCCTGGACCTGGCCCGCTGGGCAGCCGCCCTTCAAGTCGCCAGGTTCGCCGGCCCCATTCCCGACCTGGGGTTTTATTTCAAAAAACCCGTGGGGGACAGCGCGCCGCTGACCTTCGAAAACCAGCTTGCCGCCCTGGAAAGTCTGGAATCCCGGATCGAATCCAGCATGAACGAAGTCGGCGACACCTAAACATTTCCTGACAGCAAAAGGCATTGAGCGATTGTTTTTGGCAAGGCCAGAGGGAGGAAGCCGTATTTTGACATACTGCGACGACCAATAACGCAGTCCAAAAACAATCTCTTAAAGCCTGAAAAAAAGAGAGGATGCCCCATGATTTTTGGCTATAGCACTAACGCCTTCGTGAAATATTCGCTGCTGGATTCCTTTGATATGATCGCCCGGCTGGGCTTTGCCGGCGTGGAGATCATGTGTGACCAGCCCCACCTTTACCCACCCGAATACGATATCGCTGCATTGACGGAGGTGAAGGCCTCGCTGAAGAAAAACGGACTGAAGCCCACTAACCTCAACAGCTTTACGCTGTTTGCGGTGGGCGACACCTACCTGCCGTCCTGGATCGAACCGGAGGCCGAGCGCCGACGGATCCGTGTGGACCACACCCTGGCCTGCCTGGAGATTGCCGCATTCATCGGATGTCGCAATATTTCGGTGCCGCCTGGAGGACCGCTGCCGGAAAACATGACCCGCAAGGAGGCCCTGCACCTGTTCCACCAGGGAATGGACCAGGTCATCCCCAAAGCAGAGGAATTGGGGGTGCAGTTGCTCATCGAGCCCGAGCCGAACCTGCTCATGGAGCGCACGGCGGAGATCAAACCTTTCGTATCCGAGATCCAGGCGCCGGCCGTCGGCATCAACTTCGATATCGGCCACTTCTACTGTGCCGGTGAAGACCCGGCCGCCGCCTTCGAAGAGCTGTACCCCTGGATCGGCCACATTCACATTGAGGACATCGCTCCCACCCGCGAGCACAATCATCTCATCGCCGGCCTGGGCGCCATCGACTTTCCATCGGTTTTCACTGCCATGAAGCGGTCAGCTTACCAGTATGACATGAGCCTTGAGCTCTACCCCTATACGGATCACCCCGAAGCGGCCGGCAAGGATAGCCTGGCCCACCTGCTACCGTTGCTGCGGGAGGCGGGACTGCATGATTGAGGGTTAACCGGAGGCCAACCCATTTTCCGGAATCTTAAAATTATTCAAGGTCTTCTCCTATCAGCAGGGAACTTTTCTGACTTTTCAGGATCTGTTTCCTGACAGCATAGAATACAACTTCATTCGGTTTTAACCCGCCTCAAGCTTCATAGCAGTAAAGCACAAGTTTGAGATATTTACAGAATTGTTGGCGATATATGGAATCTCATCACCTTCCATAATTCATATACGGTGGTGCTTGTCTGTCTCCCAAAGTTAAGAGTTAAAGGATCTTGGAAACGAGGCACCCCATTGGCACTGCATGTTGAAACTTGCGCACTGAACTGTTGACCCTGTAGGATCTTCCGAGCTATTGTGCCGGGTTCAAGGCCGGATAGCCCGGCGGTATCTTCCAGAAATTAAGGTCGATATATTCCAGGGGTCTTTCGGGGGTACCCGGATCATGATCATCCCGCAGCAAGAGTACGACATCGGAGCTCACGGTCGGGGCGTTGCGCAAATAGCTGTGGCCGTACTTGTCACCCTCGACAACGAATCCACCGGACGCACCCTCGAATCTGACAATAGTATAAATGTCCTTGCCGAATTCGGAGCCGGCCCTTAAATAATCGTCTACGGATTCTGGTCCGTAAGTACCAACGCGCCCCCGCGGACTCTGAAACAATTTTTTGGCGACACCAATGGCTTTATCGTCGGGTGACGTGTAAATGGTAAAGCGTTTGGCACTAAACGGGAGATGGTCTCCACTGATCCGCTGCACGGCGACTTGCAGGTCGATGTCTGGAGCGGCAAGAATAAAATTATGAAGCTTGAGTTCCTGCTGTGGATTGAAACCTGCTGCGCGCATTTCGATGGTCAGTTCCCTCAACGCAGTCACGGCGACGTCGGTTCCGCGGCTGTGGGCAATCACATGGATCTTGTCTACTTCGGGAAACCCGGCAATGAATTTTAAAACCCTGCGCAGGTGAAAAACGGTAAATTCACTCGATTCCCGGTCGTAGGTATAGCCAAACAACCCAGGAAAACCTGCCGGCCAGGTATAGATTATGGGCACCCCGATGCGCCCTAAAAAGTGCCACAGTTCCGCCATTGCAAAGGCGGCATCATCGAAGGTGTTATGGAAACCGTGGATATAGATGAATACTTCCTTACGAGGAGTCAGTGCCAGCTGTTGAACGATCTCTTTCCTAAACGCCTCAGCCGCCTGCGCGCTTTGTTCCACCCAGGACGGCTCCTCGACTATTTTGCCATCGATCATGGCGTATGGAAGCGGTGTCTTCGGTCCCCGAATATGCTCGGTGATATTCCCGAGCTTGAGTTCCACGGGTTTTAACCGTTTCTGTGTCCGGCTGGCCTGAACCAGGTCCTTCCAGGTAAAGTTGACGCCGAGATCCACCACGGCATCGCCGAACGCCATCGAGGCGGAACGGTTGTAGCCATACCGCAGGTTGCCTGCTTTGTCTTGTTCAGGAGCCCGGTCGGTAACGTAGAAAAGCCTGACTTCAGTGCTTTTCAGATCAGGGTTGAGCGCATGGTAAGGATCGTGGGCCTCGTTCAAATACACGTTGGGGGTGGGCATCATCTTACGCGGCCCGGTACCGCACCCCCAAACCAGTGCCATCATGCCAACTATAATAAGGGTAAATTTGTAATTACATTTTTTCATGACCTGCCACGATCCTTTCCTTAAGGTTTACCCGATAGTGCATCTGGGTGAAGGTACCTCTGGGAATGGTGCCTCTGACTTCCCCCTGGTAGGTCAGGGTGAGGCCTTTTCCCGGAACATAGACCGATTCAGAGGTCAGTCCGAGGGCCATGTTCGTATCCGGTCATGCGGCATATTTATCGACGTCCACGCGGTTGGCATTCACTATCTCCTTGGAATTTCATCTCTCCATTAATTCGACGAATCCCTTTCAGAATCGAATTTTCACGCCCGCCATGGGACCGGTGATATACATGCTGTCGAACACCGGGCTGTCGTCAAAATCCCAACGCAGATACCGATAACCAGCCACCAGGTCGACACGGCTGAATCGATAGCCGACGCCGCCAAAGGCCTGGTAGGTCACTTCCGAATTTCCGGTACCGAAATCAAGGTAATAGGGCAGATACCATTTTTCGTTCAGCGTCACTTCGCCCCTGACACCGACGATACCGTCCCAGACATAATCTGAATCAGAACCTGAGGCGGCGCGTTCATGACCCTTTATGCCGTCGATGTCCACCTCCAACTCGACATCCAGATAGAAATAACGGGCCCCGGCCAAAAGGTCCAACCTGAATTGGCCTTGTTCAAGGACATGGTAGCGGACCGTCGGCGTCACGATCCAGGACTTCATCTCAATGTTTTTACATTTACCGACCTGCCCGGCCGCCACGGCAGGTGCGGCAGTTGCTTGATACTGGTATTGTCATCCTCCATGTCCAGATAAACCACGTCCACCGCGAACGTCCACTTGTCTTTTTAGACGCCGAGAACGGACATCACCGTGAACTGGAGATCATCGAGGATGGTGCCCAGATCGATCTCGAAATCCGTTTTGGTTGCCGACTCGCCCCTGATGTCCGGCATCCACCCGTATATATCGACAAAGAATTGCCAACCTTCCTTCTGGGCGATGCCCTGGGCCGTCGCGGTCACCGGTAAAGAAACGGCAATAACGATCAACAACAGGAACCATGGGCCTATTTTCTTGCCAATCATGGCGTCCTCCTCACATGGGCCTCAATTTATTAAACATGGCCATATCCGTTATTCAGGGCTTCATTTCCCCGGTTATCCTGGCGGTTGTTATTTGACCGTGTAGCCGCGTCCCTCCATGCAGGCGCCGAAGGCCCGGTTGTAATTGGCCCGGTTGTGTTCGTAGTTGGCCGCCTGCTGGTCGGACCACTGCTGCTGCTCCGCTTCCTGGTTGCGTCTTCTGGCACCGCCGACCACCGCACCCGAAGCGGCGCCAATGGCGGCGCCTTTTCCGGCGTCACCCGCGATGGCACCGATGGCCACGCCGCCCAGGGCACCACGGGCGGCCCCCCTGACCGGATTGGCGCCGTCACCTGCCGGCGGTGGGGTCGACGCCGTGGGCGCTGCCATGGGATCGAATCCGCTTTTATTTTTGGCCCAGCGGTAGCACTCGGATTGATCCTGATCCTGTTTTTGCTGGCTCTGCCCCTTGGCGGGATAGATCATCATATCGGCTCCCAGGGCCGGGCCTGAAAAAAAGAACAGGCAGAGAAATACGAAAAACAATCGTTGTGTTTTTTGACTCATTTTAGCCATCCTTATGGTCTGGTTGCACACGTGTTGGGATTGGAATAAAAGGCACTCCATGGAAACGCATATGGCGCGGCTCCATGAAGCACCGGGTGATCGATCTCGGAACGGATCCGGCTCGGCATGATCCAGAAGCTATCTACGTGCCGGCAGAAACGCAGGTGGAAAATCAGGGTGTTGTCCGCATGATCGATGAAAAGTACGTCCAGCCGTGGGTACTTGAGTACGTCCGTCTCTTCACGAGCGACCTCCAGCAGAATGGCTTCTCTTCAGTCCGAAAGCCGTTTATCGACCCGGTCGCCCCGATCATCCACGCGGTCAACCGTGCGGTCGCGCCGATCTCCGCGCTTGTCCTGGCGGTTGTCCACTCGCGCTTCGGGTCCCTCGCCGACTGAATCGCGCCGGCCTTCCCTGAAGTCCTGCCGGTCTTCGATCCCGTCGCCGGTGTTCTCCCGACGGTCCCCGCGCCGGTCCTGCCTGGAGTCGATGCGTTTTTCCACCCGCGGGCCGTCGGCGGCCGCATCCGGCGGAACCGTCCAGCATGTGCCGCACAGGATGACCAGGGTGATTGCCAGAATGATATGTCCGGCTTTGGGTTGCATTGGTTTTACCTCCATCATAGGTTGGTTAAAACTTTCTAATCAGGTTGAAATTGAAGAAAAGGATGGCGGCATCTTCATAGGTTCAGTACACGCGGCCGACCAGGGGGTCGGGTTGGCTTCCATATCCAGGTTAGCGGTCCAGTTCAATTCGTAGGGCACGCCCAGGGTCAGGTGCGCCAACCAGCCGTTTTGCGCGGACAGGCCAGCGACCGCCCATCTGGTGCTTGCCCATCGACAGGCGCCCATTGTTAGCCTTTGCCCTGTGTGATGGATTCGAAAAACGTATCCATTGGGTCACCCGCAACGCCGCGGGGAAAACACCAGATCGTGTTTGCAGACTTTTTAAGATTTCGGCAAATTAGAACTGGTATCCTTTTTACCCCAGCGAAGCAGATTTATTTTTCAATCCGGGTGATCTTGGTCCCCTGCAGGCCCAGCCCTCCCATCAGGCCCTTCTGGTCGAAAAAGAAGGCATAGATCTCTGACTTGAGGGTGGTGGTTGTTTTTGACATCGCCATACCTTCATCGACTACGACGATGCTCGGTCCCACCCCGACCTCCCAGCCGTCGCTGTTGTCAAGATAGTCCATGGCCGATTCGGTCATGAAGAAAAGGGCATAGCCAAACACCTGCGCCCCGGCCTGCATGCCATAGGACACCTGGACGGTGTTGTAGTAGCCAGCGGTCTTGCCGCCTTTGAGCAGGGCACCCTCATCATACTGCCCCCCCACGAGAAAACCGCCTTTGACGATGCTCGGAAATACCAGGATGCCTTTGGCCTTGGCGCCCATCGCTTTGGCGGAAGGGTATTGGTCATACAGGTCTGCCAGGGCGTTTTTGACCTCACGGTCGATTTCCTTGCGGGTGTCGGCGAGCGCCTGATCCGGGCAGGTCAGCATACCGGCGGCAAACACCAGCACCAGACAATAAACGACCAGATTATATCTTTTCATGGTCACAACCTCCTTGTTGGATGACTACTGCATGCCTTTAATCAGCGGTATTTTAGAGGCAAGCTCGTACATCAGGGCCGCATTGACCTTGTTTTCGATCTGGTAGTAGCGCACGACCTTGATGTCCGGAAGAATGGCGCGGAATTTGGGCAGGAACGTCTGGCGCAGCTTCAGGCCCAGCCCATCGATCTCCATCAGATCGTCGAGCAGTTTCTTGGCCCTGCCGTCGCTCATCTTTTCATAGGCCTCCGCGTATTCGCCGATCATGTTCAAGGTGCGTGAGCGCAGCAGGAACAGCTCGTTCTGGTACTCGTTGTAAAGTGGCCAGAAGGTCTTGGCCTCGGATTCGGTAAGCTGCATGTTGGTCGCGACGAGCAGTTTCTTGTCGGCACGGATCTTTTCCAACACAAACTGCATGTTGTCGGCCGCTTTGTCTTGCGCATATGCCATCAGGGGGCTAACCAGCATCATTGCCATTAAAACGAGGATCACTTTTCTTCTCACTTGCATGCTTTTTTGCCTTTCGTTGTTTGTCAAATGACGGTTCTAAACCCACTGGTTCGAGTTCAGGAATGAATCAAATCCGATGGTATTAGTCATTGAACTAATGAGCCGTGGACACCGCACCTATCTTTTCAAGTCCAGCAGGGAGTTGTTCGATTGCCGCATCAAGATAAGCGTTATTGAAACCGCCGGCATCCATTCCACCAGCGATTCCAATAACGCGAGCACTGGAAAATAGAAGCGTAGCTGAACGCCAGACTTCTATTGGGAGCAATCGCTAGTTAACGCCGCCCACGGCAATCTCGACCCGTCGGTTGAGCTGCCTGCCTTCATCCGTCCCGTTGTCGGCCGCCGGATTGAGTTCGCCATACCAATGCGGCACAATCCGATCCATATCGATGCCAAACGTGCTCACCAGGTAATTTTTAACGCTGTTGGCCCGCCGTTTCGACAGCCACAGGTTGTATTCCTCATCACCCACGCTGTCGGCAAAACCGCCCAGAACCACATAGGCATCCGGGTTGCCCTTCAGGTAGTTTCCCAGTTCGTCCAGTTTAGCATTGTATTCCATGCGCAGGACGCTGCTGTCGAAATCGTACAGGATGTCGCCGGCGAAAACACCGACGGTCTGGGTGGTGGACTTCAAGCGCTCATAGGATGTGGTCTTGACGATGAACAGTGCGCCCGTCGTGTATTGCGGATTGTCCATATACGTCGCCAGCGGGATGACCCGCGAGCAGGTGTTGATCTTGGAGACCTGTGCCAACAGCTGCTTGTCGAGCGATTCCGTGGCGCTGCTGATCAGGTAAAAGCAGACGTCGTGGTCCGCTGCCAGTTCCTGGGCGACCTGCAGGGGACGCTTGGGCCCGCGCACGAGGTTGGCCGTACCGTCGGTAAACATGAAAACGATTGTCTTGCCACTCAGGCCGGCGACGACCTCTCGCAGACCGCGGAAACCGGCCTGTATCATGGTCGGGCCCTTGCCCTCTTCCGGAAGCGTGTCGATGGCGGCGGCAAAACGGTCACGGTCGTAGGTCTGCATGCCGTAGACTTCCTTGAGTTTTCGGAGCGGGTCCTCATTGTTGGTGTAGATGTAAAGGCCGGCCTGGTACCCCAGGTCCGGCAGGCGGGCCAGGCGCTCCTGCAGCTGGCTCTTGGCCGCCTGGATAATGGAAACGTCCTTGCCGGGCACCATGTTATTGGTCGAAGCGGACGTATCGAACAGGATGATGAAGTTATCCGCGGTCTTGATCAGGTCGGTTTCGGTCACGATCTCTTTTTCGATCATGTCACTGGTGACAATCTCGAAGGCCGACAAAGGGCTGGTCATCAAAACGGAAACCAGGCTAACAAGGGCGATAATGGCAAATAGTGACTTTTTCATAGGTTTTTCCTTTATTTTCTTCTTTTGTATTAAAGATAAATCATATAGCGTGTGCAGGCCAAGATTCTTCGGATTCTTCGTCCCTCCTTTCATGGTTTGATCGACATCGAATTGTCGACAAAAAAGTCATTTATCCCCTGATAGACTCAAGAAAAATGGAAACGGACCACTGCTCCGAAGTCATGATGCCTGTTGCGTATATCGTTCATGGCTACAGGGACTCTACCGTCAGCAGCGGCAGGTGCAGTTCATAGAGTCCGTTGAGCACACCCGATAGAGCTGCCTGATCGCTCAGGTGGCCGACCAGGATGGTGATGGGCCGGCTGTCCGCCGTGAACGCACGGGTGATGACCATCCCGCCCAAATGATCCGACAGGCATTCATCGATGTGGCCCGTCACACGAATTCGATATGTGGCTGGTTTCTCAAATCTCAGATTCTTCCCGAACGGTTCGATTGACATGATGTTTCCCTCACACCCTGGTATCAAAGTGTCAAAATCGGCCTGTTATTCCGATCCCCGGGCCTTCGAAACTCAAATCTTCAATGAGTCCACCCTCATCCATATCGTAACTCAGGTAACGATAGTTGATGAAGATCTCGCCCCAATCAAACCCGTAGGACAATCCGAGCATACCCTGCCAGGTAAGGTCGGAATCCCCGGTCCCGATGTCCAGGTAATAGGGAAGGGCCCACCTGCTATCCCCAATCCGCACCCGGCCCCGCACGCCCACAATGGCGTCCCAGACATCCTCAGACTGCGAGATGCTGCCCGTCCGTTGAAATACCTGGCCCGGGTTCGGACCGGTGACGGTGGCGGTCAAACGCCAGTCGGTGGTCGCGTCAGCCGTGAGGTAGCGAAATCCACCGAGTGCCTCGAGGGTCACTGTCGGTCCTTCGACCAACCCGAGGCTTCCGGCAAGGGTCCATACCCAGGTTGTCAGCGACGATGACGTCCCGGCGTCTAAATCGCTGCTGGTCGGATTGACGGGACCGCCGAGGTTGAAGTCGACGGCCTTCACCCGGCTTTTCTCAGAGGAGAGATCGAAATAGATCACGTCGGTGAAGATCGACCACCTGCCCTTGCGCGCCTCTCCTGAGAGCATGAAACCAAAGTCGAGCATATCCAGGAGGTCATCGCTTTTGATCTCCACATGCGGGCTGCCACCGGCGACCGGACTGTATCTCAGGTTTCCTTCGAAGTTAATTAGCCAGAAGTAAGGGGTGACCTCAAAGCGCCACTTGTCGTCGGTAGATGACTGGGCCCATGAAATCCTTGTGGGGCCTACAGCCGCAATGGCGGCAAACACCGCCAGCACCATCAGAATCCGCAACTTGAGCGAGTGTCCATGTTTCATTCTGCTTTTGGCCACATTTTTCAAAAAATAGCGTTGCATCAGTAATTCTCCTTAAAAAACACCCTCGTCAGGTACCCGAAGACATTTCAATTTTCAGGAGGCCGACGCCGGGATGAGTTCTGACTAACCCTGACGTCTCATTTATTGCCTGTCACGGACCATCGCACTTCCCGGGTATCATATCAGCATCAACTGCCGGCCTTGGGAGATCTGGACAGGTTCAGCAATGCCGGCCGTCACCAAATCATGCGCAGTTTGATCGTTTAGATTTGAGCCTTGGCGCTTGTTTTCCCTACGGTAGCGTTCCCTTTGCCGCAGGGTGCTCACCTGCACAATTTTAACTGTTTGACCATACGCTGCGCCTGCCTAACCGATCCGCACGCCTTCTGTCTCGAGCCCGCCCCCCTGAGGAAGCTTGCTCCAGCTTTTTCTTTCCCATTCCTCCTTGAGCACTTCCATTACCGCCTGCTCCAGGAACTCTGGGGCCGCCCACTCGTCCACATCGAAGTCGTTCTTGATGTAGCCGTGGCTGACCATGAAGTCCTTGCCGAGCTTGATGCAGTGCAGGTTCTGCGCACTCAGGCTCGGCACCATGTCGACATGCTTGATGCCCTGGTACGTATCCTCGGCATCCAGATAGAACGTCTGACGGTTGAGAATTGCCGCCGCAGCGCGCTTGTGTTCGTTCGCCCAGCGCCCAACCTTGACCATGGCCTTCATGTAAGCAGCGACCAGTTCGGGGTGCTCCTTAGCCATCACATCGGTGCAGGTAATCACGGCAGGGGTATTGGCAACCTGCACGGTCCAGTCCGGGTATCGGGTCAGGTCTTCGATCATCTTGATCTTGCCTGTGGCCTCCTGCAAGTGTTGGAAGACTTTGCTCTGGGTGTAGATGGCATCGACGGTGCCATCTAGAAGCGCCGTTTCCAACGGACGGAACGCCAGGTCGTGTTTGTGGTCTCGACGCATCCACAGCTCAGACGGGTTGTTCATCGGCGGGACCAGCATCTCGGGTTTATCATACCAGTCATCTGGGTAGGGGAACTCCACGAGTTCTATGTCGTCCATGGTCATGTCGTTCAGCATCAGCATGTTCACGATTCCCATGTGTTCCTGGATTCGCCACCAGTCGTTCTTGATGGTGTTCAGGCTCTTGGAGATGCCGATCTTCTTGCCTTTCAGATCCTTCATCCGGAAAAGCTTGTCGGTGGCACGCACCGCCATGCAGCCGCCTTCGTATACCCAGGTTGCTCCCAGAAGCCGGGTGCAGCGAATGTCGGCATGAACATGGATTGGAGGATACAGGCCACCGAAGCGAATGAGGTTGTCGAGGTTGTGGATGTAGTGCGGGTACCAATTGTTCTCGGGTGCGTGGCGGAAGTAGGCGTATTCAACACCGATCTTCTTGAACTCCTCGCGGCACCATCCCAGTTCCTGGTCAACGTTGTTGGCGGATACCATGGGGCAGTTGGTGAACCACACCTCTTTCCAGTTCAATGGTACTGTCGTAGAAACTCTTTCTGTAGGCATATCTTGTTCCTTTCTTAAAATTACTGGGTTTGCGTTTCTTGAGAGGCCTCCCGGAAAACATGCGATCGGATCTCTGCTGTTTTTATTCCGTCTCCCCCCCCCCTCGTCATCGGAGTTATTTGGCCACTGCGCTACTTTTTCGCTGTCTTTTCCGGCACTGCTTGCCTATTCTCCTTGCGAAAGGCCGCGATGGCATGGCGATTGGTCGGGTAAAGCCGTTCTTCACCAATCAGTTCAAGTAGGTGATAACGCGATAGCAACGCAGCGGTCGTCTGATTGGCACGACTAAGAGCTACGGTCACGCCACGTTTGGATAGCGACATCAGGACCTGATGCAGTGTTTCCCCACCGGTGGTGTCAATATCCACCATCGCTTCCGCATCCAGCACAAACCATTTGACGGGTGCGGTGGATTGCGAGACCAGATCCTCTACTTCTTCCTCAAAAAAAGTGGCGTTGGCAAAATAGAGGGGAGCGCCAAAGCGGTATATGATGATTCCTGAGGTATCAGGGGCACGGTTAATATCCCCAGGAATAAAATGACTGCCGTCCGGTGCTTCCTGCAGCACCCAGGCGCCTGGCCGGGACGCCCGCCGAAGCAAATCGATCGTGGCCAGCAGAAAGGCAATGATGACTGCCTGTAATGGCCCGAATACCAAGACACTGAGCAGGCAGACGAGAGCAATCCAGAATTCAGACCGGCGCATGTGCCAGAATTCCCGAAGTTCCTCAACTTCAATCAGATTCAATACGGCACTGGCAACAACCCCGGCCAATGCGGCCGTGGGCAGGTACGCCAGCTCATCTGTGAAGAAAACCATGACCAGCGCGACCGTTGCTGCAGCCACCAGGCTGGAGAGTTGCGTGCGGGACCCGGACGCTTCCATTGCTGCGGTTCGCGAGGCACTGGGGCCCGATACCAGGGAACCGGTGAATCCGCTGACGATACTGGACATGCCATAGGCAAACAATACCTGGTTGCCATCCGCCTTGGTGTTGTGCTTGCGACTGCAACTGCGTACCAGCAGCAATGCCTCGCACAAAGTGATGCCAACCACCGCCATGGCACCGGGCAGCAAGCGCAGATAATCGGATAGCGGCAAGTTTGGCAGCGTCAGGGATGGTAGTCCCGAAGGCATTGCACCCAACACTTTAACCCCTTTTTGATCCAGACCGAACACGGCGACGATGATCGTCGTCAGGATCAGGGCAATCAAAGCCGCCGGTGCCTTGGGCGCATATCCTTTCATTAACCGCACGATGACAAAAGCCCCCAGCCCGATTGCGACTGAGTAAAGATTCGCATGCGGCATGGACTCAAACAGGGCGACGAGCTCCACAAAATAACCCGTGGTATCAACGGACGTCGCCATCGAATCATGGAATTGGTGGGCTACTGCTGCCAATCCCGAGCCTTCTATGTGAGCAGAGCCAAGGAT
>CAVONY010000039.1:0-25910 GCA_963697405.1 uncultured delta proteobacterium | reverse complement strand
CAATTTTTACAATAAAAAGGGGCTCGATATCGAGCCCCTTTTTTATCAGATGTCTTTTCAGTGATGCGGCGGGGATTATTCGTCAGTCAATACTTGACGAACGTGTAAAAAGTCGCATTTCCGACGGATTCGTAAAAAGCCCGAGATCAAGGCTTGCAAATCCTGAGGAATGAGGCGTACTTATGGTACGCCGCAGTGACGAAGGATGAAGCGTAACGCCGATATCGGGCTTTTTACGAATCCGTCAATACCTGGGGATGATCACCCAGAAAGCGGTAAAGAGTGGCACGGCCGACGCCCAGGACTTTTGCGGCCCGGGCCTTGTTGCCGCCGGTTTTCGTTAGTGCCGCCTTGACCATTTCCGCATCCAGTTTGCGTTGTGGGCCCCGTTTGGGCTTTACGAATAGGGTGTCCTTCAACTCCAGGGGCAGGTCTTCCGGCTGGATCACTTTCCCCTTGCAGCGAACGATGGCAAACTGGACGGCGTTTTGGAGCTCCCGCACATTGCCCGGCCAGGCATAGTCCATGAGCATGTTCAGGGCTGCCTGGGTGATGCGCACCGGCCGCGGCCCATGAATTATCGGTGCTTTGGACAGAAAGTGGTCCACCAGCCGGGGGATGTCGGATTTGCGTTCGCGGATGGGAGGGATGTGGATGGGAATGACATTGAGACGGTAGAACAGGTCTTCCCGGAAATTCCCTTTTTTGACCGCTTTTTTGAGGTCCTTGTTGGTGGCGCTGATCACGCGTATATCCACCGATACCGTCTTTTCCCCGCCTACTTTCTCAAATGTGCCTTCCTGGAGGAATCGCAGCAGTTTCACCTGCAGCAACTTGGGCAGTTCGGCGATTTCATCGAGTAGGATGGTGCCTTTGTTGGCCAGTTCGAAGCGGCCCTTCTTTTCCCGGATGGCGCCGGAAAAGGCCCCTTTCACATGGCCGAACAGTTCGCTTTCGATCAGGCCTTCGGGAAGTGCGCCGCAGTTGATTGGCACAAATGGGTTACCGGCGCGCAGGCTTTCGTTGTGAATGGCATTGGCCACGAGTTCTTTGCCGGTGCCGGTTTCGCCGGAGATGTGGACAGGGTAGTCGTAGCCGGAGACATCCTTGATTTGCCGAAACACGTCGACCATCTTGTCGTCGCAGCCGATGATGTTGCAAAATCCGTTCATTTCCTTGGCTTTGACTCGCAGTTCAAAAAGGTCGGTGACATCCCGGAAGGTGGCCAGCACGCCGACTTCCCTGTCGTTTTCGTCGTGCATCATGGTGGCTGTCATTTCAAGTCTGCGCGGCTCCCCACCATGGGTGATGATGTTGACGGGGTACTCGGCGGTATCGAGAAAGATCGGCCGGCTCTCGCAAAAGGAACATCGGTTGCCGCAAAAGGGCCCGCCCAGGGCTTCGTGACAATCTTTACCGAGGACATCTTCACGGCGATACCCGGTAATTTCTTCGGCCTTCCTGTTGAAGTAAAAAATGCGCCGGTCCAGATCATGGGCGATGATGCCATCTTTCATATTGTCCAGAATCCGTTCCAGGTTTTTCCGGTTGGACAATATGTTGTCGATGGTCAGCGTGCTCATTTTTACTCTAAATTGGGTCTGAGAACTGGAATGCCGGAAATTGAGGTGGTGCCTGTCCGCGATCGGGATGCCTGCGTCAGGCGAGCGTAAGATAGCATCAATGGTCGAAATGTTCAATCATTCAATCCGTCCATTTTTTGGAGAAATCGTCGATATCCGCATCGGTGAGCAACTGGGCAAAGCGCTGCCCGCGGGTACTCCGCGATTTGTAGAAAGCCAGAAAGTCTTTGATCATGCGTACCACCGTCTGTTCATCGTGAATGCCCGGCAGTTCTCTGGCTAGTCGGGGATGGCGGCCAAGCTTGCCGCCGATCAGCACCCGGTAGCCTGTTTTGGCCGTTTCCAGTGTGCCGGTGGGGCAGGCGGCCACGCAACTGCCGCAGTGGACGCAGCGCGTAGGGTCGATGGCTCTGGCTTCGCCGTTTTCAGACAGTACTACCGCATCTTCCTTGCAGGCCTCGGTGCAGGCACCGCAGGCGCTGCAGGGGGCCTTTGTGAACCCGGGCGTTGCGGCGCCGAGGATGCCTACATCCTTGATCTGGGGCTGGGAGCAGGCATTGGGGCAGTCGGCGATGGTGATGCGAAATTCGTGGTGAAACTTCAGATCGCCCTGTACCCGGGAGGTTAAGAATCCCAACAGGTCGGCATCCGCCATCACCCGTTCGATTTTTTCCACCAGTCCCTCGCTGACCATGGCCCGGTGGGGGCATCCACCGCTGCCGAAGCAGGCATCCAACTGGTAGCCTTTGACTTCGCTGCTCATTGTATTGAGGTATCGGGCCTGGGTGGCTTTGACATCGGAAAGGCTCACGCTGGCTTTGCCGGCATCGGCGGCCTCTTTCTCCACCCGCCTGCGAACCTTTTTGCGAACGAAAAAAGGCACCTTCTTTATGGCCGCTTCGGCGTCGTCAGTCCATTGCATCGTTAATGGTTTCCTTTTATCAGCCGGTTGCTCGCATACGGAAAAGTTGATTCAAGTCAATGATCGGGTGATACGAACCGGGATAACCTCTGTCATCACCGACCGTCAGCTGTCATTGGGTAATTACAGGGTGTTAGAAGATATGTCCAGTATTTCATTTTGCGCTTTTTTAACCGGAAGTTTTCTGTCAAAATAGCCTTCCGGCGCAAAGGACCGCTTTACATTGCCGGATAGGGGAATTAGATTCTAAATCGACTTAAAGCAGGCATGGTAAAAACCTGAAGCCATTTGTGTTGCAAACCTATCGTTGACGCCGCCACCGGCAGACCGGTTACCGCCGACCTGATTTATAGCTGCCCATTATGAGGAGTATTTATTGAAGAACGCGAATCCACTGTGGAAATTTTTCTGTTCCGTCAAGCTGACCATTGTACTGCTGCTCTCTTTGGCGATCACATCGATCATCGGCACCGTCATTCCCCAGAATGAAAGTCCGGATGCCTACCTGCATGCCTATGGGGCCTTTCGTTACCAACTGCTCAGCACCCTGGGCATTTTCGATATGTACCACTCCTGGTGGTTCCAGGGTCTCCTTTTGCTGTTGACCATTAATATCGTGGTCTGTTCAATCGACCGGCTCAGCGGTAGTTGGAAGCTGATTTTTACCCGGAGCCCCAAGATCCGTCCCGAGCGGTTCACCCAGCGATCGGACGCCAGGACCTTGACCGACAAGCGAAATGCCGAGGAACTGGTCAGCGTCTATGAGCCGATCGTTGCCCGCCGATACGCATATTGCAAGGTTACCCGCTCGAACGATGGGGCGGTGATTTACGGTGAAAAGGGCCGGCTGTCACGCCTGGGCGTTTATATCGTTCACCTGAGTGTGATTTTATTGCTCATCGGCGGCCTGGCGGGCTCTTTTTTCGGCTTCGAGGGGTTTGTCAATATCGCTGAAGGTGAAGCGACGGATACCATCCGCATCCGCAACACGGGGCAGATTCACCGCCTGGATTTTCAGATCCGGTGTGATGACTTCAGCCTGACGCTTTACGAAACCGGCGCACCCAAGGAATACCGATCCGCCTTGACCATCCTGGAGGGCGGCCAGGCGGTTAAACAAAAGGACATCATCGTCAACGATCCCCTGCGCTATCGGGGCATCAATATCTTTCAGTCCAGCTACGGCAAACTTCAACCGGAAAAGATGCCCCGGCCGGAGACGCCCGTCGCGGGGCCGGCGGAGGCCTATACCTTCAATTTCACCAGCCGCGCCTCGGGGATGAGCTATACCGTATCGGCCAAGGTGGGCGTTCCCGTTGATATCCCTGAAGGGTTGGGCAAGTTTGTCGTCATGGCCTACGAGGCCGAGACCACGTTTCGCGGGATGGACGTCGGTGCGGCCCTGAAAGGAATTCTTACCCCCAAAGCGGGGGAACCGGTGGAAGTGCTGCTGCC
The DNA here is from genome assembly GCA_963697405.1 of uncultured delta proteobacterium. Lineage (GTDB taxonomy): Bacteria > Desulfobacterota > Desulfobacteria > Desulfobacterales > Desulfosarcinaceae > Desulfosarcina. The sequence continues at coordinate 21,950 of CAVONY010000039.1, read as the reverse complement.
GTTGAAGTTTGCCAACTTCGACAAAATGCGCGGAGGCGATGTGATGATCGCCGTAGCCAATCAGCCGCAGGAGACATTCACACCCCAGCAACCCAGCGAAGATCGTTATTACACGGGCCTCCAGGTGACCAATGATCCCGGCGTGTGGCTGGTCTATACCGGATTCATTCTGATGATCGCAGGCTGCTTCGCGACCTTTTATCTGTCGCACCAGCAGGTGTGCATTGTGATCGAACAGCTTCGCAAAAACAGCCGGGTGACATTTGCCGGCACGACCAACCGCAACAAGCTGGCCATGAAAAATACCGTCGAGAAGATTTTTACAGCCTTGACCGAGAGTTGACCCCAATGGCCGCTAATGGCCCTTTGATTGAAAAAGGAGTTCGACATTACCCATGAGCAGTTCACCGTTACTCTCCATTTCGACCTTTGTCTTCGCCCTGGCCGCGTTTTTTTATATGGCGGCGCTGATTTTTAAAAAACCCCGATTGACGCTGCCGGCACGCTGGACCGTGGTTGCCGCAGTCGCGGCGACCACGGCGGGACTCCTGATGCGCTGGGTGGAGTCCTACCAGATGGGAATCGGGCATGCGCCGTTGTCCAACCTTTACGAATCCCTGGTGTTCTTTGCCTGGACAGCAGGGGTGATTTATCTCTACGTGGAGTTTAAATACAAAAACGCACTGATCGGGGCCTTTGTCACGCCCATCGCCTTTCTGGCCATGGCCTACGCGTCCATGTCACCCAATATCAGCGACCGCATCCAGCCGCTGGTGCCGGCGCTGAAAAGCAACTGGCTCATCGCCCATGTGGCCACCTGCTTTTTTGGCTATGCCGCATTTGCCATCGCTTTCGGACTCAGCATCATGTATCTGATCAAGGCGAGGAGTCCTGATAGAATTGAGGGGATTATCGGACATCTTCCCAAACTGGACGTGCTGGATGAACTCACCCATCGAATGGTGCTGTTCGGTTTCCTCTTTCTCACCGGCGGAATTATCACCGGTGCCGTATGGGCCAACTCGGCCTGGGGCAGTTACTGGTCTTGGGACCCCAAGGAGACCTGGTCCCTGATCACCTGGTTTGTCTACGCGACCCTGCTGCATGCGCGCCTCATGCGCGGGTGGGCGGGCAAGCAGATCGCCTATCTGTCGATTCTGGGGTTTTCGGCTGTGCTGTTTACCTATTTCGGCGTTAATCTGCTGCCGGGGTTGCACAGTTATGGAAAAGTATAGGTATAAATATGGACGAGTTGGATAAAGCGATCCTCAATCGCATTCAGACGCGATTCCCCCTGGCCCCCCGGCCCTTCGAAGCCATTGCCCGGGAGTTGGGCACGACGGAGGCCGAGGTCCTGACGCGGGTGTCCCGGCTCAAGGAAACGGGCATCATCCGGCGGATCGGCGGAAATTTCGTGCCGGGCAAGGTGGGATTCGTGAGCACCTTGTGCACGGCCCAGGTGCCCGAAGAGAAGGTGGAACTGTTTACCCGGACAGTGAATACCTTTTCCGGGGTGACCCACAATTACCTGCGGGAAAATTCATTCAACGTGTGGTTTACGTTTATCGCGCCTTCCATGGGCGTAATCCGGGACAATCTGGCCCGGATTGCCGAAAAAACAGGTGTTAAGCGGATTCTCAATCTGCCTGCCACGCATGTCTTCAAGATCAAAGCGAAGTTTGATCTTTAATCTTTTAGAATGCCTTGTATTTTGGCTGAAAGGTCGGCAACCTGGTAGGGTTTCTGGATGACTGAGCTGGGTTGCGTATCGCCGAATTGGCCGGCCACATGATCGAGGGCCAGTCCGCTGGCAATGATTATCGGCAGTTCGGGGCTCAGCTCCCGCAATTGCTTGAACGTCGCCTGGCCGTCCATGCCGGGCATGGTCAGGTCGAGCACGACACAGCCGATGGATTCCCGATGCTGGACGAAACGATCCAGGGCCTCCTCACCGCTCGCCGCGGTAATGACCTGATTGCCCAATCGCTGCAAAATGGCCTTTCCGACTTCAAGCACCATCTTTTCATCATCAACCAGAAGCACCGTATGGCCGTGCATTGAATTGCCGTGGGCATCCGTATTCATCGTTGCGTCCTCATTTTTGATTTCAACATCCGCGCCCTTGGGGTTGACCGATGACGAGACATTTATGGATCGGGTTTCATGCGCATCTGTAAAAATTCTATTTATACTCATTATAATAAGGTAAAAAATAAAGGAATTCAAATCTAAATTTTATGGAGCCGGTATCGGTGTGTTGGGGTTATCTCTTTCTTGGCACTCGGTTATTCCTGAATCAGGAGCGTTTTTATCCACCACCATAGGCAATTGCAGCCGGCATTTCTCAGCTGACAATCCGGCAGATAAAAGGAGCGAACAATGGGAGAGACTGAAGCGTATGATGTGGTGATTGTGGGTGCCGGACCGGCCGGACTTCAGGCTGCCATCCATGCGGCCCGTAAAAAAGTATCGGTGCTGGTGCTGGGTAAGGAGAACAAGAGCAGCCTGTTCAGGGCCCATGTGGAGAATATGTGCAGCCTGTTCAACGCCACCGGCCAAGCCATGCTGGAGACCGGACGACGGCAGGCGGAAAATTTCGGCAGCCGGTTTCTCGATGCGGATATTCTTAGAATTGCCGCGGAGGGATCCCAGTTTGCGCTCGAGACGGAAAGCGGAAATCGATTGGCATGCAAGGCCTTGATCCTGGCCACCGGCACCGCCCGGAATAAGCTGCGGGTCAAGGGGGAGAAGGAACTGGTCGGCAAGGGGGTAAGCTATTGCGTGGATTGTGATGGGAATTTTTACCGGGGAGAGGAGGTGGCCGTGGTGGGTGGTGAGAGCGCCGCTGCCGATGGTGCGTTGACCCTGGCCGAGATCGCCGGGACCGTTCACCTGATTTGCGACGACCTGAAGGTCTCCGATGTACTGCTTGGCAAACTGGAAAACAGCCGGGTGGTTGTCCACCGGGGAGCCAAGATCCGCGAGATCGCCGGTGGGGAACAGGTCAGCGCACTGGTCCTGGATGACGGCACCACCTTGTCCACCACCGGTGTTTTTATCGAACTGGGCGCCAAGGGGCTCATGGAACTGGCCACGTCCCTGGGCGTGGCACTGGATGACGACATGCGCTTTATTCAAACCGATAAAGGCCAGCGCACCAGTGTACCGGGTATTTTCGCCGCCGGAGATATCTGCGGCCCGCCCTGGCAGGTGGCCAAGGCAGTGGGCGAGGGGTGTGTGGCCGGTCTCAATGCGGCCGATTATGCCAAAAAGCATAAGGGCCGCGGATAAAATAAAGTGCCCCATCTTGCTTGTCTTTTGGTCCGGCTACGGCGTTGCGTCAATGGCCCCATACAACAAGTATGAAACCATCGACGCGCCTTGTAGCCGAACCAAGATCCGGCGCAATCTCAGGTCAATTTATTTTTTCCGCGGCTCTAAATCACAGGGCACGCTATGGTTCAGTCGGATGGCTTTGAGGTCGATGGAGACGTCATATACGATGATTTCGACGCCATTTTGCGATGCCTGACGCAGCTTTTTACCATATGTGGGATCGATGTGATCGGCGGGAGCAAACGAATGGGCATCCATGCGCTGAATCAGAAAAAACATGGCACATCGACAACCCGCGGCCACTAGATTCTGCAGTTCCATCAAATGCTTCTGGCCCCGCAGGGTCACGGCGTCGGGAAAGGTGGCCACGCCGTCGGTCACCAGGGTGCAGTTTTTTACCTCTACATAACAGGGGCGACGATCCGGTGACGCCAGCAGGATGTCGATCCGCGAATTGCTTCCCGCCTTGACTTCCCGTCTCACCGTTTCATAGCCATTCAATTCCGCAACATCGCCCGATGCAATGGCATGAGCGGTCAGTCGGTTGGGCACCTGGGTGTTGACGCCCACCAATGAGCCGGGCATGTGGATCAGTTCCCATGTATACTTAAGCTTTCGTTTGGGGTTGTCGTGAAAGGAGAGGTAGACCGGCCGGCCGATCTGGCAGCAGGCTTTCATGCTCCCCGAATTGGGACAGTGGGCGGTAACGGTTTCCCCGTTTTCCAGCCGGACATCTGCCAGAAAACGCTTATACCGCCGGATCAACCTACCGGGGATCAAGTCCGGCCAGGGGATGATTCCTTTCTTGACGGGATTCTTGGCCTGCGCCATCGACCGCCTTTCGGTTGGTATGGTAGATATTCCGATGATATAAGCGTTCGTATAGCGCAAATATCCGGGAAAAAGACCGTTTATGGATGGGCACTACATAGCAGAAGACGCGCCGATTGACCATCACCCATTGACAGAACCAGTTTTTGTGGGATAGGGGGTTTATGTTAACGTTGGCAACATGGCCGGCGTTCCATGGCCGGGAAAATGTCCGCACGGATCGATAGGTGCGGCAAGAAAGAGACATGCGGCGGTTCATCCTCCATAAAGCAGGCTGCCTCGGGCCAAAAAAAATGCGCCGGGCGGATGACTCCCGGCGCATGGTTGGTTAAAGTCGGTTTTTTATTGGTTAGGGCAGTTGCCCGGCCCGTATCCCATTCCCTGACCCATGCCATGGTGGCCCATGCCCCGTCCTTGAATCATATACCCTCTGCCGGCATCGGGATTGATCTTGCGCATGGCCATGATGTGGCCCAGGTGTTTCTGGTCCAGGCTTCCCTGCAGGTCGGAAACCTCTTTCTGCAAGGCCGAGGCTTTTTTCAGATCCGGCTGGCTTTTGGCCATCTCTGCTCTCAACTCCAGCCGTTTGGCATACAGATCTTGCCGATCATTCTTGGTGGCATCGAAAAAGGCCTGGCGCTCGGTCTCCATCTGCTCGCGCAGCTCCGGTGTGAGGTCTGCATTCATTTGGCCATAGGCGCAGCCGCCTCGGCGGTTCTGTTTGCCGCAACCCCCATATCCACGATCATCGTCCTTGTTCCCCATTCCCTTGCCCGCAAAGGCGGTTGCCCCCACGGCGATGACGGAGACGGCTACCAGGCTGACCAATGCGGTTCGCAGTTTGTTGGTTTTCATGATGAACTCCTTTCAGGTTTGACATACAGTTGGGTTTGTTGAACAGATGTCTGTTTTCTATTTTCGACAACCCACTTGAGCAAGGCCGGTGCCAAATCAATTTGATTTTTGGCATGGAAAGTCGTAACTTTCTAAAATTAAAAACTAAAATTTTTTTTCAATTCTTGGCAGGATTGGCTACCTGGATCAGCCCTGGGTCAGGGTGGGTCAAAACGATCCAGGTTGGAACGTCAATCGGGTAAAAAGGTTCCAGTTGCCTTCGGCACGTATCAAACCGGTTGGATGATTAACCCAGCCGGCCGGGTCTTACCATAAATCGGATAACCTGGCAGCCTTTTTGTATCCAATGGTCGGGATGATGACGGACAAACACCAATTTAGAGTATTTCTCTCGGGTTTTTCGCCATGGATCATCCTCGGTGCGGTTCTGGTGATGCTGCCCATCGTGGCATTGATGACGCTGGAGACAATCAATCGCCAAAAAAAGCAGAGCATCCACCTGATGATGGAAAAGGGCGCCGCCCTGATCCGATCTTTTGAAGCCGGCACGCGCATGGGCATGCGCGGGGGGCATGGCAGCGGGTTCCAGCTTCAGCGACTGCTGGTCGAAACCGCAGCCCAACCGGACATCGCCCACCTGCTGGTGGTCGGCTTCGACGGTACGGTGATCGCCCACAGCCGGGTGGATCAAGTCGGCGGCCATTATGGCACCGGCCTGGATTTCGAATCCATTTATGCGTCCACTGCGCTGACCTGGCGGCGGACCATTTCGATGGACGGTCAAGCGGTTTTCGAGATCTATGGGAAATTTGCCCCAATGGCCAAGCGACCCAATCGTTCCATGCGCGGCCATATGATGCGCATGATGGACAGTCCGCCTCCCGAACGGGAGGCGCCGCCAATGGTGATTTTCGTGGGATTTCGAACCGATGCCGTCGATGCCGCCCATGCCGCCGATGTGCGGCATACCATCATGATGGCCGCGGTGCTGCTGCTGGTGGGGTGCGCCGGCGTGATGCTGCTATTCCTGGCCCAGAACTACCGGTCCACCCGTGCCTCCCTGGCGCGGGAAAAGGTTTTTTCCGACAACCTGGTGTCACGCATGCCCATTGGCCTGGTGGCCGTGGGCCAGGACAGCCGGGTGACCGCCGTGAACTCCGTTGCGGAAGCCACACTGGGAATCCGTGCCGTGGATGTGATCGGTTTTCCTGTCAAAGATGTCATCCCTTTGATGCTGGCAGATACCCTGGCCGGCACCGACAGCCTGGTGGAAAAAGAGTTGGTGTGCCCCGTGACCGACGGCCGCCGCATCCCCATGGATGTGAGCGCCGCCAACCTCACCGATGAAAACGGCGAGCGATTCGGTCAGGTGATCCTGTTCAAGGATCTTACCGAAATTCGCGCCCTTCGACAGGAACTGGAAAAGAACCGGCGCCTGGCATCGGTGGGGCGACTGGCCGCCGGTGTGGCCCACGAGATTCGCAACCCCTTGAGCTCGATCAAGGGGTTTGCCACGTATTTCAAGGAGAAATATCGGGAGAGCGACCGGGATCAGGAGATCGCCGGAATCATGATTCAAGAGGTCAACCGACTCAACCGGGTGGTAGGCCAGCTGCTGGAATTTTCCCGTCCGATCCGGCTTCATTTTCAACAGGTGGCGCTGAAGCCGTTTTTTGAGGACGCCTTCAGGCTGGTGGATCGTCAGAGCCGTGAAGCCAATGTCACCGCAGTCCTGGACATGGCCGATGAAAGCCTTTGTGCCGTTATGGACACCGATAAAATGAACCAGGTGATGCTCAATCTCCTGCTCAACGCCCTGGATGCCATGCCAGGTGGTGGTCGTCTGACGGTCCGGGTGTCCACCGCCGGGGATGGTCGCATCACTATTCAGGTCATGGATACCGGAACGGGTGTTGACCCGAAGGATCAGCCCCATATCTTCGAGCCCTATTTTTCAACCAAGAAAACAGGGACCGGATTGGGGCTTGCCATTGTTCACAATATCGTCAAGGCCCACCAGGGTGACATCCTGGTGGGCAGTCAAACCGATGGCGGCACGATGGTTGAGATCAGCCTGCCCGCCGATAAGGAGGTCTGATGGCGGAATTATACCGAGTTTTGGTCGTGGACGACGACACCGCCCATCGCACCATGCTGCGCACCCTGGTGGGCGATTGGGGCTATGCCATCGTGGAGGCGGATGACGGTGAGGCGGCCATTGCTGCCGTCCGGGCCCGGCCGATCGACCTGGTGCTAATGGATATCCGTATGGTCCGCGTCTCCGGCATAGCGGCGTTGGAACAGATCAAAGCCATCAACCCCGCCATTCCCATCGTACTGATGACCGCATATGCCTCGGTGGAGATGGCTGTGGATGCGCTCAAAAAGGGTGCCTACGACTATCTGCTCAAACCCCTTGATTTCGACAAACTCCGGCTGACCCTGGAGCGGGCCCTGGAGCATATCCGTCTTACGGCTGAGAACCGCCAGCTCAAACGACAGCTGGAAGACGGGTTTCAGCGTCCGGACATCATCGGAAGCAGTCCGGCCATGGTTCGCATGATGGAGACCGTGGCCCAGGTGGCTGTCTCCGAGGCCACGGTGATGGTGACCGGCGAATCGGGAACGGGAAAAGAATTGGTGGCCGCCGCCATTCACCACAACAGCCCCAGAAAGGAAGGTCCCTTCGTCAAGGTCAACTGTGCCGCCATTACCGAGACACTGCTCGAGTCAGAGCTTTTCGGCCATGAAAAGGGGGCGTTCACCGGCGCGGATCGCCGCAAGGAGGGGCGGTTTATCCAGGCCGACGGAGGCAGCCTGTTTCTGGATGAAGTGGGGGAGATGACCGTTTCCATGCAGGTGAAGCTGTTGCGCGTAATTCAGGAGCGGGAACTGACCCGGGTGGGTGGGGAGCAGGTGATACCTGTGGATGTCCGGCTCATCGTGGCCACCAACCAGGACCTGGCACAGATGGTTAAGGCCGGCACGTTCAGGGAGGACCTTTATTATCGACTGAACGTGGTGGAGCTGAAAACCCCGCCTTTGCGGGAGCGCCGTGAAGACATTCCTCTGCTGGCCGCCTATTTCCTGACTCGCTTTGCCGAAAAAAACCGCAAATCGGTGGAGCGGTTCTCACCCCGGGCTATGGATCTGTTGATCCGCCATCCCTGGCCGGGAAATGTGCGAGAACTGATGAACACCATCGAGCGGGCTGTGGTGCTGGCCCGCGCGACCTGTCTGGACGAGAGCGACTTTGCCGCCTTGACTGCGCGGTTGCATGAAACCGATACAGCCTTGTCCAGCAGCGCTTTTCCCGCCGACATCCCCCTGGAACGGATCGAGCGGGAAGCCATCGTCAATACCCTGGCGTCCGCCGACGGCAACAAGAGCGAGGCGGCCAGACGTTTGGGAATTACCCGTAAAACACTGCGGGAAAAGTTGAAAAAATACGAGATGCCCCTTTAATGCCCAAATTGAAATTGGATTCCATTTTATTTCGGCTCGATTGAATACAATGATTATTCGTCGTCTGACGGGTGGACAGATCCCCCGGCGACAGAACCAATACCCATGGCAAGCATCGAAAAGCGTGCTTTCAATAAGGAGGCAGCATGAATTTTAAAGCATTGGGAGAAAAAATCGGTTTGGAAGAAGATGAATACCGTGAGCTGGTCGAGCTGTTTCTGGAAACAGGCATGGCGGATCACGACCGTTTGAAGACTGCATTCGATGCGGGCGACGCCCAGCAGGTGGCCCGCAGTGCCCACACCATCCAGGGCGCTGCCGGTAACATGGGACTCATGAATGTCCACGACGTGGCCAAACAAATCGAGCTGGCGGCCGTTGAAAACCAGCTGGGTTCTATTTCCAGCGAAGTGGACAGCCTCAAAGGGCTGTTCGACGAGATTGCCCGATTCGTTCAGGCACCGCCCCAATCGGTTTGATCCGAATACCATCCGGTCTGTCCCTTACCTTTCCAACGAGCCAAACCCTTTTTGGTGCGCTGCCGTTCCACGGCGAATGGTCATCGTGATGGATGCCCTACCGGCACGTCTGTTTCTTTCTGCCCAAAACTGATATAGTCAGGCCATGACGAAACCGTTCAATCACACGCAGCAGGATGGTCTTGCCCGAATCATCCAGGCGCTGGAAAACGGGGGGTGCCTCAACCAAGCCATTCTCGATTACGTTGACGCGGCCCTTTTCTCTCCTGAACCCGACCGGCTGGCGGCGTTTTTGGCTGGTGATACGGACTGCCAGCGGGACAGCCTGCTGGACTTGATCTTCTATCCGGATCAAGCCGTCCAGATTGACCTGGAACCGCTGCTGGAAGCCGCCCGGTTTTCTGAGCAGGATGAAGAGCAATTAAATGACTGGTTAATGGCCCGGACGATCCATGCCCGGGTCAACATGCCTGACGGCAGACAGCTGGCCCGCATCCGGGTGCCCGACTTTATCAAGTCCCAGTACCTGGCCCGGCTGAATATAAGCTGGCAGATTGATCCCCACGTGGCGGCGGCCATCGAAAAGGGCCTGCCGGCGGCAACAAGACCCATTGTCAAGGTGCGGCTCAGAAATGCCGGCATCTGCACGGAATCCGGCCAGCGGGTTTTTCTTTGCCGGTTCTTCCAGCGAATGACCTACAGCGAACCCGATTACCTGGCCTGCCTGGACCTGGTGCTATCCCTTCTGGAAACAGCCGGCAAGGGTGCCGAGGTTTACGACCTGCTGGTCGAGCACAAACGGTCCCTCTTTCGCAGCCTGCAGCAAGCCAGGCGGTTCGAAACCCGGTTGGGCCGATCCAACATGGAGACACTCATGCTTCAGGGCGTTCGTGTCCCCCATGTTTCGCCGGATACCCTGATGCACCACATGCGCCTGATCGATTTGATTTGCTTAAGGATTTTCGGGAACACCGAATCCATCGAGCTGCCCGTGGACGCGCCGGTCCGGCAGGTGGCGGATTGGGATACGGCCGAGGCGGCCATGCAATCGCTGCTGAGCTGACGCGCCGCGTGCCCATTATATTTACAAACCGGATGAAATGGGATACTCAGGTCATCGCTTAATCGGCGCCGCCCAGTTGGCGCCATATCATAGACCGCAAAGGAGAGGGGCGTTATGGACAGTTTGAAAACCGATGGGCCCAAACCCATTTTTATGATCATGGCCATGATGATGATGGCGATCGCCTGCGGTCTGACGCGGCCCTCGTCGGCGGCAGCGGCCGATCCGACGATCGACACGATTATCGCCGGCGTTGAAGCCCGCTACAATGTCCCCGGGTTTACGGCGGATTTCGACCAGGAATCGATCCTCAAGGCCATGGCGGTGACCGATACGGCCTCCGGCAGATTGATGGTCCGGCAGCCGGGGAAAATGCGGTGGGAATATCTCGTGCCGGATCCCCAGACCATTATCACCGACGGCAAGGAGTTGTGGGTTTACCGGCCACAGGAAAACCAGGTGCTGGTCGGCAAAGCCCCGTCCTTTTTCGGAGAGGGCAAGGGCGCCGGTTTTCTTTCCAATATCAAAACGGTCCGAAAAAGTTTTCAGTTGTCCCTTGAACCGGCCACCGACCCCAATCAGTATCGCCTCAAGCTGTTGCCCAACCAGTCATCGGTCGAGCTGATGGCGGTTGAGCTGGATATCGTCAAAAAGACATACGACCTGGTGCGGATCACCACTTTTAACGTATACGGGGACGAAACCCGCATCGAACTCAAAAACGTCAGCTTCGACGACCCGCCGCCGGAGGGGCTGTTTCGTTTCGACGTGCCGGAAGGGGCCGACGTTTTACAGATGAACCCTTAAGGAACCAATCATGCGAAACGCCATTAAAAAGCTGCTCAAGGAAAAAAATGCCATCATGCTGGCGCACAACTACCAGCCTCCCGAGATCCAGGACATGGCGGACATGTGCGGCGATTCGCTGGAACTGAGCATCCGGGCCGCCGACACCGATGCGGAGGTAATCGTCTTCTGCGGGGTCCACTTCATGGCCGAAACGGCGTCCATCATCTCACCGGACAAGACCGTGCTGCTTCCGCGCCACGATGCCGGCTGTTTGATGGCCGACATGATCGATGCCGAATCGCTGGAAGCCAAGAAAGCCAGCATGGCCCCCATGCCCGTGGTCACCTACGTCAACTCCACAGCCGAAGTCAAGGCCCTGTCGACCATCTGCTGCACCTCGGCCAACGTGGTCAAGGTGGTTAACAGCCTGCCGGAAAAGGAGATGCTGCTTGCCCCCGACCGCAATCTGGCCATGTACGCGGCGTCAAAAACCAACAAGACCATCCACGTGTGGGACGGGTACTGCCCGACCCATGAGTGGCTGACGGCCGCCGATGCAGCCAAGGCCAAGGCCGACCATCCCGAAGCCGTCTTCATGGCTCATCCGGAATGCCGGCCGGATGTGCTGGTTCTGGCGGATGTGGTGGAAAGCACGTCGGGCATGTTGCGCTACGCCAGCCAGTCACCGCACAAGGCCTTCATCGTCGGCACGGAAACCGGACTGCTGCATCCCATGCAAAAGCAGAATCCGGGCAAGACCTTCTATCCGGCCTCAAAGAAGATGGTCTGCCGCAACATGAAACGGATCGGTATGTCGGACGTGGCCCTTTGCCTGGAGAACCTGTCCGGCCAGGTGAAGGTCCCCGAGGATATCCGTATCCCGGCGCTGGCTGCGGTGACCCGGATGCTCGATCTGTCACGGTAGGAGGGGGATTACATGGCATCCACCATGTCGTCGGGAATGTCGGCGTTGGTATAAACTTTCTGGACATCGTCGCAGTCGTCCATGGCGTCCATCAGTTTGAGCATGCGTTCGGCCTCTTTTCCCTCCAACGGGCTCATGTTCTGGGGCAGCATGGTCACCTCGGCGTCGCTGAATGCGATGGCCGCCGCCTCGAGGGCGTCCTTGACCGCATCGAAGTCTTCGGGTGCGGTGATCACTTCGAAGCTGTCGTCTTCTTCGCGGACATCCTCGGCACCGGCTTCCAGGGCGACTTCCATCAGCTTGTCCTCGCTGACGGTGGCTTTGTCCACATGGAAATAGCCTTTGTTGTCGAACATCCAGGCCACGCAGCCATTTTCGCCCATATTGCCGCCATATTTATTGAAGATGTGGCGGATTTCGGCCACGGCACGGTTCTTGTTGTCCGTTAACGACTCGACCAGGATGGCGGCACCGCCGGGCCCGTAGCCTTCATAGGAGTTCTCCTCGTAGCTGACCCCTTCCAGTTCGCCGGTGCCTTTTTTAATGGCCCGTTCGATGTTGTCCTTGGGCATGTTTTCAACCTTGGCAGCGGCCACGGCAGTGCGCAGCCTCGGGTTGGCGTCCAGATCGCCCCCGCCCGTCCGGGCGGCCACGGTAATTTCCTTGATCAATTTGGTGAAGATCTTCCCCCGCTTGGCGTCCTGAGCGCCTTTGCGGTGCTTGATGGAAGACCACTTGTTATGTCCTGACATGGTAACCTCCTGTTATCGTTTTCCCAGCCCGATGACGTACACCTCACGGCTGGCTTTGCGTGTGCTTTGGGGCCTGAACGCCGCCTGCCGGTCAAACCTGCTTTTCACGGCATCCGTAAAGGCCTTGAAATCGCTTCCCTGGAAAATCTTGCAGACAAAGCCGCCGCCGGGGACCAGGGCCTTTTCGGCAATGGCCAGGGCCGCCTCGCACAGGCCCATGGACCGGGCTTCGTCAACGTGGCGGTTGCCGGTGGTGGCCGGCGCCATGTCGCTGAGCACGGTATCGAAGCGGGTCTGTCCCAACTGGGTCAGGTGCCCCTCGATATCAGCCACGTCACCCGTGATCACGGTTACGTGGTCCGGCAATACGATGGTAACCGGTGTCAGGTCGATGCCTACCAGTTGCCCGTCCGGACCGGCCGTCTGAGCGGCAAACTGCAGCCACGACCCCGGCGCACATCCCAAGTCCAGAACCCGCGTGCCCCGTTTTAGAATCCGGTACTTTTTCTGGATTTCCTGAAGTTTGTAAACCGAACGGGCCGCGAAGTTATCCTTTTGGGCCTGGCGGGTGTAATGATCCGCCCACGGGTTCTTATTTCGATTGGTTCGCTTCATATCTTTTCGCCCATTTCAAGTCAAGTCAAACCATGGGCGTGAGGAGAACTCAATACCCAATATAATGAGTGTGTTGTCGTCCCGCTCGGCCGGGCGTGAGTGCAAGGCGACGTCAGAACAGCAGTTCGACGGCCGCACTTACGGTGTCCACCCCTTCAAGGGTAACGTCTTTGGGCCGCCGCAGCCGCTTCAGGCTGCCCGCCGGGGCGACAATCCGGGTGAAGCCCATCTTGCGCGCCTCGGAGATGCGGATGTCCACGTTGCCCACGGCCCGTACCTCACCGGCCAGTCCGACCTCGCCGACCACCATGGTGTCCTTGCGAATGGGCCGATCCAGAAAACTGGAGGCGATGGCCGATACGATGCCCATGTCTACGGCCGGCTCCATGATTTTCACGCCGCCGGCCACGTTCATGAAAATGTCGTGACCCATCAGGTGCATGCCCAGCTGCTTTTCCATCACGGCCACCAGCAGGGCCACCCGGTTATGGTCCAGGCCCAGGATCGTCCGCCGGGGGGTGCCGAAGCTGGTGCTCGACACCAGGGCCTGAAGCTCCACCAGGATGGGGCGGGTGCCTTCCATGCTGGCCGCCACCACGGATCCGGGGGCGTTTTCCGGCCGTTCGGACAGGAATACGGCCGACGGGTTGGTCACCTCGCGCAAGCCGCTCTCCTTCATCTCGAAGACGCCGATCTCGTTGGTCGAGCCAAAGCGGTTCTTCACCGCCCGCAGGATGCGGAACACATGGTTGCGGTCCCCTTCGAAGTAGAGCACCGTATCCACCATGTGCTCGAGCAGCCGGGGGCCGGCAATGGTGCCTTCCTTGGTCACATGGCCCACCAGGAAGGTGGGGATGCCCGTGCGTTTGGCCATGAGCATCAGCCGCATGGTGGACTCGCGCACCTGGCTCACGCTGCCCGGTGCCGATGTGATCTCCGGGCTGAACACCGTCTGGATCGAATCCACCACGAGCACATCCGGCTTTTCGCTTTCCACCATGGCCATGATCGCGTCGATGTCGATCTCCGACACCACCAGCAGGCCGGGCGATGCGGTCTTCAGCCGGCGGCTGCGAAGGCGCAGCTGGCGCACCGACTCTTCACCGGAAACATACAGCACCCGGTGGCCATTGCTGGCGATGCCGTGCAGGACCTGGAGCATGATCGTGGATTTGCCGATGCCCGGGTCACCGCCGATCAACACCAGGGTGCCGGCCACCAATCCGCCACCCAGCACCCGGTCGAATTCTTGGATACCGGTGGCCATCCGTTCCTCATCGATAATTTCAACGGCGTCGATGGGAACCGGGCGGTTGCCTTTTTCGGCCATAATTTTTCTGCCGGACGCTGCTGCCCGTCGCACCTCTTCGGCAAAGGTGTCCCAGGCGCCGCATTCGGTGCATCGGCCCATCCATTTGGCGGATTCATAACCGCAGGACTGGCAGACAAAAAGGGTTTTTGCAGATTTTCGTGCCATGTTAATTTTCAGTGCCTATCTTGGAGGAATTAAAGACTGCCAAGGCTATTGATTTGACATGGCAGCAAGCCCCATGTCAATTAAACCCTTATCGGGAACGTTGCCAGCCATGATAATGGCCTACAAAGCCGAATATCCGAAGGATTCGTAAGACGCTCGAGATCAAGGCTTGCGAGTCCCGAGAATACCGCTATCGCGGGTGCCGTAGGCAGCGTACATACGGGTACGCCGCAGTGACGAGGGGCGAAGCGTAATGCAGATATCGAACGTCTTACGAATCCTTAAGCCATGATCGATTACCATGTCCATACGAGCCTTTGCAACCACGCCACCGGCAGCATGGAGCAGTACGTTCGGGCGGCAGTGGGAAAAGGGCTTGCCACCATCTGTTTTCTGGACCATCTGACCTTACAGGAAGCGGGGCGCACCAGCGCCATGTTTCCCATGGAGGTGCCCATGTACGTGAATGCGGCCCGCCGGCTGGCGCGGCAGTACCGGGCGCAGATCAGCGTCCGGGTGGGGTTGGAGATCGACTTTTCACCTGACCATGTGGAGCAGTGCATTGACATCGTGAACACCTTCGATCTCGATGTGGTGGGCAGCAGCGTTCATTTTCTCGACGGTGAAGATGTGGTGTCCCAGCGCTCCGCCTGGGCCAGAGGAGAAATCAGTGCCGACGACGTCTACCCGAAATACCTCGGCGTACTGGAATCAATGCTGGATTATGATTACTTTGATGTGGTATGTCATCTGGATCTGCCCAAAAAGTACAACAAGCGCCCATCGCCGACTGCGGTGCAGGGGTTTTTGGATGTTCTGGAAAAAGTACGGGACAAGGACCTGGCCGTGGAACTCAATACCAGCGGGTTTCACTATCCCGTGAAAGAGGCCTTTCCATCGCCGGAACTGCTTGGCCGGTGTGCGCAGCTTCAGATTCCCGTGGTGACCGGTTCCGATGCCCACACGCCCGAAACTGTGGGAAGGGATTTCGATCGGGCCCGGGACCTGCTCAACGTCACCGGATACCGGCATCTGGCCGGTTTTTCTCATCGGCGGCGGGAAGTCGTTCAGCTTCAGTAAAAATGGATCCTATTCCCGGTTTTCCCTGCCATGGAGGGAAAGGGGGCGGGTTGAACGCGCCTGATACTATTAGAGGAGACCAATGCTCATGTTCGAAGATAGTCTAAAATTTGCAATCGTACGGTTTACGTTGTGCGGCATGGCCACCCTGATCGTATTGCTGGCAGGGTTGTCTGTCCCGACGGTGGCCGCCGATGCGCCGGGACCGTTTGATTCACTCGAAAAACGACTGGTCGCGGACGGATTTGACAGTGCCCGCATCAAAGCCCTCTTCGCCAGCCCCGATGTATCCTTCGAAGAGGGGGGTGTCAGCGCGTATTTCATGCACAACGAGTCTAAGCTGAACTACAAGCAGTTTACCCGCCTATGGAATATCGCCTCGGCCAAGAAATACATGCAGGAACACCAGGAGGCACTGGCATTCGCGGAGAAGACATTCGAGGTCGACAAGGAGGTGATCACGGCCATCATTCTTGTGGAGACCAAACTCGGCACCTATGTGGGCAACCGATCGGTGATCAATACCCTGTCCACCCTGTCCGCCATGACCGACGAAAAGCCCCGCCAGGCGATCTGGGACAACCTGCCCGACGACGACAGAAGAATGACCCGTAAAAAATTTGAAAAAAAAGCGGATCAGAAATCCAGCTGGGCTTACCGGGAACTTAAAGCCTTTCTAACCTATACGGAAAAAGAAGGCATGGACCCCACCACCATCAAGGGATCCTACGCCGGCGCCATGGGGATCTCCCAGTTCATGCCCAGCAATATTGCCCCTTACGCCAAAGACGGCAATGCCGACGGCCAGGTGGACCTGTTCGTCCATGCCGACGCCATCTCCAGCGTGGCCAGCTACCTGAAACACTATGGATGGAAACCGGGGATCTCCCGGGAACAGGCGTTCAAAGTGGTCTACCATTACAACCACAGCAAGTATTACGTGAACACCATCCTCGATATTGCGGATAAATTGAAAGGCTGATTCGCCATGAGCACCGGCATGTTCGTGGTTCTCACCGGCGTCGTGTTTTTCCTGTTCACGTGCGTCGCCCTTCTGGACATTGGCCGCAAAGATTTCGGATCCATCCAGATGAAAGCACTGTGGGCCTTTATCGTGGCATTGGTGCCGTTTATTGGTGTGTTGGTTTATATCCTGTTTGGCTTCAGAAAGGGCAAACGGCCCACGGCCGATGCTCAGGTGGAGTGACAGCCCTGATGACCACGACCAGATTCGACCTTCTCCAGTTTAGTTGTTCCGATGCCGTCATACCCGATTTGATCCGGGATCCGATATAACTCCTGGATGGCGCCAAGGTATTACTTCATACTCGGATTTTTAATTTGACAAAAGTTTGTGTTTTCTATAAGCAATCCACTGTTTTTTAAATGGTCCCATCGTCTAGTGGTTAGGACGTCGGCCTCTCACGCCGGTAACGGGGGTTCGAATCCCCCTGGGATCACCAATAAATAACAAGGGTTTACGGTAAATCGTAAGCCCTGTTTTCTTATATCCCCCACACACCAAGTTTTCGATAGCGGAATATCCAGCGGGAATCGGACTTTTTTTCCTCTGCCTTTTCCCGTTTCTTTTTTAGCCGGTTTTCTTTGGCGTGCTCCGGGTGCTTAATGGAAACCACCTGTGGCGCATAACGCAGAAGAAAGCCGGTAGTGGCTTGAATGAAACCCCTACCGGCTTGAATTTAGATAAACTTTGAAACAATCCAATCACAGAAACGATAGCACCTACTGACCGGGAACGTAGGGCACTTCATATCCCCACCATTCCTGTTCAATGGAGTTTTCCAGATCCTGGCTGGTTGCCGGATCCGGGCCGAACCAGCTGAATTTCATGTGATCCCAATTCTTGTACATGGTATCGTGCTGCAAGAATTCGGACTTGCTGAAGTGTTGACCGCAACTTGCCAGGAAAAGAACCATAAACATCAAAACAACCATTTTTTTCATACCACCATCCTCCTTTTTGGGTTTAAGCATTTATCGAGCAAAATCGACTCTAAAATCGGCCGAATGATAGGCAGGTGCTGTAAAATGCCAAGGTTGCCATTTTTTAGCCACCGGGAGTATCGGCTACACATTGGAATGTCGTTACTTCCGATATTACGATCCCAACTCCCTCGTCCGTATAAAATTTTCAATCGAAGACCGTCATAGGAGAAAGGATAAATACCGACGACCAAGGAGAGCCATACGGCAATAATTCAATTTTACTTAATGCAAAAAACATGCAACATTTTAAAATTATACAAAATAACTATGATTACAGAATGTTATGATCTTAATTGTAAATACAGATGTAAAAAATATGAAATGAATTACATAAATTGCTTTGAACAAATAGATATTATGTAATTAATGTACGAGCGAAGAACTGGGGGTTTTTACCTGGATAGTATACAAGCCTATGTTCATCGCATCGATGGAGATGGGCATGCCAGGGTAGAACTGTCCACATACTGAAGGTCCAGGGGATCAGACCAAATATTGAAAGATAAGAATCTGTTAAAAGACGTTCAGGTAACCATGGAATATATTGACGATGTGCTTGCCGGTTGCTCTACAAACGAGAACTGCTGCGTATGGCGCTCGAAGAGATGGCCTGGACAAACGACGCTGAATTCATGCGGATCATTGATGGCAGGCGCTACATGTATAAAGGCGTAAAGCGTGGAATCGCCATCGACGGAAACATTTCTGCATACGAACTTGGCATACCGTTTACAGTATCTGCACCGGTGTCCGCCCGATGTGCAGGCGTTAAACCTGAATCACTGGATGATGCAAGAGAGGCAAGTTCTCTGGATTGATTTAACACGCAAATGAGAGCCGATTAATCAAATGAGATGATGGCATTTCTCTCTTGATAGCTCTACCAGCTGGAAGGTCATCAGGAAAATCACTTCAGATATTAGAAAAGTTTTTTTAATCTGACAGTTATCTTGAAAAGCGCGGGTATATCCTTACCGTAGTAAACGAATTCTTCAGGATAGCAGGAAAGGAAAGGAGAAATTATAACTTTTCCCCGCGGTACCGGGTTCAAGATGAAGCAATAAATCGAATTGAATTTAAAATTAAGGAGATGAAACATGAAACGGAGCGTTGGTAAAGGGCTTTTCGGAATGGTATTGGTGATCGCATTGATTGGCTTAGTCGGTTATGCGGGGGCAGGGGACAAACCTGCTGACAATATGGATCTTGTGCAAGAAAAGATTCGTACCGATAAAAAACTATTCATTGCGACAAACATGGAGCTTACAGAATCTGAAGCAAAGACCTTCTGGCCGGTCTATGAAGCCTATCAGGGGAAACTCAAAACATTGAGGGATCGCGAAATCAAGTTGATTGAAACGTTTGCGACCGCGTACGAAACGATGTCCGATGACGTTGCAAAGAATCTTCTGAATGAGTCTTTGTCTATTTCGTCAGACCACCAGAATCTGAACCAATCCTTTTTACCAAAATTCCGTGAAGCTTTATCTGATAAAAAAGTAGCCCGCTACTATCAGCTTGTTAGCCGGCAGTCCCTACCAGGGGATCGGCCTGGCCATAGAACATCAGAACCTGACCCATCGCTCGGAAAACAATGTCGCGGCGTTGAGCGTGCTTGTTCCGCTTTTGCATGAACTGGTGTCAGGCACGGATGGGGAGCGAACCACGGTAGCACATGCCCGCCAAATTCGACTGCCAATAGTAACCGGAAGCGACCTTTTCGCCCGGTATCGACAGGCTAACGGTCCAGGGAATATTCCAAACGAAGAGATGTGGCAGCTTCACACCCGGCTGGATGATGTTCCGATGGACATCCCTCAATTGTTAAATACGTACAATCAAGAAACCATGACGCGCGATCGTTTAGCCACAGCCTGTTACCCTGAACACGGCCTGCCAATGATGCTCTATCTGGCCGTCCAGAAGCGGTTCGATCTTGAATCTGCTCTATTGGCTAATGCCAATGCCGGTGGAGACAATGTTCATCGTGGCATGGTACTGGGTCTGCTGGTTGGAGCGGCGTCAGAGGAGGTACCGACAATGCTCAAGACCGGACTGGTCGACCATGTCGAGTTGGCAACGGAGATCGAAGCCTTTTCCGAGATGGCGGTGACATCGGCAGCGTTCTGATAGGAGGTATAGATGAATACTCCAGCGAAAAAAGTCTTTGACCATCTGCGTGCAATATCCGTTCGAGCCTTCGAACTGATCCATGATCTTGATGCACGACGCAAGTTAATTGACCAGTATTTCTGCGTACACCCGTCAACCTCGGAAATACATGGGCAGTGGTATCCCGTTAAAACCGGTCACATTCCTATGGAATGGGTGGTCGCAAACGGCGCAGACCCCAACCGTCGAATCCTCTATATTCATGGCGGTTCCTGGATTTCAGGTTCTCTTGCCGGCTATCGCGCTTTTTTATCACGCGTATCGCAAGCCACGGGGGCAGTGGTCCTTTCCGTGGATTATCGTCTGGCACCCGAGCACAAATTTCCAGCCGGGTTGGATGATTGCACGCAGGCCTATCAATGGATGCGGGAAAATGGTCCGGACGGCAAGGGACCTGCCTTGGCCGCTGTCCTGATGGGTGACTCCGCCGGGGGCAACTTAGCGCTGGCCACCCTTTTGAAAGTCAAAGATTCCAAGCTACCTCTACCTGCGGCCGTGATTGCCATTTCTCCAGCTACTGATTTTACCGGTGGAAGTCCTTCACTGGTCTCTCGAGCTTCAGTAGACCCGATAATCAATCCGGAAATTTTGCCTGCACTCATCCCTATCTACCTGGGTGAGTATACTGAGCCCACCGATCCGTATGCATCGCCGCTGTTTGGCGATTATAGTGGGATGCCCCCGCTTTTATTGCAGGTAGGCGACGCTGAAGTATTGCTGGATGATTCCACGCGATTGGCAAAGCATGCAGCCGAGCAGGGGTGCGATGTGACACTTGAGATATGGGATGGAATGCCACATGTGTTTCAGGGATTTGCCCCTTTCCTTCCAGAAGCCTCAGAAGCAATAGCAAATATTGGGAAATTTATCCGGCAGCACTGAATGGGTCCGTTTTTGGCAGGTATGGTCCGAGAACCCCAAGGTTTGAGAGGGGCCACCATTGCTAAGATCTACTCAGGATCAATACGAGTGACTGACAGCCGTTTTAGCAGGCTGTCCGCTTGAGCGTTTAGACCGAAATTTGTAATTGCCCAAATTGAATTTGATATGGTGAGGTAAGCCACACTCCATTCTACTCAATTCAACATTAACTCTATGACGAATATTATCGACATCGATTTCTAAATAATTACAGATGTTAATAAAACTTGTGAAGGAATCGACATCGTTTACTTTCAACCAATACAAGGCTTGGGTTTTGTAAATTTCCTGGTCACTATAGGTAGGCTTAAAAATATCTTTGAGGGCACGAGTTAAAACCGCAGCAAACAGTGCCCGGATGGATTTTGCTAATCCTCCTATGTCTAGATTGGTAGAATTATCCATTTTGATTCGACTATCGGCTTAACAGGTGTTAAAAGACTCATAAAATTACCCCCTCCACAGCGTCCATCTGAAATCGTTCTTATTCGTACTGTGAGAGAACTTTGATTTACATGTTAGGCACAGGTAATCCTGTTCCTTGAATCCGCCAGGCGTTTCCCCTTTATAAATGCGCGGATCATCAACTTTTATTAAATTTTCATGCGGCTTACCAGTATGGACTTTCTTTGATTGCTCCTCACACAGAAGGCACATCTCCATAGTATATCTCTCCATCTGATTTAATTTGCTAAATCGGTAGAAATTCCGTGGGCCGCCGTTCGGTAAGGATAGTCAGCCGTCGCGTGGTCATTTCTGTTTACAAATTGCTTTTTAATGAAAGGGGAAGTCATTGCTGCGAGAAGACCGCCGTAATCCAGATCAAATTTGACCTCATCCCCAACCTTTAAGTTGTTGTTTTTAATTTTAATAATAATATGATCACTGCTCGACCCCAATATTTCTAAGCTGTTATTCGATTTCAAGCTGGATACCAAGATGTCCTGCTTTCCCAACGCAATAATCACCCGCTGGTGAAATCCCTGATCTTGGAAAACGGGGACATTTCCAAAAGCATCTTGACCGATCTCTCCAAATGGAAGAGATGGTTTTTTCTTGGATTCGATAACTTCAGCAACGAGCTGAAAAGCACCCGTGTGCAATCCTGGGATTGTTTTTCGGTTCACCGTTTCAAGACCCAATAGGATTGATTCACCCAAGCGAAGATTGTTTATATGACCTA
>CAVONY010000038.1:0-350629 GCA_963697405.1 uncultured delta proteobacterium | reverse complement strand
TAGTTGAGTTGGGCAAAATCTATCCCAGATCGACCCGGTCATGCAGCGCACTGAATTCTTTGCGCACAGACGCCACTTGATCCATGTCGACTTCCACCGTAATCAGACATTCTTTATCTTTCCCCTGGGCCAGGACGTTTCCCAACGGGTCGACGACCATGCTGTGACCCGCGTAGGCTGATCCGGCATCCATACCGGCGCAGTTGCACGATATTAGAAAAGCCTGATTCTCCATGGCCCGTACACGATTGAAAAGGACCCAGGGTTCCAGGCGTACCGCCGGCCAAGCAGAAACCACCAGGAAAAAAACCGCCCCGAGATCGACCATTTTGCGAAACTGTTCCGGAAATCGAAGATCGTAGCAGGTGGCCAAACCGACCTTACCCCACGGTGTGTCGGCCACGACCACTTCTGTGCCGCGGGTGAGCAGGTCGCGCTCGCTGGACTGGTAGCCGAACAAGTGGATTTTGCGGTAAACGGCGGTCACGCTCCCTTGGGGATCGATCAGCAGGCTGGTATTGAACAGCCCTTCCGTATTCTGCTCGACAAAGCTGCCCATTAGAATGTGGCGCCGTATCGCCGTGGCCTTGTCTCTGAACGCCTGGACGACCGGTCCGTCGATCGGTTCGGCATCAACCGGGTAGCGGTCGAAACAAAAAAAACCGGAGGGCCACATTTCCGGTAGCAGGATCAGATCACTCGACGACGCCTGATCCACCAATGCCAAGACATGCGCCGTCGTTTCCGCTTTTGAAATCTCCCGCCTTTCCAGCTGGACACTGGTGACTTTCATGGAGTACATCCTTTTGGGTCGTTGACTGCAGAATCGTCGGATACGTCGGAGAAGAGAGATCTATCTTTTACCACAACACTGACCATCAAGCAAAATATAGTTCGCATGCACCACGCTCACTGGTTCATCGTTCGCATGTCAAATAGCGAATTTGATCTTCATTCGATTAGACAAATGAGCGCCCGCCAGCATTGAAGGTGACACTGCTGGCGATGGGACATTTCAGGCCTGCAAAGACCGAGGGTTGGCGGCGGCAAAAAGAATTTGGGCACATCCACCAACCGGCCCCTGCGACATCTTTTCCGGGATCGACCTACCGCTTTTTTGCTACCCCCGTTCAAATGGTGCGCCAGGAGCCGCAGGTACGCTGCTATCGGCTTCAAACGCCTTGACAATAACGGACTCCTTATTTATTTTTGCCTTGATTTAAATCCCGACAGGCCTCTACCGGGAAACCATTTGCACAAATACCCGACCATTAGGCTAAAGGAGAATGTCGTGCCACTGGAAGAACTGAAAGCACAGATTGAAGAAAAGCATCTCGTGGTCAACCGGATCAGGGAAGAGATCGGCAAAGTTCTGGTGGGCCAGCGGGATCTCATCGACGGCCTGCTCATGGGGCTGTTCACCCGGGGGCACATTCTCATCGAGGGTGTACCAGGCCTGGCCAAGACCAGTGCGGTCAAGGCCTTGGCCGACACGGTTCACGCCGACTTCAAACGCATCCAGTTCACCCCCGACCTGCTGCCGGCCGACCTGGTGGGAACGGAGATCTACCGCCCCAAAACCGGTGACTTCAGCATTAAGAAAGGCCCACTGTTTAACAACATCATCCTGGCCGATGAAATCAACCGGGCTCCCTCCAAGGTCCAGTCGGCACTGCTGGAGGCCATGCAGGAACGCCAGGTCACCATCGGCGACACCACCTTCCCGCTGGCCGACCCCTTTCTGGTCATGGCCACCCAGAACCCCATCGAGCAGGAGGGCACCTACCCGCTGCCCGAGGCTCAGGTAGATCGCTTCATGCTCAAGATTCTGATCGATTACCCGGACAAGGTCGAAGAGAAGGAGATCATGAAGCGGGTCGGCTTCGACGCCCCGGAAGCCGTTCAGCCGGTGCTGGACCCGGCCGAGCTCAGCGCTATCGGCGGCCTCATCAACGGCGTGTACATGGACGAAAAGCTCAAAGACTACATCGTGGATCTGGTTTTTGCCACCCGCAACCCGGCGGCCTACCATGTCGATGTCTCCCATTACATCCAGTTCGGGGCTTCGCCCCGGGCCACCATCTTCCTGAGCCTGGCCGCCCGGGCCTACGCCTTTTTGCAGGGCCGGGCCTACGTGACGCCCCAGGATGTGAAGACCATTGCCCCGGCCGTGTTGCGCCACCGGATCCTGTTGACTTATGAGGCAGAGGCAGAAGATATCGGCACGGATCAAATCATCGGCCGAATCTTTGATTCGGTGGAAGTACCGTAAGTTCAGGGTTCAGGGTTCAGGGTTCAGGGTTCAGGGTTCAGGGTTCAGGGTTCAGGGTTCAAAAAAATAACCGCTCTGTTCTTGAACATAAACGAATTTAATCCTTCAATTGTAATTTTCGAGCGCCAGCGACAATCATGCTTTCCCCCGATCTCATCAAGAAAATCAAGAAAGTCCACATCAAAACCGGCCGCATGGTCAACACGATGATGGCCGGGCAGTACCGTTCGGTGTTTCGGGGGGCGGGCATCGAGTTCGAAGAGGTGCGTGAGTACACACCCGGAGACGAGGTGAAAAGCATTGACTGGAAGGTGTCGGCCCGCATGGGAAAGCCTTTCATCAAACGCTATCGGGAAGAGCGGGAGCAGGTGGTCATGCTTCTGGTCGACATGAGCGGCTCCGGCCGGTTCGGCACCACGCAGAGCATCAAGCGGGAGACCGCCGCGGAAATCGCCGCCATCCTGGCCTTCAACGCCATCCGCAACAACGATAAGGCCGGGGCCATTCTGTTCACCGATCAGGTGGAGCGCTACATCCCTCCAAAAAAAGGGTCGGCCCACGTGTGGCGGCTCATCCGTGAAATTTTCACTTTCCAGCCTGAGCACGCCGGTACCGATATTGTCGAAGCGGTGGATTTTCTGGCCCGGGTCTGCCGCAAACGCACCGTGGCCTTCCTGGTTTCCGATTTTCTGACCGAGGATTTCGGTCGACACACCACGCTGCGGATACGTTCGGCCGCCAGGAAACACGAGCTGATCAGCGTCCTGGTTACCGATCCCGGGGAATTTAGGCTGCCCGACGGGGGCATTGTCGCCTTTCAGGACCTTGAAACCGGAGTCGTGCACTACCTGGACGCCTCGGACCGGACCACCCGTGAGCGGTTCCAGGCCAGCCGACAGGCGGTCCACGAACAGATTTTACAAACGCACAAGGCCATGGACATGGACTGTATCGAAATGCCCACTGACGGCGATGCGGCAGATGCCCTGGTGCGCTATTTCAGGCTCCGGGAGCGGCGGCGGCGATGAAGATAGAATTGACGACAATTATTTTGAACTTCGTTATCGGTCGTCGCGGTATTTTTAATACAGCTTCCTCCCTCTGGCCTTGCCAAAACCATTGTCGTCAATTCTATATCACCGGGATTTTTTTTGTTCTGCTCACCCTCCTTCAAGCAGCTCAGGTGATGGGCGAGGAAACCGTGGCCCCTGCCGGCCCGCTGGCGGCAACTGAATCTCCCCTCCCAAATGTCCCGGCACCCATGACCGACATCCACGACATCCAGCCACCGGTATCGGTGGGCATCGAATCAGCCTGGCTGGTCCCTTCACTGCTGGCCCTGGCCGCCGCGGCAATTCTGGCAGCAGGCTGGTGGTTCTGGAAAAAACGCAACAGGAACCGGGCCGTCGAAACCATCGTGCCCGAACTGCCACCGGAACTGACGGCCATGCAAGCCCTCGATCAGATTGCCGATGTACGACGGCTGGACGGCAAAGCCTTCTACTTCCGCCTGTCCGCCATCCTGCGGCAATATGTTTTCGGACGCTTCGCGGTGGGCGCGCCGGAGATGACCACCGAAGAGTTCGTGCCCTGCATCAACCGGCTGCATATCGACAAAAGTCTGGCCCATCGGCTGAAAGGCCTGTGCCGAGCCATGGATCCGGTCAAGTTCGGCAGCGAAACGGCAGTGGAAAAACAGATGGAAACGGATCTGTTGTTTGTCCGGGAGTTTGTGCGTAAAACCACACAACACATCGATATGGCTGGCAAAGAAGCGGGTGGGGAAAAAAATATGGTGCTCTCCCAGAATTATGAAAAAACCAAAAAACAAATTCCAATGTTCAAATGAGATACGATCCCTGTTCTATGATGTGGTTTGGAATTTGAGTTTTCGGCAGTTGCGATTTATTTGTTATCTGTATTTTGAATATCGTAATTTAAAATAGTTATGTTACGCTTCGCATCACCCTATTTCCTGTTTCTCTTGCTGCTGGTGCCGGCGATGATCTGGTATCGTTACCGGCAGCACCGGACGCCGGCCATGGCCAGCAGCGCCCTGTTCCCCGCAGCGGGCATCCCGGCATCTCCGGCCCTGCGGCTGCGCCGCCTGGTGCCGGCCATCAAATACGCGGTGCTTTGCCTGATGGTGGTGGCCCTGGCCCGGCCCCAGTGGGGCACCGAACGCACCGAAGTGCTCACCAAAGGCGTCAACATCGTGCTGGCGCTTGACCTGTCCGAAAGCATGGCCGCCCTCGATTTCAAGAAAAAGGGACGCGTCGTCAACCGGCTGGAGGCGGTCAAAGGGGTGGTGCAGGAATTCGTCTCCAAGCGCAGCGGTGACCGCATCGGCATGGTGGTCTTCGGCACCCATGCCTACACGCAGCTGCCCCTGACCCGGGACTACAATACCCTGGTCAGCATTCTGGACCGCCTGGAGATTGGTGCCGCCGGCAAAAGCACGGCCATCGGCGATGCCATCGGTATCGCTTTGAAACGGCTGGCCGACATCGAGAGCCGGTCCAATATCATCATCCTGCTCACCGACGGGCAGAGCAATGCCGGCCAGCTCTCGCCGGATACTGCCGGCGAAATCGCCGTGCAAAAAGGGGTCAAGATCTACACCATCGGTGTGGGCACCCGGGGAAAAGCACCCTATCTGTTCAAGGACCCCCTGTTCGGCGAACGCTACGTGTACCAGCAGGTGAATATCGACGAAGACACCCTGCGCACCATTGCCGACAAGACCGGGGGGCTCTATTTCCGGGCCGAAAACCTGGAAGGCCTGCAAGAAATCTATGACACCATCGACGCCATGGAAACCACCGCGGTCAAGGTTGACATCTTTGCCGAATACAATGAAATCTACCCCTGGCTGTTGATTCCGGCATTGGTGATGCTGACCCTTTACGTAATCTTGCGCAATACGAGGTACCTGATCATACCATGATGTTTTTTAGGCCATGACTTTTTTCAGAACCGAAATGCTGTTTTTCATCTGGGTTGTACCGGTGTTGTTTCTGGTGGTGGTCTACGGGTTGCGCCGGCGGCGTGAAATCATGCACCATTTTTCCTCCGCCCACGGCCTCGACGTGATCGCCCCGGACACCGTCGGCAGCCGGCGGTGGGTCAAGGCATCCCTGCTCATGGGAACGGTACTCTTCACCGCCGTGGCCCTGGCCGGACCTAAGTATGGCTATCGCTGGCAGGAGATCCGCCAGCAGGGGGTGGACATCATCATCGCTTTAGACTGCTCACGCTCCATGACCGCCGCCGACATCCAACCGACCCGCCTGGAACGCGCCAAACGTGAAGTGTTTGACCTGCTGGCCATGCTGAAAGGTGACCGCGTGGGGTTGGTGGCCTTTGCCGGCACGGCCTTCCTGCAGTGTCCGCTAACCTTGGATTATGATGCCTTCAATCTGTTTTTGAATTCCCTCTCCCCCGATTATCTGCCGGTAGGCGGCACCGACATTACCGGGGCACTGGCCACGGCCCTGGACAGCTTCGATCCGAAAAGTGCTTCGGATAAAGCGGTGATCCTGATCACCGACGGTGAAAACACGGGCGGTGGCGAGCCGTTGAAGGCGGCCGAGTCCTTGAAAGATCATAAAATCAAACTGTTCTGCATTGGCGTGGGCAGCAGCGACGGGGTGCCGATTCCCGAACCTGACGGCGGATTCAAAAAAGATCGCTCCGGACAAATTGTGCTCTCTCGTCTGGATGAAAACACGCTCAAGAAAATGGCCGTCGTCACCGGCGGCACCTACGTGCGCTCCGTAGCCGGAGACATGGACCTCAACGCCATTTACACCGATGAAATCCGTCGGACGATGGAAGCGAAAACCGTCTCCTCGGGACGCAAGCAGGTCTGGGAGGATCGATTCCAATGGCCCCTGGCACTGGCACTGCTCTTCCTCGCGATCGAACTGATGCTGCCCGTTGCCCGCAAAACCCTACTTGTCTCGCTGTTGGTGATGCTGATACTCGGATTGCAGCAGCCGGCCGATGCCAGCGACACCCGAGACGGCATTGCCGCCTATGAGAAAGGGGACTTCGAACAGGCCCTCAAGCACTTCACCGATGCCCAGCTCAATGCCCCGGACAAGCCTGAAACACTTTACAATGTGGCCGACGGCTACTATAAAACCAGCAATTTCGATGCGGCGGCCGAACACTACAAACAGGCGCTGGAGACCGACGATACGCAGTTGAAACGCAAGGCCCTTTACAACCTGGGCAACGCCGAATTTCGACGGGGCAGGGCCAAGGAGGCCATCGGCCACTATAAAGCGGCGCTGGCCATCGATCCCGACGACCGACAGACCCAGGAGAACCTGGCCTTCGTAAAAAAGATCATGGAGCAGCAACAACAGCAATCGGGAGACGACCGGAAGAATCAGGACAAGAAGGATCAGGGCCAGCAGAATGAAACCCAACCCAAAGAAGATGGGGATGGGCAATCAACCGAGGATCAGGAACAGGATGGCGCCCGGGAAAACCGATCGGATGGTGAACAGGAGCAGCAACCTCCCGAGTTCGGCGATGAAATGGACGAGCAACATAAACAAAAGCAGGCCCGGGCCGATAAACCCCAAAATAATGGGCAACAACCAGCCCAGCCTCAATCGGCCCAGCCAGGTGAGGCGGCCGGCGACCCCAAGCAGGCCGAACGGATGCTGAACCGCCTTGAAGATCAGCCGGGCCGGGCCCTCATGCCCGCCACCGGCAAACGGACAGTGGAGAAAGACTGGTGACGGCAACGGCAAAAACGCTTACCATCACTGTAATGATCTTGCTGGCGGCCGCGGCATCCGCCGATGCCACGGCCGTGCGTGCCGTGGTGGACCGCAACCAGGCCACCGTGGGGGAGTCCATCGCTCTGCAGGTGACCATCGACGGCGGCGAGGGTGAAGTGGACCTTTCCGGGCTTGTCGATTTCAAAACCGTCTCCCGCGGAACCAGCAGCAGCTTCCAGATGATAAACGGCCGAACCTCCCGCCAGCTGATCCACAATTATGCTCTGATACCCCTGAAAGCCGGCAACCTGAATATCCCGGCCATCCCGGTGACGATCGACGGCAGGATTCATTATACGACCCCTATCGGCGTCACGATTGCCAGAGAACCCCCGGCCGACAGCGGTCAGCGCGATGTCTACGTGACCGCCGAGGTGTCGGATCCGTCGCCGTGGGTCGGTCAGCAGGTGGTCTATACCTTCCGGCTTTTCAACGCCGTCCAGGTGGCCGACGCCAAGTTCCAGGCCCCGGAATTCAATGGGTTCACCGCCGAGGAACGGGAGGACCGCCAATCCCATCGAAAGGTGGTCAACGGACGGGAGTTCATCGTAACGGACGTGGTGTTCATCCTGGTGCCGATTAAAACGGGCACATTGGAAATTGAACCGGCGGTGCTTCAGGTGGGAATGCTGCAGCGCAACCGTCGGCCGCGGCCCTTCTCGGGAATGGACGCTTTTTTCGGGCGCAGCCAAATGACCACCCGCATCCTGGAAACCGACCCCATTGCGGTCCATGTCAAAGACTTGCCGCCAGGACCGCCGGGAACCTCCTTTTCCGGTCTGGTGGGCCGGTTTGAGATTGCTGCCAGCCTGGACAAGACGGCCTTGCGGGTGGGCGATTCAACCACATTGACCGTCACCGTCAGCGGTACCGGCAACATCATGGATACCCCTGAACCGGCCATTACCGCGCCAGCTGAATTCAAGGCCTATGCCGACAACCCCGAAACGCAGATCCAACCGGGCCCCCAAGGCTATTCAGGCAACAAGATCTTCCGCACGGCCCTGGTCCCCGTGCAGCCGGGCCGATATCGCATCGACCCCGTCGGGTTGACCTATTTCGACTTAAACACTGGTGGTTACCGTGACATATCGACATCGGCTTTCGATGTCACCGTCTCGCCTTCCGAGACGGCGTCGGCCGACATCGAGGTGTTCCGGGGCACCCCCTTGCAAACCCCTTCGCTCAAAAAACGGGTCGAGTTTACCGGCAGGGACATCCTCCCGCTGAAGGCGGGACTGGAAGCCCTGAAACCCCGACGATCAATGCCACCCTTGTGGTTTGGCCTTTTCATGGCGATCCCGGTGCTGGTATTTCTGGCTGCCCGAACTGTAATGCAGATGGCCCTAAAAGACGACTCGCCGGGCCGAATCATGGCCGATCGGGCCACACAGGCGCTTAAATCCGCCGCCCCTGCCGACAGCACGGATGGCGACTTTCTCTCTGCCCTTTACCGTGCGCTGGTATCGGCCATCCTCGGCCGGCAGGGCGTCATGGGCACCTCCCTCACCTGGTCGGAGGCCAGCGATCAGCTGCTGAAAATTGGGTGGAATGCGGATGATGCCACCGCCGCTGCGCGGCTTTTAGAGGAGATCGAATCTTTCAACTACTCCGGGGACAGACTCAACGAAGAAAAGCGGGCGGAACTCATGGGTCGAACCCGGCAGGCTGTGCGGAGGCTGGCCCGATGAAGCGCTTTTTACTGACAGCCACAATTCTCGCGCTGCTCCTGGCGGTTGCCGCCACTGCCCCGGCGACGAAAAGCGCCCGAACCTTCATGGACGGCACCGAAGCCTACCGCAACGGGGACTGGCCGGCCGCCATCGCCGCCTTTGAAAGCCTTGCCGAGAGTGGGGTGAACAGTGGCAAGCTCTTCTACAACCTGGGCAATGCCTATTTGAAAAACGATGACCTGGGCCGTGCCCTGATGTGGTACGAACGGGCCCTGAAACATATTCCGGATGACCCGGACCTGCGCTTCAACTACGAATATGCCCTGACACTGACGAAAGACGAACGGGGCGAAAAGGACTCGCCCCTGTTGCGCATCCTTTTTTTCTGGAAATACCAGTTAAGTCCTTCAACTGTCGGCTGGATAGCCATTCTCCTCAACGCGGCCCTATGGATTGCCCTGTCGGTTTTGGTCGTCCGGAAAAAACGCCTCCTGCGTCCCTCCGTCGTTCTGACTGCCGCCGCCACGGTGATTTTTTGCGCCACTGCGGCCTTCAACTATGTCGAAGCCATCCAGGTGCGCTACGCAGTCATTCTAACCGAACAGGCAGCCGTTCGTTCCGGATTCACCGACACCGCCACCCAGCTTTTCGTCCTGCACGCCGGCACCAGAGTCCGCGTCGAGCGCGAAACCGACACCCGCCTGCTCATCCGTTACACCGAGGATAAGATCGGCTGGGTGAAAAGGTCTGAAGCCGGAATCATCTGATTTCCTCCCACATGTCGTTGAAAATGAAAACAGTGGGCATCCCTATGCCCAACCATATGTTCAGGCATTTTTCCCATCAGACCTTGCCAAGCCCCATCCAATGCAATACATTTGCATTGAGTTTGGTTCCGCAAACAAACGTGACCCGTCATGCAAGGTGAGCAATGAAATACATTAAAGGGTCGATATTCATCTTTTCTGCTCTTATATGCAGTCTTGTAGCCAGCGGATGGGCGGCGGAACCAGTTCCCGTGTTCGTCAGCATCCCCCCCCAAAGCTACTTCGTGCAACAAATTGGCAAGAATCTTGTCGATGTGCATGTGCTGGTGGAGGCCGGCGCAGATCCGCACACGTATGAACCCAAACCGCAGCAAATGGTGGCCCTGTCTAAGGCGGTGCTATACTTTGCCATCGGCATCGAGTTTGAAACCGCCAAGCTGGCAAAAATAACCGCGGTAAACCCGCGCATGCATGTGGTTCACACCGATCATGGCGTCATGAAACTGCCCATAGACGCCCATGGTCACCACAATATGAAAGACAACCGTGGGGAAGATCACCATCAGGGCAGTCTCGATCCGCATATCTGGCTCTCGCCGCCCCAGGTGATGTTGCAGGCCCGGTCGATCCTCACGGCACTTCAAGCCGTTGACCCGGCCCATCGGTCGGCCTACGAAGCCAATTACCGGGCGTTCATCCTGGAAATCGTCGATCTGGATGATCAATTGAGAGCGACCTTTGACGGGTTGAAGGGATCCCCGTTCATGGTGTTTCACCCCTCCTGGGGAACATTTGCCCACACCTACGGGCTGAAACAGGTACCCATCGAAATCGAAGGCAAAAGCCCTAAACCGGCGCAACTCAAGGATCTGATCGAACGGGCGCGGTCGAACCGGATCAAGGTTGTTTTCGCGCAGCCCCAGTTCTCGTCAAAAAGCGCGCAACAGATATCAAAAGCGATCGGCGGGCGGGTAGCCGTGGTCGACCCGCTGGCCCAGGACTGGGCAAACAATTTGCGCAAGGTGGCCGAGGAATTTAAACATGCATTCGAATAATCAACCACACAGCGACCCCATCATCCAGATCGCGGATCTCGACTTTGCCTACAATGGGCAGCGCGTGCTCCAGAACGTCAATCTGGAGGTCTGGGAAGGAGATTTTATCGCCATGATCGGTCCCAATGGCGGCGGAAAAACCACCCTGCTCAGGCTCATGCTGGGACTGCTCAAGCCGGAGCGGGGCCGGATCCGGGTCATGGGAAAACCGGCACCCCGGGTCTCCCATTACATCGGTTATGTGCCCCAGGATGTTCACATCAACCGCAGTTTTCCCATTACTGCCCTGGATGTCGTGCTCATGGGCAAGCTGGCCCCCGGAAAAAGATGGTCAACAAACGCGCAGCAGGACCGCCGGGATGCCTTGGAGGCACTGGGACGAATCGACATGGCCGACCTGGCCGATCGCCGCATCGGCGAACTGTCCGGTGGCCAGCGCCAGCGGGTGTTCATCGCCCGGGCCCTGGTCACCAGACCCCGGCTGCTGTTGCTGGACGAACCCACGGCAAGCATCGATTCCAGGGGGCAGACGAATTTTTTCCGATTGCTCAAACGGCTGAACAGGGACATCACGATCATTGTGGTCAGTCACGACCTGCTGGTAATCTCCACCTACGTGAAGTCTGTGGCCTGTGTGAACGGCCGGTTGCACTACCACCGGCAGGCCGAAATCACCGGTGACATGCTCGAGACCATGTACCCGTGCACCGTCGAAGAGGTCTGCCCCGTGGAACTGGTGACCCACGGTCACCTGCCCCACCGGGTGCTGCAGCACCACAAGGAGTGATCGATGATCGAGGCCCTGCAGTTCGAATTCATGCGCAACGCACTGACCGCCGGTCTGCTGGCCAGCATCATCTGCGGCATCATGGGCACCCTGGTGGTGGTCAACCGTATCGTTTTCCTTTCCGGTGGCATCGCCCACGCCGCCTATGGGGGCATCGGCCTGGCATTTTACTTCGGCTGGCCATACCTGGCGGGGACCCTGGGATTTTCACTGGGAGCAGCCATGATCATGGCTGCCGTGACCCTGAAGGCCCGCCACCGGGCCGACACCATCATCGGGGTCATCTGGGCCCTGGGCATGGCCTGCGGCATTATCCTGATCGACCTTAGCCCCGGCTACAACGTGGATCTGATGAGCTACCTGTTCGGCAGCATCCTGACCGTACCGGACACCGACCTGTGGATCATGATGGTCATGGGTTTTTGCATCGTTGCCCTGGTTGCGGTCTACTACAAGGACCTGCTGGCGCTCTCCTACGACGAAGAGTTCGCCCGCATTCGCGGGGTGCCGGTAACCGCCTTGTACTTTCTGCTCATCGGCATGCTGGCAGTGACCGTGGTGATGGTGATCCAGGTGGTGGGACTGATCCTGGTAATTGCGC
The DNA here is from genome assembly GCA_963697405.1 of uncultured delta proteobacterium. Taxonomy (GTDB): domain Bacteria; phylum Desulfobacterota; class Desulfobacteria; order Desulfobacterales; family Desulfosarcinaceae; genus Desulfosarcina. Next base: position 338,678 of record CAVONY010000038.1, on the reverse strand, counting down.
TGCTGACCATTCCTCCCTTTATTATGGAAAAGCACGCCCGGTCGCTGTTGCAGATGATGATCGGATCCAGCGTATTGGGCGTTGTGTTTACTGTAGCCGGGCTGTGGATTTCCTACGCTTTTGACCTCACCTCGGGGGCTTCCATCATCATGGTCGCCGGCCTCTTTTTTTTCCTGAACCTGCTGGTTGAGCGGTTGGTCCCCAAGCCAAGAAAGTTACCGACATCCCCGATCCCGGAAGAAAACAGTGCAGTCGATCCGCAGAGGAGATAGCATGTGCAATCAATGCAATTATAAGGACCTGCTGAACGCTGCTCGTTTGGAAACAACCGACAATCGGCTTCGTGTGCTCGAAGTCATCGGCAACAACAGCTTCCCCCTGTCCGCCGCCGACATTTACAACACCCTGGAACGCAACGGCAGCATCAACCGGGTTACCGTCTACCGCATCCTGGACCTTCTGGTGGAACATGAACTGGTGGATCGAATCAGCACCGGCGGCCGGGCTTTTTACTATGGCATGGCCCCCAATGCCAACCACCACCCCCATCCCCATTTTTACTGCAAGCGTTGCGGCCAGATGGACTGTTTGACCCCGGACAGCCTGAATGTGGATAGCGACGAATTGTGGAAAACCTTTCCCGGCCGCATCGACAAGGTGGAAGTTCGCGTGGATGGCATCTGCAAGAACTGTATGAAGTAAATTTTCACGCGCATCGTCCAACCAAAAGCTGCCGGCCAGCCTCTGGTCAGCCGGCCTCGGCTTAGTCTTAGAGGAGAAGACAGACCGGTCCCCGGGTGAGCAGTACCTGTTGTTCTAATGGAGAGGATCAGAAATCGTCAAACAAGCTTAATTGGCGATCATCCCCGTGGTTGTCCGTTTTATTTTTTTCCGGCAGACAATTATCGTTCTTTGCCTGGCCGCTTTCCAATATTTTTTTCCTTTCACCAACATGTTCAACAACCTCACCCCTGCCGCTAAGTAAACCCTTCCGACGTTTCATAAAAAGTCAGAGCCTCGGTGATCTCTTCCCGGCACAATCCCGCCTCACCCATACCTATATTGCAAGCCTTTTCGATGACGGTCGCCTTGTTACCGACGGTACTCTTGATTGCTCCAAAAAAAGTGCTGATGTCCTCCATGGTAATCGCATCAAGATCAGCCTTGTCGAACAGAAAGTTTAGACGGGCGATAACGGTAACGATGGCCGCGGCCCAAATCTCCGGGCGTCCGCGCGACAAGTTCAAATCTGGCATGTTGGTGATCCGATCCATCAGTCCTGTCGCATAGGAATTATATTCGTCGTTCAGATGCGCATCGCAAAACTGATCGATCAGGTTCAATATCCTTAAAACGGATGTTTTCTTCTCGCTTCCCACAAAGCCCTCCTTTAAAGTGGTATTCAGTTTCCTTGCAACCGTAGGCGCTTAACCGCCTCGACCACAACCGTTATTGCCCGATCGACCTGTTCGCTCGCGGTCATCCGCCCCGTGGAAAAGCGCACGGTGCCCTTGGCCCATTCCACCGGCACCCGCATGGCTTCCAGGACGTGGGACAGGGTAACGGTATCCGAGTGGCATGCCGCACCGGCCGATGCGGCCACCTCCAAGCCGATCTCCTCCAGAATGCGGTTGGCCTCCAGCCCCTTGAAAGAGAGACTCAGGGTGTTGGGCAGACGGTGATGGGTGTGGCCGTTAAGGCGCATATCCACCAGACCGTCGGCCAGCCCCGTGTGCAACCGGTCCCGCATGGCCTTGAGGTGCCGACCGGCATGATCGAGGCTGCGGTCGGCCATCTCGCAGGCTTTTCCCAGCCCAGCGACCGCCATGACGTTTTCGGTTCCGGCCCGCCAGCCCATCTCCTGACCTGCTCCATGGCAGATTTTATGAGGCAGCAGCCCCTTTCTCACATATAGCGCGCCGATGCCCTTAGGGGCGTAAAGCTTATGCCCGGCCACAGAGAGCATGCCTACGTTCATCGACTGAACATCAACGGCGATCTTGCCGAGGCTCTGGGCCGCATCGGTGTGCATGCATATCCCTTTTTGCCTCGCAATCCTGGCAATTTCGTCGATCGGCTGAATCGTTCCGACCTCGTTGTTGGCATGCATGACGGAAATCAGGATGGTTTCCGGCCGGATGGCGGCGGCCACATCGTCCGCACTGACCATGCCCGTCTCATCAACATCAACAAAGGTGGTCTCAAAGCCTTCCTGAACCAGGTAACGGCAGACGTCCAGCACCGCCGGGTGCTCCACCGTGCTCGTGACGAGATGGCGGCCCTTTTCTTTCAGGGCCCGAGCCATGCCTTTGATGGCGTGATTGTTGGACTCGGTGCCGCCTGAGGTGAAAAATACCTCAGCCGGCTGGCAGCCCAGCAGACCGGCCACCTGTCGGCGGGCCGATTCAATGGCCCGTTTGGGCCGGATGCCGTACCAATGCGAACTCGCTGGGTTGCCGAATTCGGTTTCCAGGAATGGCCGCATGACCGCGATCACTTCCGGGTCGAGGGGTGTGGTGCCATTGTAGTCCAGGTAGATGGGTTGAACCATAGTAAGAATTCGATATTTATATGTTTTCGGTAGAATCGATTGTCGTTTCAAATACCCGCCAATCCCAGGGAGCGCGTGGGCAGTCTGATAATTCCTCATCCGGCCAGGGCCATTGCAGGGGGATCGGGCTGGTCAATCGTAATCGGTTGTTCCGGGTGGGATGATCCACGCTTAACGAATGGGCCAGCAGGGCAATCTGCCGGTCGGGGAGCGGTGTCTTGGCGCCATAACGGAGGTCCCCCAGGATCGGGTGCCCAAGGTGGGCCAACTGAATGCGGATCTGGTGACGCCGGCCGGTTTCCAGGGAAATCTTCAACAGGCTTTTTCCGGACCCCCTGCCGAGAACCGTATAGCGCAGTCGAGCCTCCTGGCTGCAATCCGTCGGTGACGAGACCACACGGCTCAGGCGATCCCGACGTTCGATGTGATCGATCAGCCGATCAGCCTCCCCGCCAACTGATCCACCGACCACGGCCAGGTATTGTTTATCGACCGACCGCTCCCGGAACTGCCGGGACAGACGCCCGGCCGCCTTGGAGGTACGGGCCAACAGGACCACCCCGGCCACCGGGCGATCCAGCCGGTGAACCATGGCCAGAAACACCTTGCCGGGCTTGTGGTAACGCGCCTTGAGCCATCGTTTGCCCAGATCCAGCAGACACACGTCGCCGGTACGATCCCCTTGCACCAGCAGTCCCGATGGTTTATAAACCGCCAGCAGATGGTTATCCTCGTAAATGATTGGCCAACGGGAATCAAAAAAGCAAAGTGGTTGGGTTTCACAAGAGGCGGGATTCATGGTTTCGTCCGGATTTTAGAAACATTTTTTTAAAGCCTATTCAGGAGTAACATGTGAAGTCAACTGGCACAAGGCCTTCTCAGACCGCGGGCGGTCGCGGTCGAAAAAAGCCCCCCGGCCCTGAGCAGATGGGTGCCTTGCTCCAGCGTTGCGGCATCAATCTCGCGCCCTCCCAGCTCAAACAGCTGTGGGCCTACCACCAGCTTTTGCGGCGACACGATGCGGAACTGAATCTCACCCGGATCCGCAATTTTGAAAACATGGTGCTCAAGCTCTACGCGGATTCCATCCTGCCGGCCCTGCATTCACCTTTGCCCTCCCCCCTGCTGGATCTGGGCAGCGGACCCGGCATGCCGGGAATTCCCCTCAAGATCTTTCGGCCGGACCTGCGGATCCTGCTGGCCGATGGCCGTCAGAATCGCTGCGACTTTCTAAAGGTCGCTGTGTCGGCGTTGGGCCTGTCCGGTATCGACGTGGTGGAACGCGGAATTGCCCCGGACTTCGACCAGCCTGTGGCCGGTGTGATCACCCGGGCCGTCGAACCCATTGGCGATACCTTGGCGCGCGTTGCCGGCTGTCTCATTGAAGACGGCATGGTCATTTTTATGAAAGGGCCGCGGTGCGACGAGGAAACAGAAAAGGCTTCGCAAAGGTTTGCGTCGGTCTATGAGCTGGCCGACGACATCCCCTACCAGATCCCTCACACCCCGCATCGACGGCGGCTCGTGGTCTTTCGGCGAACAATCAAGCCGATCGCTGCCGGCGGCACCACGCAAATGATGCAAAAGCATCGAATACGGGTCATCGAAAGCCAGAGCAACGCTATTTTCAAAGACCTGAAAAAACTCCTCGGCGGACGTGGGGTAAAGAAACAGGGGCGAACCCTGGTTTGCGGGAGACGATTGGTGGCCGAGGTCCTGAAACAAGCCCCGGAGCGCTGCCTGTCCTGGATCAGCAGCGGTAATCGCCAACTGCCGCCATCGGATGCTGCAGGCGATCTGGAATGGATTCAACTGGCACCAGAACTGTTTCAGTCGCTGGACATTTACGGGACCAACCATCCCATCGTTCTTTACAATTATCCCGCACCCGCCCCCTGGCAGCCGGAAGCGCGCCTGCTTTCTGGATGCAGCCTGTTGGTTCCGTTTCAAGACCCGGAAAATGTGGGTGCTGTCGTTCGCTCTGCCGTGGCCTTCGACGTGGATCGGATCATTCTGCTTACCGAAAGCGCCAATCCATTCCACCCCAAGGCGGTTCGTGCCTCGGCCGGGACCGTTTTTTCCGCCAGGCTCTTTCAGGGCCCTTCTCTGTCCGAAATTCCACCGAATCTTCCGGTGATCGCCCTCGCCGCATCGGGCCAACCGCTGGACCAAACCCGGTTTCCCCAATCCTTCTACCTGCTTACCGGAATGGAAGGCACGGGGTTGCCTTCCCGCTGGCAGGCGGATACCGTGGCCGTCCCCATGGCGCCCGGCGTGGAATCACTGAACGCAGCAGTGGCCACCGCCATCGCCCTTTACGAATGGCGTCGACGGTAGTTCCACCGATCAGACACTAAAAAAGGGGAGCTTAACGCTCCCCCTTTTTAATACTGACACTCCATTAATTAAGACCGATTATTTTCTTCCGCTATACTCGTTGTAGGTCATGGCCACCGTGCGGTAGACAATGTGAGCCAGCTTGGAAAACGGCGTATAGGCGAAGAGGCTCCAGATGAAGAGCAGGTGCACAAAATAGACAACTGCCGACAAGTCGTACATCCCCCCCAAACGTAGCATCTGGGTCAGCATGCCCGTTACGCCCAAGGCCAGCACCAATCCAATCAGATACCAGTCCCAGTAGCTGGACGCCTGATCTTTTTTGGCCATGCGGGTTTTCAGCAGCAGGAAGCCGCCGATGATCAGCAAGATGCCGCCCAGATTGCCCAGCCACTTGACAGGGTTGATCTGGCTGTAGGGACCTTCGATATGGAAGATCCACTCGGCGGCGAAAAAAGCGTTAGTGACAATAAACAGGCCGATGAAGCCGAACAGTACCATCATATGCGCCGTCGACCGTTCCCGGTTTTCGGTGCATTGATTGAATTTCTCGTGCTTCAGAATCGTCGGCACGGTTCGGATCAAGGCCTGGACAAACCCGGCCGGATCGATTTTCTCCTTGTCGGTTTTGCCTTCCTTAACCGCATCGCTGTGGATGGCGGCCAAAAAGCGCTTCAACCCCAGGGCAAATACAGCCACGGCACCGAAAAAGGTGGGGATCATAATGATGTCCACCAGGTAGTTGCCGATGTAATCCGCCTGCCACAGGTGGTCGCCGGTGGGGGTGAAGTTGAGCCAGTCCACGCCCACCATCTTGAGCACCAGGCCCACCACCAGAAAAATGATGGCTGGAATGGCCAGCAGGATGGGTAATTTTTTGGGGTCGCTGACCATTTTGGCCAATGCCTTAGGTGTGGCATACTCGATGACCGCGGCCGCACGCACCGCCGCCAAGACATCACCGGGTTGGGCGCCGCGGGGGCAAAGGGTGGAGCAGTTGCCGCAGTTGTGGCAAAGCCAGACGTCGCCGCTGCCGATCAACCGGTCCTTCAAGCCCCATGATGTGGCAATCATCTCCTTTCTGGGAAACGGTTTGGTGTCCGGGGAGATGGGACAGGCCACAGAACAGGTGGCGCATTGATAGCACTTTTTAACATCGGCACCACCCAGCCTGCTCACTTCGTTGATAAACCCCACATCGGGGTCAACCAGATATGAATTCGCCATTGGTAACCTCCTCACTTGGCAAAAATGGGTAGGAAAGGCGGCAACCGACGCCTTTCCATCGTAGCATTAAGGTATTAGAAGCCCTTGAACGGGTTGGGTCCGAGCGCCTCGATGGATTCCACGAAATCATTGATAATCTGGGGAACCTTGTCGTAGTCGTCGATAGCCACCTCAAACTGGGCTACGCGTTCATTTTCAAGGGCCAGGCTGGCCAGTGCCTCACCGATCTTTTTCATGCGGACCTCGGCCAGCTCGGAGCCTTTGACAAAGTGGCATTGGTAGTCGTCGCCGTGCTTGCAGCCCAGCAGGAAGACACCGTCCATGCCCTTGGACAGGGCATCCTTGATCCAGATCACGTTCATGGAACCCAGGCAACGAATCGGAATCAGGCGAACATCCGCCGAGTAAGACAGACGATTGAGGCCGGCCATGTCCAACGCCGGGTAGGCGTCGTTCTCACAGACCAGGCCCAGAATACGGTACGGCGGCTCGGTGTAGTCGTCTTCGGACGGCACGTCCACGGCCTTGACCATGGAGCCGACGCTGTCGATGTTGTAGTCGGCAAAGCCGATGATACGTTCGGGGCAAGCCCCCATGCAGGTGCCGCAGCGGCGGCAGCGTGTGTGGTTGGGCTTGGGCGTGCCCTTTTCATCATCATCCAGCGCCCCGAAGGGGCACTCTTCCGTGCAACGCTTGCACTGGGTGCAGCGCTGGAAGAAAAAGTCCGGGAAGGTCATATCGCCGGAGCGCGGATGCACACTGACGCCGCGGTTGACCGACTCCAGGCACTGAATGGCCTTCAGCGCTGCACCGGTGGCATCTTCCATGGACTCTGCCATGCTCATGGATCGGCGGATCGCACCAGCGGCATAGATGCCGGTGCGCTGGGTTTCATAGGGAAAGCAGATAAAATTCGAGTCCACATAGCCGTTGAAAAGACCGACATCGCGAAAACCCGGTCCCTGTCGATAAGCCAGGTTGATCACCGGGTCGTCCTTGGTCACAGGAACCATGCCGGCCCCCAGGACCACCAGATCCGCCTTGACTTGCAGATTTTCGCCCAGCAGGGTGTTCTCGGCATCCACGATCATGCCGTCACCGTTCTTGGCCACGGCCGTTATGGCTCCCTTGGTCATGAAAATGCCTGGATCCTGCTGCAGGCCTTTGTAAAAAAGTTCGGACAAACCCGTGGTACGCATGTGCTGGTAGAAAATAAAGGCCTTGCCGTCATCATAGTCTTCACGGACGTACTTGGCCTGCTTCAGCGCAACCATGCTGGTAACCGCGCCGGCATAGGCAAAGTCGCCGTCGGATTCGTCCTTGCCCGGGCTCTGCACGAAAACCACGGATTTGGCCGCTTTGCCATCGGAGGGACGCACGATCTTGCCGGCCTTGGCAATCTCTTCGAACTGATGGTTGGTGATCACGTCGGGCAGTGCACCGTAGCCCAAGTGGGCGTAATCGCCATCACTGAGTTCGTCCGGCCGCCAGCCGGCAGCCAGGATCACGGCGCCGAAAAGCTCGCCGCCCGGATCCAGTTGCAGGATGTCTTCTTTGCCTTCGTTGTAGGCCAGGTAAGCTTCATGCTGCTTTTCGACATCCAGATCCTTGCCGTTTTCATCCACTTTCATCTCGTCAGGCAGCGGAAACGGCACATCGAAGGAGATCTTCTCGCCAGGTTTTTTAAGGGTAACGGTGAACTCGCCGGGCTGACCGGCAATCCGGGCAACCTCGGTCTCGGTTTTCACGGTGATGGTGGGCATCGCTTCCACTTCTTCGATCTTGGCCGCCACCACCGGCGGAATCAGCGCATCGTAGGGCGCGGAAACCGGGGTCTGTTTTCTCACCTTGGCCGCATATCCGCCCAGGGCGGGGGTTTTCTCGACGATGGTAACATCGTATCCGGTCTTGGCTGCATCAATCGCCGCGGACATACCGGTGATGCCGCCACCAATGACCAAAATTTTTCTGGACAGGTTCTCCACCTCGTAGGGCTCGGCCAGAGTGATCTTTTCCACCCGGATCATGCCCATTTTGATGTAGTCTTCGGCCATCATCTGGACGCGGTCGAAGTTGTCCTCATCTTTCTTCTCTTCTTCGGTCAGCGCCGGAAACGTGCTGCGCGGGTGAGACCAGACCACCCCTTCTCGCAGGTTGACCCTGTCGACGATGCAGCCGTCGAAGCGGAAGATATCAAAGTTAACCCGGCGGGAGCAGGCCGCAATGACCAGGGTGTTGGTGCCGTCGGCAATATCCTTTTTCAGCAATTCAACCCCATCCTTGCCGCAAAGGAAAGGATGGGTTTTGACAGGCACACCCTCTTCTTCCGGAACCCCGCACAGGGCCTTTACATCGAGGGATTCCCCGATGCCACAACCTTCGCAGATATATACACCATACTTTTTATCCATGGGTTACCTCCTACCTTTTCACCAGGGTTTGAATGGCTTTCAGTGCCATGCCGGTCGCATTCTGGTTGGATGAGATCACGTCTAATGGCTTGTTGGCGCAGCCAGCGGCAAACATACCGCCCGTTTCAAAGTCATTGATGATGAATCCGTTATCATCCATGTTAAGTTCAGCCGACAGTTTGGCGTTGGCGGCGGTGGGTTGCATCCCCGTGGCCAGAACGGCCATCTCCACCGTCTGGTGAATCTTTTCCCCGGTGAGCGCATTTTCGGCAACCACGGTGATGTTCCTGGTGGCCGGATCTTCACTGACTTCGGCAACTTTTCCCTTGATCAGGATGACGTTCTCATCTTCTTTGATCTTGTTGTAAAACTTTTCGTACCGGTCGCCGGGCGAGCGGATATCGATATAGAAGATATACACCTTGGTCTCCGGATACTGCTCCCGGATGTAAGTGGCGTGTTTCAGGGATGCCATGCAGCAGATGTAGGAGCAGTAAGGCAGATGATTTTCATCACGGGAGCCGGCGCACTGGACGAAGGCTATACTTTCCGGGGCCTTGTCGTCGGATGGGCGAACGATCTTGCCCTGGGTGGGGCCGGATTTGGAAGCCAGACGCTCGAGCATCATATTGGTGACAACGTTGTCGTACTGGCCGAAACCCAGGTTGTCGATCCGGTGGGCGTCGTAAGGCTCCCAGCCGGTGGCCCAGACGACGGCACCCACGGGCAGATCGACCGTCTTGGCCTGCATCTTCAGGTCCACCGCATCGTATTTGCAGGCCTCCTTGACCCGGTCGGCATCGTCGGTGCCGATAATCTGCGGTGAGATGACGAATTTTGCCGGGAAGGCCATTTCGAAGGGCAGATAGGCACCCTTGGTTTTGCACATGCCCAGGTTATACTCATCGGACACGTCGGTCTGGCATACCTCGGCGCAGGAGCCGCAGCAAGTGCAGTTTTCGTTCACATAGCGTGGATTCATCTTCACGCTGACCGTGTAATTGCCCGGCGAGCCGTCCACTTTTTCCACTTCCGCCAGGGTGAAGACCTTGATTCTGGGGTTGTCCTTGATCCGCCTGAAGTTGATCTCCAGACCGCAGGTGGGAGGGCATAGCTTGGGAAAGTACTGATTCAGCTGCGCCACTCTTCCGCCCAGATAAGGATTCTTTTCGACCAGAAACACCTCATACCCCACTTCAGCGGCCTCGATGGCCGTGGTCAGACCGGCGATGCCGCCACCGACCACCATAATGCTTCCACTCGCAGGGGCTGCTTTGTCGTTTGTCATGCTATCCCTCCGTGCATCAACGTTTCTAAAAGGTCATAAAAACAGATTGTTAGTAAAAACTGCCGATGGTTTCGGGTAATACCCGTTTTATTGAAACTGGAAACGGGGAGCTGGAAACCGCTCTCTCGAGACGTCGGGGTCTCCAGCTGCCGGTTTCACGTTCCAATACCGCCCGGGAGGTTCCACGCTCGACATGAGAACCCGTGAATGCAATGTCCCAGAAGGGTACTACCCGAAAACAAAAAAGGAAAACCTCATTTCGGTAATAAAAACCTCCAGGTGCCGCAAAGGCACCTGGAGGCGTGTTGCTATTCGACTAGAACGACCGTCGACATTCGATTAGTCCGGGATAATCTTGATGTAGTCTTTCTTGAAGACATCCCATTCCTTCTTTTCCGAATCGTACTTGGAGTTAACGAAGCAGAACCAGTTCTCGTCATCCTGGCCCGGATAGTCCGCCTGATAGTAGAAACCCGGGTAGCGGGTCTCTTTGCGGTACTGAATGTGGCGCAGGTGGGCTTCCACCGTCCAGATGCGATGCTCGATTTCCCAGCATCTCATCAGCTCGTGCAGGTCACCGGCAGCCATCTTTTCGCAGTCTTCACGCATGGTAGCGAGCAGATCCATGACGACTTCCAGAGACTTGGTGGTGGTCATGTAGTAGGTGGCGGTTCCGGCACCGTACTCATGGGTGGCCTTCATCAGGCGGTACATCATACCGTTGGGTTTGATGTAGTTGGGGTTGATGTCGATAGCGGTGGTGTAGTCCTTGTTATCCAGGAAGGTCCGGACCGGCTTGTAGATCAGGTCGACCAGTTCTTCTTTGGACTGCTTCAGGGTCGGCGTGAAATCGGCAAAATCCGTAGCGTACCGCACCATCTGTTTGGCGGCGATACGGCCTTCAGCATGGGACCCGGATGAGAACTTGTGTCCGGAGCCGCCCACACCGTCACCGGATGTGAACAGACCATTAACGGTGGTCATACGATTGTAGACCTTGCCGTTGGTGGCTTTGATCTTGTAGCTGTCCGGTACCCAATCCAGATCCGGGCCGGAAGTCCACAGACCGCAGCAGCCGGAATGGGAGCCCAGCAGGTAAGGCTCGGTGGGCATGACCTCGGAGTTTTTCTTCTCCGGCTCACAGTCCTGTGCACACCAGAGGTTGGCCTGGCCACAGGTCATATCGAGGAAGTCTTCCCAGGCTTCGGACTCAAGATGCTTGAGCTCTTTCTTGTCCATGGTTTCGCCCAAGGTAGCCAGCGCGGTCACGGTGTCCATCATGATGGGGCCGCGGCCTTCTTTCATTTCAAACAGCATCAGGTGGTTACGCAGACAGGTCGGCGTGATGGCAGCCGTGCCGTAAGGCGCGTATTTTTCCAGCTCGGCTTTGGCGGCGTCGCTGGCGGCAAAGTTTTCGCCCAGACCGTTGAGGGTTTTGGCTTTGAACAGCAGGAACCAAGCACCCACCGGGCCGTAACCGTCTTTAAAACGGGCCGGGGTGAAACGGTTTTCCATCATGGTCAGCTCGGCGCCGACCTTCATGCACATGGTGTAGGTGGAACCGGCATTCCATACGGGATACCAGGCCCGGCCTTTGCCTTCACCAACCGAACGGGGCTGGTAAATATTCACAGCACCACCGCAGGCAACCATCATGGTCTTGCATTTGATGATGTAGACGATGTTTTCACGGACGGAGAAACCAACGGCACCGGCGATCTGGTTGGGCACGTTGGCGTCCTTCAGCAATTCGACGATGAAGCAGCGCTCGATGATGTTGTCATCACCCAGGGCCAGTTTGGCGGCCTCGGCAACGATGCGCTTGTAGGACTCACCGTTGATCATGATCTGCCATTTACCGGTACGGACCGGTTTGGCACCGGATTTCAGGGTCCCCATTTTCTGACCCTTATTACCATCCAGGTTTTTGCCGTCGTCGGTTTTCTTCCAGACGGGCAGGCCCCACTCTTCAAACAGGTGTACGGAATCGTCGACATGGCAGCCCAAGTCGTAGATCAAGTCTTCGCGGACCAGACCCATCAGGTCGTTGCGAACCATGCGAACATAGTCTTCCTTAGCATTTTCACCCACGTAGGTGTTGATGGCGGACAGACCCTGGGCAACGGCACCGGATCTTTCCATGGCGGCCTTGTCACACAGCAGAACACTCTGGCCGTCTTTGAGCCATTTTTTAACTTCAAATGCGGTACCGCAAGCAGCCATACCACCGCCTACGATGAGAATGTCAACCTCTTTTTCGACGACTTCTGGATCCCGCACGGCCTTGAGTTCACCCACAGGTTTATTCGGTAATGCCATATTTTATCCTCCTGTAGAAATACGAATTCTTAAAAATTTATCACCAACAAACAATGGACCGGATTAGACATTCGGCGTCGGGATGACGTAACCGTCAGCTTCTTCGGTGGAGAGCAGGTCACTTTCGAGGTCTTTGCCCTTGAGATCCGCATAGGCATTGGCCTGGCCTTCGGGGGTGGTCCGGATGGGGAACTTGAAGCGCTTGATAAGGCCGTTCCTGAACTTACAGGTCCACATGACATCCTCGGTACCCATCATGGGCATGATTGAGCTTCCCAGGGGTACGAAATCGGCGTAGCCGCGTACTTCGATGGCCTGGGTGGGGCAGATCTTCACGCAGGAAAAGCATTCCCAGCACTGATCCGGTTCCTGGTTATAGGCTTTCATGGCGTTGGGCTCAAGCACCATCAGGTCATTGGGACAAATGTACATGCAAGCGGTCTTGTCGCCGCCCTTGCAGCCGTCACATTTTTCCGAAATTACAAAACTTGGCATTTAGTATACCTCCTACGGTTAGTTAAAAAGATTTCACTCAACCTACTTCCGAAATTAAGGCTTAACCCTCCTGTTCCTCGCACCTCCCTTCCATAGATTAGGTGTCCGAATGGTTTCGACCCGGACAGTTACACTGGTTTACATAAAACCCCATACCCTGTTTTTACAAATCACGACGTGCAGACATGAATCCAATGCGCTTCGGCATTGATTTGTTCGATTGAATATATCGTATAAATTCGGGAAGATAGTCATTGTGCAACACAAGGTAAGATCAATATCATCCAGCATTTTCATTGTCAAGAAATTTCGGTAGCATAAAAGCCCAAAAGATGCAGTCACTTACATTCAACCATGCCATAGTCTACATATCGTTGAACCTTTTCCAAAAGGCACAATATATGGTGGAATAGTCTGATTGGCGACGCCCACGGTCAACCCGTAAGAATCGATTTCCGATTCCGTCGATTCGGTCGATTTGATGAAGATTGCAGTTGACACACCTGCCCAGGGTGCTACCACTGCCCCACGCGACCAGTACCGAACCATGCAGGAGGATCGACCATGCAACCCACAGTTGCGCCGCTGGAAAAACATCAGACATTCTGTTTCACCTGTTCCCCGGATGTGACCTGTTTCAATGCCTGCTGCCGGAACCTGAACCAGGTGTTAACCCCTTATGATGTATTGTGCCTCAGACAGTTCTTGGAAATGTCGTCCAGCGTTTTTCTCAGCAGGTATACGGAAGAGAGCACCGGACCCGTAACCGGGCTGCCGGTGGTTTCCCTGCGATTCAGCGATGCAGATGACCTGGCCTGCCCCTTTGTCAGCGATGCCGGCTGCCGCGTATACCCGGCCCGGCCCGCTTCATGTCGCACCTATCCACTGGCCCGCGGAGTCTCCCGTGACTGCAAAACCGGGCGGTCGACAGAACACTGGGCACTGATTCGAGAGCCCCATTGCCAGGGTTTTACAAATGGACAACGGCAGGCCGTGGACGAATGGGTGGACAGTCAGCAAATTGCCGATCACAACCACATGAACGACAAAATGCTGGAGCTGATCAGCCTCAAGAACCGGTTCCGACCGGGCCCGTTGAGGCCTTTCGAAAGAAAACGGATATATACGGCCCTTTACGACCTGGACACCTTTCGCAATGATCCGAATTACAGGGACAGCAAACTGGCGACCACCGCCGACACCCAACCCCTTGACCGGTCAAGAACCAGTGACCTGGATCTGCTGCGCGTCGCCATGGACTGGGTCCGCAAAACCCTCCTAACCGTTTCACCGGAAAAGACCTGAATATGAAACCCAACCAGAAAGTTGCCCTGGTGCTTGGCGGCATCAAGGGTATCGGAAAAGCCATCGGTCTGGACCTGCTGCGTCGTGGTACGCGGGTGGCGGCCACCTGGTTTGACTGGCCGGAAAGCCTGACGGCCATGCAGTCCGATTTCGCCGATACGGGAACGGACCACCTGATCGAGCGGGCCGACCTGCTGGACACCGATGCCATCTCCAGGCTAGTAAAACGGATCACGGATCGGTTCGGCCGGCTGGACATCCTGATCAACAATATCGAACGGGGGGGATGGCCGGTCGTGCATGGCCGGTACACCCGGGAACAGTGGGATCTGGAGATGGCCACCACTTTGCGAGCCAAGCAATGGGTGTTCGAGGCAGCCCTGCCTCACCTCAGGGCCTCCGGGGACGGCGCTGTGGTCAACCTCTCGTCCATTGCCGGCATTGTCGGTCGAAGCGGTCCGGCCAGCTATCTCTTCAACGAGGGGTATGCGGCAGCCAACCGCGGCATCTCTCTGCTCACGGAAACGTGGGCCCGTTTAGGCGCTCCCCATGTACGTGTGAACGAGCTGATGCTGGGCGTCTTTGAAACCCGCCATGGACCTGAGACCCGCGGATGGGGACTGTTGACCGAGGTGCAACGGCAGGCCATCGTGGATCACACCCTGCTGGCCGGAATTGGCCGGGTAGAGGATGTGGTTCGGGCGATCCGGTTTCTATTGGATGAAGCCCCGTTCATGACCGGCAGCGTGATGCGACTGGATGGCGGCTACCCGCTGGGCGGCGAGCCCGTCGCCCCCATGCCTAAAGGAGTCGTGTAGCAGCAGCCATACAGGCTGGTGGCGGGGCGCTGGTGCTGGCAGCGGTTTTCATTACCAACCTGCCCCCAGACTTGATCAGAAAAAAAGCGTCCATAACCGGAGCTCGAGGTCGTTAGCAGTGCTTAATCTTCACCGCTTCCACGATCCTGCTGCGGCGCAGCTGGTCACGAGGGTCATCGCCGACCGCCGTCAGGATATCCGCCAGATATACTCGCTGGTTTTCGATGGCCCGTTGATAAAGGTCTTCATCGATTTTCCATCGCGCCTTGAAGTGGTGAACCATAAAACGGTTCGTGGATGACAGTTGGGTTTCAAAACGATCCGCCATACGGATGTAAAAATCTTTTGACTGATGCATCAGGTCCAACTCGTCTTCAAAGTCCTCGATGCGGGCCTCGTCCAGCTCATAGAACAAAAAAAGCAGTTTTTCCAAATAGGTACGATCTGCCATCTGAGCCAGGACGTCCGCCGTTGCCAGCATCTTCCCAATCCGTTCGGTGGTATGGTCCGGAAACGGAACAGATGCCAGGTCACAGCTGAGATCGGTGCAGTGAATCATGGCCATACTGGCGTGGATTTCACTTTCCTGCAGGCCGAAGTCGGTGAAGTGCCGTTGAAGAAAATCCATACTGCGCCGCACGTGGCAGGAGGTATACTTGGCACCGGTGCCCGCATTATCTTCACTGTTTTGCAGGTATCCCGCATCGTGCAGCAGGGCCGCCACCAAGCCCTGGTGAACCTGACGGGGAGAAAAATAGACCCCAGTTTGCCCCGCGCCATGAAAGAGACGGACCATGGCCAGAAAACAATCGGTGACATGCTTCAGGTTATGATAGTCGGTGTTGCAGCCTTTGGTGTGTTCCCAATCTCCCTGATAAAGCGACACGGTTTGGTCGAATGCAGACCGGATGGCCAACGGATCCGTATCCGCGGAAAAGAGTGCAACCACGGTTATCGCCTCGTCCAATACCGCTTGCGGGGATTCCATTTGAACCAGATTCGCCAACTGGATATCAGCCATTCCTGGATTGTCCCTCCTTTTAGATAAATGGCGCCACCGAGGCCAGACCATTGAGTGCCAACCGTTTCGCCAGAGCGTGCGGCCACCGTGTTTGTATTTTTCATGGATCGACTTAAACTTCAAGCCAAATTTGCCGTCCGCCGTGGACGGGGTGGCTGGCCCGACGCATCAACCACTGCCTATTGCGGTTCAACAGGATTGTTGATACACATGCACTTAGCCTAAGGCACCAAGCTCTGGCTTGAAAGGCCTTTATCATCAACTGTTTGAGAAACGAGATGGTCCGTTTTTTTTGCCGGAAATGACAACAATGGGCGTCCAGAACAGGAAGAGGAACAAACCCGATGAGAGTGGTTACCAGACCCGATTTTGACGGTGTGGTATGTGCCGTTTTACTGATGGATGCGCTGAAAATCGACCCACCGGTGCGATGGGTCCAGCCCAGCGACATGCAGCACCGGCGGGTGGATATTCAACCCGGCGATGTCATCGCCAACCTGCCCTTCCACGAAGGATGCAGCCTGTGGTTCGATCACCACTATTCCAATCAACCGAAGACCCCCGTGGACGGGGTGTTTAAAATCGCACCGTCGGCGGCTGGAATTGTCTATGAATACTACCGGGAAGATCTGGATCGAGACTACACCGAGCTGGTTCGCCAGACCGACCGAATCGATTCGGCAGACTTGACATTGGACGAAATCCTTCACCCGGAAAACTACCCCTACGTGCTGCTGTCGATGACCATCACCAACCACGATCCATCCGAAAAACGTTACTGGGATCATCTGGTGACCCTGCTGCGGACCCGCTCCACGGCCCAAGTAATGGACGATCCGGAGGTAAAGCGGCGATGCCGGCAGGTGGCGGATACCAACGTCGTCTACGAAAAAGCCCTCAGGGCGAATACCACACTGGTGGATCACGTCTCCATCACCGATTTCCGTGGCCTTGATCCGGCCCCCAACGGAAACCGTTTTCTGGTCTATTCCCTGTTTCCCGACTGCACGGTGAATGTCAAAATCATCTTCGATGAAGACAACCTGGCCAGCATCAAAGTGGGCCACAGTATCTTGAACCGGGGCTGTGACGTGAATGTGGGAAAAATGCTCTCCGCCTTCGAAGGAGGTGGTCATCCCGGGGCCGGGGCCTGCCGCTTCGCCAGGGATAAAGCACCGGATTATCTGAAGCGCATCTTACACATCCTTCGAAAAAACGTCCCCGTCTGAACCACGCAAGCGAACGCGCGTTCCCGCCACTGGCAGGCGCGTCTGTTAAAATCCGCTATTCGATAAATACCACCATCGGTAAAGTGATTCCGCATCTTGACGCAGGAAGGCGTGAGCCAACCACTGCCATCTTGGAGATAAGATTGACCACACACGGTCAACGACCATACCATCACGGTGACCTACATCGATCCCTGATCCAGGCAGGAGATATAGGATCATCGAGGAGAAGGGACTGGCCGGATTGAGCCTGCGGGAGGTCGCGCAGTCATCCTGGGCCGCTTTTCAACTGGTGGAAACCATCATCAATAATGGGAAAAGGGCCCCATTCCCTCAGAACGATCCTGAACCCATTGAAAATGTCGCAAGCAACGGAGAATTAACCCGCGCTTCGCAATTCAATCTATCTAAATATCAACCGGCGTTTAGATTGGTTCCCCTGACCCCTTGGATCCTTGAACCCTCGACACCTCTACCCAACTATCCATCGGCAAACATGTCTTTGATCCGTTCCCGGCTCTCTACCAGCATCTGGCGGTTTTCATCGAAAACTTCCAGGGTGAGCGTGTCATCATAACCGGCACCCTTGAGGTGCATCACCAGATCCGCGAACTTGATGGTACCCTGCCCCACGGCCAGATGGTCATCCCGTTTACCCCGATTGTCACTGACGTGCAGGTGACCGATGCGTGGACCAAACCGATTCACCAGCTCTTTCAAGCGGCGTCCCCGACGATCGTGGATGTTGGCGTGGCCGGTATCCAGGGTCAGCTTAAGGGAAGGGAACGCCTTGAATATCTCCTCAAAATCCTCCGGCTCCACTCCCAGCCGGTTTCGGACAAACATGTTTTCCAGACAGATGGTCACATCCAGGGGTCGGGCGGCATCCACGATTCCAGACAAAAACTCGAACGCGTAGCCTTTGACCGTGTCCAGGACATAGGCACCCATACCGCCGGCCATGCTCGGGTGCAGGACGACCTTTTTGGCTCCCAACTCGGCAGCCACCTCCAGGGATCGGTGCATCTCTGTCAGCGATGCCCGCCGGAGGCTTTCTGTGAGATCAGCGGTGGATAGAAACGTGGGCAGGTGGCAGACCAGGCCCAGGCCGTTGACCTTCAGCGCCCGGGTGATGGCCGGCCGGCAGGAGGAAAGACTGCTGTGGTGGGCCATGGGCGGATCCATGGCCAGTTCCAGATAGTCGAACCCCAGCCGGGCAAAGGTTTCGATTTCATCCAGTACCGGCGTGACCGGAAAATTCATCGCGCCAAATTTCATGTCATAGCCCCCGGCCCAATGGAAAAGTAAGCGCAGGCTTCTTCGGGCCCACATGAATCATCAGAATACCGCCGGCAATGAGGACCACGGCGACGATGAGATTGGGCGTGATGGGTTCGTTCAATAGAAGCCCGCTGCAAACCACTCCGGCAATGGGCATAATGAACACAAACGAATGCAGGGTGGACGCCCCGTATCGTTTAAGCATGGTGCTCCAGGCCACGAAACCGAAGGCGGCACTGATCAGGCTCTGATAAACGTATGCGCCGATTACCGTCAGGTTCAAGTCGTATATCATGCGACCATCCCATAGAAACCCGGTTAACAGAAAAACCGGGACAGAGAATATCATAGGGTAGAGCACCAGGTGAAACGGCGAATAGTCATTGATGATGCGCTTGGTGTAAACCACATTGCAGGACCAGACCGCCACCGCTGCCAAAATGATCAGATCACCGCTGTGAAGCGATCCGGAAAAACCCTGTGTACCGGTCAACATGAAGGCCACACCGGTGAACCCCATACCAATTCCCGCCATTTTTTTCCAGGTGATGCGTTCACCGGGGATGAACCGGTGCGAAAGGAACAATACGAAAAAAGGCAGCAGGTTTGAAATCAGCACCCCTCTGGAGGCATACGTCCGCTCGAGCCCTAAGTAGAAGAGGCAAAGCTGAATCGTAAAGGCAATGGACACGATCAGCAACTGATATGCCTGGCCGGGCTGGATGCGAAAGCATCGTCCGGTGAGGTGGGCCCAGCAGGCAATGGCAACTGCCGCCAGGGCAAAACGAAGGCCCGCCGTTGTCAGTGGCCCCATACCGGTCAGAGCCAGTTTGATGGCCACAGCATTACCACCGAAAATCACGGTGAGGCAAATGATGAAAATCCCGGGAATCAGGGTCATCTCCGCATTGTCTGAAGCCATTTTGACTCACATCTGTGGGTTGTTGGGCGTATCCAGCATGTACCGCAGAAAAACGGCCACGTTCTTGGCCGCAAAATGGGTACCGGACCGGCCGGCAAAATCGGGATCTCCGGAAAATACCGGCCCCCCGGCCACAATCCGGGTTTTGCTGGGCAGGTGGTTGGCGATGCAGGTCAAGTCGTCTTCAGTATCAAATTGGAGAATGGTCAGTCCCAAAAAATCCGGCTGATATAGGCGACAAGCATCCACAACGGCCTCGGGCGTTTGCATCAGGCCCAGGCGGATCAAGCGAATGCCGACGGCGACGGCATATTTTTCGATAATAGCCAGTCCCTGACCCAGGCCGTCATCCAAGGTCGCGGTAACCATGGACGGTGACTGGTCCCAGATACCGTTAACCTTCAGACGATCGCGCAAGCATTTCAGGATCCCTGCCGCCTCGTCAAGGCCCTGCCGCGAGGGCAGCCCGGTCGTTATCCATTGGTTGGCAAGGCTGCCCACCGCCGCTCGGAAAGCGTTGTATGCCTCGTCCATGGCGATGCATTTCCCCTCAATCGATGTCGGTGGCCACGAAAACAGGCACGCCCCCGAGGCTTTGGGCAGCAGGCGGCCAGAATTTCCGTTGCCTGCTGCGGGAACGGATGGCGATCCGGAAATCGATTTTCACCCTTGCCAGGCAACGCGCCGCTGAAGCCCTTCAACCACCAATAGCGCCAACGGGATATCACCACCAACGCGGGTGAGTCAAACGATGTTTCATCAACAGATCCCGGTGGTGAATTTCAATCATTACCTTTTTTTCCCATTTTTAATCCAATCCATGTTCTTTTTTCACATGTAAAATGCTTGCTTCCTGAATAATCCATTCTATCGGATTAAAAAAATGTTTATTATCAGGATGTTAACTTTTTTATGGCCTTTGGCAAAAAAATTGCTTTGACCTTGAATAATAGCTCACGACTCATCGACCCAAAGCGCCATCGAAAAGGAGAGACGCCATGATCGATTTCATTCTTGCCGGACTGAGCGCGGGACTTCTCGCTTTTTTGGCACTGTTTATCATTTCTTTTGTTACTCTGGGATTGATCACCGGTGTCATTCATTTGGTTACCCTAGTTTACCGAAGCCTGATTTTTGGTAAAACCGCAACCTACGAGGAACAGGCGGCTTAACAGGGTATGGAAAACAATCTGGCTTCAATTCAGACGCACGACTTTTACAATCAGCGCCATTCGCCTGTGGCAGGGCCGAACCCCAATTTTAGATAAAACCCGGTACACGTAAAATGGGTTTCCCACCGAGGCCGGACCGCCTCTTTACCACCTTCAGGTTGCCTACCCGGTAAGGATTGTCAACTCGTGACCGCGATTTCTTGACGACATTCGATTGTTGACTTTTTCAATTCGGCCAAATAAATAAAGACCGGTTGGTTTTTTTAAGGAGCAGATCATGTCCGCCAAGGGTGAACTGACGCGTCGAAACATCATCGAGAAATCCCTGCAACTTTTCTCCGTCAAGGGATATTTCAACACCTCCATCAGTGATATCCTCCACGCCACCGGACTGACCAAAGGCGGGCTTTACTGCCACTTTAAGAGCAAGGAGGATGTCTGGCGTGCGGTTTACAGTGATGCCGTGGAGATCTGGAAATCGGTTGTTTTTAATGACATGCGGTCCGTCCCAGGCCCGCTTGAACGGATTGAGTGCACGATCGAAAACGTCCTGCACGAGTACCTGGGCAGGGAGGTGTTTGACGGCGGTTGTTTTTTCGTCAACATGTTGGTCGAACTCTCCGGCCAGTCCGACAGCATGGGCCGCCACATCCTCAAGGGCTTCGTGGGGTTTTCCAAACTATTCCAGTCCTGGTTAACAGAGGCGGAAACCGCCGATCTGCTCAAACCGGATCTGGACTACCGCGAAATATCCAATTTCATCGTCATCACCTTGAACGGTGCCGCCACGTTTTACATGTCCACCCGCGACCGGATGGTCCTTCAGCAGACAAACGACCAGCTGCGCTTTTTCATCCGGCAGTTGCGAAAATGACTAGAAGGGAATGTCCTCCGCCCCCTCAAAGTCATCGATGGTTTCGGAAAGCTGCTGGACCACCGCACCTTTGGTGCTCGATTGAAAGATGGTGACCAGTTCATGCAGGGCATCATATCCCTGCTCATAGGTGTTCATGTGAAAATCCTGGGCCAGCAGGGAAAACCGCTCAATATCCGCCTCTTTGAGACAGGCATCCGTATAAAAGTGGATCAGTTCGCCCAGCATGCTGTCGAACTCGCTGAAATATGAAAGGTCGTCAAGAAGGTCCAGGTCCGTGGGGTTGGCGGCCAACCCGTTTAACAGGATCGCTTTCAAATTGGGATTGGCCTGTTTAAAGTATTTGCGAATCAGCGGAAGATTGGACGTTGCTGAATAGCGCTCTTCCAGGTAGGCATCGAGGACCTGTTGAGTGACAAGCCCGCCGGTGTCCAGAAATTGAACCAACCGCCACTGAATTTCCGTTTCGGGAACAGCTGCACGCTCTTCATTGGCCTCTTCCTCGTATAGTAGATCGGTTTCATCATCCTGCCACACAAACCCGACCTCCTCCAGCCGCTCCCGATAGTCCCGGGGGTGTTTTTTAATTATCTCGCTCACCTGAGCGATCCTGTCTTCAGGGTCGTCCGTTTCAAAAAACATGCCCTCGCAAGCCGCATCGATCTCCGGGTCGCCATCCGGTTCGGCCGATCCGGTTATACAGCTAAAGCAGCCGTACCCGGCGACGGCAGACCCCGCAACCCAAAGGGGATTGCCGCATGCACAACGGACCCCCTGGCGCCGGGCGGCAAGGGCGTCTTCGACGGCGGCACGAACCTCATTGCCGTCGGCTTGTTTATGGTTGCGCAGGTATTGATTAACGAACTGATTCAAACGAACAGCCACAAAACCGGACATCGCCGCTCCATTCAACACGTGATAGTTAACGACCCGCCTGGCCCATGCCCGTTTCAAGAGGCTGGGCCCGGTGATTTCGATTTTCTTCATGCTTTTGGCACAACTGGTTTTTGCCGTCAAGGGTTAGGCTGTGTTGCCCGAGCCATAATACGTGGGGCAGCCCCTACCACTCCATAAATTACTATTGAATTCGATGGCTTCCATGGGTTTGACATCACTGGGGCGGTGTTTATATTGGTTTTTCAAAATGCAGACCAATACTTAATTGTAGCCCATTGTCCATGCAAGGAGGAGATGATGCGGTTTGACCGATTTACCATAAAGTCGCAGGAATTGATCCAGAATGCCCAGGCCCTGGCATCCACCCACGGCAATCAGCAGATCGAGCCGGTACACCTGTTGGCATCCATGCTCGACGAAAAAGAAGGGGTGGCCAGGTCCGTATTCAAACGGCTGGGTGCCACCGGTGACAGTATTGCCACCGCGGCTGCCAAGGCCATCGACCGACTGCCCAAAGTCAGCGGGGGGGATGTATATCTCTCTTCGGCCGCCAAGGCCGTTCTCGAAGCGGCATTTGTCGAAGCCGGCAAGATGAAAGACGAATACACCAGCATCGAACACATCCTGCTAACCATGTGCGACAAAAAAGCGGGGGAGGTGTCCCGCATCCTGTCCGCATCCGGCGTTAACCGGGATGCCATTTTGAAAGTGCTCATGGAGATCCGGGGCAATCAGCGGATCACCGACCCCAATCCCGAGGAAAAATACGAGGCACTCAAAAAATTCAGCCGGAATTTGACGGATTTGGCCCGTAGCGGAAAGCTGGACCCGGTCATCGGCCGGGACGACGAAATCCGGCGCATCGTTCAGGTGCTCTCCAGACGGACCAAAAACAACCCGGTGCTTATCGGCGAGCCCGGGGTGGGCAAGACCGCCATCGTGGAAGGCCTGGCCCAGCGCATAGTGGCCGGCGATGTCTCCGAAAGCCTGAAAAACCGACGGTTGGTTTCCCTGGACATGGGCGCCCTGATCGCCGGTGCCAAGTACCGGGGAGAGTTCGAAGATCGCCTCAAGGCGGTGCTCAAAGAGGTGGAAAAAGCCGAAGGTCAAGTGATCCTGTTCATCGACGAACTGCACACCTTGGTGGGCGCCGGTGCCAGCGAAGGATCCATGGACGCCTCCAACATGCTCAAGCCCGCTCTGGCCCGGGGAACGCTTCGCTGCGTGGGCGCAACCACCTTGAACGAGTACCGCAAGTATATCGAAAAGGATGCCGCCCTGGAGAGACGCTTCCAACCGGTGCTGGTGCGCGAACCCAGCGTGGAAGACACCGTTTCCATCCTGCGCGGGCTGAAAGAAAAATACGAGGTTCACCACGGTGTGCGCATCAAGGATTCGGCCATCGTGGCTGCCGCTGCCCTGTCCCATCGCTATATCACCGACCGGTTTCTTCCCGACAAGGCCATCGACCTCATTGACGAGTGTGCCTCCAAACTGCGCATCGAAATCGACTCCATGCCCGTGGAAATCGATGAAATTCAACGTAAGATCCTCCAGGCGGAAATCGAACGCGAAGCCCTGAAAAAAGAGACCGATCCGGCTTCCCGCGAGCGACTGGCCAAACTGGAAGATACCCTGGAATCCATGCACACCCAGATCGCCGGCATGAAAAACCACTGGGAAGATGAAAAGCGACTGATCCAGAACATCCGCAAGGTCAAAGAGGCCCAGGAGCAACTGGGCGTCGATGAGCAGCGGGCTGAACGGGAAGGCAACCTGGCCCGGGTGGCCGAGCTGCGCTACGGCAGGAGCAGTGAACTGAAAACGCAGTTGGAAAAAGCCAATAAAGATCTGGAAGCACTCCAGGCAGACAAGAAAATGCTCAAGGAAGAGGTGGATGACGAGGATATCGCCGAGGTGATTTCCCGCTGGACCGGCATTCCGGTGAGCCGCATGCTGGAAGGGGAACGGCAGAAACTGGTGAACATGGAACAACGTCTGGGCAAACGGGTCATCGGCCAGGAACAGGCCATCGAAGCGGTCTCCAATGCGGTGCGCCGGGCGCGCTCGGGCCTGCAAGACCCCAACCGGCCCATCGGCTCCTTCATCTTCATGGGGCCCACCGGTGTCGGAAAAACCGAACTGGCCAAGGCGCTGGCCGAATTCATCTTCGATTCCGAGCAGGCCATGGTGCGCATCGACATGTCCGAGTTCATGGAGAAGCATTCGGTGTCCAGGCTCATCGGCTCCCCTCCGGGCTATGTGGGTTACGACGAGGGGGGCTACCTCACCGAGGCGGTACGGCGGCGGCCCTATGCCGTGGTCCTGTTCGACGAGATTGAAAAAGCCCACCCGGAGGTGTTCAATGTCCTGCTCCAGATCCTGGACGACGGTCGCATGACCGACGGCCACGGCAAGACCGTGGACTTTAAAAACACCATCATCATCATGACCTCCAACGTAGGCAGCCAGGTGATCCAGGATCTGGGCGGACATGACCGCGAGGAGATGGAACGGCGAGTCACCGAGGCCCTGCGGGCCGGCTTCAAGCCCGAATTTCTCAACCGTATCGATGAAACCATCATTTTTTTGAACCTCGAGCCGGACCAGATCGGCAAGATCGTGGAGATCCAGATGGCGCGACTGGCCGACCGGCTGGCCGAACAGAACATCGAACTGACCCTCTCCGATTCGGCCCGGGATCTCATCGCCCGCCTGGGCTACGATCCCGTTTACGGCGCTCGCCCCTTGAAACGTGTGATCCAGCGGCAGATCGAAAACCCCCTGGCCATGGAAATTCTGGAAGGAAAAATACTGGACGGTACCCGACTCCGCGCCGAAGCGGAAGGAGAGCAGATCGTGTTCCAGCAGGCCTGATGAAGCGTAACGCAGGTATCGGACGTTTTACGAAACCGCCAGTATTCGTTGGGTGACATGTGCCTCGACCCACCCCGCGACAAACAGGCAGCCGATCACGCATAACGCAATCTTTACGATCGGCAGTGCCTTTCTATGCATTTCCACCTGCAGAAAAACCTCGCGGATCATGTTGTTTCGCGCCTGCTCTTTTATCAGCAGATGAGTCGAATAGGTCACCGCACCTGCAAGCGCAAGGGTTGGAATTTCAATCAGACCGTGCGGCAGCAACGCGATGACGGCTGAAAAAAAGGACTCGAAGATAAAGGTTGCCGTTGCAACCGACAGGCCGCTTTCTATTCCGAGCAAAATAATGCCAAGCAGGGGAACCATTACCCAGACATACACCCTGCGCAGTGACTCCTCTTCAATTTCTGCGCATCCCGGCAGATAACAGAAAATCTTCATTCTCGCCTTTCCGCAAAAAAGCTTTCTCACACCTTTCGGAGACAATCCAATATGGTACGGGTTAAAGAAGGCCGCCGTATAAATAAATGAAAGGGTGATTAACGCACCAATTGAATTCCAGATAAACAACATGACACCCATATCGATTCCGTGTTGTGAACCCATGTCAAAAACAGGAAGCGCATAGGAAAGCCGCTTGGTGGACAAGTCGAAAATTCGTTCCGGTTGGATGTTCCCGATCTTTACCAGAAGCGTTCCGGCAACAAGACCGATGACCAATGCAAGCAAATAGGTCACGATCAGTTTCTTCCAGGCCACAAATAGCAGCGGTTGTGTAGTTTTCATGACTCACTTATTGGCGTTTTAATCCTTGGGCTTTAATTTTAGCGGGACCAGCCCGGGGCAGCGACCAGTTGGTAAACACACAAGCGCCTCAGCAAGAACCAACATACACCTCTGAGGTCATTGCATGGCAACGACACCATTTCCTTTTTAGAACACGGGGATGTTGACGCGAGTGTCTGCCAGCCTACCATTATACGGCGCAAGTAGACCATCCACAAAACTCCCATCTCGATCATCCCGTCTTGGCCCGGGCGTCGAGCATAGTAGACCGTCGCCTTAAATCACCGACACCCCTTGGTTCGCGTGATTAGATTTCTCATAAACATTGTGTTTTCCTTGACAAACATCCCAATTTATTGTTTTTAGAGGAAAAAGGAACAAATCATGATCTTGGTTCAAGCCGCTGGTTTCAGTGATATCGGAAAAGTGCGCAAGGCAAATGAAGATTGCTTCCTTCTCAACGAACCGATCGGACTATACGTCGTGGCAGACGGGATGGGGGGGCATCGCGGCGGCGGCATAGCCAGTCGGATTGCCATAGAAACCATTGACGCATACATGGCGACGCTGCCTGAGGAATTTTCAGCCACAAGCGGGGCCCACGCCGATGATGCCCATAGCGCAACCGCCCAGCACCTCCGCCAAAGCATTTTTTTGGCAAATCAAAAGATTCATGCACAGTCCATCAAGGACAAGGCCTGCCGAGGAATGGGCACCACTGTTTCTGCGCTCTACCTTACCGGGAATTCCATCATCACAGCCAATGTGGGAGACAGCCCCATTTACCTGTTGAGAAATAGGGAAATCGAGACCCTTTACACGCCCCATACCCTGCTTCACGAGCGGAAAAAGATACCCAAGTCAATGGAGGGCCGGTATCCAGAAAGCAGACTGGCGCATATTCTTACCCGGGCCGTTGGTATCCGGCCTGACGTCGGTGTGGCGCTTGTAGAAACGCCATGCTTTGCAGACGATATCGTCGTCCTGTGCAGCGATGGCCTCAGCGGCAAGATCTCCCGGGAAGAGATCCGCGATCTGGTCTACCAGAATGACTCGAATTCGGCGTGCAGAAAGCTGACTGATCTGGCCAACCAAAGAGGCGGCGAGGACAACATTACCGTCATCGTGGTGCGGATCACATCGGCAAATGAGAGGTCGGCAAATCGTCTGTTTGGACGAATTGCCGGCATTCCGGCATGGATAGCATCCCTTTTCGGCGCTAAAAACCGTTCCTGAGCAGAGTCTCTCGTAAAAAAGGCGGCCAAATGATCAGAATGCTCGTCAAGTATAAGGACAGAACGATCAAAGAGTTCGCCCTCGATCGAATCGACACCCTATCCATAGGGAGAAACCCCAATCACCATCTGGTCATCGATAATTATGCGGTTTCCGGCAACCATGCCGTCATTCTCAGACAAGGCAACCGATTTATCCTGAAGGACACCCACAGTAAAAACGGTACCTTCCTGAATGGATTGACCGTTCAGCAGGCGAATCTCAAAAACGGGGACCTTATCACCATCGGCAAACACACGCTGGTTTTTTTGGACCATGGACGGTCAAGGCCGAGGCCCGAACAAGGCGGTTTAAAAACCTCCGGCCTGCCCGGCGATCCCGGTCCGGACCATACCATGTTCATGGACACGGAAGTCTACCGCCGGATGCTGGCCGAGAGCGGAGACATTCCCGAAATCCCCAAAGCACCGGCCTACGTGGCCTTTCTGGCTGGCGGGAACGGCAGACTCGACCTTGCAAAAAGCATGATTACCATCGGCAGATCCCACCGGTGCGATATCATCATTGGCGGTTTTTTTTCCTTCCTGGCCGGAGATCCGGCTGCGGCTATCAGCAAGACCCCTCAACACCACTACATCAGCGGCGTCAGTGGCTGGATAAAACCGAAAGTCAATGGTCAGACCGTCCGCGGGCCGGTCCGTCTGAAAGACATGGACATCATCAAAATCGGTGTGGTGGTTCTCCAATACGCCTCAGAAGGCCCGGCAACACCGTAAAGGAACCTCCCCTTGGAAGACAGGTTTAAACGGATGGGCACGCCATGAAAAAATGGATCACAATCATCGTGCTCTCAGCGATTTGCACCGCCGTTATCACATTTATTAAAGTTGATCTCACCTCGACCAGTCAGGTCATCTATATCAAGGGAGGAGAGCCGGTCCTAGCCGATAAGGTCGACCAGTCCGATCAATTCGTCTTTTACGAAGCCAACGGAAAATCCGGCATGTTTATGAAAGATGACGTGAACTCCTTCGGGTCAATCGAGGTTCAAAAACAGACCTCCCTGCTTAGTATCATCGACCACCAGAAGCTAAAGATATTGGTGAATTTAGGATTCAATCAGAAACTGATTCAGGCTTTGGATAGTCGCCTGCTGATTTTTCTGTTTATACTTGCCGCTGCCTCTGGAATCGCCAAACTGATCCTGATGTTATCGACTGCGGTAAAAACCAAGGCTTCAAAAACACCGACGGTCGATGGTCTCTCTAATAAGTCCGATCAATCCTGCGATGCTGATGAAAATTGTCAGGAGACTTCTTATTTGCGCGATATCGCACTTTTTTTCCTTGGCCTTTACAAGGTCCAAAACGGACTGGGCAAGGAGGCTCCTGCCCGCTTTACCATGACCGACACCTCCACATCACAGAAAATGAAAATTTTCGAATTGGGCGTCAAAGGCAGCAACGACTGGCTGACCCGTCGAATGTCCGTCGGGCCATTGGGAGAAGAGACCGGCAGCAAAAGCAAATGCTTTTACGTGATCTACGACACCCACATGGTGGTAAAGATACCGCCGGTGCCGGTCACGGATATGGAAAAATATGTGCGGGATATTCGAAGAGAGATGCAGATTGCCGCACACCTTTCACCGGCCACCTGCATCGTTCCCATGGTGTCCGTGGTGCTTAAAAAGGTTAAAAAGCTGCCCTATGAATCGAGCCTTACCCAAGAGCAACTGGAAAAACAATATATCCGGTTGGTTGAAGAAAAACCCGAATATCAGGAATACCTGAAAATCAGAGACCGGTTTGCCTTCTTCATGGAACTGTCCAACAGTTTCTTCTTAGGCCGGGTCATTGATGAATTGCACGAAGCCAAAGACAAAACCGGTAACGAATTCCGTGAAGCGCCGGACGTAGCTTGGGACCAGGAGGCATTCACCACCCGATACGGACTGGTGTCCCTCCCCGTTTTTGAGGGGCTTCATACCCTTTACCAACTTTGTGAGGCCGAAACCAATCGCATTATCAAGGAGTCGGGCCAAGGGGAAAAGGTCCACACCTTCCAGATCAAAAACTGGTTTCTGGCCTATATCTCAGGAGAGAATCCCAACATAGAAGAAAAAGGAATTGATGCGGCACTGCTGTCCCGGATCAAAGATGGCTTTTCCACCGTTTTTAAATCCAATCAAAAAAACGTAGACGACCTGATCCAGCTCTTGAAAACACAGCAGGAAACCAAAGCCTTTTCGAAAAGCAGGCAGCAGATCGAAAATATCGCGTCCAATGTGCTGCAGTTGCTCTGCTTGCTCAAAGAAAAGCGCTTAGCGCTAAGGGACTTGAAGCCGGACAATTTGTTTCTGGATGCTGATCCGGACACCTATCCGGGATTTCTGAAAAATAAGCACGCATTTTCAATCGGCGTGATCGATGTAGAAACGGCGGTTTCGTTGAAACCCACCCGCGACGGCACCATTGCTCAACCCCTTCTCGGAGGAACGCCCCTTTATGCCACACCGCTCCATCTATTAAAAAACAGGACGATTTCCTCCAATTTTGGGAACCTGGGAGATGCGCTGCATCTTCAGGATTGGTTTTCCACTATGGCAATCATGTTCAAGGCGGTTACCGGAAGGAACCTTTTTCCCAGAGCCGCCCGTTCTTTTCCGGGGATTTTGAAAATCCTCAAGTCCAGCCGTGACCGCACGGACCCCGATGAAGCCACCGTCAAGGCCATGAGCCAGAAATTCTGGTCGGCCGCAGCCACTGACATTAAATCCCACATGTCTGCATTCTCAGATGTATTGAACCAATTGACCCTGTCGGTTCCCGAAGCCATGGCACCCTCGATCAAGCAAGAGCTGGAGCGCGAAAAAGCCTTAATTCATCTGGCGATCCGCAAGCATGTCTCTTTGTCTCCTCTCTTAAAGAGCGAAAAAAACAAGGTTTTTCTTCTGGAGGCGTCATGCGATACCCTCGCCAAGCAGGTGGCCCGGTGGGAAAACCACGCGCAGCTTCCGGATCAACATCAACGCGTCGCACCCCAGATGGTTGCATTCTTGAATAATCTGAATCGATTAAAACAGGGCGAATCGGAAAAACGCCTTGCCATCGCCGCTTTTGCCACCCCACCCCACCACGTTTCCGCCTATTCTCTCCTCGAAGCCATGTTCCAAGTTGTCTTCAGAGCCATGTACAAGTCACGCTGGAAAGCACTGCCGACAGCCGCCGGCGCGTCCGCCCAACAGACCGCCGTAAAAGAAGATCGCTCAATGGTCACCACGATATTAAACGAGAATTGATCCTGACGAAGCGCTTTATGGAAAAAGCCGCAAGCTCGCTTACGACCGGGGGGCTTTGATAAATTCTGAAATAGCCGCTTTGTCCTTGATGCCGTCTTCGGTCACCAGAAAATCCACATGCTTCAAGTCCACGGTGTCGTGAGAGTGGGTGATCAACTGGAAAGAGACGTCGCCATGGGTTTTGGATTCCACTTTTCGATGGATCCGTTGCTGGGATGAGTGCCGGTGGGAAAATTTGAGGGTATTGGCAAACAGGTAGACCGGCAGGTTGCTCAGGTGACACAGGCTGACAATATTGGCGGATCCAATGGCTGAAATGACTTTCATGTCGTCGGTGATGGACAGTGCGCCCATGAAAACCTTGTTGCCCTGTTCGATATAGTGGCTCAGGCTGTATTCGGGGATGATTTCCATGTCGATCCCGGCGGCGGACAGGGACTTGATCAACCGACGGGTCTTGGCCAGATCCTGCTTGAGCACGATCACCTTGAAGGTTTTCTGCAGGGTCTCCCTGGCCAGTTTAAGCATGTTGGTGACATCGTAGCTGATGGTGTGAACGATGATCACATCGCCTTCGCTGATACAGGTCAGGCCGTGCTCGATCACTTTGCCGGTCTTGGTGATGATCTTGTGGTGCTTCTCTTCCAGAATCTGGATCGCCTTGTCCTTGATCTGGTCGATGGATGCATCGGGTGCTTCACCGATCTCCTTTTCAAACTCTTCAATCAGGTGAATCAGGGGAATGACCTTGGGCTCCGTATTCTTAATGGCCTCGGACAGTTCCAAATACAGTTCACGGACCTCATCGACACTGCAACGCACCTGTTTGATGGATTCGATGAAGGCCTTGATGGCCATCATGGTGACCCGGGAAGAGCCCACGGTATCCTCATGGTCCCGGATCAGACTGCACAATATTTCTTTGTCTTCGGTTTTCATAACGATATCCACAAATAAAGCATTAAATAGCCCGATGCAATCACCAGGGTGATCAGGGTGATCACGACACTTTTTCTGGCAAAATCGAGAAATGAAATCTCCTGGCCGAATTTTTTCGCCATACCCATCGACACAATATTGGCCGAGGCCCCGATCATGGTCAAATTTCCCCCCAGGCAGGCGCCCAGTGAAAGGGCCCACCAGAGGATATTGTTGGGAATGGGGTTGCTCTCCAGCATCAGCTTGACGATGGGAATCATGGTGATGGTAAACGGGATGTTGTCCAGGAAACCCGAGACAATGCCGGATACCCACAGCACGGTAAGTACGATCACGTAGGGGTTGTCACCCACGCGCAGGAAAATGTTGTGGGCCATCCATTCGATCACCCCTTTTTGCTCCAGTACGCCCACCAGGATGAACAGGCCGGTGAAAAACAAAAGGGTGCTCCACTCGATCTCTTCCAGCATCTCTTCCACGTCGATACGGGTGATGACGAAAAGGATCATGGCCACCAGCATCGCCACCACGCCCGGCGACAGCTTGGTGATGGTCTGGGTGACAAACAGAACGATGGCCAGGCCCAGGCACACCAGCCCCTTGGTCAGGAAGATCTTGTCGATTTTCGTATCCAGAAATTGATAACGGATCTTCTCCAGCAGCAGCTGCACTGAAAAGAGCTTGGCCAGGTTGGTGTCGATGGGCTTGAATTTTTCCCGGTTGGTGGCCCAGATGTATACGAGCGCGGCCGCAAAGCAGACCAGGACCGGCAAGGTGAGATTGAGCATGAACTGGTTGAAGGTCAACCCGACCTTGGAGCCGATGATGATGTTGGGTGGATCGCCGATCAGGGTGGCCGTGCCGCCGATATTGGAGATGATCGCCTGGCTGATCACGTACATCTTGGGGTCCAGACCCATGCCGGCGGTGAGCTCGATGATGATGGGGATGATGATCAGCACGGTGGTCACGTTGTCCAGAAAAGCGGACAGGACGGCGGTGACGATGGAAAAGAGAATCAATATTTTCAGCGGACTGCCCTGGGTCAACTCGGCGATTCTGACCGAGACGATCGAAAAAAAGCCCGATTTTCTCAGTATGGCCACGATGGACATCATGCCCAAAAGCAGCATGATGGTTTCGAAGTCGATGAACTCGACGGCCTGGTGCTCACTGACCACATGGAGCACCAGCAGAATCATGACGCCGAGCAGCGCGGCGACGGCCTTGTTGACCAGTTCAAAGGTCAGCGCCACATAGACCGCCAGAAATACAACAATCGGAAGCAGGGCTCCTTCCATCTTGAATCCTTTTCGCGAATTGGAAGATGAATATCATTAACGCACATCACCCCACTTATATGGAGCGATGCGTCGTCCGAGAAAACCGTTTTTTTGGACAGGGTAAATGACGGCGGCTTCCCGAAACCACCACGTCCTGGAAAAAATGACTCTTTTAATTCACTCACGACCCAATGTCAAACACGGTGCCCTCCCCATAAAGGCGAAGAATGGGTCCGCACAAAAGAGAAGCAGCGCCGGCGATCTGATAATACCGGCGCTGCTTTTTTTCCAGCGTATCGACAATCGGTCTGATGACCGCAAGAATTATTTCTTTTTGGTGTTAGATGCCACCGGTTTTTTTATCACCGTATCTTTGCTGCCGACCACCATGCCAATCACCGCGCCCAACGATGCGTCCATGTCCAGTTTCTGGGTGTTGACTACCAGATCATAATTACGAGG
Organism: uncultured delta proteobacterium; assembly: GCA_963697405.1. Lineage (GTDB taxonomy): Bacteria > Desulfobacterota > Desulfobacteria > Desulfobacterales > Desulfosarcinaceae > Desulfosarcina. The sequence continues at coordinate 305,641 of CAVONY010000038.1, read as the reverse complement.
ATCGGCGACATCTGCATTAAAGGATTGGCGGATAAAGGCGGATCGTCGGTTCTCCCGGTTAATTACCCGCCGCTTGGCTTCTTCGCGGGTAACGCCGAATTCCTTGGACACGTTATTCACCCGCGTATCGAGTGGCGAAATCACCCGAATGCTTAACCGGTCTTCCGCCGGAATCAGGAAGTTGGCCCCGCGGCCGACAATGATGGCATTGCCATGGCTGGCGATCGCGGCAACCACTTTCATCAAATGATCCAGGTAAACCCCCGGCCACAGATAGCGGTCGTTCACCAGGGATGAAATAAAATCCTTGATTCCGGAGAGCCGGTCTTTTTCCATGGTTTCGATCACTGCGCCACTGATGTGGGCACTTCCAGCAATTTCCTTTACGATGTTACGGTCAAACAAATCGATGCCGAGCCGTTTGGCCAGCCCTTGGGCAATGACCCGTCCCCCGCTGCCCGGCTCCGAAGAGATGGTGATTACCGGTATCTGGGTCTGGGTTTGTTTTTTCCACTTTTCGATCTGATCTTTGATAAATGTTTCGATGGATGTATTTTTTTCCATGATAGCGGTCCCGTCTTGCCCGTTTGGTCCTAAAACGGCGATTGATAGAGGTTGGTGTGACGAAAGAAGAACCGAGGCTTCCCTAATGAAAAATGATGGCGCTGTCAAGCGGCAAAGAAAGATCGGCTAAAGCGTATGAAAGGCAAGTTCCTTGGGCGAGGCGCGCATTCGTTCAGGCGTGAAGACTGCTCATGTAATCATCCAATAGCTGCTGAGCGTCTCCAGCGGTCATTATGTCCGGCAATTTTAGCATTGCCTGATCGATGGCCATGTCCAGCAGCTCCACCTGGAGGCCGGCCTTGGCCTGGGTTATCCGGTTCTCCATCTTGCGCCGAGTCTCTTCCAGCATGATTTTACTTTGTTGCCTGGCCTGTTCCACGATCTGCTGCTTGCGGGTCTCACCCTGGGCAATCAGTCGATCTTTCAGTTCCTGGAAATGGGTTCGGCTTATAGCCCCTTTCTTCTTTACTTCATTGATTTCGCCAACAATCTTGGCTTTCTCGGTTTCCAGTTCGCCCATTTCAGAAAAGATGTCATTTTTTTGCAGCTTTAAAAAATCTTTAATGGGTTCTCTGGCATATTTTACGATCACTGCAACAAGGATGATAAAGTTGACCCAGCGCATGGCCACGTCGTACGTGGGTCTCCATTGGGGGTCTGCGGCTTGGGCCACGACAGGAAGCGCCACCATATAAAGCCCCACAAACAGGGTGGTGACGCACAGCGCACCGGCTCTTTCAGTCAACCTCATGATTACAGCCTCCGTCGAAGCACTTTTTCCATGATCGTCAAAGTAATGGCCTCCACCTCCCCGGCCAATTCCATGCGAGCCTTTCGTACCTGATCATTTATCCGGGTCTCCGTTTCATGCCTCAATTCTGAAATCTGTTGCCGGACTTCCTCCAAAATATCCGAGGCCCGCTGATCTCCTTCTGTTTCAAGGGAAAAAACAACGTTATGGGCCTCTTTGACAACCTTGGCCTGCTCGCGATCAAGATCGTTGCCTAATCGAACCAGATCTTCTTTCCCTGAAATAATATCATTCTTGAAATCGGAGATTAACTCCTTCCGCTGGGAGATGGTGCTGAGCAGCGGGCGGAACATAATCCGGTTCATGACATAAAGAAATATCAGGAAAGAGACCAGCTGGACAATAGCGGTCTCATTGATACTGATCAGCGCGTTGGTTGCAATAATTTCCATGGTGGACGCTCTTTGTCGATTATTTGCCGAGCCATGTTTTTAATGCCTGGGCGGCAGGTTGAGACGGATCCGGAAATGCCGGCGTCGGTGGTGCTCCGCTAAACCACAAACAGGAGCAACAGAGCAACAACCAGAGAATAGATGCCGGTCGATTCGGAGACAGCTTGACCCACCAGCATGGTTCGGGTCAATAGTCCTGCTTCCTTGGGGTTCTTGCCGATGGCCTCGCATGCTTTGGCGGCCACCATTCCTTCTCCTACACCGGGGCCGATTGCGCCTAACCCCATTGAAATACCTGCGCCTAGAAAGGCTGCCGCTTTTACAATGTCTGCACCTTCGATCGCCATGATATTCCTCCTCCGTTACCGTTTTATCATCGTGTATTTGAATATCTGAAATTTCAGCAAATAGAGCGTCGCTGAAATCGTAAAACTACAAGACAAAGATCAACACCAGGCTAACCACCATCGCATAGATGGCCGTGGACTGGGAGACTGCCTGGCCCACCAGCATGGTCCGCATGAGATCCGCCGCATGTGTGACGTTGCGGGCCACCCAGCGAACGGCACCTTCCGCCGCCATGCCGTTGCCCACACCCGGTCCAATGCCGCCAAGGCCGGTGCAAAGACCTGCGCTCAGTAGCGCCATGGCCGCTTGCAGCTGCATGGATTCGGGAAAGGTTTTGAACATCAGGATAAAACTCACCAGCAATCCGAAAATGGATGGCGTCTGGGCCACGGCCTGGCCCACCAGCATAATGGTCGTGATATTCCCTACCGCCTCCGGCTGACGGGCAACCCCTTCGCAGCTGGCCCCGGCAGCCATGCCGCCGCCGAATCCCGAACCGATGGCAGCCAGCCCTGTACTCAGACCGGCCCCCACCAGCGCAGCCCACGTGGGGTGAAGGGGTGCATTGGAAAAGTCCATGAACAGAAGCATCAGCGCCACCACCATGGCGAAGATCGCCGGGGTCTGGCAAACGGCGGATCCGATAAGCATGTTGGTGGTGAGTTTGTTGGATACCGCCGGCTGGCGGGAAATTCCCAGGCAGGCCTGGCCCCCGGGAAACCCAGATCCGACACCCGAACCGATGGCCCCGAATCCCATGCTGAGGCCAGCTCCGAAAAGGGCGGCCGCCTTGAGCAGCGTTGGATTTCCCTTGTCCAGGAATAGAAGCAGGATAGCGACCACCAGCGAAAAAATGGAAGCCGATTCGGCAACCGCCTGTCCCACCAGCATGTTTTTGAAGATATCTCCAGAAATCTTCGGGTTTCTGGAAACAGCAAGATTGGCCTGGGCAGCGGTATACCCTTCGCCGATGGCAGCGCCAACCGCACCCAGGCCCATGGCAATACCCCCGCCGGCAAACGCGGCGACCTTAACCCAGGCCTGAACATCGAGATCCATCATCTATTTCACCTGGACTGAGATGTATACAACCGTTAACATTGTAAAAACAAACGCCTGAATCGTACCCACGAACATGCCGAAAAATGCGTAAAGAAACGGCGGCAGCAAGATGCTGTAAGTGAGATAGGAGACTACAAGGATGATGATCGACCCGCCCATGATATTGCCGAACAGACGAAAGGATATGGATACGATCTTGGCAAACTCGCCGATGATATTTAACGGAGCCATGAAAAAGATCGGCTGAAAATACTCGCTGGCATAGGTTTTAAACCCTTTTTTCCGTATCCCTGCAACATGGGCGATAACAAAACCCATCAGACCAAGACTCAAGGGGGTATTGAGGTCCTTGGTGGGTTCATCCAGGTGCGGAACGATTCCCAGCCAGTTGGAGACCAGCAAAAACAGAAAAAGCGCGCAGATCAAGGGACCGTACTTTTTGGCCATCTCCTTGTCCAGGGCGTCTTCCGTCAGTTTGTAGAGATTGGAAACGAGCAGCTCCCCGATCACCTGCATGGATTCCGGCACCATGCCCCGTCTGCGGGCCATTAAAAAACCCAGCACAAAAATCACCAAAAAGGCGATCCAGGTCATCAGAATGACCTCGAGGTTGAAGGTCATGGAATAGCCGAAAACCGGTATGATCAGCTGATGAATTCTTCCGAGTTCTCCCATGTATCGTCGCCCTTGATTCAGTGTTTGACAGCAGCGAAAATTAACCGGGAACCATGTTCGATCATGATCACCAGTTGAACCATGAATAGACCTGCTGCCGTGGCTGGAAAATTAAACCGGTCAGACTGCACAGCCAAAACAAGCGGTATCGCCAGCAGCGCATAACGCAATATCAGGGAAAGCAGAGATCGCCGGGTAGCCGCCTTGCGGTTATCGCTGAGCCGGTAGCGCAGCGCCTGGCCCATCAGTGCAAAATTGACGGCGCTGAACACCCCGCCAAGAACCAATCCACGGCAAACCTCTTTTTGGCCCAAGGCTAGAAAAAGGAGGCCGGCGCCAATGGCCAGCACCAATGCCCGTGAGCCGTATTTTTTTTGTGTGTCAAGAACCGTTGTGTCCGTCTCCATCAGGATCCGCCTTGTCTTTCGGTTCGGTGATTTCCAGTATCTGTCGATAACAGACGTTGGCGCCGCCGGCAACGCCGAGCAGGATAAAAACCGTGGTGAATACCCCCTTTAGTCCCAGCCATTTATCCAGATAATGTCCCACAAAGAAACAAAAAACGATGCAGCCGGCCATGGTCAGCCCCAGCTGCATGACAATGGTCAGATTTTCCGCCCAGTCCTTGTTTTTTTTATAGTCGAACAAACGGTGTTTCCGTGCTGCTCCATCAGTCGTCTTTTTCATCCGGCAGGAATCTCGGGCCGGATGGGGTATATCACCCATTAAATGACGTTTATCCTGAAATGAAAAGATAATCGGACGCCGAACGCACAGCTGAAAAAGAATAATTGCGCCGGTTAGATTTTATAGATATTAAATAGTTTTCGAATAGCGGCTGAAATAACAAATACCCTTCATCCATGTCAAGCATCATGATTGTGTAGTCGTTGCTGCCGAATAAGTAAAGAAGTCAAAAACGCCCGTTGCGAACCTCTTTACCAGGAAGCAGAGACGGGCTCCATTTTTTTCAATCCAACCCATCGCTTATCGGCGACGAACTAGTTTCTTCCGGTTGTAATCTTATCGGGTTCATCCTAAAATGGGTCCGGTCAATCAACTTTATCAGGGAGGATCCGTGCCTTGCAGAGCCATATCACTATTCTGGGATCGGGAACCTGTGTGCCGTCGCTGGAGCGCAACCCTTGCTCTTTTCTGATGAAAACCGGCGGGGAAAACCTGCTTTTCGACTGTGGTCCGGGGATCATGCGCCGCCTGCTGGAAGTCCATGTCTCCATCTTCGACATTTCCTATCTCTTTCTCAGCCATTTTCACCCGGACCACATCGGCGAACTGGCCTCTTTTCTCTTCGCCTTGAAGTATCCGGCACCCTCCGCCCAGAAACACCCCCTGACCATTGTGGCCGGACAGGGGTTCCTGTCCTTTTTCGAACGCCTGAAATCGGTTTACGGAAACTGGATTGTGCTGCCGCCCGGGATGTTAACTGTCGTTGAACTCGATACGCAACAGGCTGATCGCCACTCTTTTTCATCCATTACCGTTACTTCCATGCCTGTGGCCCACCGGCCGGAAAGTTTAGCCTATCGCATTGTCGATGCCGAGGGAAAAACACTGGTCTATTCCGGGGATAGTGATGTCTGCGACGGTCTGACGGCTATCGCCGCCGACGCCGATCTGATGATCTGTGAATCGGCTTTTCCCGATGATCAGAAAGTCGATGGCCATCTAACCCCTGCGCTCGCCGGGGAAATAGCCCAGGCCGCTGATGTTAAGCGCCTGGTGCTGACTCATTTTTATCCGGCATGCGAAGCCGCCGATATTGAAAATCAGTGCCGGAGCACCTATAATGGGTTGATTGTGCTGGCCCGGGACCTGATGACCCTGACCCTCTGACGGTGGATATGCGATACTATCCGGTAAATCTTGATATTAAAGGCCGACAATGCCTGGTGGTCGGCGGTGGACGGGTGGGGAGTCGGAAGGTGGACACCCTCGTTCAATGCGGCGCAGTGGTGACCGTAGTCAGCGCTGAGGTCTCTCCAACCGTTAAGCAACTGGCCGACGAAAAGGCCATCCTCCTGAAACAGCGCGCCTATCGAGCGTCGGATGTGGAAGGCATGTTTCTGGTGATCGGCGCCACGGATAACGAAACGCTGAACCGTCAGATCAACGCGGACGCGGAGCGCCTGAACCTGCTGTGCAACATTGCCGACCGGCCGGAAATCTGCAATTTCATCCTCCCGGCCATTGTACGGCGTGGCAGTTTTGTCATGGCCATCTCCACCGCCGGCAAAAGCCCCGCCTTTGCCAAACATGTTCGAAAACGCCTTGAAACCCAGTTCGGCCCCGAATATGGCGTGGTGCTGGAGCTGATGGGCGCGATCCGGAGCAAACTGCTTGCCGGCGCCCACGAACCGGAAGTGCACAAACCCCTTTTCGAACAGCTGATCGACGGCGACCTGGTTGCCCTGGTCAAAGAGCAACAGATTGACCGGATTGACCAGCTACTGGAAAGGGTTCTGGGCCCCGGCTACCGATACCACCAGTTGATGCCATCCAACCAGCAGCCCCAGGAGTGACATGGAGCCCGTTTTCATCATCGCGACCCTTAGTTACATGCTCAGCTGTGCCTGCTATTTCGGCTATCTTTTTTTTCAGAAGGCGGTCCTCCAGCGGACTGCCATCGGACTGATGGCAACCGGGTTTGCCCTGCACACGGTCTCCCTGGTCTCCTGCGGCATCCGAGCGGGCCATTTTCCGGTCAACAACCTCCATGAGACCCTGTCGGTCACCGGCTGGGCAATCGCGGCGGTATTTCTGGCCTTTTTCTTAAGGTATAAGCTTAAAGTGCTGGGTATTTATGCCGCACCGCTGATCACCCTGATAATGATCGCCGCCTATCAGATGCCCAGGCCGGTGAGCCAGGACCCTCAGTTGCTGAAAAGCTGGTGGTTGGCCTCCCATATCGTCACCATCTTCCTGGGCAATGCCGCCTTTGCCCTGGCATGCGGTTTAGGCATGTTGTACCTGCTTCAGGAAAACACCATCAAAAATAAAACCCGGGGGTTTTTCTTCAGCCGCCTGCCATCACTGGACCTGCTCGACACCACCGGCTATGCCAGCATCGTCGTGGGCTTCTCGATGATTACCATCGGTCTGATTACCGGTGTCGTTTACGCCAAAGCCATCTGGGGGAGATTCTGGAGCTGGGACCCCAAGGAGGTCTGGTCCGCCGTCACCTGGCTATTTTACGCGGCACTGCTCCACGAACGGCTGACCGATGGGTGGCGGGGAAGACGGGCGGCAATCATGGCCATTATCGGTTTTTGCGTCATTCTCTTCACTTTTTTCGGGGTCAACTTTCTGCTGCAGGGTCACCACGGAACCTTTACGGCCATGTAGATCGATAAAATAAACCCGGCCCCTTCTGCCTCAGATGAAGCGTGTCGCGGGCCGACAGTGATAGTCTACTATGCGTGATATCATACTGCTTGGATTGAATCATAAAACCGCCCCGGTTGATGTTCGGGAGTGTATTGCCTTTACGGCCGAGGAAACCGACCGGGCGCTGGTGATGCTCCGGGGCAACCCGACCATCGGAGAATCAGTTCTTTTTTCCACCTGCAATCGGATCGAACTGCTCATGGCCGTCGATGAGCGCGACGCGGCGGTCCGCATTGCCAAGGCGTTTATCGCCGAATTCAAGAAAGTGCCCCTTTCCCAGTTTGAAACTGCCCTCTATCAGTATGTCGGCGACGAAGCCGTCCGGCATACCATGCAAGTGGCCGCCAGTCTCGATTCCATGGTGGTGGGCGAACCCCAGATCCTCGGCCAGATGAAAGAGGCCTATCGCAAGGCCACCGTGGAGAAGACCTCCGGTGTGATCCTCAACAAGCTGCTCCACCGCACCTTTATGGTGGCCAAAAAAGTGCGCACAGAAACCGGTATCGGCGACCATGCGGTAAGCATCAGCTACGCCGCCATCGAGCTGGGAAAAAAGATCTTCGGCGATCTTGAAGGCAAGCGCGTCATGCTGATCGGCGCCGGAGAAATGGCCGAACTGGCCGTCGACCATCTGATCCGCAACCGGGCCGGCACGATTACCGTGGCCAACCGCACTTTTGCCAGGGGCGTCGAACTGGCCAACCGCTTTCGAGGCAAAGCGATTAAATTCGAAGAAATTATCGACTGCATCAACGATGTGGACATCGTCATCAGTTCCACCGGCGCCCCCGAATACGTGCTGCAGAAAAATCAAATTAAGGCAGCCATGAAAAGCCGCCGCAATCGCAGCCTGTTTTTCATTGACATCGCCGTTCCCAGAGACATCGATCCGGCCATCAACCGGATCAATAATGCCTATGTTTACGACATCGACGACCTTAAGGGAATCGTTGACGAAAACATCGATGACCGCAACCGGGAGGCCGTAAAAGCCCATCGAATCATCGACGAGGCGGTGATTGGCTTTCACCAATGGGTTGATACCCTCAAGGTGGTGCCGACCATCGTCTCTCTGCGAGGCAAAGTGGAAAACATGGCCAGGCAGGAATTGGAAAAGACTTTGGTGTCCTTAAACCATCTCTCCGAATCGGACAAACGGACCATCCAACGCATGACAGGCGCTCTGGTAAATAAAATTCTCCACGAGCCCACGGATTATTTGAAAAAGGATGGCTGCCGCGGCAACAAATCCGTTGCTTTGGACCTGATGCGCAAACTCTTCAATTTGGAGGAAAATAATTGAAAAAAATCGCATTCTTATTTCCTGGACAGGGCTCTCAAACGGTGGGCATGGGGTACGACCTGTTTCAGGAATATGACTTTGTCAGGGAAATCTTCGCCGCCGCCGATGATATTGCCGGTGCTCCCATTTCCCAATACTGTTTTAAAGGCCCGATGAAGACCTTGACGGAAACCGTCAACCTGCAGCCGGCCGTTACGGCCGTCAACCTGGCTTGTCTGGAGGCCATTCAACGTGCCGGGATCACTTGCGATTTTTCTGCGGGCCACAGCTTGGGTGAATACAGTGCGCTGGCGTCAGCAAGGGTTGTCAGCATGGCCGATACCCTTCGCCTGGTGTTCAAGCGGGGCGAATTGATGCACCGGGAATCGTTGAAACACAAAGGTGCCATGAGCGCCATCATCGGGTTGGATATCCAGGCGGTGGACGCGCTGGTGCAAGTCGGCCGGAACACGGGGACGGGGGTGCTTGCCGTAGCCAATCACAATTCCGAACAGCAGATCGTTGTTACCGGTGCCCCTGAAGCGGTGGCGGCAGTCTCGAAAACGGCTGAGTCACAGGGCGCCAGGGCGATTCCCCTCAAGGTGAGCGGCGCCTGGCACAGCGATTTGATCAAGGGTGCCGAAGATGAATTCACGGCATTTCTGAACACCTTTCCATTCAGTTCACCGGTTAACTCGGTCATCCACAACGTTACGGCTGACCGCTGTGGGGACGGTAAATCAATCCAGCGTCTCATGGCCCGGCAACTGTGCAGCCCGGTGCGATGGTACGATACGATCCGTTGCCTGGTATCAGAAAAGGTGAACGTGTTCGTGGAAGTCGGTCCGGGAAGAGTTCTGACGGGTCTGCTGAAAAAAAATGTTCCCGCGGATTATGACCATACGGTCTTTGCTGTCAGCAACCTGAAAACGCTGGATACGCTGATTTCAGCGCTGTCCTGAAAGCCAAAAATACGACCAACTACCTGAATATTAAATTAAATTCAGATCGCCTGGATCGACAACGATGATATAAAAGCACTTTACATGCCCATATCCTTGTGTTAGCTTCCGTTTTTCGTTAAAAATAGAAACCTTCAATCGGGATTGAGCGATGAACAAAAAAGATATAAAATTTTTCAAAGAGCTCCTTCACGAGCGGCTAGAGGAACTGCTGAGTCATGCAGGCGAAACTGTTTCGGGCATGACGGAACAGAAAGAGACGTTTCCGGACCCCACGGATCGGGCAGCGCTGGAATCGGATCGCAACTTCATGCTTCGCATTCGCGATCGTGAGCACAAGCTGATCAAGAAAGTGAAAAAGGCACTTGATCGAATCGAAAGCGGCACCTTTGGTATCTGCGATAAGTGTGGTGAAGACATTTCCATAGATCGGCTCAAGGCAAGGCCGGTCACCACCCAGTGCATCGATTGCAAGACCAAAGAGGAGGCTTTTGAAAAAGCCCTTGGCATCTGACCCGCATGCCGGCATCGATCTGCATGTGCACTCAACAGCTTCCGACGGCACCCTGACACCACCCAAAATTGTGGAGATGGCCGTTCAGCTCGGCCTGAAAGCCGTCTCCATTACCGACCACGACACCATTTCCGGTTCAGCCGCAGCCCTTGCGAATGAGATTCCCCGGTCCCTTGAATTTCTTGCCGGAATTGAAATCAGCGCCGCGGCACCCGATGGGTATTCTTCCGGAGGCAGCGTCCATGTTCTCGGATACGGGTTAGCGCCTACGGATGCATCCCTGAATAAGCTGCTGACTGTCCTTCAATCCTCCCGCGAAAACCGCAACCCCCGGATAATCGAAAGGCTCAGCGCCATGGGCATGGATATATCCATGGCCGAATTGTCCCCGATCGTCGGTGATGCCACGGCCGGACGCCCTCATATTGCCCGACTGATGGTCGCCAAAGGCCTAGCCGATTCTATTGACGACGCATTTAACCGGTTTTTAGGAAAAAACAAACCTGCATATGTCGAAAAATACCGAGTGCCGATGATTGATGCCATTGAGGCCATCAAATCCGCGGGAGGTGTGGCGGTGCTCGCCCACCCGTATCTGAATGACGCGGTCGATTTAGACCACTTCGAGCCGTTTCTGCTGACGCTTAAAGACATGGGGCTTGAAGGCATCGAAGCCATCTATCCCGAACATCCCGAAGCTGCCACAGCCCGTTATTGTCAGCTGGCCCTGAAACACAACCTCCTGATCACCGGTGGTACCGACTTTCACGGTGCGATCACCCCGGGGATCCGGATGGGTGTTGGTCAGGGTAGCTTTCATGTACCCTATTTTCTTTATGAACGCCTGATGGCACGCCTGGAGAAATGAGCATGGATGACCCGCCTCCCGAAAACGCCACCCAAAACAACCTGGAACGTGCGCTCGGGTATCGGTTCAACAGCGCGGAACAACTGACGACTGCCCTTCGCCACAGCTCTTTTGTCAATGAGCAGCCCCAAACCGGAATCACCAGCAACGAGCGCCTGGAATTTTTAGGAGACGCCGTGCTGAACCTGGCCATCAGCCATCTTCTGATGAAGCGATACCCGGACCTGACCGAGGGAGAATTGTCCAGAAACCGGGCGCAACTGGTCAATGAAAACGAATTGGCCGCCATAGCGCGGGAGATCGGACTTGGCCCCCACCTGCTGCTGGGAAAAGGAGAAGCACTGACCGACGGCAGGGAGAAAAACTCGATTCTCGCAGATGCCACCGAGGCGGTGATCGCCGCCATTTATCTCGATGGTGGATTCGATGCCGCGTCTGGGTTTGTGGAAAATCAGTTCCGTGAACGGCTGCGCTGCGCCAACCGCACGCGCCATGAAACCGACTACAAGAGCATGCTTCAGGAACGCGTCCAGTCGATTCATCACGAAGTGCCCCGATATGAGGTCCTCGATGAGATTGGCCCGGATCACGACAAGACCTTCAGGGTTCAGATGACCGTGGCCGGGATCACCGCCCAAGGCGATGGGAAAAGCAAGAAAATGGCCGAGCAGGAGGCCGCCCGGGCAGGCCTCGATCTGTTGGATCGATCCGCTTGACCATGGATACCCGGGACGATGCCAGACCGGCCGGCCAACCCCTGATCATCCCCATATTCATCCCCCACATGGGGTGCCCCCACCAGTGCATTTTCTGCAACCAGCGCGCCGTTACCGGCAAGGCCGCCCAGACGCCGTCTCACCACCAGATCCAACAGGAAGTGAATCGGTATTTAAAATATGGTAAAAAACGGCCTTCCACCACCCAGATCTCCTTTTTCGGTGGCAGCTTTCTGGGGCTTGAAATAAAGACCATCCGGTCACTGCTGGGGGCGGCCATGCCCTTTTTGCGGGCAAAGGATGTGGACAGCATTCGCTTCTCCACACGGCCGGACACCATCAGTCAGGAATCCCTGAGCCTGCTGGACGGGTTTCCGGTCTCCACAGTGGAATTAGGCGTTCAGTCCATGAACGATCATGTTCTCGATGCCGCCGGACGGGGGCACCGGGCATCGGATACGGTGGTTGCCGCCGGTCTGCTGAAAAAGCGGGGATTCGAGATGGGCCTGCAGATGATGGTGGGGCTTCCCGAGGACGACGACGACGGCGCCATGGAAACGGCCCGGCGGATCGCCGCGTTAGCGCCTGATTTTGTAAGGATTTATCCGACCCTTGTCCTGGAGGGCAGCCAACTGGCCGGACGATACAGAGACGGTCGCTACCATCCCATGGCCCTGGCAGCGTGTGTCACCCTGGTGAAACGGCTGTTCCTTTATTTTAACACCCATCACATACCGGTCGTCCGCATGGGGCTCCAGGCCTCGGACGGATTGACCCGGGCGGGCGGCCTTGTCGCCGGACCCTACCACCCGGCCTTCGGGCACCTGGTGCACGGGGAAATTGTTCTCGATGCCATATATTCCGCATTGGACAAGATGGAAAAGCCACCGGACCCCCTGACCCTATCCTTACACCCCAGCATGGTTTCCCGCGTGCAAGGTCTGAACAAACAGAATATCAGCCGGTTGAAGAAAGCATTTGATCTGAAAAAAATTATCCTGCATCAGGATGGGAGTCTGGCAAAAGGCCACCTGGTGGTCGCTGGAGCACACATTACCCTGCCGTAACTGCCGGTAACGCCAATATTTCTTGTGCATAAACCGGAACCAAGAAATTGCACGCACCAAGTGATTTGTTTGCTGACACAAAACCGAGGATTAAATGTGAAAACCCCCGCCCGTTAAGGCGAGGGTTTTCGTCAGGATTGAAAGTTGGGTGCGCGAACGCGTCGCGGCTATCAGGGATCGATCAGGCAGCCGGGGCTTTCTTGAACCACCCGATAATCGTCTTGATCCAGATTCCGCTCAAAATATAAGAATAGAGCCAGGTACCAAGTATGATCAAAACAAAGGCCTTGACGATATCCATGGCGCTGCCGTCTAAGGAGAAGGCCGGTACGTAGCCAAACAAAAACGGCCCCAGGTATAAAAACTTGGCGAACTTGAAGGCGGCGAAAGCCGTGCGCCACATGTTGGCCTTGGCGATCGTCGCCCCCGCAAAGGCGGCGATGCACACCGGCGGGGTGATGTTGGAATCCTGGGAGAGCCAGTAGACGATCATGTGGGCGGCGATTTCGTTGATGCCCAGATGGGTCAGGGCCGGAACGGCCACCACCGCCGTGATCAGGTAGGCCGCGGTGACCGGTACACCCATGCCGAGAACGAGGGACGCCAGCGCGATAAACAGAATCGTCAGCACGAGAGAACCGTCGGCCAGTTCAATCACAATGTCGGCAAAGGTCAGCACCAATCCGGTAAAGGTCAATACACCGATGATGATGCCGATGACGCCGAGGGTGGCGCCGATTTTCAGACTGTTTTCCGTTCCGGAGCGGGCGGCATCGACGAATCGTTTCAGCCCTTGATTGATCGCCGGCCGATGGTCTTTTTTAATCGCATACCAGATCACGCAAAGGGCGATTCCGGAAAAGACCATCGTCTTTTCGGAAACCATGTGGTTGAAACTCCTGCCCGCCTCGGGGCCAACGGTCTTGCTGAGCAGCAGCGATATCATCTGCGTGGCCAGGACCAGGGCCATGACGACCGCCAGGGTGTAGTCGATATGGGTCTCCTGGTACTTGTAGCTGACGACAATGCAGGTGGCCAGACCCAGGATGGCCGAGTAGCCCGGGGAGTAGCCGGACAGCATGAAGATGGTGATGATGACCAGGGGCAGGGTGAAGAACCACTCTTTTTTCAGGATCTCCATGGCGCTGTGTTCGGAGCGCTCACCCACGATGTTGTACATCTTGGCCTCGTAATGCACCATGACGAACACGCTGAAAAAGTACATGAATGCCGGAAACAGGCCCACCAGCATGATGCGCGAGTAGGGCACACCGGTCAACTCGGCCATGATGAACCCGCCGGCACCCATGATGGGGGGCATGAACATGCCGCCGATGGATGCCGCCGGTTCGATGCCGCCGGCGATATGGGGCCGGAATCCGGCCTTTTTCATCATCGGGATGGTAAATGTTCCCGTAGAGACCGTATTGGCGATGGCACTGCCGGAAATGGAACCGAACAGACCGCTGGCGATAACGGACACTTTGGCCGGGCCGCCGATTTTGTGCCCCACCGCGGCCAGGGGCCAGTCGATGAAAAATTTCTGGGCGCCGCTCTTTTCCAGGAAGGCGCCGAACAGGACGAACAGGATCACGTAGGTGGCCAGCACGTTGGCCATGATGCCGAAAACCCCGTCGCTCATGTAGTAAATGGTGGTGCACAGGTTGGGAAAGGTGTCACCCGGATGGGCAAACAGGTCCGGGGCATAGGGGCCGAACACGCCGTATAGGATCATCACCGTGCCGATGATCACGAAGGCGTTGCCCACCACCCGCCGGGCCAGTTCGATGCCGATGAGCACCCCGACCACCGCAACGGTCTTGTCCATGGCGTTTTCTGCGCCTGTCCGGTAGTTGATAGCCTCGAAATTGACTATCCAGTACCCGATGCAGATGATGGAGAGCAGGATCAGGATGTAGTCCACCACCCGCATGACCGTCGATTTGGATTTGTAGAGCAGAAACACCAGCACGTAGGTGATGATGACGTAAATACCCCGGTGGTACTGGGTGGATGCCGGTTGGACCACGGCAGCATAGGAGTAAAAAAGCACCAGCAGCACCGAAAGGGTATCGAAAACAATCTGTTCGAATCGAGTGAGTTGATCGTACACGGCGGCCCCTGCTTTGTTGATCGTAGTTTATTTCGAATGGGGTGTAAAAAGGGGCCGCCGGCAAGTACCGGCAGCCCCTTACGATTAAGGACTATTTCAAGACACCCTTTTCTTTCCAGAACTTCTCGGCTCCCGGATGCAGCGGGGTAACGATACCGTTGATCCCGCTTTCGATGCTCATGGCCTTGGCGGTCTTCTTCACGTTGACCATGTGGGCCAGGCCTTCAGGGGTATAGATCTTGGAGAGCAGCGTATAGATTACGTCCGCAGGGACATCCTTGTTGGCCACCCACAGGGCGGAGTCCTGAAAGGAGGGGGTATCCGTATCCACGCCCTTGTAGGTTCCGGCAGGCACCTTTAATTTGGCGAAGTAGGGGTACTTGTCATAGAATCCGGAGGCCGTGGCCTCGGCATCCAGATCGATCATTTCGATGTCGTTCTGCTGGGCAGCCATGACCACGGCGCCACTGGGGAAGGCGGTGAACAGCCAGAAGGCGTCCAGCTGGTTGTTACCGAAAGCGGCGGCCGCGTCGTTATAGCCCATGGCATTGCGCTCGATCGTGTCCCAGACACCCATGTGGGTAAAAAACAGCTCGCAATTGGCAAATGCGCCGGAGCCGGCATTGCCCACGCCAACTTTTTTACCCGCCAGGTCTTTTACACTCTTAATGCCGCCGCCCTTTTTGACGACCAGTTGAGCCGGTGCACCGTAAAAATAGGCGACACCCATTACATTTTCATATTTCGTGGTGTCATTTTTCATTCGGCCGTTGCGTCCCAGGTAAACATGGCCAGAATAGGTAACGCCCATGGCGTAGGCGCCGGAATCGACTTTTCGCATGTTCTCCACGCTGCCGCCAGAAGCACCTGCCAGAATCCTGAATTCCTTGATCTGTTTCACCGGCGGATAGGTCGAGATACCACCGGCCATGAACTGGAAGGTACCACCGGCAGGACCACCGCCGAACTTATAAATGTCTCTGGCATTGACATCAGCCGAAAAGGTCATGGTCATCATCAAAACTGCGCAAACAGCTATTGCAACGGTAAAAAATTTGTTCCTCATTCGTTCCTCCTGCGTCTTTGGTGGGGTTATCCGCGGCGGCCAGTAAAATTCGCGCCACAGAGCGTTAGAAAACTATTGGGTGTCTTTCAAGCTAACAAGGCATATGAAAATGGTCAATTGGGGTATTTCTGATTATCGCGTAGTACTTTTTCTTACAAAGCAGCATGGCGATCGTCTCTTTGATCGGCATGGACTCCGCCCGCCGTTGGATAAGTCAACATGGTTCTGCATGCCCACTTGGGCCGAAAGCAACCGTTTACATTCAAATTGGTTATGCGCTAAAATGAGCGGGTCGAGATTGACAGGAACCATGACAACCAGCCCATTCCCAACGGCTTGTCGGAGTGAACCAGAGATCCCGCTCATCGGGGCCGCAGGGAGGCTCAAACCATAAAGGCCAGTTCCAATCAAGGAGGATAGCCATCGAAACCGCTGCTGAAAAACCATCTGCGACCGTGCGGGAGATCGTCGACCTGACCAAGGATCTGATCCGTTTTAGATCCACCCACACCCGACCGGAAGAGATCCTCAAGTGCGCCCGGTTCATCGAAACATGGTTCAATGGTCACGACATTGCCTGCACCGCTGTGGAGAACAACGGCGTTCCATCGATTCGTGCGCTTCCGGCCATCCGGCAGACCCCGCTGTTGCTGATGTCGCATATCGATGTGGTCAACGCCGACGACGCGCTGTTCGAACCCATTGAAAAGGACGGCAGGCTTTACGGCCGCGGCGCCATCGATGACAAATACGCCGCGGCCCTGTCCATGGTGTTGCTGAAGAACCGAATCCAATCCAATCGCCGCCAGGGACTGGGTGACGGTACCCTGCCCCTTGGCGTGCTGATCACCGGTGACGAAGAGATCGGCGGATACAATGGTGCCCGCAGCGCCCTCGGAGAAATCAACGGCGAGTTCTGCATTGCCCTGGACGGTGGCCGCATAGACAAAATCGTGGTCAAAGAAAAGGGGATCTTGCGGCTCAAGGTGGTGGCAAGCGGCAAAACGGCCCACGGGGCGAGGCCCTGGCAGGGAGAAAACGCCATCGAACGGCTGATGGCGGATTGCCTGGTGGTGAAAGGCTTCTTCGAGGGGCTTACGGCGCCGGAACACTGGCATCGCACCATGAATCTCTCGGTGATCCACGCCGGTGACTCAATCAATCAGGTACCGGACCAGGCCGAAGCCACTTTCGATATCCGCTACACGGAAAATGACGATGTGGATGACCTGGTGCAACAAATCCAGGCCGCGGTGACCAGCCAGGTAATTGCCCTGGAGCGCGAACCCCTGTTCATCAGTCCGGAATCACCCTACCGAGAACGGCTACTGGCGTTGGCCAAAGATACCTGCACCGGCATTGCCCATGGCGCCAGCGACGCCCGCTTTCTGTCCCAGTTCAATATTCCGGGCATCGTGTGGGGCGCGAACGGCAACAGCAGCCAGCATTCCACGGAGGAGCACGTCGAGATCCAGAGCCTTTCCCGACTCTACGACCTTCTGGACCGCTATGTAACCAACATCCAGGAGAATCCCATTTAGCAGCTGTTAGCGCGTCCCCCTGTATTTCAGGTGCTGAGCCGGCCCACAGAACGGTTGCCATCATTGATGCGGTTATTCGGGGGAGCCATGCGGGAGTGCACCGTTGAGCAGCCCCATCAGCTTCATCAGGGTCAGGACGACAGCCATGATAACGGCAAAAACCAGTATGGTCACCCACAGGGGCCACCCCCACCAGAGGGGACCGTTGACCAGAACCGTGCACCCTCCGACTACCGGCAGGGAAAACACGTTCATCACCGCAAGCTCATAAGCCACAGGGGTTTTGAAGTCCGGGTCCACGATGCGCAGCATCAGGGCCAGCGAAAAAAGGATCACCGCCCCCGCGATTTTTTTACAAGGGAAGATGGGAAATAGTTAGTGCGGACCGAAAAGCCTGGGAGCAGGAACAGCGCCGCTTCCACGGATCCGGACAGCCACCTGGAACGCTGCCAGCAGGTGTCAGACGACATGGCCCGCCTGGTGACCGCAGCGATCGAAGCGGGAATGGCCGGCGGCAGGGTGAAGAGCGATCTGAACGCGCATCAACTCATGCTGATTCTCTGGGGCCAGATCGTCGGGGTCATGAAGATACTGCGAATGCGTGAAAAAAACTTCGCGGCGGCCTTCGGCATCAGCCGCCGGGCGCTGTTCGATCGATTCGTGGGCATGGTCGAGCGCGCCCTGGCCCCATGACACCGCCCGTGTGCCTTGAGATCTGTTAGGCTAAAACAATACTTGAGTTATGCTGGAGGAAAAGAATGGAAAACTTGAGGGACACACATTAACAGGAGCGATTCAAAATGATCGAGGAGATGCGAAGGGGTGCACTGGCCAACCTGCCGGTGGGCGCCAGCGTGGCCGCATACGGCAGCGTCCTGGGCATGCTGGCAGCGCAAAAAGGTCTCACCTGGGCGCAGCTGCTGACGATGAACCTGACCGTTTTTGCCGGCTCCGCCCAGTTCGTCATGGTGGAGATGTGGGCGCCGCCTCTGCCCGTGGTGGAAATGATCCTGGCCGTGCTGATCATCAACATGCGCTACCTGCTCATCGGTGCTTCTCTGAACCCGCTGTTCCAGGGTAAATCATTGGCCCACAAGGCAGGGATCATGCATCTGGTCGCCGATGAGAACTGGGCGGTCACCATGGCGGCCTATCGCAATGGCGGCGCCACGACCGGCTTTCTGCTGGGCGGCGGCATCTGCCTGTGCAGCGTCTGGTCCATGGGCACCCTGCTGGGCCATCAACTGGGCGCCCTGGTGGTCCATCCGGAGCGGTTTGCCCTGGACTTTGCCTTCGTCGCGGTCTTTACCGCCCTTACCGTCAGTATGTGGCGGGGAAAGTCAGATATCGCACCGTGGGTAACGGCCGCCCTGTTGGCGGTGATCGCCGAACGGTGGCTGCCCGGCAAATGGTACATTGTCATCGGCGGCATCGGCGGGGCATTGATCCCTGCCTTTCAAACCGTCTTCGCATCGAAAAAAAAGGAACCCCCACAATTGCCGGACAACGCCCTGCAGGATTCGATTGAGGTGAAAACAAAATGACCGTTGCCTTATCCACTGACCTGTCCATCGTCATGGCCATCGCCGGGGCCGCTCTGGCCACCTACAGCCTGCGACTGGGGGGCCTTTTGCTGGCTGAACGCCTGCCCAAAAACGGCGGGTTCAAGCGATTTATGGAAACCCTTCCCGGAACCATCCTGCTCGCCCTTGTGGCGCCGGGAATTTTTTCCGCCGGCATGCTTGGGGGCGGGGCTGCCCTGGCCACCGCCCTGTGCGCCTGGAAAACCAGAAACCTCCTGCTGGCCATGATTGTCGGAATGGCCATAGTGGCGACTGGAAGGCTGCTCTTCGACTATTCGTAAACCTGCATGGCTCGTCTCATCATAACTCCGTATCACCAAACACAATCATTTTTGGAGTTGCCCCACGGTAAACCGCGGGGGAGATCTTGTCTGTAACGGCAATACTTCGCATCACCGTAGGGATAAAAACCGATTTTCAGTGCGCTCATTTTCGCGGTTCAATCGCCAATATATGCGGTATGACCTTCAACGCCTGCATGCATTGTTGAGGTGACCCCCAGCAACCGTCCACCCAATCCAGGCTGCCAGTTGACAAAAATGAACACCTGTGGTCTTTTGATTATCGATCGGCAGGGATTTATCTCTCTTCACCACACCCGGCATGATCTGCCTTCGCACGTCACCCAACGCTTTTTGAGCAATACCGTAAACATGCCGGCACAGGCATTGAAAATAGGCTTTTGGTTTTCACCTGACAACCTGCTAAGGAGGATTGAACCATGAAGCGATTTCAACATCTGGTAAGCATCTTAGGGATCATTGCAGTCCTGGCATGCCTGGTTTTTGCGGGCTGCGCCGGTCCCAAACCCAAACCCGGAGAAGTCTTCCCCTGCGCGGCGGACAGCAAGATAGAAAAAGAGATTGCCCCTGAAGCCGAGTTGGCCGACTTTTCTTGTGTCTTAAAAAAATGGAGCGGCAGCGATACGCTGCATTTCAACGTAGCCGTAAAAAATATCAGCGACACGCCTCAACGATACCGGGTCAACATTTTCTTGGACAACGGCAAGGCCGTGGGAGGGCTGATTCCCCGCAAAACCAAAGAGGGTCTGGTGGAGCCCGGAGAGACAGCCGCCTTTGTCTATCCGGTCAAAGATATGGACGGCGGACCTAAGTCAGTCATGGTAATGGTCAAAACCATGAGCCAGTAAATCTGAACGTAACCAGGAGGTCTCTGATATGAAACGCATCAGCATCGCAGTATTGTTCATTTTCGTTGTCGGCCTGATGGCTTCACCGGCCCTGGCCAGAACCACTTTCATCAGCATCGGCACCGGGGGAACCGGCGGGGTTTATTACCCCTATGGCGGCGGTGTGGCTGAAATCTGGTCCAAGCATGTCAAAGGGGTCAAGGCCGTGGCCGAGGTCACCGGCGCCAGCGTGGAGAACGTCAAGCTGGCCCACAAGGGCGAAACGGTCGTCGGCGAAGTCATGGGTGATGTAGCCGTGGCCGGCTTCAATGGCTTGAGTAAGTTCAATGGAAAAAAGCATGACATCCTCTCCATGGCCATCATGTACCCCAACCTGCTGCAGGTGGTGACCTTGAAAAGCAGCGGGATCACCGACATCACACAGTTAAAGGGTCGCAGCATTAGCACGGGCAGTCCAGGAAGCGGTACCAACTTCATGGCTGAAGTGGTATTAAATGCCGTGGGTATCGAAAAATCCAGCTACAAGGACAGTCGGCTTTCCTTCACCGAAAGCGCCAACGCCCTGCGCGACGGCACCATCGATGTCGGATTCTGGTCGGTGGGACCCGGCACCAGTTCCATTCTGGACCTGGCCACGACCCACGAGATCCACATTATAGGGTTTACACCCGAGCAGACCGAGAAGATCCTGGCAGCCAACAAAACCTATTCGGCCGTCGACCTGGCCGACGGTTTCTATCGCGGCATCGATCAGCCGGTCCCCACCATCGGGGTCTGGAATGTGATGATCTGCCAGGCCTCCCTGGATACCGACATGGTCTACAAACTGGCCAAGGCCTTATTCGAGAACAACGACTACCTGCAGAAGATTCATTCAGTAGCAGGCTACACCACGCCGGAAAATGCCGTGAAATACTCACCAATCCCCCTGCATCCGGGAACGATCAAGTACCTGGAGGAAAAGAACATCGCCGTGCCGGACAACCTGCGTCCGTAGGCCCGAATGACTGTCGGCCGGTTTGGACGCAGCACCGCTGCCGGTATATTGCTGGCCCTGGCGGTCGTCACCAGCACCCTGCAGTTTCCCGGAGGGCTGGAATTGACAATCACGCCGGTCCAGGGGTGTGCACCGTTACTGGTGCTGCCCCTGGAGGCCGGCGAGCCCTTTACGATTCATTACTATCATTCGGTGGAAAACGCCCCGATCTGGGAAGTACACAGCCTGGACCCGTCGGGGCGTATTTTCATTGAAGAGGAACGCTACCTCAAATTCGGTGCCGGTATGGGCAAAATGCCTGGTGTCGGTCGCATGGTCAAACACGGCCCCCACGAGGTCATCAAAGAGATGCACATGCTTACCGGCGATTTCGTGTTGCGAATCGGCAGCCCCGGCGTGGACCACACCGTCATCTGGCGCGGTACCCGCACGAACCTGAGTTCAATTGCGCCTCATGTGGCGGTTCAATTCTCGGCAGTGCCTGTCTCCTGGCCTTATCGTGCCTGGCGGCAGGTGTTTCCCCACCGTGCTACGCCGCAGGCAGAAAAACAGTGAACTGGAAAAACCGATTCATCGTTCACGGTTCACCCATAGCCTGAATAAACCAAACGTTCGTAACGACCTACGCCGATATTGGGCTTCCTACCAAGCCACCAAAGAAAGTAAAGGTATCCATGGCAACCACCGATCCAGCCCCCACCAGCACCGGCAACCCGTTGCTCGTCACCACAACTGCGCAGATCGTCCTGGTTGTGGCCGTCAGCCTGAGCCTCTACCAGCTTTACACCGCCGGCATCGCCGCCCTGACGGCCCTGGTCCAGCGATCCATTCACCTGGGGGCCATTCTGGTGCTGACCTTTCTGCTAAAACCCGCCGTTGCATCTGCCCGCAAAGACCGATTGAATGGCTGGGTGGTGATCGATTGGCTGCTGGTGGCCGCATCGATTTACTGCACTGCCTATATCTGCATCAACCTGACCGAAATTTTCGAACGCCAGGGGGACTGGCTGGCCACCGACCGGATGGTGAGCATCATCGGCACCCTGCTGGTACTCGAAGCCTGCCGACGGGTCATCGGTGGAATCATGACCGGCATCTGCGTGACCGCCATGCTGTATGCTTATTTCGGGCCCTGGATGCCGGAGTTGATCATCCACAAAGGCTACTCCATCGAACGCATCACCACCACCCTGTGGCTGACCACCGAGGGCATATTCGGCCTGCCCATCGGCGTGGCCGCCACGTTTGTCTTCGTATTCGTCCTCTTCGGCGCTTTTCTGGAATCCACCGGCGGCGGCAATTTTTTCATCGAACTGGCCTACGCCCTTACCGGCCGCTTTTCCGGCGGCCCAGCCAAGACTTCGGTGGTGGCCTCCGGTTTCATGGGATCGGTGTCCGGGTCTGCCGTCGGTAACGTAGTGGCCACGGGGTCCTTTACCATTCCGATGATGAAAAAAGTCGGCTACCGGCCCCATGTAGCCGGGGCCATCGAGGCAGCCGCCTCCACCGGCGGACAGCTCATGCCGCCGATCATGGGTGCCGGGGCCTTTCTCATGGCCGAATTCACCAACACCAGCTACCTGACCATCATCAAGGTGGCCCTGGTTCCTGCGATCATGTACTACGTGACCGTGCTTTTCTTCGTTCACTATGAGGCTAAAAAATATGGTCTCGTCGGCCAACCCAAAGAGAGTCTGCCCCGGGTGAGAAGAGTTGTCAAAGAAGGGTTGCATTTCATCATTCCCGTATTGATTCTGGTCTACGTGCTGGTCAACAACTACTCGCCCATGATGGCCGGCTTCGTGGCGGTCATCAGCACGCTGGCCGCCAGCCTGACCGCCAACACCATTCGCTGGGTGGTAGCGCCGCCAAACACGGCGGCGGGAGAAAAGCGACACACCGCCGTCGCCTTTTGCTTCAATGAATTGAAAAGCATTGTGAAAGCGCTGGAAAAAGGGGCTAAAAACGCCATCATGGTGTCGGTGGCCTGCGCCGCTGCCGGCATTATTGTGGGCATGGTGACGCTGACGGGCATGGGGCTGAAATTTTCCAGCCTGGTGCTGGATCTGAGCTACGGGATCAAGGCCCTGGCCATTCTGCTGATCGGCGCGGCGTCCCTGGTGCTGGGCATGGGGTTGCCGGTCACCGCCAGCTACATCGTTCTGGCCACCCTGGCCGGCCCGGCTCTGCTGGACATGGGCGTTCCGATCATGGTCAGCCACATGATCGTTTTCTGGTATTCTCAGGACGCCAACGTGACCCCGCCGGTGAGCCTGGCCAGCTTTGCCGGTGCCGGAATAGCAGGGGCCAATCCCATGCGCACGGCCTTCACCTCGTGGAAGCTGGCCAAAGGGCTTTACATCATCCCGATTATTATGGCCTACCGCCCCCTGCTGGGTATGGGGGCCGGCTACGAACTGCTGCACTGGCAGGTGGGATTGACCATGATCACCACCATGATAGGGTTGATCGCCTTCGCCTCGGCTATCGAGCGCTATTTCATCCGTCGGGCCACCTGGCCGGAGACACTATTGTTCTGGATCGCCGCCGCCGGCCTGTTCTGGCCCCAGTATTGGGCCGATGGGTTGGGCATGGCCGCTTTCGCCGCGGCCGTGGTCATGCAGAAACGGACCCCATCCACCAGTTAACCCGATGGCGCTACTTTTTCTTCAGGGCATATTTACCTTGATTTTCAGTCCTGCTTAATTTACCTCCAGCTATTCATTTCTTGTTTTCGGCCGTTTGTTGTTTCTGCGTTCGAAAAACCACTGTTTCGTATCAACCAAAGCCACCGAAGGGGAGAGCCACATGGGCGGATTGTTTGGCGTTGTTTCAACCTCGGACTGCGTTGCCGATCTTTACTACGGAACCGACTACCATTCCCACCTGGGCACCCGCCGCGGTGGCATGGCGGTGTGCAATCAAAAGAGCATCCAGCGGGCCATCCACAATATTGAAAACAGCTATTTCAGGACCAAGTTCGAAGCGGAACTGAACCGTTTCCACGGCAAATTCGGCATTGGCGTGATCAGCGACACCGACCCCCAGCCGTTGATCGTCGGCTCCCACATGGGCACCTTCGGCATCGTCACCGTGGGCAAGATCAACAACCAGGAGGCGCTGGTTCAGCGGGCCTTCAAGCGCAAAAGCTACTTTTCCGACACCACGGCCGGCGAGGTGCACCCAACCGAAGTGGTGGCCATGCTGGTCTGCGAGGCCGACAACTATGCAGACGGTATCAAAAACGCCCAGGAGGCCATCCATGGTTCGTGTTCAATGCTGCTGCTCACCGACCAGGGCATCTTTGCCGCCCGCGACCGCCTGGGGCGTACCCCCCTGACCATCGGATGCCGCGACGGTGGCTTTGCCGTCAGCTCGGAGACCTGCGCCTTCCCCAACCTGGGCTACGACGTGAATCACTGTCTGGGCCCCGGCGAAGTGGTCCGGATGAGTCCGGACGGCTGGGAACAGCTGGCACCCCCCGGCGACCGCATGCAGGTGTGCGCCTTCCTGTGGGTCTATTACGGCTATCCGGCGTCGGAATACGAGGGCATCAACGTGGAGGAGGTGCGCAACCGCTGCGGTGCAGCCCTGGCCAACAATGACGACACGCCCGTGAATTTCGTGGGCGGCATCCCGGACTCGGGCATCGGCCACGGCATCGGCTACGCCAACCAGCGCGGTCTGCCCTACCGGCGCCCCTTCGTCAAATATACCCCCACCTGGCCGCGCAGCTTCATGCCGCAGAACCAGAAGATGCGGGATCTGGTGGCCCGCATGAAACTGATCCCCGTTCGTCAGCTCATCGATGGCCAGCGCATTCTCTTTTGCGAAGATTCCATCGTGCGAGGCACCCAGTTGCGCGACAATGTGCAGGTGCTGTTCGAATACGGCGCCAGGGAAGTGCACATGCGGCCGGCCTGTCCCTGCCTGATTCACCCCTGCGAGTTTCTCAATTTCTCCACTTCCCGCTCCACCTTGGACCTCGCCGGCCGTACGGCGATCAAAAAGTTAGAGGGGGCTGAGGACCGGCATCTGGACGAATACGCCCGTCACGGATCGGAGAAGAACCTGGCCATGATCGACCACATACGGGAGCAGCTGCACCTGACCACCTTGAAATACCAGCGCATGGACGACATGGTGGCAGCCATCGGCCTGCCCAAGGAACGGCTGTGCACGCATTGCTGGGATGGCACCAGCTACACGTAGAAGATCTACTGGAAGAGGCATCTTTTAGCCCAGGCCGGCGTTCTCGCTCTGTCGAGCACGAAGTGAAGCTTTAGCGCTATCCTCGCCGTAGCGCTACTACGCCTCCGGTTTCGCTTTCGCTGCGGCCTTGGCCCGAACCAAAATCTACCTCTTCCAATAGACCTTCTTTCCACTAAGCAATAAATTCCTGAATCCTAAATTCCCCAATTCAGGGGAACCCATCTTTAGGTTGACTTGATATACCGCTTGGTATATTAGCCGTTCCATGAAATCAGCAACCCTCCCCCGATCCGGCCGCACCCGGCAATTGATCATCGAATCCGCCGCGCCCATCTTCAACAAAAAGGGCTATGCCGGCACCTCCATGTCCGACCTGACCGCGGCAACGGGCCTGACCAAGGGCAGCATCTACGGCAACTTCAAAAATAAGGACGACGTGGCCGTGCATGCCTTCCAGCACAACATCGACCTGATCTTCGATTTCTTCTCCAAGGAAATCGAGGCAGCCGGATCGACCCTTGACAAGCTGCTGGCCTACCCCCGCGGCTTTCGTAAAGTCTACCGCATGATCCTCGCCTACGGCGGCTGCCCCATCCTCAACACCGCCGTGGAGGCCGACGACACCCACGCCGTGCTGCGCAAAATGGCCGTAGATGTGCTGGCAAAATGGAAAAAGAGTATCGTCTCCCTGATCGAAGTGGGAAAAACCGAAGGGGTCATCGAAACGGCCACCGATGCAAAAAACATGGCCGAAATCCTCATCTCCCTCATGGAGGGCGGCAGCGTCCTGTCAAAAGTCACCGGCGAGGCGTCCTACATGCGCAACGCCACCGACACCGCCGAAAAGATAATCACCGAGATGCGACAGACCGTGTAATTGGCAAAACATACCAATCGGTATAAAATAAAAAGGACTTCAAGGAGACGATCATGACCGATGTTTACAAGCGACTGGCCAAGCACCTGGACAACCTGCCAACCGGCTACCCCAGCACCGCATCCGGGGTTGAACTGCGGATTTTAAGGCGTCTGTTTACCCCCGACGAGGCGGAAATCGCCATGACCCTCACCATGATGCCTGAACCGGCAGCGGGGATTGCTGAACGCAACGGCAGGGATGCCGCAGCGTTGGCCGAGACGCTGGCGGAGATGTCCCGAAAAGGGCTTATTTTTCGGATGTCCAAAGGCGATAAAACCCTGTACAGCGCGGCTCAATTCGTCATCGGCATCTGGGAGTATCATCTCAACAGCTTGGACGAAGGCCTGATCCGGGACGTCAACGAATACATGCCCACCCTGATGCATAAAGGCTTGTTGAGCGCCAAGACCCAGCAGCTGCGTGTGGTGCCGGTCGCCAAGAGCGTATCGGCCGAAATGGCGGTCATGCCCTATGAAGCGGCCGAGGAGATCATCAACAAACAATCCAAGATTGTGGTCTCCCCCTGCATCTGCCGCAAAGAACAGAAGATGATCGGCAAAGGCTGTGACAAGCCCCCGGAGGTATGCCTGATCTTTGGCGCTGGTGCCTACTACTATGAGACAGAACGGCCTGGGGCGCGAAATCGACAAGGCCGAGGCGTCTGGACATCCTCAAGGCCGGGGTCGAGGCCGGGCTGGTGCTCCAGCCAGGAAATCAGCAAAAATCATTGAACATCTGCATGTGCTGCGGCTGTTGCTGCGGTGTTCTCAAAAACATGAAGACCCTAGACAAGCCGGCCGAAGTGGTCCACACCAACTACTACGTCCAGGTGGACGAAGACCTGTGTACGGCCTGCGAAGCCTGCGTGGAACGATGCCAGATGGACGCCATCACCGTCGATGAAGCCGCACAAGTCAACCTGGATCGCTGCATCGGCTGCGGCTTGTGCGTCACCGACTGTCCCACCGAGGCCATCACTCTCAATCAGAAAGCCGAAGACAGCCGCTATCTGCCCCCGAAGAATGTATTCGAAACCTATATGAACATCGCCCAGGAACGCGGGCTGATGTAGGGTAACGGTCATGGCTCAGTGGCATAAAACCGGCTGTGTGCTGTGCGCCCAGAATTGCGGACTGGAAGTCCAGGTGGCCGACAACCACATGGTCAAGGTGCGCCCGGACAAGGCCAATCCCAGGAGCAGGGGTTACGCCTGCCGCAAAGGGCTTAACGTAGCCCATCACCAGCACCACGCCGATCGGCTGACCCACCCCCTCAAGCGCACTGCCACCGGGTTCGAGCGAATCTCCTGGGATCAGGCCATTGCAGAAATTGCCGAGAAGCTCGGCCGTGTGGTCGAAGAACACGGCCCGCGGTCCTATGCCTACATGGGCGGCGGGGGCCAGGGGTGCCACTTCGAGGCGGCTTTCGGCCGCACGCTGATGAAGCTGCTGGGCTCGCAGTATCACTACAACGCCGTGGCCCAGGAGCTTACCGGCGCATTTTGGGCCTGCGGCCGCCACACCGGCCGGCAGAGCGATTTTCACATCCCCGATGAGGCAAACGCCGACATGCTGCTGGCCGTGGGCTGGAACGGCATGGAGAGCCACCAGATGCCCCGGGCGCCCCTGGTGTTAAAGGAATTTTCCAGCAACCCGGACAAGCTGCTGGTGGTGGTCGATCCCCGACAGTCTAAAACAGCGCGCCTTGCCGACATCCACCTGCCTGTCAGGCCGGGCACCGACGCCCTGATGGTGCGGGCCATGATCGCCATCATATTCGAAAACGGCTGGGAAGACCGGGCTTACATCGATACCCACACCACCGGTTTCGACCAGATCCGCCCCTGGTTCGAGAACGTTGCGGTGGGCGACGCGCTGGCCGTGTGCGGCCTCGGCGTCGAGCCGGTGGTCGACCTGTGCCGTGAGCTGGGACGGCGCCGATGGTGCCTGCACACCGACCTGGGCATCTATATGAACCGCCACAGCACCCTGACATCCTGTCTGTACAACGTACTGCTGGCCGTGTGCGGTCGCCTGTGCGTGCCCGGCGGCAATGTCATCCCGGGCAAGTTCATGCCCATCGGCGCCCACACCGACGAGCGGGACCCAAAACACTGGCGCACGGTGAACACCGATTTCCCCATCCTCATGGGCTACTCCCCGCCCAACGTGCTGCCCGAGGAGATCCTGAGCGACCATTCGGACCGCATCCGGTCCGTGATCGTCTGCGCCAGCAACCCCCTGCGTTCCTATGCAGACACGACCGCCTATGAAAAAGCATTCAACCGCCTGGACCTGCTCGTCACCATCGAACTGGCCATGACCGAGACGGCCCGGCTGTCACACTACGTATTGCCGGCGCGTTCCGGCTACGAGTCCTGGGACGGCACCTTCTTCACCTGGACCTGGCCGGAGGTCTACTTCCAGATGCGTCGACCACTTATCGAACCCGACGGCGAACCGCTGGAGTGCGGAGAGATCTTCACGCGCATCGCCGACGCCATGGGGCTGATTCCCACGCTTCCCGAGGCCCTTTACCAGGTCGCCCAAAAGGATCGCTTCGCCTTTGCCGTCGAATTGATGACCCTGGCCCGATCCAATCCCGGCTTGATGAAGGCCATCCCGTTCATCCTGTCCAAAACCCTCGGCAGGGCGCTGGAATCCGGCAACCTGGCAGCCCTGTGGGGGCTGCTTCTCACCGCACCGGAAAGGTTGAGAAAAGACGCCGTGAGGGCCGGGTTCGCCGTGGACGGCTGGGGGGAATCGATACGCACGGCTCCGGACAAATTGCCGACCATTGTGAAGTCCATGGTCAGGAACCGCAGCCTGGTTCCGCTGGTCGGCCTTCATCCCCGCGCCGGATTCGGAGAAAAACTGTTCCAGGCCGTCATGGACCACCCTGAGGGCGTGTGGCTGGGCAAATCGGATGAAGCGGCCAACATGTCCGCCATCCGTACACCCAGCGGCAAGATTGACCTTTTCATCCCTGAAATGGACGCCTGGATGGCTGACCTCAATCCCGAGAAAGAAGCAGCGGCCCTGTCCCCGGATCCCGACTTTCCGCTGATTCTCATGGCCGGTCGCCATGTCCGCACCAACGCCAATACGCTGATGCGCAATCCCGAATGGAACCGGGGGCGTCGGGCCTGCACCCTGGCCATGCATGCCGATGACGCCGCGGCGCTAAAGCTTGCCGACGGCCAACAGGTGACGGTTACCACCGCCGCCGGCCGGGAAACCATCGAATTGGAAGTCTCTTCCAGGGCCAGGGTCGGCCAAGTCCTCATGCCCCATGGCTTCGGCCTATATTATCAGGGAACGGTCACCGGTGCCAATGTGAACCGGCTGACCAAAAATACCCACCGGGATCCACTGGCAGGCACGCCGCTTCACCGGTATGTTCCGTGTCGGGTGGAGGCGGCTTAGTGACCGTCCGTAACTGGCATCTTTTGGCCCAGGCCGGTGTTCTCGGGCTTTTTCAATCCTCGACGTAGCGCTGCTACGCCTCCGGTTTAAAAAGCCCTGCGGCCTAAGCCTGAACCAAAATCTACCATTTACGGACGATCACCGCTAAAAAGGAAAAATATCGCATACAGAAGCAATCAATAATTGCATGGAGAAAAAAATGAGATTTCTGAAAAGAATTTTCGGCATTTGTGAAACACCCAGGGCTGCAGACACGATGGCCTGGTCATATGAAAACGGGCAGGTGAGGGTCGATTTGTCCCGCATGCCTGAGCTCAAAGCACCAGGCAACGGCGTGCGACTGGAAGGCAGAAAGCTCGATCCGCGTCTGCTGGTGTTGCATGGCGACGACGGACAATACCACGCCATCGCCAACCGCTGCACCCACATGGGCCGGCGCATCGACACCATCGCCGGCAGCAACACCATCGAGTGCTGCAGTGTCTCCAAATCGACCTTCACCTACGACGGCAAGCCGGTGGGCGGTGCAGCAAAAAAACCGGTAAAGGCCTATCCGGTAGCTCAGGATGGCGAGACGCTTACCATCACACTATCCAATTAGAGATGACCGTGGTTTCAAAGACAACTAACCCGTAAACACCCATCAACCCGACCCTAACCCCTCCATGTGAGAAAGACGTGTAATGTTGAACCGGCCCTTAGATGAGCTAGGACGTTGCCAACGTCCCCTCGCCCCTCCGGGGAGAGGGACAGGGTGAGGGGTATTTTTTCAGGAGATCAAGATGACCAAAAAACTTTTGTTTGACGCCAGCACCATCAACGGCATGACCCTGGCCAACCGATTCGTCCGCTCAGCCACCTGGGAAGGCATGGCCACCGAGGACGGCCGGGTAACCCCCAAACTGACCGACACCATGGCGGCCCTCGCCAAAGGCGGCGTGGGCCTGATCATCAGCGGTCACGCTTACGTCACCCGAGAAGGCCAGGCCAGCCCCTGGCAGTTGGGCCTCTATGACGACAGCCTGATCGACGGCCTGCGGTCCATGACCGATGCCGTCCACGCGGCCGGCGGCCGGATCGTGGCCCAGTTGGCCCACGCCGGCCACTTTGCCCTGGA
Organism: uncultured delta proteobacterium; assembly: GCA_963697405.1. GTDB lineage: Bacteria > Desulfobacterota > Desulfobacteria > Desulfobacterales > Desulfosarcinaceae > Desulfosarcina. The sequence goes on along the minus strand of CAVONY010000038.1, from coordinate 274,852 downwards.
AAAGGCCATCGGCACACCGCCCGTGGTCGCATCGAATTTCGAAGGACTGGCCCAGACGCCTCGGACCGAACTGTCCGTGGACGACATCCAGCGTCTAAAAAATGTCTATACTGAGGCGGCCCGACGGGCCCAAACCGCAGGCTTCGACGGCATCCAGCTGCACAGTGCCCATGGCTACCTGTTCAGCCAGTTTCTTTCGCCCTGGTTCAACCGGCGAACCGACGACTACGGCGGAATGCTCGACAACCGCGTGCGCATTCATGTGGAGACCATCCAGGCGATTCGAAAAGCGGTGGGCAGTGACTGGCCCCTGCTGGTAAAAATTAACTGCGAGGATTTCGCGGAGGGTGGCCTGAACGTGGCAGATAGCATTTCGGCGGCGGGGCAGATGGTGGCGGCGGGTCTGGACGCCATCGAGTTGAGCGGCGGCCTGCTCACCGGCGGCAAGCTATCCCCCAGCCGGCCCAACATCAATAAGAAGGAGAAGGAAGCCTATTTCAAGGCGGCAGCCCAGGCCTTCAAACGGTCCCTGGACGTTCCATTGATCCTGGTGGGCGGCATCCGCACCCTTGAAGTCGCTGAACAGCTGATGGACGCCGGAACAGCCGACTACTTCTCCATGTCCCGTCCACTGATCCGCGAACCGGGCCTGATCAAACGCTGGCAATCCGGCGACCGAACTCGTGCGCGCTGCCTGTCGGACAACCTGTGCTTTCGGCCCGGCATGACCGGCAAGGGGATCTACTGCGTAACCGAAGAAAGAGAAAACCAATAGGTGCGCCGAATCCAAAACGTCTCATTTCGGCCAACATCGGCGTTGGCCTCACATTTCAATCCTCGGAATACTTACTGTATGCCTGTGGTTGAAATGATCGTTCGCCTTGATCTTGGCCAAACTGAAACGTTTTGAGCGCCTCAAAAGAAACGCCGAATTGATCGCCCGTTTTGTAAGGTCTCTTATTGGATTCCACCTTCAGGCAGGCGTCCCAGACCAGTGTCTGTCCAGAAATGGTAGATTGTGGTGCAGATCAAGGCCGCAGCTTTTTGGAAACCGGAGGCGTAGCAGCGCTACGTCGAGGATAGCGCTGAAGCTTCACTACGTGCTTCAAAAGGCGAGAACGCCGATCTGGGCCGCAAGATGCCGTTTCTGAACGGACACTAATTTTCGATGCCGGCCAGGCAAATATACTTCATCTCTACGTATTCATCTATCCCGTATCGCGACCCCTCCCGGCCGATGCCCGACTGCTTCACCCCGCCGAACGGCGCCACTTCGGTGGAGATCAATCCGGTATTGACACCCACCATGCCGAACTCCAGGGCTTCGGACACCCGCACGATACGGCCCACGTCCCGGGCGTAAAAGTAGGCCGCCAGACCGTAGGGTGTGTCGTTGGCCATGCGAATGGCATCCGCTTCCGATGAAAAGCGGATCAGCGGCGCCACCGGGCCGAAGGTTTCGTCGGTTGCCACCGTCATGTCGGCAGCCACGTCTCCCAGCACGGTGGGTTGGAAAAAGGTGCCGCCCAGGGCGTGGGGCTTTCCACCAACCAGCAGTTTAGCACCCTTGGAAATGGCGTCGTCGATGTGATGGGACACCTTGGCAAGGGCCGCCGCGTCAATGAGCGGCCCTTGCTGCACATCAGGATCCAGACCGCTGCCCACCTTGAGTGTTTCCACCGCCGCCACCAGTTTTTCCGAGAATTCCGCATAGACGCCTGCCTGAATGAAAAGCCGGTTGGCGCACACACAGGTCTGTCCGGAATTGCGGTACTTGGAAATCATGGCGCCCTGAACGGCCTGATCCACGTCCGCATCGTCGAAAACGATAAAGGGGGCATTGCCGCCCAGTTCCAGGGAAACCTTCTTGACCGTACCGGAGCATTGGGCCATGAGCGTTCGCCCCACTTCGGTGGAACCGGTGAAGCTGAGTTTTCTCACAATGGGGCTGGCGGTGATTTCGCCGCCGATCACGCCGGCTGACCCGGTGATCACGTTGAAAACCCCGGCAGGAATTCCTGCCCGGTCGGACAATTCGGCCAGGGCCAGTGCCGTATGCGGCGTCTGGCTGGCCGGCTTGACCACGATGGTGCAGCCGGCGGCCAGGGCCGGGGCCGCCTTGCGTGCAATCATGGCCGCCGGAAAATTCCATGGCGTGATGGCCGCGCAGACCCCAACGGGCTGACGGATTACGATGATGCGCTGGTCGGAGCCGGCCGCAGGGATCGTGTCGCCGTATAACCGTTTGGCCTCCTCGGCGAACCACTGGACGAAAGCGGCGGCGTATGCAATCTCCCCTTTGGCTTCGGCCAGGGGTTTGCCCTGCTCGCTGGTGAGGATCACCGCCAGGTCATCCTGGTGTTCCATCATCAGGCGGTACCATCGGTGGAGCGTCTCAGAGCGCTCTTTTGCCGTGAGACGGCGCCAGGCCGGCAGTGCCCGGTCGGCCGCATCGATGGCGAGATTCACTTCCGCATCGGTGACGGACGGCACATTGCCCAGTGTGCTGCCGTCGGCAGGGTTGTTCACCGTGAGGGTCTTGCCGGTTCGTGAATCGGTCCATTGACCATTGATCCATACCTGTTGACGAAACAGATTTTTATCTTCGAGTGTCATCATGGTGGTTTTATCTCCTTAATTCCATTAAACCGTCAGCCTTATTTTAAGAAGAATCCCTTCTTCTCAAGAAAAGCCTTCATATGGGGTCGGATCACCCGGCCCATGAGCTCGGCCATTTGATGGGTCCAGGTCTCGTCCTTCAGGTTGCTGTTGCGGTTCAGAAAGTAGTGGTTGGTGGTTCGATCATAGGCTGTAATCACCTCGGTGTCGTGCCGTTGCGGATAGCGGTCCGTGAACAGCACGGCATCGACCGGCAACCGGGGTTTGGGAGGCGGATCATGGGCCGGCCAGCCCAGACACATGCCAAACACCGGATAGGCCTGGTCGGGAATTTCCAGCAGGTCGCACACCGTCTGGGGATCGTTGCGGATGCCGCCGATGTAGACACCTCCCATACCCATCGATTCGGCGGCAATCAGCACATTCTGGGCCAGCAGCGCTGCATCGACGGTGGCGGTGACAAACTGCTCGGCCCAGCCCTTTTCCATGGCCGTTTCCTGCATGCCGCAGGCGGCTTCCAGCCGATTGAGATCGGCGCAGAAAACCAGGAAAACCGGTGCCCGGGCCACCCAGACCTGGGGCCCTGCCAGCTCGGATATGGCCTGCCGCTTGGCCGTATCCCGCACCCGGAGGACCGTGTATGCCTGGACAAAATGAGACGTGGCCGCACACTGGGCTGCCGCGATGATTGCGGTCAGGGTCTGGTCGTCCACCTGCCGGTCCGTGAATTTGCGGATCGATCGGTGGGATTTGAGCAGGTCGATGGTCGGGGTCATGGGTTATTCGCTTTCCGGCGTCTGCGCCGTGCCGACGGATATGGGTTCCACCGGAGCCGTTGGGTCGCCCTTCAAGCGCTCCGCGGCCTTGCCGTCAACACTGCGCAAATGAAGGTCCCGCTGGGGAAAGGGGATCTCCACGCCCTCGACCCGGAACCGCCGGTCGATGTCCCGGATCAAGGCGCTCTGAATGATTCGCCGGTCGTTAAAATCGGAAATCCACACCCGCAGTTGGAAATCCAGCGAGCTGTCGCCGAAGTTCAGAAAGAGTACCATAGGCTGGGGGTCTTTGAGCACCTGAGTACTTTCAGTGGCGACGGCCATGAGCACCCGCATTACCGTCTCCACGTCGGAGCCGTAAGCCACACCGACAGGAATCCTCAGCCGCATGCTGCGATCCCCCAATGTCCAATTGGTTACTTGGTTGGAAATAAGGTCGCCGTTAGGCACCACAATCTCGGCCCGGTCAAAGGTCTGGACCGTCGTGGCCCGCAGCCCTAAATTCAGAACCCGGCCCTGCATGCCGTCGCTGAGCTGGATCACGTCTCCCACCTTGATGGGCCGCTCGAACAACAGGATCAGTCCGGAAACGAAGTTGTTGACGATGGCCTGCATGCCGAAGCCGATGCCCACACCCAAGGCACCGCCGATGATGGTGACATTCTTCAACTCGAAGCCCAGCGCGGAGAGGGCGATGAGAAAACCCACCAGCACCAGACCATAGTGGACCAGACGCACGATGGAAAGCCGGGCACCGGTATCCATCTGCTGGCTGCTCAGCACATTTTCCATCAGCAGGGCCTGAAGGCCCCATGAGAGAGCGAAAGCACCATAGAGTATCAGGGCCGCCGTCATCACCAGACCAAGGGTGATTCGCTGCTCGCCGATGGTCACCCCGAAGGTGAAAAAAGCCTGCATGGCCTCCACCGGGATGGCGTAAAGCTTCCAAGCCACCATCAGGTTGGCGGCCACGAATATAACAATCAGGATGTTGGCAAATAAAATAACCCGCCGCAGAATCGCATCGGCGTTTTGGCGAATCAATAAAAAATTGCCCGTGGGCAGGGACTCGGCACCTAGCTCCAGGGCCACACGGACCAGTCGGATTCCGGCCCATCCCATGAGCAGCAGAATCGACGTGCGGATGGCACCGTCCATAACCTGGACTGCGAAATTACCAAAACCGATGACATTCGCCACGGTGATGACAACGAACACCACGACGACCAGCCTGAGCAGCCAGACCCGTGCCGCCGGGTTGCCGGCGGCTGCCCCCTTGCGACCCCGCCACCCGAAATAGGCGATGCCTGCCACGGACCAAACCAGCAGGAACAGGCGCATGAGTGCCATAGGCACCCCCGCAATCAGCAGGGCCTGGAATCCGATCATTACCAGGATCAGGATGTAGATGGCCCGCTTGATCCAGGGCTCCTTGACAAAGGCCGACACCAGCCGTGCGGTCACCACACCGGCAACGGTCTGAATCAGCACCCGCCACAGGGTCGGCGGTGATCCGTAAAGAAAGGAGAGGGTAAAGATGGTCACGAACAGGGATAGGGAGACGGGTCGCTTTCCAAAAAACCGGCGGTCGGGATTGTCCAGCAGGTGTGACCGGTAACGGCGAACCATGCTAAACATGAGCGCGAAGACCACCACCTGAAGGACGATCACCCATCCCTTTTCCGTTATAAAAGCAGTATCCAGGGGGGTCAGGGCCTTGATCAGCCGGGAGGGTTCATGGACCAATTCGATCAGTTGCTGCAGGTAGGCGATGGAAAACATGTTCGGCATGTCGCCACGCAGCGTGCCCCCGCGCTGTTGCGCCATCATGGTGTCGATTTGGTCGGTAAGACTCCGGATTTTCGCACCGATATCGCCGGCCTGCCGCTGGACAGCCAACAGGGGTTCCAGTTTTCCGGAAAGGATATCCAGTGCTTCACTGATGTCCGCGGTTGCCCTTGTGAAGGCATCGGCAACGCTCTTTAGGGCCAGATCCTTGCTCAGCTGTGACTGCCACCCATCCCAGCGGGTTTGTGCCGCCAGCCATGTGCGGCGCCGGTACTCCACGTCCTCAATGGCTTCAGTCAGGGATTTGACCACCCGTTCGACATCGTCGGTTGCGCTGCGGATCTCCCCTTTTAGCGCCGCCAGTTGCTGGTAGCTCTGCAGATCTCCATCCTTGAGCAGGCTCAGCCGGTCGATGAACCGGTCTGTTTCTGAGCTAGCCCGTTTGAGCCGCTGCTCCAGCTTCTGCAGGGAATCGGCGGTCTCGGGCCTGCTCTTCAGTACCGACAGGCGCTGGGTCAGCGCTCCGGCCTGATAGACCACGTCGGCCAGGCTGGGAATCGTTGACGATGCTTCAGGAATTACGACCGGTGGCGCCGTCTCCTGGCAGGATGCCGGCAGGTGCGTACCGAAGACCACCAGCCCGATGGCCATACACATGAAAAGTACACGAAGGGGAGAAACGATTAACACGCTCATGGTTATTCTTTCCTGATCGCTTTAAGTAAAATGGGAGGGTTGTTCATGAACAGGTAAAGGATCGAAGACAACAATCAGCTTGGATTCTATACCAACCGGCCAGGATGAATCAATGCCGGAAATGGGGATTGATTTAAACCGGTCTCAAAATTTTGCAAGGGCGCGTTGAACCTCGGCAATGCTGCCTGCGGACAGCAGCGCCCGTGCGTGATCTTTACATGGGTCGATGGACAGGCCGGCAATCTGCCGATGCACGGCGGGCATGAACTGCGGATCGATGCTCAGCCGTCGGATGCCGATGCCAAGCAGAAAGGGAATCATCGACTCGTCGTGTGCCATTTCTCCACAGATGCTGATCGGTTTTTCACGATCGCCGGCGACCCTTACCACCCGCACCAACGCCCGCAGCACCGAGGGGTGTTCGGGGCGGTAGTAGTCGGCTACCCGTTTGTTGCTGCGGTCCACGCCGAGCATGTATTGCACAAAGTCATTGGTACCGATGGCAAAAAAATCGGCCTCTGCGGCAAACTCCGCCATGGTTTCCACCACCGAGGGCAACTCGATCATCATGCCGATAGCCGGGTGATCGTTATGGTCCAGCCCATCCGCCTTGAGCCGATCCTGGCAGTCGTGCACCACCTGGCGGGCCAGCAAAAAATCGTCCACCGAAGAGATCAGGGGAAACATGATCCCCACCGAATCGCTTCCGGCGGCGGCTCGCAGGATCGCCCTAACCTGCTGCTCGAAAATGTCCCGATATGCCAGGGTGAAACGGATGGACCGCAGGCCCAGCTCCGGATTCGGTTCGTTGACCGAGTCCGTAAAGGCCAGCGTCTTTTCGCCGCCGATGTCCAGGGTGCGAAACACCACCGGTTTGCCGTCCATGGCCGCCACCACCTGACGATAGACCAGGTACTGCTCGGTTTCCGAGGGAAACGACGGCCGGATGAGAAAGGGAAATTCGGTCCGGTAGAGGCCGATGCCCGCCGCCCCCATCTCCCGGGCCAGGGGCAGCTCGCCCAGCAGATTGATATTGGCCGGCAGATCGACCCGTGTACCGTCCCTGGTGTGGGCAGTGCCCGCCCGAACTGAAGTCTTTTGCCCTGTCACCTTCTGTATGGCCTGATGGCGGGCATCGAAGCGGGAAATGATGTCCGCCGATGGATCCATGTAGACATTGCCCACCTCGCCGTCCACCAATACCGGCGTGACCTCGGGCAGGTGCATCAATTCCGGGCACTGGACCACCACCATGGGAATTTTCAGGGAGCGGGCGATGATAGCCACATGGGAGGTGACCCCGCCATTGGCCAGCACGATGCCCGCCACCGATTCGGCGGCCAGTTTAAGCAGCTCCGATGGGTAAAGCGCCTGGGCGATGACCACCCGGTTGCTGGTGTCCCCGTTGCCATCCGGTGATGGCGGCGCCAGATTGTTCAGCAACCGGCCGGCCAGGTCTTCGATGTCGCTGACCTTTTCACGGATGTAGGGATGGGGGCTGTCGGCAAACAGGTCCAGGTAATGGCGGGCCACCTCGCGCACCGCCCGGCTCGCCGGATCCCCCTTTTCGATCTGCTGGGCCATGCGGTCGATGAATTTGGGATCCTTGAGCATCATGAAATGGGCGGCGAAAATCAAGGCTGCGCTCTCCGGCAACCGGTCGGCGCATCGCTGCTGTAAGACGCTCAATTGTTCACCGGTCTTTTTCACCGCCCGCCGAAAATCAGCCATTGTTCCGCTGTCGACCACAGCCGGTTCGGCCACCAGGCTGCCGTGGCTCCTGCCCCAGACGGTCGCCGGGGCAAAAGCGACACCGCCGGAGGCAGATTGCCCCTTGATGAATCCCAAGTTACACACCGGTCGCTCGGGAATGCTGCACATGCGCTGCAGATCCATCAGCAGTCGGGCATTTTCAAGGACCGCGGCCAGTTGGGCACCGGTGGCTTTCAGAGCCATAACATCGCTGGTCTCGAAATAGTCCGATTCAGTGTGTTGGACCACCAGCACGCCGATCTTGACCACGCCCTTTTGGATGGGAACGGCCAGAAAGGATTCGTATGGCAACTCATCGGTTTCCGGAAAATAGCGAAAATGCGGGTTGTTGCTGGCGTGCCCCTCACACACCGCCTGGCGGGTCGCCATCACCGTGCCCACCAGTCCACGACCGGAGCCCATGCGCACCCGGCCCACCGCTTCCGGATTCAATCCAACCGTGGCCTTGAGCACCAGCTCGTCGGCCGTCTCATCGTATAGATAAATGGAGCAGACCGGCGTTCCCAGGTGCCCGGAAACCAGCGCCACGGTTCGCTGGAGGAAATTCTCGATGTTTACACTGCCGGTGACCAGCGCGGACAGATCGCTCAGATCACAGAGCATGTTCAGCAGGTCCTGCCGTTTGCCGCTCATAGGCATCTCGGGCCTTTCATATCCTGGGATGTTCGGTTTGAGTGGATAACATAATGCATGTCCTGTACCGGGTCCAGTATCAGGGCTGAATCCGGTTTGAATGGAAACAGACATCAAGAATTACAACAAAAATGCGCTTCAGTACCGAAATTTATTACTTTTTTGTAATATATTTCCGCGTTGGGTGAGTCAATCAACCCGCACACGCGCCAGGCCTATCAAGGGCCTTGCCAAGCACCCCGTGCATGGACATATTTGGTATATGCATTGCAGCAATGGTCCCAGGATTATTGCCCTTCAGAGATAAACCGCAATAGCGCGTGAACTGGAAATCGAAATTCATCCTCACTGTGCTGCGCAGCGCTGCTGCTACAGGCAGAACAGTCACCACGGCTTGTCGGAGCGAAGCAGAGATCCCGCACATCGGGGCCGCGGAGAATCTTCAATTGGGTGAAAATTAAAATAGACGCAGATGATCACAGGAGCTGGAATGTTGAATGATCTACCGTATAAAGGCCTTTACCGCTCATCATTCGAGCATGACGCCTGCGGCGTGGGCCTGATCTGCAACCTCAACAACCGCAAAGAACACGCACTGGTCAGGGACGCCCTGAAGATCCTGGGGAACCTCACCCACCGGGGCGCCTGCGGCTGCGATGAAACCACCGGCGACGGCGCCGGAATCCTCATCCAGAAACCCCACCTCTTTTTGCAGCAGGCGGCCCGGGAGGCGACCATCCACCTCCCGGCCGAAATGGACTATGCCGCCGGCCTGGTGTTTCTGCCGTCGGACAAGGGTCTGCGCAAGGCAGCCCGAGCAGCGCTGTCGGCTGCTGCAAAAGAGAAGGGACTCAACTTTTTAGGATGGCGACGCGTGCCGGTCAATCCGGATGCGGCCGGCGACCTGGCTCGACGGGCGATGCCGGTGATCCAAATGGCTTTCGTGGGCAGGGGTGACGCCGGCGGGGATGCCTTAACCTTCGAACGCAGGCTTTATCTCACGCGCAAAGCCGCTGAAAACCGAGTCCGCAAGATGTTCGATCCGGGAGCGTCCCTGTTTCACATCGCCAGCCTCTCTTCGCGAACTCTGGTTTACAAAGGCATGCTGCTGGCGGACCAGATGACTGCCTTTTACCCAGACCTGTGCAGCCCGGCCATGGCCAGCGCCCTGGCCTTGGTCCACCAGCGATACAGCACCAACACCTTTCCATCCTGGGACCTGGCCCAACCCTTCCGCTACCTGTGCCATAACGGCGAGATCAACACCGTGAAGGGCAACAAAAACTGGATGCGCGCCAGGGAGCCTCTCTTCGGCTCCGGCACTTTCGGCGACGACATCGTAGACTTGATTCCGGTCTCCACCCCCGGCGGCAGCGATTCGGCCACCCTGGACAACGCCTTGGAGCTACTCTTGCACACGGGACGCCCCCTGGCCCAGTGCATAATGATGCTGGTTCCCGAGGCCTGGCAGCACCACGACACCATGAGCCGGACCAAGCGGGATTTTTACGCCTACCACGCCTGTCTCATGGAACCCTGGGACGGCCCCGCAGCCATACCCTTCACCGACGGCCTCAGCGTGGGCGCCGTGCTGGATAGAAACGGCCTGCGGCCCAGCCGCTATACGGTCACCCGTGACGGCCGGGTGATCATGGCATCGGAAACCGGCGTGCTGCCGGTAGATCCTGCCAATGTGGCCACTAAAGGGCGCCTGGAGCCCGGCCGCATGTTCCTGGTGGACCTGGAGCAGGGCCGCATCATCCATGACGACGAGATCAAGGAAAGTATGGCCGCAAGGCAGCCTTACGGCCGATGGCTGAAAGAAAACCAGCTACGTCTGGCAGACTTGCCTCCGGGGCAGCCGAAGCCGGAACCGGCCGGTAAAAATCTGGGGGTCGAACAGCATCGCTTCGGTTACACAGCCGAAGACCTCAAGCTGATCATAGGCCCCATGGCCGAAAGCGGCCTGGAACCCACCGGATCCATGGGCGACGATATCCCCTTGGCCATCCTATCCAAACGACCCCGCCTGCTCTACGACTATTTCCGCCAGCTGTTCGCCCAGGTGACCAACCCACCCCTTGACGCCATCCGGGAAAAATTGGTCACCGCCCTTTCCACAACCATCGGGCGCGAACACAACCTCTTTGCCGAAACGCCTGTGCACTGCCGCCAGCTGCACCTGCCGCATCCCATCCTCACACCGTCGGATCTGGCCGCCATCCGCGCATCGGACCACGATATTCTGAAGTCGGCAGACCTGTCCATCTGCTGGCCCCAGGCCGACGGTGGGCCGGGATTGACCCGCTCCCTGGAAGCCTTGTGCCGCGTTGCCGTTCGTCAGGTGGAAGCGGGAGCCCACCTGCTGATACTAACTGACCGGGACATCCCCGACGGCCATGCCCCCATACCGGCCCTGTTGGCCACCGCCGCCGTGCACCACGGTCTCATTGCCGCCGGCATGCGCGCCGGATGCGGCCTTATCGTCGAGACCGGCGAAGCGCGGGAGATTCACCACTTCTGCTGCCTGCTGGGTTACGGCGCCGGGGCCGTCGTTCCCTGGCTGGCCCTGGCCACCATCGACAGGCTGGTCGATGCGGGCCGGCTGGACCAAACCGAGCCACAGAGGGCGCGCGCACACTATATCGGCGCCGTTAAAAAAGGGATACTCAAGGTCCTGTCCAAAATGGGCATTTCCACCCTGCAAAGCTACCGGGGAGCCCAGATATTTGAATGTGTAGGCCTGGACCCATCGGTCACGGATCGCTGGTTCAGCGGAACGGTCTCGCGCATCGGCGGAGCAGACATGCAAACGATCGCCCGGGAAATCAAGCTGCGCTGCGCCGGGATGGATCGATATGCAGTCACCGACACGCTCCTGCCCGGAGGCGGCCGCTACAAATGGCGCCGGGACGGTGAAGCCCACCAGTACAATCCCGCCACGGTCCCCCTGCTCCAGCAGGCCGTGCGACAGGACGATGAAGCGGCGTGGCGGAACTACCGGGAGTCGGTGCACGAGATTAACCGGGAAGAAGGGCTGATCCGCGGCCGCTTTGAATTAAAGACCGCCGATACACCCGTGCCCATAGAAGAGGTGGAACCCTGGACCGAGATCGTCAAACGCTTCAAGACAGGCGCCATGTCATACGGTTCCATCAGCAAGGAAGCCCACGAAACCCAGGCCATTGCCATGAACCGCATCGGCGGAAAGAGCAACAGCGGCGAGGGCGGCGAGGATGCCGACCGCTTCTCACCCGATGCCAACGGCGACTGGCGCAACAGCGCCATCAAGCAGATCGCCTCGGGCCGCTTCGGCGTGACGATCGGATACCTGTCAAGCGCCGTGGAACTGCAGATCAAGATGGCCCAGGGAGCCAAACCCGGCGAAGGCGGCCAGCTGCCCGGAGAGAAAGTATACCCCTGGATCGCCGCCACACGCCACAGCACCCCTTACGTGGGGCTAATCTCGCCTCCGCCCCACCACGACATTTACTCCATCGAGGATCTGGCCCAGTTGATCTACGATTTGAAATGCGCCAACCCCAATGCCCGCATCAATGTCAAGCTGGTCTCCGAGGTGGGGGTGGGCACGGTGGCCGCCGGCGTGGCCAAGGCCGGTGCCGACGTCATCCTGATCAGCGGTGAGGTGGGCGGCACCGGCGCCTCGGGGCTCACATCCATCCGCTATGGCGGCCTGCCCTGGGAGCTGGGACTGAGCGAAACCCAGCAGACCTTGATACAAAACGGCCTGCGTGACCGGGTGGTGCTCGAGTGCGACGGCCAGCTCAAAACCGCCCATGACGTGGCCGTGGCCTGCCTGCTGGGCGCCCAGGAGTTCGGCTTCGGCACCATTTCCCTGGTGGCACTGGGGTGCGTCATGATGCGGGTATGCCACCTGAACACCTGCCCGGTGGGTATCGCCACCCAGGATCCGGTGCTGAGAAAAAAGTTCACCGGCAAACCCGAGCACCTGATCCGGCTGATGCGCTTTATCGCCGAGGACCTTCGGGCCATCCTGGCCCGGATGGGTTTTCGCACCATCGACCAGATGTCCGGTCGGGTTGACCGGCTGAACATCAACCCCGTCCGGGGCCACTGGAAGTCCCGTGGCCTCGACTTGAGCCCCATCCTGCACCAGCCTGCGCCGCCGGAACACATCCTGCGGTTGTGCATCCCCAAAGGGCTGATGAACGATACGCAAACACCGCCGGATGCCGACCTGATCCGGCGGGCCCTGCCGGCCCTGCAAGATGGATTGGCCACTCAGATCGATATGGCCATTACCAACGTTCAGCGCACCATAGGCACCCGCCTCAGCCATACGATTGTCAAAAGATACGGAGAAAAAGGGCTTCCGAACGACACCATTGTGATCAACGCCGCCGGCAGCGCCGGCCAGAGCTTTTTTGCCTTCGGTGCCCCGGGCATCACCGTCCATGTCGAAGGGGATGCCAACGACTACTTCGGTAAGGGCCTTTCCGGTGCGGTGCTGGCCATCCGGCCGCCGGAGAAAGCCGCTTTTGTCGCCGAGGAGAACATCATCATCGGCAATGTGGCCCTTTATGGTGCTACCGCTGGTCGGGCCTATATCCGGGGACGGGCCGGGGAACGTTTCTGTGTAAGAAACAGCGGAGCCATGGCCGTGGTGGAAGGGGTGGGCGACCACGGCTGCGAGTACATGACCGGCGGCCGGGTGGTGGTGCTGGGCCCGACGGGGCGCAACTTCGCCGCCGGCATGAGTGGAGGTGTCGCCTATGTCCTCGATGACGCAGACGGGCGCTTCAGGCAACACCGCTGCAACCGTGAATCGGTGGACCTGGAGCCGGTGACAGGGGATGACGAAGCCGAGTTGATCGGCCTCATCGAAGCCCACTTCACCTTCACCGGCAGCGTGGTGGCTTCACGGGTACTTGAATCTCCAGAGCTCATTAAAGGGCGATTCATCAAGGTGATGCCCAGGGAGTACAAACAGGCCATTGTCCGGCTGACCAAAGAGGAGAATTAACGCCATGGGAAAGCCCACGGGATTCATGGAACACGACCGGCAGTTGCCCGACAGGCGCCCGGTGAAAGAGCGGGTGGGGGATTTTAAGGAAGTCTACCGGCCCTTTCCTGAAGCGACACTGTGCGCCCAAGCCGCCCGCTGCATGGACTGCGGGGTGCCGACCTGCCACGCCGGCTGCCCCCTGGGAAACCGCATCCCGGACTGGAATGACGAAGTATACCAGGGCCACTGGGAGGCGGCCTTCAAACAGCTCATGGCCACCAACAACTTTCCTGAATTTACCGGTCGCCTCTGCCCGGCCCCCTGCGAGGAGGCCTGCGTACTGGCCATCAACGCACCGGCGGTGACCATCGAACAGATTGAAAAGACCATCATCGAACACGCCTTCGAAATGGGGTGGGTTCGTCCGCAACCGCCTTTGCGGCGCACGGGCAAAACGGTGGCGGTGGTTGGCTCCGGTCCTGCCGGCCTGGCATGCGCTCAGCAGCTCAACACAGCCGGTCACACGGTGGTCGTATTCGAACGGGACCCCAAGCCGGGCGGACTCCTGCGCTACGGCATTCCCGACTTCAAGCTGGAAAAACTGGTGGTGGATCGACGACTGGACCTGATGGAAAGAGAAGGCATCGTGTTTAGGACCGGCATACAAGCCGGAGTAGACATTGCCGGAGAGACGCTCTGCACCGACTTCGATGCAATCGTCGTCTGCTGCGGAGCCACCCGCCCCCGGGACTTGCCTATCCCCGGCCGCGAGCTCGACGGCATTCACTTTGCCATGAATTTTCTCACCGGCCAGAACCACGTGGTTTCCGGCGAAACCGATACGATTTCCCTGAACGCCGGCGGCCAGCAGGTAATCGTCATCGGCGGAGGCGATACGGGCAGTGACTGTATCGGCACCAGTCACCGCCAGGGTGCCGCGTCGGTGCTAAATTTCGAGCTGCTTCCCCAGCCGTCGAAGGACCGTCCAGAATCCCAGCCCTGGCCTTACTGGCCCATGCGCCTGCGCACCAGCAGCAGCCACGAAGAGGGCGGAAGCCGCAATTGGAATATACTCACCAAACGATTCATCGGCGACACCAACCGGGTGCGGGCACTGGAGACGGTGCGAGTGCAATGGACCGGGAAGGCCGGCCGGCCGGATCGCTTCGAAGAGATTCCCGGATCGCAAAAAACCTGGCCGGCGGACCTGGTGCTCCTGGCAATGGGATTTGTCGGCCCGGATCCGGACACCCTTATTGCCCAGCTCGGGCTGGCCCTGGACGCACGGGGTAACCTCAGTACCGGCATCGACTTCATGACCTCACGGCCTGGCGTCTTTGCCGCCGGAGACGCGCGCCGTGGACAGTCTCTGATCGTCTGGGCCATCTCCGAAGGCCGCGAGGCAGCCCGGGCCGTTGACATGTTTCTCATGGGCCGGACCGACCTGCCGGAGAAAGGGTGCTGCGACCTGCCGCGGATGTAAACGTAGAGGGAATTATATCGATTCCTCAAACGACCGTCTCACCCCAAGACTGCCCTTCCCGGCCGATTCCCTCTGTTTTCCCGGTGAACGCTGTGGTATTATATGGACCATCATCCGAATCAATGGGCTCCCATAGCAAAAGGTGAAAGCCATGGATTATTTCGAGTACCGCGACGGAGAACTCTGGGCGGAAGGGGTTCGCGTCAAGGAATTGGCCGAGCGCTTCGGTACCCCGCTGTATGTATATTCAAAAAGAACGCTCGCGCGCCATTACAACGCCTTCGACACGGCCCTGGGTGGCCTCGAGCACCTGACCTGTTTTTCGGTCAAGGCCAACAGCAATGTCAGTCTCCTTCGCCTGCTGGGCGGCCTTGGGGCCGGCGTGGACATCGTCTCGGGGGGAGAATTGCACCGGGCCCTGACGGCCGGCATCGATCCGCGCAAAATCGTCTTCTCCGGCGTGGGCAAGCAGGAACACGAGATCCGGGAAGCCCTGAAGGCCGACATCCTCATGTTCAATGTGGAGTCCGCCCAAGAGCTGGAACACATCGGGCGCATCGCCGCAGAAATGAATACGCCGGCGCGGATCAGCATCCGCATCAACCCCGATGTCGATCCCAAGACCCATCCCTACATCTCCACAGGGCTGAAGAAAAACAAGTTTGGTCTGGATATGCTCGAAGCCACCGGAGCCTATCTGCTGGCCAAGGAAACGCCTTTTGTGGAACCGGTGGGCATGGATTGCCATATCGGATCCCAGCTCACCCAGATCGGCCCCTTTGTGGAAGCCCTTAAAAAACTGCTCTCTTTTGCGGACCGGCTTCAGTCATCAGGCGTGGACATCCGCTACCTCGATCTGGGAGGGGGGCTGGGCATCACTTACAACGAAGAGGAACCGCCCCTGCCCGCGGAACTGGGCCGGGCCATTGCCGACAGCATCGCTGGCCGGGCGCTCACCGTCATCGTGGAGCCGGGCCGGGCCATTGCCGGCAATGCCGGAATTCTGGCCACACGCATCCTGTATACCAAAAAAACCAGCTCGAAGAATTTCGTTATCGTGGATGCCGCCATGAACGATCTGGTGCGTCCCTCTCTTTACGACGCCTACCATCGCATCGGGGAGGTAACCCCCAAAGACCGTGAGAAGATTGTCGTGGACGTGGTGGGTCCCATCTGCGAAAGTTCCGATTTTTTGGCCCAGGATCGCCGGCTTCCCACGATGGAACCTGGTGAATACCTGGCCGTCTTCTCCGCCGGCGCCTATGGCTTCACCATGTCTTCCCAATACAATTCCCGGCCCCGTGCCGCCGAGGTAATCGTCGATGGTGATCAGGCCACGCTGGCCCGCCGGCGGGAGACCTATGCAGACCTCATCGCGCTGGAAATTTGACAGCAAGACATTCCTCCGGAGGTATCACACGTGAAAGACATCGGCCAGCTCAAGTCAACACTCTCAACCCTCTTCGCCGAGCAGTACTTTGCCGTCCTGGCGACCCGTTCAGGCGACAGTATCCACACTACCCTGGTTGCCTTTGCCGCCAGCGACGACCTGAAAACCCTCTTCGTGTGCACGCCCCGGGCCACGCGTAAATTTGCCAACCTCAAGCAGAACCCGTCAGTTTCCCTGCTGGTGCACAACAGCTCGAACATGGCCACGGACATCCGCCAGTCCATCGCCGTAACGGTATCCGGCACCGCCGAGGAAGTCCCCGCGGACCGCCTGAAAACCGCCCAAGCGGTGTACCTGGCCAAACAGCCCCACATGTCCGGCTTTGTCACCTCCCCCAACACGGCCATCATCGAGGTAACCGTGGGCCGCTACGATGTGGTGGCTCATTTCCAGGACGTTACCATCTTGGAAATCCAGAAGGATCGGATCGTGCAGCCATGAACAGCATCCTTTCATTTGCCCGCATCCAACGCCGCCACCGTGGTCTGGTGGGCGGCAAGGCCATGACCCTGGCCACGCTAATGCGCGGAGGGATCACGGTACCCGACGGCCTGTGCGTCACCACCACCGTATACGAAGACTTCATCCGCACAACCGGCCTGGGCACACGCATCGGGATGGAGATGGGCCGGCTTCCCCTGGCTGAGATGCGCTGGGAAGAGATCTGGGACCTGGCCTTGCGCATCCGCAACCTTTTTCTCAACACCGCCATCCCGGACCATCTGAGAGAAACGCTCGCTTCGGAACTGGAGACGCGATTTGCCGGCCGTGCGATAGCGGTGCGCTCCTCATCTCCCCAGGAAGACCGGGCCGGCAGCTCTTTTGCCGGCCTGCACGAATCTTACGTCAATATCCGTGGCATCGATGCAATCTTAGCGCACATCCGCCTGGTATGGGCATCCTTGTGGTCCGACGGCGCCTTGCTCTACCGCAAGGAGCTAGGCATGGATATGCAAAAAAGTGCCATGGCGGTGATCGTTCAGGAGCTGGTGGCCGGTGAGCGCTCCGGAGTGGCCTTTTCCAGAAGTCCAGACGGCGCCGACCAGGCGGTGGTGGAATCGGTCTACGGCCTCAATCAAGGACTGGTGGATGGCACCATCACTCCGGATCGCTGGACCCTGGACCGTCGCACCGGCAATTTAATCAGCCACACACCGGCCGCCCGGGAACAGGCCATGCGGCCGGTGGACGGCGGCGTCACGTTGATGCCGCTGGCAGAAGCTGAACAAAAAGCACCCCCGCTGGATGAGAAAAATCTGGACCGGGTGTTTGGCATGGCCATGACCCTGGAGAAAACCTTCGAGCAGCCTCAGGACGTGGAGTGGACCATCCAGGGAGCGTCCCTTTATTTACTCCAAAGCCGGCCGGTTACCACGACCCGAGACAGCGCATCGGATGGCACTCCCTGGTCTAAAAGTGACAAACGTCCCTGGTATCTGAGCCTCAAGCGCAGCTTCGACAATCTGAAGATCCTGCACCGCCGCATCGAAGATGAACTCCTGCCCCAGATGGCAACCGAGGCCCGAGAGCTGTCGAAAACCGACCCGGCAGGACTCTCCGACACCCGACTCATCGAAGCCATCCAGACGCGCATGCGCATTCATCGTCGCTGGGTGGATGTCTATTGGCGCGACTTCATCCCCTTTGCCCATGGCGCCCGCCTCTTCGGCCAGGTCTATAACGACCTGGTCAAGCCCGAAGACCCCTATGCGTTCACCGCCCTGTTGGGCGAAACCCGCATGACCGGGATGGAACGCAATCTGGATTTGCGCAGACTGGCACGCATGATCCGGTCCGACAATCGCCTGCGTGAACGATTAAATTCCGGGAAAATGGACGATGTAAACACAGAATTTTCAACTTATTTTAACGCTTTTCTGGAACGCTACGAAGATCTCACATTCAAAGCGGTCCGTTTTTTCAAGGACCGCGAAGGGTTGATCCGCTTATTGCTGGAAATGGCGGAACAGGCCGAACCCGAGGCGGCTGCCGGACGGCCGGACATTGCTTCCTTGGCCGACGATTTTATCGACCGCTTTCCTGAAGACCGACGCGAATTTGCCCGCAAACTCCTGGAAATTGGACGATCCAGCTACCGGCTGCGAGACAACGACAATATCGTCCTGGCCCGCATTGAGGCCCAGCTGCTTAAGGTTGTGGACGAGGCCAAGCGGCGCATCGGTGAGCTCGACCGGGTGGACGCAGACGCCCTCACACCCGCACAGGCAGTCAAGATTCTGTCGGATCCGGCCGCCATCCGCGAAATCGTCAAGGAACAGGCGATCATCGACGAACCGGTCCAGCATCAGGGCCGGCCGGGTCTGGTACCACCAACCACAGACACCACTGACGGGGATTTTATCATGCGGGCCCGCCAGCTCATCGGCCAGCCCGCCGGCCAGGGTCTGGCCGTGGGAAAGGCCCGGGTGATTTCAGCGGTCGAGGATCTCTTTCAGTTCAAATCCGGTGAAATTCTCGTCTGCGATTCCATCGATCCCAATATGACCTTCGTGGTACCCCTTGCCGCGGCAATCGTGGAGCGGCGCGGCGGCATGCTGGTTCACGGCGCCATTGTCGCCCGCGAATACGGCCTGCCCTGCGTCACCGGCGTAGCCGACGCCAGCGTCCTGATCCACACCGGCGACCGTCTCACCGTGGACGGGTATCTGGGTATTGTGACCATCGGGGATTGAAAAACCAGTTCTCTGGCCTGAAAAAATGGATATCTATGAAAGCGATTGTATACACAAAATACGGATCACCGGATGTTCTTCAGGTCAAAGAGGTGGAAAAACCAAAACCCAAAAACGATGAAGTCCTGATCAAAGTTCATGCGGCAGAGGTAACGAAGGCTGATTGTGAAATGCGAAGCTTCAATTTCCAGGTCAAGTGGTTTTGGCTGCCTTTGCGAGTTGCTTTGGGACTTATAAAACCAAGGAAACAGATACTGGGAGGATATTATTCTGGGGAGGTGGAATCCGTCGGTAAAGACGTTTCACAATTTAAAAAGCGGGATCAGGTTTTTGGGACTACCAAACTGCGGCTGGGCGCATATGGTGAATACGTGTGTCTGCCAGCCAGCTACACACTTGCGCCGAAACCATTCAATGTGAGCTTTGAAGAGGCTGCAGCGATACCTCTGGGTGGGCTGAATGCACTACACTTTTTACAAAAAGCGAATATCCAAAATGGGGAAAAAGTTTTAGTAAACGGTGCAGGTGGAAGCATCGGCACCTTTGGGGTGCAGATTGCCAAAGCAATGGGTGCCGAGGTGACGGCAGTTGACAGCACCATCAAAGAAGAAATGCTACGCCGAATCGGAGCTGATCATTTCATCGACTATACAAAAGAAGACTTCACAAAATACGGTCAAGCCTATGATGTGATTTTCAGCATGGTTGCAAAAAGTTCCTATTCCGATTGCGTTAAAGCACTCAAGCCCAAGGGACGCTATCTGATGGCGAATCCTCGTATTTCCGATATGTTGAGTTCTGTCCTGACGTCAATATTTACTGACAAGACAGCGATTTTTGCTTTTGCCGGAGAAAAAAAGGAAGAACTACTCGTACTTAAGAAAATGATTGAGGAGGGTAAAATCAAATCAATCGTCGATAAAATTTTTACGTTTGAACAAGCTGCCGAAGCTCATCGAAGAGTAGAGGCTGAAAAACGTTTGGGGATTGTCGTAATCTCTGTGGGTAAGTAATGAAAGCGATTGTATACACTCCTTTTGGAGAAGGACATTTCAAAGGGCCTCAGGACACCCTAACGGCAATATTCGAGGACATCGAGATCTTCTACAATCGAAAACGCAAGCATCCGACATTGGGTTACAAAACCCAGTATCAATTTGAACGTGCCATGAAGTTAGCAGTTTGCTTTTAACTGTGTTTACTTTTTCAGGGAAAATTTAGATCTTAACATCGTAGTCAATGCCCTGCACAAAGCAGGGTTAAAATGAATAATGGATTCAAAGCAAATGGCCAAAGCGCTGCAGGGGACGTCTAATTGTCGCCGTGGAGCTTGGCGTTACAGATTCCAACAACCATGCAAATATCAGCCTTGGCAACTTTCACCGATGTTTTGAAAATAATCACAACGAGCCAAATCTTGCTAGAATAGAGGCTCACGTGGTACCGTGGGGATCACAAAAGCATATCAATCATTAATTCAATATTTTCAATTGACAAGATGCTCTCAATTTATCTTTAGTCTGGGTTTCAGCTTTAAAATGCGCCCTAAAATTAGATGATAGGTAGGAGTTGACTACTTTTTGTCCCTGTATAGGGTAGTAAAAAGACGCCTATATGACATTCCCATGTGGGACGAAACGATACGACTATTGAATCACAATGTTCGCCAATAGCTATTCGCAACTGTAAATGTGAACGCCACACCTCAATTAGTGAAGGGTTGCCATGTGGTTAAACGCATCCTGTTTTCTTGAATTTCATATTCCGGTTCCAACTCCGTTTTTGCTCATGCTGCGCCCCAGGAGTGGATGGCAGCAGTGGATCGCA
Organism: uncultured delta proteobacterium; assembly: GCA_963697405.1. Taxonomy (GTDB): domain Bacteria; phylum Desulfobacterota; class Desulfobacteria; order Desulfobacterales; family Desulfosarcinaceae; genus Desulfosarcina. The sequence continues at coordinate 254,127 of CAVONY010000038.1, read as the reverse complement.
CGCGAAGAGTACGTTTTGTCGCCCAGTGTACCGGCGGTCGAGTTCACAGACTCGTTCGGCAACCTGTGCCAGCGGCTGGTTGCACCAGCCGGGCATTTTTCAGTGCGTACATCCGTTGATATCGAAACCGCGGATGCATCCGACACAGCCCCTGGAGCGCCGTTTGTCGAAGTGCAGCATTTGCCCGATGAAACCCTGCCTTTCCTGTATCCAAGCCGGTATTGTGAATCGGATCGTTTCACTGAAATGGCAGCGTCACTCGCGACACATCGGGCCTCCGGCTACGATCAATGCAATGCCATCGTTGATTATATCCGCAACTCGATACGGTACACACCTGGCGTTGGACAGCAGATCATCAGTGCCTCCGAGCTAAACCAGTTGGGAAGCGGAGTATGCCGGGACATGGCCCATTTGGGTATCGCTTGTTGCCGAGCGCTATCAATACCGGCTCGAATGGTAGTGGGCTACCTTGAGGCGCTTGAACCGATGGATTTGCACGCTTGGTTCGAGGCCTATGTTGGAAATCGGTGGTACACATTCGATCCTTCACAAGCCGATCTGCGAGGAGGGCGTGTCGCGATCGCTTTTGGTCGCGATGCGGCCGACGTTGCCATCTACACACAATTCGGCAACCCGGTGGGACTGCTAAATATGAACATCAAAGTCGAACGGATGCCCGGACCGACTTACTGAGGCAGGGCATAGCGACAATGCTAATCGACAAACAGTAAAGGCATCCAGACGGACACGGCAGCGCCGCACCGTTGATGCCCGCCGTTCTGATTTCTATAACAAGCCATAATGATATGGATTTTTCAGATTTCCTTTGAGAATCTTGGTTCTTGACATGAGCCGCGAATCTAATATGATCTCAATGTATGCTAACTTACCTGAATTTTTCGTCATGCAAAACTTACAAATTGTAATCGCAAACGAATCGGCTTCCTGAGCAGATTTGATGGTATTAGGACAAAAAGGCCCAACGCTTTTTCCGGCGTTCAATTCGGATCCTGTGCTGAAAAATTTTTCGCCGATGCCAAGCCTCGTTATCTATCGTTCGGACAATTATATATTGGAAATCATGTCAATAATTTTTGCCAGCCCTTTAAGAGATGACCCCAAGTGTGCGATTGAAGCGTGCCTAACGTCAATTTCAATGTTCGTGTGAACCGCGATAGCGAGCGCATTCCTCGCCGCTTGCGGTGGGGCTATCGAGCGAACTGAAAATCAATTTTTTATCCTTACGGTGCTGCGCAGCACTGCCGTTACAGGCAGAACATTTCCCGCGGCTTGCCGCGGGCAGGGTTCAATCTTAGCGGGCGTATTAATAATCACCTGAAAGTTATACTTCTGTTTTCATCATTCAAAATCGATAATTTTACTAGCATGCACAAAGAAAGGAAAACCTATGACAGTCAAAATTATCATCAAACGGCAGGTGTCAGATATCCAATCAGCACAATTAGCTCCGTTTCTTAAAAAGTTGCGTAACCTTGCTATGAACCAACCCGGATACATTACTGGAGAAACGTTGAAAAGAATCGATCCTCCCGGTCAGAATTTGGTCATCAGCACCTGGGAATCCATAGAAGCGTGGCAGCAATGGGTAGCCAATCCCGAAAGGGTGCCTGTTCAGGCACATATAGATGTTTTAATCGGTGCGCCAACTTCATACGAGATATACTCGTCTGAATAATGGCTGATGAACTCGTAAAAAGTCGCATTTCCGACGGATTCGTAAAAAGCGCGAGATCAAGGCTTGCGGGCCGCGAAAGCGAGCGTGGGCGAGCGAATGGCAAATCGATCAAGATCATTACGGCGAACATTTATGTTCCATCCTGAGGAATGAGTCGTACACACGGTACGCTGCAGTAACGAAGAATGAAGCGTAGCGCAGATATCGGGCTTCCAAATAACTTCCACGACGTTATTTGTCGATACAGCGCCGTCACGCGGCGTTACACAGCCTTTTACGAATCCGTCAATGCCTGCTTTTACATAAACGCTCCGGAAGGGCGCCGCTGTTGTCCGAGAGGTGCGAATCCGCTTGACATCGCTAATGCAATGATGCCCTTTTTTATGATTTCCGTTGGAGATCTTGGTCCTTCAAATGGGCTGCGAATCTAATAATTATCGCAATCTATGTGTAGTGAGAAATGATCTGAATCATTTTTAGCCAACATCTAACATTTTATTATATTTCGGAATTATATAATCATGGTTCGGCGCTAAACGGATTGGATAGAGGATAAATGATATTCATAGATAAATATGAAAGTTCATTTTGGAACAAATCTGTATTTACCTGCTGCATTCTCATTACCACTTTTGCAACTGTGTGGCTGATGTTTGCTGGGGATGTAATATTGAATACGTGGTTGAAGCATTACCAAATAGGCGGCGACATTTTTAGGCGGATAATCATAGCCTCCTTTCTGATTGTCTACTTCATGAGACTTCAGGTTACTGTCTGGGTTTTCCAAAAGCGCAAGTGGACTTGGCTGGAAACGATAATAATCACGATTCTGATGTCATTTGTTCTCTATACTTTCGCCAAGGTGGGAGGAAACAACAAGCAGACTGTGGGTGTTGTCGAGATAATCGGTATTATTCTATATTTCTCAGGCTCTTATATCAATACTCATTCTGAATATACAAGGTATTTTTGGAAACTAAAAGAAGAAAACAAAGGACGACTTTACACAAAGGAATTATTTAACCTGTCAATGCATATCAACTATTTTGGAGATATCGTCCTCTTCATTGGCTTTGCTATCGTAACGCATAGTATCAGTATGTTGATTATACCATTGGTAATGGCGGTTAATTTCGTCTTCAACATCATTCCGAATCTCGATAAATATCTTGAAAAGAAGTATAAGGATGAATTTAGAGATTATTCAAAGAAAACAAAAAAGTTGGTTCCATTGATCTATTAACGTCGTTGGGTGGAGTAAATTCTCGCCTAATAAGTCGTTAGAATCAGGACGGAAAAACAAGAGACGTTTCCTGCGTCTCAACTCCAGCGTTACAGGGAAGCGAAACGGGTGACAAGCCTGCAAAAAATTAAAGGCAGGGGGTAAGCCCTGCCTTTAATAGCATAATTGAAGCGAATGTTTGTTGTACTGTTTGAATTCGGCCAGCAGGCTTTTTTAGCTGACGAAGGTCTTTTCAACCTGTTTGTAGCTATTGTCAATTTGTTGTTTGAAAGTCTGGCAAGCTGATTTATAGCTTTCCGTACCATTCTCAATGGCCTGGCGCCCTTCGGCCGGCAACCAAGTGGCTTGTTCCAACATCGTTTTGGCCACACCCTCGAGCTGATCCTGAAGCAAGGTCATCGTATTAAAGGCATTATTGAATGTGGTCTGATTGAACTCAAGCATTTGTTTCAACATTTGTTTCTGATCCATGTCCGGCCCTCCTTGAATTGTGGTGTGTCTTTTTTCTTTAATTTTTAGCCTTGGCGACGGCACTCTTGCTCTCGGCGGGTGCACTCTTGCTCTTTTGGGCAAGGCGCTTTTCCAGCCCGGAAAAACTGTCATCCACATAGGACTTAAAGCGATTGCGCTCTGCCTGGCAGGCACCTACCCAACTTGTAATCGCTTGACGACCATCTTCGGGTACCAGGCTGGTCTGATTCATCATCGTTTCCACGGCCGCGGCGGCCTGGTCTTGGACCATGGTCACGGCATTGTACCAGCTGTTAAAAGCGGTTTTCTGAAAGTCGATGGCCTGTTTTGTAATTTGGTTATACTCCATCATTTTTGTGTTCCTCCTGGTAAAAAATTTTTATAAAAATAGCTTGATGTGGCAGCGCACCAATGGGTGACTGTTTTGTCTGACCCCAATATTAATGCTTTTATAACGTGTGTCAATAATTATTTTGTGCATTGCACAATTTTTTAATTATTTTTCCCGGTGTGGTGTGGCCGGTTGGGGTAATGCTTCATATAATCAAAAAAAAGCGATTAAAAACCCTTGCTGCGCCCCTTGTCGAACGCTGTATCACCCGCTGACCTGCGCACCCGGACCCGCCTTTCGACGCGTGGTTCTGATCCCGAATACGGGTTGTTAACGCCGATCGCTTCAGTTTCTTCCGACCAAGTCCGCCACCACTGCCTGCCGACTAGGACCACATTTTTTCCATTCAAATTTTTCTAAATAAATAAACGATTTAAAAGCCGATCGCTTAAATTGCCAAGTGCCTGGTAAATTAATTGCTTTAGCACGGCACTTCAACTGCCGAAGGTGGTGCTAAATTTGTTCCAAAGGCAATGGATCCAGGAGAACGACGTTAGATCATGAATGGGAAACCAACATTTTGTCAAAGGATCTGCCAAATCGTTTTGCTCGTTCTGCTCATCCTTGTCATGACAGCCTCCGCGGTGACAGCGGCCAGTGTGACCGTGCGCTGGGATCCCAACGTTCCCTCCCCCCAAGGTTACCGAGTATTCGCCCGAAAATTCGATCAAGCCTACGATTACAGCCGGCCCGATTGGGAAGGTGCTGCCGCTTCCTGTACCCTCGACAATCTCGAAGGCCAGACCGAATACTATTTCGTAATCCGAGCTTATGATGGTGGTCTAGAGAGTGTCGACTCCGCCGAAGCCCACTATATTCCGGTAGAAATGGATAATGACGGCGACGGCATACCCGACGACTGGGAAGTCCGCTTCGGCCTCGATCCCCGCGCCGATGACGCCGACGGCGACCTCGATCAGGACGGTATCAGCAACCGCGATGAATTTCGCGCCGGTCTGGAGCCTGATGATCCGGGCGTCGGTAAGGCGCCGCGGCGTCCAGAGTTACTTTTCCCGGAATCCAATGCCCGGGTGGAGCGCAACCCGCTGCTCGATGTGGGAGATTTTTCAGATGTCGACGGGGATGCCCATATCGCCACCCAGTGGCAGGTAGAAGACAGTGTTACTGGAGATATCCTGCTGGATGTGGTGACCCATCGCTGGCTCAACCTTTTGCGGGTACCGCTTCTGCTGCTCAACGGCGACGGGACCTACAGCTGGCGGGTCCGTTTTTTCGACTCCGGCGGACGGGCGTCCGCGTGGTCGGCCGGGGCCTATTTCACCACCCAGGCCGCGGAGGACGATCTTGATAACAACGGCATTAGCGACGATCAGGAAGGTGGTGTGCTTCAGGCCCAAGGGACGCGCTCCTTATCGTCGCCAACCATCACCTGCGAGCCCACGGACCTCGTCGCGGCATCCAAAGCAATCGTCGCAAAAATCGAGCAGATGGTCCTTATCGACCCGAATGAATTGGAAATCGATGAGACGACGCCGGGCCGCCTGCCTTCAGCCATGCTGGCCTACAAGCTGGTGCTTCACCGACCCGGCCAGCGGGCGCTGGTGACGATCAAACTCTCCGATCCGGCACCTGCCGGCGCCACATGGGTCAAGTACGATGCAGTCAATGGGTGGCAGGATTACTCCCATCACGCGGCAATATCCGCTGACCGCCGGTGGGTGACCGTTGAAGTCAAGGACGGCGCTTTTGGTGATGCCGACGGCGTTGCCAACGGAATCATCATAGATCCGGCGGGACTTTCCATAGCACCGATCGCGCCCACCGCCGGCGGCGGCAGTGGCGGTCGGTGCTTCATATCCACAATCCACGACGTTGTGATATCATTTCTCTCACGCTAAGACCTGGCTCGCATAAGAATGTTGCAGCTTCGGATACAGGCCAGGACATATCAGGCCTCGTCCGCCATCTCCAGCTCATGCGTAATCTTGATCGCATCGACCACGCTCTGGGCGGCCGGGCACAGCGTAATGTAATTGTTGAATGCATCCTCGGCATCCGCACGCTTGTCTGCCGGCAGTTTCAGATTATAGTGAACGTTAATGCGCACGATTTTCAAGACCCCGTTGACATCCTCGATATCACCGGTGACCGTCGCCATGTAGCGATCCTGAAAGGTCCGAATCTTTTTGTTGGCCAGCACCTTGGCCAATGTACCCATCATTCACCCGCCCACCGCACCCACCAGATGATCCAGGGTGGCGGCGTGTTCCTCTTCCGGATCGACATTGTAAAATTTCTTGATCCCGCCGTGCACGCCATAGTAAACCGGTTGATCGAATCCCCGGATGTGGGCGATGCGGGTGGGTCCTTTTTCGCGGGTAATCGTGATGTGCGACTGATGGATGATCTCTCCCATGGTCTCTTCCTTTCTGTAGAACATTCGAAGTGCAGATGGAACGGCTTCCAGCCGCGATATGTCACTGCCTGTAGTCCATTCATCGCGGCCGGGAGCCGCTCCTACGATGAACTGCGACAGCGAGCACTTTCCCCGCAGCTTGCCACGGGGTGGGTTCAATCCCGAGAGTTGCCTTAACTTTTAAAATAGGGATGCTTTTGCCAAATGTAAAATGATCGCGCCATGCCCTTGAAACCGAGGGGAAACTCATGTAGCCTTTATCTGCTCCGACATTTCAGCCCCCCCCTTTTCCCATCAGACCCTTGTGCGAATTGAATGGAAATTGGGAATTGATCCGCGTTTCGCACCGCGAACAAAAAACCAGCGGGCCCTAAGCATGAATTTCATAAAAATCGCGGTTATTCCGGGAGATGGCATCGGCAGGGAAGTCATTCCCGAAGGCATCGATGCCCTGGAAGCCGCCGGTAGCAGGCAGGGCGTCAACTTCGAATGGACCGAATTTGAATGGTCCTGCGAGACCTACCATAAAACGGGGCGCATGATGCCCGAAGACGGTATCGAACAGCTGCGGCAGTTTGACGCCATCTACCTCGGTGCGGTCGGTTTTCCCGGTGTACCGGACCACATCTCCCTCTGGGGCCTGCTGATACCCATCCGGCGCGCCTTCGACCAGTATGTAAATCTTCGCCCGGTGCGGTTGTTCGAAGGTGTGCCCTGTCCGCTGGCAGGCAAGAAACCCGGTGACATCGATTTTTATGTGGTACGGGAAAATGTCGAAGGCGAATACTCTTCGGTCGGCGGCATTCAGTATGAAGGCACCGAGCAAGAGGTCGTCTCCCAGGTCAGCTTGTTTACGCGTCGAGGCACCGACCGTATTCTCAAATACGCATTCGAACTGGCTCAAGACCGGCCCGCCCGGCACCTGACCTCAGCCACCAAATCCAATGGGATCTTTCACTCAATGCCATACTGGGACAGCCGGGTAAAACAGATCGCCACATCCTATCCCGGGGTCGCCGTCGATCAATACCACATCGATATCCTGACTGCCAATTTCGTGCGCATGCCCGAGCATTTCGATGTCGTGGTCGGTTCCAATCTGTTTGGCGACATCCTGTCCGATCTGGGCCCCGCCTGCGCCGGTACGATTGCTATCGCGCCCTCGGCCAATATCAACCCCGAACGGATTTTTCCGTCGATGTTCGAACCGGTGCACGGCTCCGCCCCTGATATCGCCGGCCGGGGAATCGCCAACCCCATCGGTACGGTCTGGGCCGGCGCGATGATGATGCAGCACCTGGGCTTTCCCATGATCCACGACACGTTGATAAAAGCCATTGAAACCATATTGCGCGAAGGCGGGAACCTGACACGTGACATGGGCGGACACGCCAGTACGCGTGAATTGGGCCGGGCGATAGTAGAGGCAATGTAAATCGGATTGGCATCCCATCACTAACCCGATGAACCAGGAGAAATATAGATAGCCAAAAACGCCTGATGAGACCAAGTCCGAAGAAAAAACCCTGCTGCCCCTCGCTGATATCAGCCCCTGTCCCCTTTGCAAGTGTCGCTGGCCGGAATTGCATGTCCCTTGATGATTGTTATTCTATATTCATTCGTCGTGAATGCAATCGGAGCGATCCTGATCGAACCTGACACCAGGCAAAACAGCAACCAAGCGCAACCCGACATAAAACGATAGAACCTATCTAAAAACAACGCCCTGATATAAGGAGACCAATCATGATAAACGCCTATGCTGCATCTGAACCCAAGGGAAAACTCGAACCTTTCGCCTATGATCCGGGAGAACTGAAACCCCACGAGGTAGAAATCAATGTCCACTTTTCAATCCGCTGGTCCAGTTTGACGTCAAACCCACCGACAGGGTGGCGGTGATCGGTATCGGCGGTCTGGGCCATCTGGCACTGCAATTCCTCAATGCATGGGGCTGCGAAGTGACGGCATTTACCTCCAGCGCAGACAAAAGAAAAGAAGCCTTGGGTCTGGGAGCCCATCATACGCTGGACTCCCGCGATGGGAAAGCGATCGAAACGGCGGCCGGTCGCTTTGACCTGATTGTCTCCACCGTCAACGTCAAGCTGGACTGGAATCTGTACCTCGGCACACTGAAGCCCCGCGGCCGTTTACATTTTGTCGGTGCGACCTTGGATCCGCTGGATATCGGTGTTTTTCCACTGATCCTGGGTCAACGGTCGGTGTCCGGCTCACCGGTTGGCAGCCCTGCAACCATTGCCAGGATGCTTGAATTTGCCCTTCGACACAACATCAAGCCTGTAATCGAGACATTCAGATTTGATGACATCAATGCGGCTGTTGCAAGATTGAGAGGCGGCAAAACCCATTATCGCATTGTGCTCAGTCGCTGATTATCTGACAAATGGAGAACCCATCCATGGGCATCACAATTTGGTTTTTGATTCTTCTGATAGGAGGTCTGGGTGCATGGGGGTTTCATCGGTACCGGCAACAGGATCTTAAGATGCAGACGCTTAAACAAGCCCTTCTGGAAATCAATCAACAAACGCACGCCAAGGAAGAAACCTACACACAGAACCAGGCCCAGTGGGAGCAGACCGAGGAGAAATTGCGCAGCTTCCTTCTGTTGATGGACACCTTGATGAACACCATCCCCAACCCCATCTATTTCAAGGACGCAGAAGGGGTTTACCAGGGATGCAATAAGGTTTTCGCCAAACAGATCCTGGGTCTGACCCGGGACCGCATCATCGGGAAACGCCCCATGGAGATGCCCGATCAGATCCCGGCCGATCTGGCTGCCGCCTATCAGCGCGAAGAATACAAGATGATCGACAAGGCCGGCATTCACACCTTCGAGGCCCAGGTACAGTGTACCGACGGACAACGCCGGGATTTTCTTTTCAGCCTGGCCCCGGTAGTGGATCGCCAGGGCACGCTCAGCGGCTCCGTGGCCATCCTTTCGGACCTGACCGAAAAAAACCGTGCGGCCCAAAACCGCATGCAAAAGGAGAAACTGGAAGGGGTGTTGGAGATTGCCGGTGCTGTCTGTCACGAACTCAACCAGCCCCTGCAGTCCATCTCGGGGTACACCGAGCTGATGGCCATGAAATTAGAGGGTCATGAAGCGCATGCTTATCTCGACAAACTCACCGACCAGATTGAGCGCATGCGCGACATCACCAACAAGTTGCAAGGCGTTACCCGGTACGAAACCAAGGATTATGCCGGCAACACGAAAATCATCGATATCAATAAGGCATCTGAAAAACAGTAGGCGTGGATCAAACCACTGAACCCTCATGATTGCAGGACTTGCCGCAGATATCATTGTACTCGTTCACCTGGGTTTCATTGTGTTCGCTGCCCTGGGTGGATTCCTCGTCGTTAGGCGGCCCAAATTTGCATTCTTGCACCTTCCCTGTGCGCTGTGGGGCGTACTGATCGCATTTGGCGGATGGGTCTGCCCGTTGACGCCCCTGGAAATGTATTTTCGGCAATTGGCCGATCAGGCCGGGTACGACGGTGGTTTTGTCGACCACTATGTCATGCCGATCGTCTACCCGGACGGTCTGACGCGGGGGATGCAGATCGCTTTCGGAGTGACCATTCTGGCGGTAAATCTGCTCGTTTACGCTCGGGTGCTGGTGAATCGGACCAAGCAGGGAAACCGCCGGACATTATCATGAATTTAAAAAGTTGCCGAAAGACGGATCTGTCATGGCTATTTTTTCGCTTTCCTGTATCTGTTGTCTTTAACCAATCCGCTTTAAGGTCAGGACAGAAACCATGGAGGACCCATCCTCGATTAGCCATCCCCACTCGAAAAAGGAGCCATAACGATGAGCACCGATCATGATCGACTGTCGCTGGCCCATGCCCTGGGCGCCCGGGAAGTCATCCGGCCCCACCTGTCGCCAACGCCCCTGAGGCAGTATCCCAGCCTGGACCGCTGCATCGGTGCCCGTGTCTACATCAAGCATGAGAACCACAATCCCACCGGCACCTTTAAGATCCGGGGCGGCATCAATCTCATGCATCACCTGGCCGGCCAGGGGATATCCGGTGTGACCACCTACTCCACGGGCAACCATGGGTCCTCGGTGGCCGCCAGTGCCCGCATGTTCGGTTTGACGGCGACCGTGGTGGTGCCGGAAGGGTCGAACCCGTTGAAGATCCAGGCCATCAAGGACGCCGGAGCCGAACTGATCGAGTATGGAAAAGATTTCGAGGAAGCGGGTCAAAAAGTAGCGCAACTGGTGGAAGAGCGGGGGCTTTATTTCGTCCATCCGGCCAACGAACCCCACCTGATCAACGGGGTGGCGACCGAGTTTATCGAAATCATCGAGAAGGTGCCGGACCTGGATGTCATGATCATCCCCATCGGCGCGGGCAGCGAAGCGGCGGCAGCCATCACCGTACTCAAACAGATCCGGCCGCAAATCGAGATCATCGCCGTTCAGGCCGAGGCCTCCCGTGCGGCATATCTGTCATGGAAGGCCGGAGAGATCGTCACCGCCCCCAACACCACCTTTGCCGGCGGTGTGGCCACAGGGACGGCCTATGCGGTTCCATTTGGGCTCTACAAAGACGCCCTGGCGGATTTTGTACTGCTCACCGAAGCGGAACTCTACGAAGGCCTCGCCCTGGCCGCCCACCACACCCGCAACCTCACCGAAGGCGCCGGATCGGCCTGCCTGCGGGCGGCCTTCAAGATCCGGGATCGACTGTCCGGAAAAAAAGTGGCCATCCAGATGAGCGGCGGCAATGCCTCGGGGATCGAACTGCAGGCGGCCATGGCGCTGCCGTGTCTAATCGATGGCACCTGTCAGGATTGACGGCTCCATCCTATAATTCGATTTTTGACCCCCAAAATCGCGAGATAGACCCCCAATAGGCCCATTTTTCCAATGTTTCTTGTTTAATTCATGACGCTTGGCTTGGCCCGTCCCCAGCCCCCCATTAAATAGCCAATGGCCCGGCGACGTTTACCGGGTTCCAGATACTTAAGTTTCCAATATTCCATAGTCAGGTCCTTTCCAAATTTAAAAAGAAACGCTAAAGTGCCATAATACCTTTTTCCTGGCTGACTGCTATAGCAAGGGAAGCCATCTCAACAATCGGATTGGGGTTTAAGGTGGCGGTGAATCCGCTTTGCAACCCGTGACCAACTAAGGAACCGACCAAAGGCATGAAAGCCGCAGTGATAACCAGTTTTGGACCGCCAGACGTATTGGCCGTCCGCGACGTGCCTGTCCCTCGCCCGCAGGCGGACGAAGTGCTCGTGCATGTTCGTGCGGCAGCCATCAACCCCAAAGACACCTTCATTCGCAAGGGGCGCTTCAAGCGCCTTACCGGTAAAAGGTTCCCCATCCGGACCGGTTTCGACTTTGCCGGAGAAGTGGCCGAGGTCGGCACAGCAGTCACGGACACACCGGTTGGCAGATCGGTTTACGGCATGCTGAACGGCTGGCAGGGAGGCGCCTGCGCCGAATATGTGGCGGTCAGAACCGGCCGGTTCTGCAATAAGCCGGAAGGGGTGTCTTTCGACGAAGCAGCGGCGCTGCCGCTGGTCTCGCTGACGGCACTGCAGGCCCTGCGCGACCGTGCCGGCATCGCAGCGGGAATGCGGGTCTGCATCAACGGGGCCTCTGGCGGTGTCGGCAGCATGGCCGTTCAAATCGCTAAAATTATGGGCGCCAGGGTAACAGCCATCAGCAGCCCGCCCAACCACGACTACCTGGCGGATTTAGGCGCCAACCGCTGCATCGACTACCGTCACGGGAATATCGCCGCCCCCGGGCAGCGATTCGATATCTTCTTCGATGTCTTCGGCAACCGGCCCTTCCGGTCTGTCAAACCGATCCTGAATGATCGAGGCGTGTGGGTCTCCACCGTAATCCGACCGCATGTATTTCTCAGCGTCATCCTGACTCGATTTTTCTCCCGCCGCAAAGCCAAAGTGGTGCTGGTTAAGTCTCTCCGGGAGGACTTGGAACAGGTGCGCCGTTGGGTCGAGACCGGCGTTCTCCGGCCGGTTGTCCACAGCGTGTATCCGCTGGAGAAAATCCGGGAGGCCCACGTTCAGCAGGAAACCAAACACACCCGGGGGAAGATCGTCATTCATATGGGATGACACGGCCACGCACCGTCAACTCGGCATCCTAAAGTATCCGGCTTGCGCATACCCTGCACGAATTGTCGTTAACCGGAAAAACGAAGGGAAACCCATGCAAACCGACCGGAGTGCCTGGATAACGGCCATCATTAACAATTTCGTGGCGTCATCGCGTGAGAACACCCTGAACACGCCTGCCGCTGAAAGGGCTTTTGATCCGCCGCTGGTCGGCTTTTCCAGCGGCAGCGACCCTCTGTACGACGAATACGTGCGACACATCGGCGATTTTTACCTGCGTCCCATCGACATATTTAACCGGGCGTTTCCGGAAGAAGCGCCCGGTTCGCCTGGCGCGTTGACGGTGATCAGCTGGGTGCTCCCCTCCACACCCCACACCCGCCATGATCAGGCCGCCGAGACAAAGCGACCATCCGGGCGATGGGTTTATGTCAGGCACCATGGCGAACACTTCAACGAAGCACTGCGTCGGCATGTCGTCCTAAAATTGACCAAAGCCGGCATCCAGGCGGTCGCCCCGGTGTTGGCGCCATTCTGGAGCAAATCGAGCCAGGGGCCCTACGCGCCATGCTCCAACTGGTCGGAACGGCATGCGGCATATGCGGCCGGGCTGGGCACCTTCGGGTTGTGCGACGGACTGATCACCCCGGTCGGAAAAGCCATGCGGACCGGTTCGGTGGTCGCGCGGGTGTCCATCGCCCCAAGCCCCCGTCCGTACACGGATCGTCACGCCTACTGCCTTTTTTATTCCCATGGCACCTGTGGCAAGTGCATGGCCCGATGCCCGGTCAAAGCCATCAGCAACGCTGGCCATGACAAAACAAAATGCAAGCAGTACACCAACGTCACGATGAACGCATATGTCCGCAAGGCCTATGAAATCAACACCTATGCCTGCGGCCTTTGCCAGGCCGGTGTCCCGTGCACGGATCACATACCTGACCCGGACGAAGGATAGACCTATTCCTTTTTGCGGCTGAGGGTTAAATTAATCACCGCCAGCATTGAGGTCCCTACGATGAGCAGAAAGGAGACGGCGTTTATGACGGGGGTGGAACCGTCGCGCACCTGAAGATAAAGGGTGATCGGCAGGGTGGACTGGGACCCCACCAGAAACAGGGTGGTGTTGAAATTTTCGAAAGACATCAGAAAGGCCACAGCAAAGGCACCGATGATGGCGGGACGAAGGAACTTGAGCGTGATGTGCCAGATCACCTGCAGCCGGGTGGCACCTAAATTCAGGGCCGCCTCTTCCAGGCTGTGGTCGAATTTTTTCAGCCGGGCAGACACCACCAGCGTCACCAGGGTCGAGATGAAAGAAAACTGGCCCAACACCACCAGCCAGAACCCCGGTCTGAAAAGGGGCACGTCCAGATTGAAGGTGTTTTCGAAGAACATCCCCAGGGTGTTGGCAAACAGGAGGAGGGAAATGCCCAGGATCACGCCGGGGACCACGAGGGGGGCCAGCATGAGAAAATAAAGCGCCTGCTTGAAGCGAAAATTCTCCTGCTCGAAGAGAAAGGCACCGCAGGTGCCGACAAGGGTCGAAAAGATCGACACCCAGAAGGCGACCTTGAAGCTCACCACGATGGCGGAAAGATTGAGCGAGTCGTGAAAGATGCCCACCCGCTCCGGCAGATCCGCGGTGAACCACTCGAGGGTGAACCCTTTCCAGGGAAGCGCCGGAAACTGCGAGTCGTTGAAGGCCAGTACGCAGGTGATGAACAGGGGGGCGAAAAGGAACACGAAAAACAGGGCAACGTAGAGCTTGAAGCCCAGGGTATAGGGTCGGGTGTTGGGCAGCGAACGGATCATTGAACCACCTGGCTGAGTTTCTGCCGTGTGAGTTTGAGCCCGATCCAGACGATCGTGGAAGAGAGGATCAGCAGCAGGAAGCCGAAGGCCGCACCCTGGTTCCAGTTGAAGCTGGCGATAAACTGGTTGTAGATCTGCTCGGTGAACCACAGCGAATTCTTGCCGCCGATCAGGTTGGGGGTGAGGTAGTTGCCCAAAGTGAGCATAAAGACCACGATTCCCCCGGACACGATGCCGGGCATGGCATGGGGAATGATGATCCGCGTGACAATGGAAAAAACATTTCCCCCCAGATCATAGGCCGCCTCGATGAGGCTGTCGTCCAGACTTTCCAGCACCGAAATCAACGGTACCACCATAAACAGCATGGAGGTGTAGACCAGGCCCATAACCATGGTGATGTCGTTGTAGAGCATTTCCACGGGGCGCTGAAGCAGTCCGGCTTGAAGCAGGAAATGGTTGATGACGCCGCTTTCGCGGAGCAGGATCATCCACCCGTAAACTCGCACCAGTTCGCTGACCCAAAAGGGCATGAGCAGCAGCAGGCTGAGAAAACCGCTGAAGCGCGGCGAGACCACCTTGGTGATATAAAACGCCACCGGCAGGGACACGGCAAAGGTGATCACGGTGGTGAGGATGGCGTATATGGCGGTGCGCGCGAACGTCCTCCAGTAGACCGGCTCGTCGAAAAAATTCAGGTAGTTGACCAGACTCCAGACCATGGCCCCGCTATCGTCTTCGATCCGAAAGGACATCAGCAGCAGATCGATATGGGGCAGGACGATAAGCAAAAACAGCCACATGAGCACAGGCGTGACAAAGATCAGGAAAGGCAGCGTGATGCGGGTTCGGGGGGCGTTCATGGTACCCTGAAGCAGCTGGCGGAGCGGGCGTTCCAGCCGATGTCGATACGGTCTCCGGTATTCAGGTGATCGTATTGTCGGTTCTGGGGAAGGGCGATCATCAGTTCCGCGTCGCCGTCCACCGGCGTGGCCAGCAGCCGGCTGTTGGCCCCGTCGAAAAGGATCGACCGAATGGTCACGGTCAGCCGGTTAAAATCGCCGAGACCGGATTCCGGGGCAATGATGATGGCCTCCGGACGGATAAAAAACGAAACCGCGGTACCCGGTTTCAGATCCGGTGCAGCGCCGGCTGAGAAGGTCTGGCCGTCGGCGGTCTTGATCGTGCAGAGATCATCCTGCTGGTCGGCCACGGTCCCGTTCCAGGCGTTGTTGTCACCCACGAAGCGGGCCACGAAGGGCGTCTTCGGGTGGGCGTAGAGCATGCGGGGGGTGTCCACCTGTTCGAAACGGCCCTTGTTCATCACGGCCACGTGGTCAGACATGACCAGCGCCTCCGACTGGTCGTGGGTGATGTAGATGAAGGTCGTCCCCACCTGGGCCTGCAGCTTTTTAAGCTCCACTTTCATCTGTTCACGAAGCTTGAGATCCAGGGCCCCCAGGGGTTCGTCCAGCAGCAGCACGGCAGGGTCCAGCACCAGGCAACGGGCAATGGCCACTCGCTGTTTCTGCCCGCCGGAAAGCTGGTCGATCTTTTTATTGCCGAACCCTGGCAGTCCCACCCGTTCTAATATATCCGCCACCTTACTATCGATATCAGGCTTTTTCTCCCTGCGCCGCTGGAGGCCGAAGGCGATGTTCTGTGCCACGTTCATCATCGGAAAAAGGGCCAGGTGCTGAAAGATCAGGTTCACCGGCCGGCGGTTGGGCGGAAGGTTCGCCATGTCGCTGCCGCGGATAAGAATCCGTCCCCCGGTGGGTTCGATAAACCCGGCGATCATTCTCAGCAGCGTGGTTTTCCCGCAGCCCGACGGGCCCAAAATGGAAAAAAACCGCCCCTGCTCAACCGCAAAGGAAACGTCGTTCACCGCAGTGAAATCGCCGAACGTTTTGGATACCTTTTCAACCGACAGGTCAAAAGCCATATTGATCGCATTTCGTTTCTACGCAGTGTCCGTTCAGAAATGGTAGGTTGTGGCTCAGGCCAAGGCCGCAGCTTTTCCGCAACCGGAGGCGTAGCCCCGCTACGTCGAGGATTGCGGAAAAGTCAGAACGACGGCCTGGGCCGTAGGATGCTATTTCTGGATGGATACTAATTGGCGGCCTTGACCTTGTCTAGAATCAACCCTTCGATCGATTCCAGCTTGGCAGGAACCGGCGGGTACCATTTGATGTTGTCAATATCGGACTTGGAAAAAGAACGCTGGAAATTGGCTTTGACCTCGGCATCATAATAGTCGATGGCTCCGGCGGATGCCGTGCCATACTTTTCCATATTGGTGAACACGGCCGCGTTTTCCGGTTTCATCATGAAATTAATCCATTGATAGGCCGCATCGACGTTCTTGGCCTTGGCCGGAATGGTGAAGGTGTCGATCCAGCCCAGGGCGCCGCTCTTGGGGGCCACAAAGTCGATGTCCGGATTTTCAGCATGCATTTTCCATCCGCCGTTGTCCCAGGCCATGGCCACAAATACCTCTTCCGAACGCATGGACTGCAGCAGCGCATCCCCATTGGTCCAGTAGTTCTTGACCAACCCCTTGCCATCGATCAGTTTTTCACCGACCCGTTCCATCAGCTTTTTGTAGCTTGTCGGGTTGGCGTACAGCACAAAGGGATCCTGCTGCATGGAAAAGGCGATGCCGATCAGTGTGGGACGTTTGAGCCGGTAGCTGACCCGGCCGTTGTATGCAGGATTGAGCAGGTCCTTGTAATCTGACGCTTCAGGGGCATATTTGCGGTTCACGATCAGCCCTGAGGTACCGTAAACATGGGGAACGGCATAGCTCTTATCGCCGACCATGGTGTTTTTCTTCACCGCCTCCAGCATGGAGGAAACGATCTGGGCAGCGTTCACCTTGGTATAGTCAATCGGCTGGTAGAGCTTGTACTTGGCCTGTACCGATGAAATGCGGTCCTGGCTGGGCTGGGCCAGATCAAACCCCGCGCCGCGGGTGGCCCGAAGTTTGGCAATCATCTCCTCGTTGTTTGAATAGGTTGCCTTTACCGTGATTCCGGTCTCCTTCTCGAACTTGTCCATCAACACCTTGGGGGCATACCCCTCCCAAGTGAGCAATTCGAGGGTTTCTGCCTGGCACGACAATGAAAATGCAATGACCAGTGATACGGCGAAACACACAACGGCTACTTTTTTCATTTTTTCTCCTCCTGTTAGCATGCGCTGTTCATGACGAAGAATTGACCCGCTGCATCGCTTCGTGCTGCGCGGTTCAACGCAGATCCTGTTCGGGGAATCATGGACATGGAAATGATGTTGAGAGAAACGTATGGAGCTATTTTTCACTTTATTCCCAGGCCGCCGTGGCGTCAATATGAATCCTGAAAAAGATCACCACACAACCGGCAGGGTTGCCTATGCAGGTTAGGTCGGTACAACCGGGATCCCTGGAAACGGTTTCGGCAAATATGGCCGGCGATTGTCAGGTGCCCGTAAGATGACTGCCGTTTCAGCACCGGCTGGCAGCGTTGCGACATCCGGTTTGCATTCACACGCGGTTTCCATTATGAAACGGCCCCTGCGGTGGACATTGCGCATAGCATGCATGAAGTGTTAACATGAGCATACTTGACAAAAGCAAATCGATTCGAATAAATCCTTCACTTGACAACCAGCCCCCGAATGGGTTGTTTAAGTATGGACTATCTTTTTGAATATCGAGCATTGTCCGAAGCGCTTTACGAGGCCCTCACCGAAGATGCATTCTATCAGGCCATGGAAATCAGCATTGCCGGTGGACCGGACCAGCGCAGGGCGGCCATGCTGCGTTATTATGACTACTCGGTAAGAGAAGCCCGTCAATATGGCCAGCTGTATCGGCCAAACGGGACGGCCTTCGGCGCATCCATCTGGTCCAAGCCGGTCAACGGTGACTTGTCCAAGCAGATTGCCAATCAAAAAAAAGCGTTTCTCAAGGTCCACCTGAGCGACACCAGCCTGGCAAAATATATGCAGATCACCGGAGGCATGGCTGAACAGACGCAGAAAGTCGTGCCCCCGGGCAGTTGGTATCTCTCTATCGTAGGCATCGCCCCGGCATATCAAGGTCAGGGCCTTGGCGGCAGGCTGATCCGGCCGATTTTGGACAAGACGGACGAACTGGGCCTCCACACCTACCTGGAGACCTTCACCCCGCGTAACATGCGTTTCTACCAACGACTGGGGTTTCAGGAAGCCGGCGCTTTCGATGAGGCGGGCACGCAATCGCCGTACTGGGTGATGATCCGGGAACCGTCTTGACCGGATACCATTGTCTTACTATACAAAGCCTTTCCAAACCATTACAGAAAACCGATCAGGAGGTTGAAAATGCTGAAACTAGGCGAAAAAGGCGCCATTTTACAACGCGACAAAGAGACCTATGCCATCGCCCCCCACATTCCTTGCGGTATGGTCACCCCCCAGCTGCTCCGAACCATCGCCGATGTGGCCGAAAAATACGATGCACAGGCGATCAAGATCACCGGCGCAGCCCGTGTGGTCCTGGTGGGATTGAAGGAGGAGCACATCGATGCCGCCTGGAACGAACTGCACCTGGACAAGGGGGCCGCAGTGGGGCTGTGTGTGCGCAGCGTGCGGGCCTGCCCGGGCAACACCTATTGCCGCCTGGGCAAACAAGACGCCCTGGGCATGGGCATGACGCTGGATAAAAAATATCACAGCCTCGAGCTGCCCGGCAAATTCAAGATGGCCGTGTCCGGCTGCCACCTGAGTTGCTCCGAATCCTGGGTGCGGGATATCGGTCTGATCGGCCTCAAGGATGGCTGGCAACTGGTCATCGGCGGCAATGTGGGCGCCGAGCCGCGCATCGCCCAGGAACTGGTTGCCGGGCTGGATGATATGCAGGTCCTGGTTGCGATCGACAAAACCGTTCAGAGCTACAAGGAAAATGCGAAAAAGGGCGAACGTTTGGGCAAAATGATCGAGCGGGTAGGTCTGACGCCCTTTCAAGAGGCGCTGGCCTGACCGCCTGTTGAACAATGATCGCGCGCGTGTCCAGGTTTGTATAGAAGCGGAATGCCGCCAGGTCCGTGCGGTTGCATGCAGTCATGGATTAAGTCGCAATCTTTGTCAGTCAACCTTTAAATGAAAGGCTCCAAAATGAAACGCTTTGATTTCATTGCCCTAACTGTCATGATGATGATGGTTATCGCGCCGGTTTCGGTCTTTGCCGACAGCCAGGCCGATGCGATCGCTGTATTCAAAGAATCCTCTGCCGTGATGCCGTTTTTTGAATCGGCTTATGGCTACGCGGTTTTTCCAACTGTGGGTAAAGGGGGCTTTATCTTTGGCCTCTCTTACGGCAAAGGCAAGGTATATCGGGCCGGCACAGCCACCGGCACAGCCACGCTGTCCAAAATGTCGCTCGGTCTTCAAGTGGGCGGTCAGGCCTTCCGCCAGATCATCTTTTTTGAGGACCAACGCGCTTACGATGAATTTACCCGTGGAGCCTTCGAATTCGATGCCAATACATCCGCGGTGGCTATCACGGCTGGCCTGCAGGCCCAGGCCGGATCCCTGGGTGCGACAGCCGGCGCCAGCTTGGGTCCGGCAACCGGTAAACAGGCCGGCACCAGTTATCGCAAGGGAATGGCTATTTTTGTCCATGCCCTGGGCGGCCTGATGCTCGAGGCAGCCTTCGGCGGCCAAACCATCACCGTCGAACTTTACCAATAGGTAATGCCTTCGGTCCACGGGTAATCTGCCCAAGCGGCGCAAAGCCCCGCTTGGCTTGTAAGGGGCATCGCCGGGCCTTGTGAACAAAGCCGCCCCGGTGGCGCTTTTCGCCTCCTCTGGCAGCCGGTCATTCACGCCGGGAAGGTTTAGTCTCCGGACCGCTAAAAAAATTAAGGGGAAATCATGGGTTGGTTCATGATTTCCCCTTATTGTATTGGAGGGTGTTATTATCGTCAGGTCAATGGCGTTTCCTGCCGATTTTGAACGATGATAAGTTCTTTTTGTGATCGATTCAAGGGCATGAAGGCCATCTTCAATTAAATTTTTCTCAGACCGGCGCCAAAGGCCATGAGACCGTCGCCGAAGAGGTGCATGTTCAGCGGTTCGGACAGCAAGGTCTTTGGACGTATTATATTAACATCTTTAAGCAGGATTCAGAATGGTGTATTGTTGTAGAAAAATTATGGTGAGAACTTCATAGGAAAAGACAAAATATGAAAAAGTTTTCATCGCTTTTCAAAAATCAAGCCCTTGTTCTGCCCGCCCAACTGACCGCAGGCGGCCATGATGCGGCCGCCTTTTTCACCGCGCCTTCGAACGAACACGTTTTCGGCCACCAGCCATGCGTGAAACCGTTGGTAGGCCTCCGCTGACGGGGGGTGCCATTCACAGCCGGGCGCCGGGTTGTATGGAATCAGGTTCAGCTTGACAGTCATGGGCGCCAGGTATCGCGCCAGGGCCCTGGCATGTTCCTGCCGGTCGTTGATTCCTTGAATCAGCACATACTCCATAAACAAGGCGGCTTTTCTGGCCAACGGGTATCCGAGCAACGAATCTCGCAGCGCGGCCATGGGGATGGACCGGTTGATGGGCATGAGCCGGGAACGGATGTCATCGGTGGGTGCATTGAGGGAGACGGCCAGGTTCACCGGCGCACCACCTATCCGGGCGAGTCGGTCGATGCCGGCGGTGAGACCAACGGTGGAAACGGTGATATAACGCCGGGCAATGTCCAGCCCCCGCTGATCCGTCAGCACCCGAATGGCCTGAATCACGTTGTCCAGATTGTCCAACGGTTCGCCCATGCCCATGAAAACCACGTTACGGATATCGATCCCCAGCTGGTGACGGGCGGCAAACACCTGGCCGACGATTTCCGCAGCAGTGAGGCTGCGCAGCAGCCCCATCTTGCCTGTCCGGCAGAAACGGCATCCCATTCTGCATCCCACCTGGCTGGACACACAGAGGGTGTGGCGCCTGAACATGGGGATGACCACCGACTCGATGTCCAGTTCATCCGCCAGGCGGGTCACGAATTTAACCACATCCCCGCCGGACACCCGCTTGACCAGCCGGCCCGCCGACAGCACCAGATCGGTTTCCAATTGACCGGCCATTTCAGACAGACCGGAAAAGGCGGCTAACTCGTGAAATGCCGTTTTCCCCGTTTTCATCACATGGCGGTAAACCGGCGTGCTGATGTGGGAGCCCTTGCCGTATCGCCGGCGAAAGGCATCAACAAACTGGTCATGGGTATATTCAAGAATTTTCAAAAACTATCATCCACAAGTAAGGCAAGAGAGACGATCCGGGCAATCTCCGGCTATCGACCATCGAATTCGCTTCGATACCGTAAATTATCGACAAAAAAAATCAACCGCAATTTGACACCCACTGTGCTTTTTGCGATATTCAGGGCGGCCCGGCATGCGAATTCCGCAGCCGCCACCCGGATCAGACAACCATTGCAGGCAGCTTGAATCTGCCTGGGGAAAACCAGGGGAAATTAAGATGACGGAAAATGAAACCACGCCCGGATCCAACTTCATAAGGACCATCATCGAAACGGATCTGAAGGCCAACAAAAATGATGGCCGGCTGGCCACCCGGTTTCCCCCGGAACCCAACGGATACCTGCACATCGGCCACGCCAAATCCATCTGCCTGAACTTCGGGGTGGCCAACACCTACAACGGCACCTGCAACCTGCGCTTCGACGACACCAACCCCACCAAAGAGGACGTGGAGTATGTGGACGCCATTATGGAGGACGTTCGCTGGCTGGGATTCAACTGGGATGACCGCCTGCACTATGCCTCGGATTATTTCGAACAGCTTTACGATTTTGCCGTTCAGCTCATCCGGACAGGCAACGCCTACGTGGACGATCTGAATGCCGATGAAATCCGGCAGCACCGCGGCACCCTCACCGAACCGGGCACGGACAGCCCGTGGCGAAGCCGCAGCGTGGAAGAGAACCTGGACCTGTTCCAGCGGATGCGCGCCGGCGAGTTCGAAGACGGCTCCCGGGTTCTGCGGGCCAAAATCGACATGGCCCATCCCAACCTGATTATGCGTGACCCCACCTTGTACCGCATCCGCAAGACCAGCCATCACCGCACCGGCGACACCTGGTGCATCTATCCCATGTACGACTTCACCCACTGCCTGTCCGACAGCATCGAAGGCATCACCCACAGCCTGTGCACCCTGGAGTTCGAAAACAACCGCCCCCTGTACGACTGGGTGCTGGACCATGTGGACGCCCCCTGCCACCCCCAACA
Organism: uncultured delta proteobacterium; assembly: GCA_963697405.1. Taxonomy (GTDB): domain Bacteria; phylum Desulfobacterota; class Desulfobacteria; order Desulfobacterales; family Desulfosarcinaceae; genus Desulfosarcina. Next base: position 231,713 of record CAVONY010000038.1, on the reverse strand, counting down.
GATCGAGTTCGCCCGATTGAACCTGAGCTACACGGTGTTGAGCAAACGCAAACTGATTCAACTGGTCGACGAGGGCCATGTGAGCGGGTGGGACGATCCGCGCATCCCCACCATCTGCGGCCTGCGGCGCCGCGGCTACACCCCCGAAGCCATCCGCAACTTCTGCGACCGCATCGGCGTGGCCAAGCGCGACAGCGTGGTGGACGTGGCCCTGCTGGAGTACAGCATCCGTGAAGACCTCAACAAACGGGCGCCCCGGGTCATGGGGGTACTGCGGCCGCTGAAGGTGGTCATCGAAAACTATCCCGTGGGCCAGGTGGACGAGTTGGAGGCGGTTAACAACCCCGAAGACCCGCATGCCGGTGTGCGCAAGGTACCCTTTTCCCGAGAAATCTACATCGAGCGGGACGATTTCATGGAAAACCCACCCAAGAAATTCTTCCGACTGGGGCCGGGCCGTGAGGTGCGGCTGCGCTATGCCTTCTTCGTAACCTGCATTGATGTGATCAAGGACGAGAAATCCGGCGAGGTCGTCGAGCTGCGCTGCACGTATGATCCGGCCACCCGTGGCGGCGACGCCCCGGACGGCCGAAAGGTCAAAGCCACCCTGCACTGGGTGTCGGCCGCCCACGCCGTGGACGCCGACGTGCGGCTGTACGACCGTCTCTTCAGCAAGGCCAACCCGGACGAAAAGGAAGACGGCAAGACCTACATGGATTTCATCAACCCCGAGGCCCTGGAGGTGCTGCACGGCTGCAAACTGGAACCCTGCCTGGCCGACGCCGGTCCGGGTTTTTTCTGTCAGTTCGAGCGCATGGGGTATTTTTGCGTGGATGCGAAGGATTCGAAGCCCGGCGAGCTGGTGTTTAACCGTACCGTCACCCTCCGGGATGCCTGGGCCAAGCTGAAGAAAAAATCCTAAAAAAGACCCGTAGAATATCCAAAAGCGAATGTCGAAGGGTGGTGTCACTGCGCGACATCGATTTATAGAGTAACAGAACGCCTTCCCTCTGAAATCTGAAGTTCCTTGTTCGACATTGGGCAATCGTCTTATGGGATCTTTCCCAATACCAGGTTCAGCTTCAATCCCCCATGGTGCAGCGGCACCCGCCTGGCCGGAAAAGGTAGCCCACGGGCCAATTCAGGCCTGGGAGCGATCAGGGCGACCGTCCAGCCCTTGAATCGCTGTGCCAGGTGCCGGCCGATATTCCTGAACAGCGCATCCGCCTTTTTGGCCGAGCCGATGCGGATGCCATAGGGCGGGTTGATTGCCACCAGCCCCGTGCCGTCGCCATACTGATCGGCCCCACATTGGAAAAAATCCTTTCGCACCACACTGACGGCATCCGACAACCCTCTGCCTTTGATCATAACGGCCAGTTGTTCACAGGCTTCGGCATCAACGTCCGACGCAAAAATCAAGGGTTGCTTCAAATCCTTTACCTTTGACTCGGCCTCCCGCTTGATAAACCTCCACTGGCCCTCAGAAAAGGCCGGCCAACCCATGAAGGCAAACGCCCGCTTCAGGCCCGGTGCCATCTGTTTGGCCATCATGGCCGCTTCCAGGGAAAAGGTGCCGGACCCGCACAAGGGATCCACCAGGGGCCGTCGGGGGTCGTATCCGGCGGCCATGAGCATGGCCGCCGCCAGGGTTTCCCGAATGGGGGCCCGGGCCGGTCCCGCTTTTAGGCCGCGTTTATAAAGCGGCTCCCCGCTGCTGTCCAGGGAGAGCGTAAACCGGTCGTCCACCGCGCGCACAAACAGGGTCTGGGTGAAACCGGGTAGTGGCGGTCCACCAGCCCCTTCCAACCGACGTACGATGCTGTCCCGAATGCTCCTCGCAATGGCCTCCGTGTGGTAGAGCCGCGAACGGTGGCTGCTCACCTTCACATCGGGCAGGTGTCCTGCCGTAAGAAACAGTTCCCAGCTGATATCACCGGTTTTCTTCTCCAGCCGGCGCAGATTGGTTGCACTGAAGGCCTCGATGCGCATAAGAACGCGCGTGGCCGTGCGCAGGTGCAGGTTGGCCCGCTGGCAGTCCACGAGCCGTCCGGCGAATGTGACACCGCCAGCATCCACAGACAGGCCACTGCTGTCAACGCACAGGTTGATCAGCTCCTGCCGGCATGAATTCTCGACGCCCGGAGCTGTGACTGCATAGTACTCCCGAATCCGACCGGTAACATGGCGGCGAACCCGCTTGTAGAATGCGCGGTCGTCTACAGGATCCGCTTTAGGTGCAGCGGGTGATGATTCAGTCATCGGTTGGGGCACTCCCTGGACGGGGAAAGGACTTGATTAACCGGTGCATCAATACTAAGTTGCCCTAATGAGCGCACTTTATCAGCTGCCCCAGCGCTTGTAAATAATCGATTATTGGCGTAATTTCGCTGTTTTCCAGAGAGCACCACAGGCATGTCCACCGTTCATATCAGACAAGCAACTTACAACTACCAGGTGCTTCGGCCCATCGTTTTCGAAATGCTGGGATCCGGCGAGGGGCCGACCATCGACATCGGCACCCGGGTGTTGATCAAGCCCAATTTTCTCGCCCCGGCAGCTCCTGACAAGGCCGTGACCACCCACCCGCTGATCGTCAAAGCGGCCACCGAATTCGCATTGGAAAAAGGGGCCCGCGTCCAGATATCGGACAGCCCCGCCATGGGCAGTTTTTCCAAGCTGTGGAAAAAGGGCGGCTACGAGGAAGTGCTCAAAGGCCTCGACGTAACGGTCTCGCCCTTTGAAAAAACCATCGCGGTGGACGTGGGTGAACCTTTCGGCAGCATCGATATTGCCAAAGATGCCATGGAAGCCGAGGTGGTGATCAACCTGGCCAAGCTCAAAACCCACACCCAGATGATGCTGACCCTGGGGGTAAAAAATCTCTTCGGTTGCATTGTGGGCCTGAAAAAGCCTGAATGGCACATGCGCACAGGCGTGGATCGGCAGATGTTCGGGCGCCTGATCGTGAGTATATTCGAAGCCGTGGGGCCGGCCTATACCATCATGGACGGCATCCTGGCCATGGAAGGCCAGGGTCCGGGAAAAAGCGGCACACCCCGGGAGCTTGGACTGCTGATGGGCGGTAAAAACGCCCACGCCGTGGATCATGTGGTCTGCCTTCAGGTGGGACTGGATCCCGACACGTTAGAAACCCAACGCAGTGCCAGGGCGCTGGGGGTATACGACGGCAGCGTTCATATCAACGGAGATCTGAACATCCTGGACGACTTTCAATTCCCGGAACTGGGCTCGATCACCATGGGGCCGGAACATCTGGGTCGGTTTATGCGCAAGTTCGTCATTCAGCAGCCCGTGGCGGACAACAAGGCCTGCAAACTGTGCGGGGAGTGCTGGAAGTACTGTCCGGCCCAAGCCATCTCCTACACGGACCGGGGAATAAGCTTTAACACCGACACGTGCATCCGCTGCTACTGCTGCTTAGAGGTGTGCCCCCACGCGGCCATACGCGCCAAAAAACCGCTGGCCGGAAGAGTGGTTGCGTGGTTGACTAAAAATCGATGACAAGAACCAACGGGCTGCAATCGGGCGCCCATGAATGAAAGGAAGGTAACATATGGCGGGTGGTATTAATAAAGTCATTTTGGTGGGTAATTTGGGGCAGGATCCTGAGATCAGGTATACCGCCGACGGAAGACCGATAGCCAATTTTTCCATTGCGACGTCTGAGTCCTGGAAAGATAAAAACAGCGGGGAGAAGCGAGAAAAAACCGAATGGCATCGGGTGGTCGTGTTCGGCAAACTGGCCGAAATCTGCGGGGAGTACCTGTCCAAGGGACGGCAGGTCTACATCGAAGGAAAACTGCAAACCCGAAAATGGCAAGGGCAGGACGGGCAGGACCGCTATACCACGGAAATCGTGATTGATAGCTTCAACGGCACCATGCAGATGCTCGGAACCCGCGAGGGCGGCGGGGGTGGTCCCCGGCCGGCAGCAGGCGGCGGGGGTGGCGGCAGTAACCAGCAGGATCAGGGTTACCCCCAGCAGCCCTACCAGAATGACAAGGAGGACGATATTCCGTTTTAAAACGTTTGCTGACCCTGTCCACAATGGTAAAGGGGCTGCCGCAATTGTAGCGGGCAGCCCCTTTTTTTAGTCGGCCAATCCGGAACCGATCAGCCCAAAATGGCCTTTAAGTCCTCATCGGCCGTGGCGATGGGCTTTATGTCGAAATTCTTCACCAGGGTGTCCAGCACGTTGGGCGTAAGGAACGCCGGCAGCGAGGGCCCCAGACGGATGCCCTTGATACCCAAATGAAGCAGGGCCAGCAGCACACACACCGCTTTTTGCTCATACCAGGAAATAATCAGAGACAGGGGCAATTCATTAACCCCTACATTGAACGCCTTGGACAGGGCCGTGGCGATCTGCACGGCCGAATAGGCATCGTTGCACTGGCCGGCGTCCAGCAGCCGGGGAATACCGCCGATGTCGCCAAGATCCATGTCGAAAAAGCGGTATTTGCCGCAGGCCAGGGTCAGAACAATGCAGTCTTTGGGGACTTTTTCCACGAATTCGGTGTAGTAGTTGCGACCCGGCTTGGCACCGTCGCAGCCGGCCACCAGGAAAAAGTGCCGGATATTGCCAGCCTGGACCGCCTCGACAACCTTGTCAGCCACGCCAAGAACCGCATTGCGGGCAAAGCCCACCGTGACCTCCTGAGCCACATGGTCTTCCGAAAAGCCCGGAAGCGCCAGGGCCCGGTCGATGACCGGCTTGAAGTTCAGGTCGGAAATGTGGGGAATATCCGGCCATCCTACCATGCCGCTGGTGAAGAGGTTGGCCTTGTAATCATTCTTGGGTCGCTGGATGCAGTTGGTGGTCATCAGAATGGCTCCGGGAAACTCGGCGAACTCCTTGGTCTGCTTCTGCCAGGCCGTGCCGAACTGGCCGTAAAAATGAGGGTATGCTTTCAGCTTCGGATATCCGTGGGTAGCAAGCATCTCTCCGTGGGTATAAATGTTGATACCCGTCCCTTGGGTCTGCTTGAGCAGTTCTTCCAGGTCTTTCAGGTCATGCCCGGAAACCAGAATGGCCTTGCCCTTCTTGTAACCCAGAGGCACCTGGGTAGGTACCGGGTGGCCGTAGGTCTCCGTGTTGCCAGCGTCCAGCCGTTCCATGGCCTTGTAGGCCGCTTCACCGCAGCGCAGGGCCATGGCCACCCAGTCGTCCACGCCCATGTCGTCGCGTTGAATGGCGGCCAGCCCTTCGTGAACGAACGCATATACGCTTTCGTCTTCCTGCCCGAGAACCAGCGCGTGGTCCGCATAGGCGCTGACCCCCTTGATGCCGAACAGCACGGTGTGCTTGAGTGACAGAACGTCAGGGCTGTCACCCGGATAGGATTTCAACCCCACCTGCTCAGCCTGGGCCAGCAGGCCGTCCAGGGTTGCTTTCGGGTGGAAGGTAGCGGCGCCGTCCGCCCAGGCGCCATTGCCGCCGGCCGCCTGAACCTTGGCCTTCAAATCTTCGCGCCGGTTGACCGCCTGGTTGATCAGGTCCACGAAACGGTCCGGATCAAAGTCCACATTGGTCAGGGTGGAGAAGGCGGCCTTGACGGTGAAGATGTTGACATCCCCGTCGGAGACGCCGGCTTGGCGACCCGCCACCGCCACCTGGGACAACCCCATGAGCGAGTAAAGCAGCAGGTCCTGCAGCGCGGCCACCTCGGGCTGTTTTCCGCAAACACCCTGGATGGTACATCCGGTTCCTTTGGCGGTCTGTTCACATTGGTAACAAAACATAGCGTTGCTCCTTGTTTTTTATGATTGGCTGAGTGAGAGTCTTAACGCACCGGAATGACTAAAAAATGTCTATTTTTTCAATAGACTGGCAGCGATTAATCTCCCCGGATCATCACCAACAGCATTTTAAAACGCTTCTCCGCATGCAGTGCGTGGGAGACGTTGGCCGGCATGATCAGCATTTCACCTTCACCCACGTTCTGAGGGCTGCCGCCGATGGTGATCCGCGCCTGGCCGTCTAAAATGTAGACCACCGCATCGAAAGGTGCCGTGTGTTCGCTGAGGCCCTGTCCGGTGTCGAACGCGAAAAGGGTGATATTTCCAGTCGTCTTCTTCAGCAGGGTTTTGCTGACAACGGAATCGTCAGAATAGTCGACAAAATTCGCCAGGTGAAATGCCGTGCCTTTCAGTTTAACAGCTTCAGTGCTCATGACAACCTCCTATTTTTTCAAAAACGTTCACTGTCCGTCTTCCGGTATCATGCTCTTCCTTCACATCTTCCATGGAAATCATAATAACACTCCTTTCTCTTTCAATGCGAGCCGAATCATTATTTGGTGAGCGTCCGGGCATTGACCGGCCGGTTGGATGTCCGGGCGATCCACAGTCGGCTGGTCTCGTATATGGCGTCCTCCCTTTCACTGCTCGGTTTAGCGGCACAAGTATTCCTGTTTTTCCGAAAGTTAGAGCAAGCCGTATGCCAGATTATTTTATTAAATATTTCAATAGACTAAGTACAATGTTGTTAGAATCGTAACTATTGGAAAGTTTCGGATATAACAACATTGTTAATAATAACATAACAATGGCTGTGGCCGATAAGGGAGGTTCTGACTAGTGATGGGTCCGTTCGGAAGAAAATGATTCGGATCGATGGTCGGCTGCTGGCGGCCGCCAACCGTATTCTCGGGGGGGGCTAAATCAATTGCGGTTGCAGGCGGACCGGTTCACCTGAATGTCGATCTCATCACGTACCTTTAGGGCACGGTTGGCAGACATCCCGATGCGGGCACTGAAGAAAAAACGGGTTTTACAACATTCGCTACCCCGTTGGGCAGACCAGCGGCACCGGTTGGACTGGGCGGGATGGGGTCCGACCGTGGTATGCCGACACCATACCGCGAACCGTCACCGCTGCCAGCACCAGGGCGCCTCCGGTAAGGGCCCATAAGCCAGGCGCTTCGCCGGTGGCCAGAAAGACCCACATGGGATTGATCAAGGGTTCGATGGACGGAATCAGCACGGCCTCAAGCGCCCTAACCCGCTTGATGGCATAGGCAAAAACCGCGTAGCCGGCCCCCAGCGAAATGACGCCCAGGCCCACCAAGCCAAGCCAGTCCGTCGACGTAGGTGCCTGCCGGAACATGAACGGCAGACACAAGCCCGCGGCCATGAAATTGCCTAAAGCGATGGGCCAGGCGGTGGAGCCATTTCGAGATTTTCGCAGAAAAATCATGGCACCGGCCCAAAAAAGCGACCCGACCATGCCCACCAGAATGCCCATGGTGCCTTGCAGGGAAAGCGTATCGAAAAAAAAGAGAGCGATTCCGGCGACAACCAGTGACAAAAAATACCAGTCCTGCCGGCGGGTGGGCTCGCCGAGCATTCTTGGCGCCAGGATGGCTACATAGGCCGACGCCGCATATTGCAAAACGATGGCGTTGGCCGCAGTGGTGAGCTTGGTGGCGACCACGAAACAGATGCAGAAAAGGCCCATACAGGCTGCCGCGAGAATCGGGTTGACGCCCCAGGAAACCTTGACCTCTTTTCTGCACAGCAGCAGGATGACCCCACCGGCAATCAGGCTTCGCCAGCCGGCAATGGCCATGGGATGAAGCGCCACCAGCTTGATGAGCACACCGCTGGTGCTCCAGAAGATGGCGGCTGCAAGGAGCATCAATACGGCCAGTCGATTTTCGTTCATGGAAACCACGCTTTATTGTTCATCTAAATAGAAATAGGCATTAGTTAAAGACTGTCTGACTGAAACGCCCCTTAAATGGCTCCGGCATGATGCTTTCGGAGTAGCCGAGGCGTGCCGGGGTGAGGGCACGGACGAGCACCAGTCCAGGCAGCGTGACGAGAAAAGCGTCACCCTCTTCGAGCACGTAGTCACGGATATCGCCTTCCTGGGTGACCCACATGCTCCCCTGGAGGCAAAACAGCGTTTGTTGTCGGCGTTTTCCCTTTAGTCCCCAGCCCTGCCCGGCAGGCAGATCGACAATCGTGTCCGGTGTGCTCAGGTTTGAAAGAAAAAAGCGATTGTGGGCACCCATCACGCTGCCGGCATTCAGAAGTTGATGATTCATTGTTGCCTCCTCACCCTGCCCTTCAACGTGGCAGGATCGTTAAAACGGTACACCCAATCAGCCGGTGGCGCCCGGCTTGTCCTTTGATCGGCAGCTCTGCTGATCCAAGGCATTTATGCTGCGGGCAACCTGCGTTACCCTGACATCATGAATACAATTTAATAAAAAAGAATAACAGCCACAAAAATCATGTTTTGTTATGAGTACAGTTATGATAAATCTGTGTCTGTACTGGTTGCGAAACAGCACAATTGTACTGATTTAAACCTCCGCGGCCCCGATGAACAGAATATCTGCTTTGCTCCGACAAGCCGCGGGGTTTGCGCTCGCTATTGCGATTAAAGACATGAAATCATTGTTTCGAGGGCTCCCCCATGGGTAAAACACCCAAATATCAGCAGGTTGCCGACCAGTTGACCCGTCTGATCGAAGAGGGGGCTTTCGGTCCGGGAGCAGCGGCACCGTCGGTGCGCAAGTTGAGCCAGCAGTGGAAGGTCAGCATCACCACGATACTCAAAGCCTACTATCTGTTGGAGGCGCGAGGCCTATTGGTTCCCCGGCCGAGATCGGGGTTTTATGTCAGCAACCAGCTGCCCAGCGTGCCCCTCGAACCAGCGCTTTCCGATCCAGAGCCGGACCCCAGTACCGTCGGAATGCGCGAGCTGATTACCATGATTGTCCTGCGGGACACCCTCAACCCCAAACTGACCCAGCTGGGCGCGGCCCACCCGGCCCAGGAACTCACCGCCACCCGTCAGCTGAACCGGATCATGGCGTCCGCGGCCCGCCGCATGGGGGATCGTGCCGGTTTATATATGGCACCGCCCGGCAACAAGCCCCTTCGCCAGCAGATCGTCCGGCATGCGGTGGTCGCCGGCTGCACCCTGGACGCCGACGAAATCATCATCACGTCAGGCTGCGGCGAAGCCGTCTCGAGCTGCCTGCAGGCCGTCTGCCAACCCGGCGACACGGTTGCCGTGGAGTCGCCCATCTGTTTCGACGTGTTTCAATACATGGAGAATCTGGGGCTCAAGGCTCTTGAAATACCCACTCACGCCAGGGATGGCATCAGCCTGGAGGCCTTGGGATTTGCCCTGGAAAACAATTCCGTACAGGCCTGCCTGGTCATTTCCAACTTCAACAATCCCCTGGGAAGCTGTATTCCGGATGAGCGCAAAAAAGCCCTGGTCAAGCTGCTGGCGCCTCACGACATCCCCCTGATTGAAAACGATATCTTCGGGGACATTCACTTTTCCGCCAAACGGCCCCTCTCCGCCAAGGCATTCGATACCCACGGCCTGGTCCTGTGGTGTGCCTCGTTTTCCAAGACGTTGTCACCGGGACTCAGGGTGGGCTGGGCCGCACCCGGGCGATATCGATCCACGGTGGCATGGCTGAAATACAGCACCAGCCTGGCCACGGCCACCCTGCCCCAGGTGGCGGTGGCCGAATTCATGGCCGAAGGGGGCTACCGCAAGCACCTGCGTCGTATTCGCCGGGTCTACCAGGATCGTGTGGCCGAATTGAGACGGGCGGTGATCCGATTTTTTCCATCGGATATCCGCGTGACCGATCCTGCCGGTGGTTATCTGCTGTGGATTGAATTGCCCGAGTGCATCGATGCGCTGGCGCTTTACCGAACCGCGCTGGATGAAGGCATCGCCATCACGCCCGGCCATCTTTTTTCCACCGGCGACCGCTACGGCAACTTCATTCGCCTGAACGCGGCCAACTGGTCCGACGAGGCCACGCCGGCCATCCGGCGCTTGGGACGGGTCATCGAAAGGATGTCAACAGCAGGCTGATAGGTGAAGCTTTCATTGCAACGAAGCGGCCCTGCCGCTAAACGTGACCGTAGTAGTCCCGGTGCACCACAATGAAATAGGCATAATCGAGAAGGGTGCCCCAGCTGAATAAAAGGAACCTGGAGCAGGCTGGACATGAACACCGGTATATTTACGTGCCGGGCCACATCTTTTTGAAAATAGGCAAAATACCCGCATTCCGCAGCAATCGCCCGGCAGCCCATGCGTTCAAGACGGCGGCGGCACGCAGGATGGGTCCCCGGCAGGGCGTTTTGTCCGGCGCCCACACCAGGGTATAGTTGTCCACGCCCTCGGCAATCTCATACTGCACCGGGTAGGGAAAGGCGCTGGCATTGCGCGCGCCTCCGGGAAAACCCGGGTAGGCGTCGTCCAGCACCATGATGCCGATGCCCATGCCGCAGCAGGTGTGGTTTTTTCGTGTGCGGGCATAGTTGATGCCGACCGTTTCCAGAATCCGGAGTGCCTGGTTATGAATAGCGGTCAACTTCTCTTTCATGCTGTTGTCTCCATAACGACACCGTTGGCGGCTGTTGCCGGCTCCTGCTCCGCAGCAGTCCCTGAAAACAACGCGGATTATCGCTTGCCAAGGCTGCCAACCTGTGGGATAGTTTAACTACCAGCCATCAAATTACTCAACATTTGCATCTGATCGACAACGACCCTTGCAATCGCAAACGAGAATACGTCTCATCGGTCTTTTACTTTTTTCGACACGCTGAACCCGCAACGCATCACGGCTTCACGCTCCCTGCACACCGCCTCCCGGTGTCTCTTCTTCCGTTTCGCCTGAAATCGATGGCCGGCACCCACCAACCATCTAACACGAAGGAGGAGGCCATGGAAAAACCCATCATCAATTATGAGAGCCTGATCCGCATCACCCGATCCATATCCATGATTCGGGACCCCGAAGAAATTGTACTGATATCGGTGGAAGGCGTCACCAGCGCGTTGAATGTGAAAGGTTGCGCCCTGTTTTTGTTCGATAAGCAAAGTGATGTGCTTTCGCTTGCCGGCAGCTACGGCCTGAGCAAGGAATATCTGGACAAAGGACCGGTGAGTTCCATGCGTTCCATCGCCTCTTCACTCGCAGATGGCCAACCGGTGGCCATCTACGATGTGAATGACGACCCACGGCTTCAATACCCCGAAGCCGCAATAAAAGAGGGCATTGCCTCGATTCTCTCGGTGCCGATGATCATCGGTGAACGAACCGTCGGGTGCATGAGGGTCTATACGGCCGAGCCCTGGGAGTTCGGCCTCAATGACGTGAATTTCGTCCAGGCCGTTGCTCAGGTCGTCGGCATGGCCCTGGAGATGTGCCGGGTCAATCAGGGGTACAAGGAAAGCATCGATATTCTCAGGGGCATGCGTGATCCGAAGACCCTGGTATATAAAAAACGGACCCCGTACGAAGGCGTTCCTAAGGGTTTTTCGAAAGAGGAATTGAACCAGGCCAACGCCTGATGGTTGAACCCCTTCTTATCTTTTAGACAGGGCCCAATTAAAAACAGGGCCGGTGCGCCGCTGTGCCCTACCGAGTTGGTAATCATGGACGTGCATCCGATTGTCGCATCGCACTCAAGATGTCAACCAGGTGGGAAATAGCGGCCGACGACAGAGCCTGCGCAGGTGTGGCTTGAATGCGGATTGGAATCAGCCTGCTTTGTCCTCCTGGATAAATTTTTCCAGGTTAGCCTGGTTATCCGCGGCATCCTCGGCAACGAACAAGCCCGCCTGGCAGGCGCTGTCGAAGACCTCACCATAACGCCATCCCCGATTGATGCCTATCCGTTTTACTGTCAGGTCAACCACCCCTTCTCGGTATTTATTTACGCTTCACTTTTGTTGGATCAATGACTATCCTAACTTCAACAACCAGATAATACCCGACCAACCCATCGTGACAGGAGACCATCATGACCAATGAACTGAACGGAAAGACCGCCATTGTCACCGGGGCCTCCCGGGGCATCGGCAGGGCCATCGCCCTGAAACTGGGCGCCATGAAGGCATCCGTGGCTGTCAATTATGTCAACGATGAAAAAGCGGCGGCCCTGACCGTATCGGATATTGTAAAAGCCGGCGGAAAGGCCGTTGCGGTGCAAGCGGACGTGCGGCAGGTCAGCGACATACAACTGCTTTTTGACCGGACTATTGGCGATTTCGGTGGCGTGGATATTCTGGTCAACAACGCCGGGATCCGTCTGTTCAAACCGATTGCCTCGGTGAGCGAGGCGGAATTCGACGATATTTTTGCCGCCAATGTCAAAGGGGTTTTCTTTGCCTGCCAGATGGCCGCCAAGCGGATGGCCAGTGGCGGACGCATCATCAACATCTCCTCGTCGGTGACCCGGGTATTGATGGCCGAATACGGCCCCTATGCGGCCACTAAGGGCGCCGTGGATCAGATTACCCGGGTATTGGCCAAAGAACTGGGCCCGAAAGGCATCACGGTCAATGCCGTCTCACCCGGCCCCACCGATACGGAGTTGTTCAGAAAAGGCAAAACCCGGGCGCAGATCGAAGGCTTCGCCCAGGCCACGGCATTAGGGCGCATCGGCACGCCGGCCGATATCGCCAACGCCGTGGCCCTGCTGGTCGTCGAAGACGCCGGCTGGATCAGCGGCCAGAATATATGCGCCAACGGCGGATTTGTGGCCTGAGTAAACGACATAGTCATCGCTTTGGTGCATTGGGGATTTCGAAATGCAGATTACCGTGTTTTTCAGACCGATCTTGTCGATAATACTGATCTTTGCCTGTCTGTTCGCTTTTCAATGCACAGGGCTTCACGCAATGGACACGCAGGATGTAAAATGGTCGCTGGCGGCACTGAAAAATATGTCCTATTCGGGTCTGAAGGCCGCCCCCGTTCCGGTGAAGCTGGTTGACGGCCGTTGGGAAGGGGCTCCCTACATCGACGGCGGTGCGTCACGGCCGTCGGTTCATTTCGTCGGAGACCTATACCGCATCGGAAGGATTGCGGACAGCACGTCAAATGCCGCTGTCGTGTTTCTGTCTGAATCGTCCGGCGGGTCCGGCACGTTTGTCTACCTGGCGGTGGTTGAAAAAAGGAACGGGGTCCTGATCAACACCGCCACGGCAGCCTTGGGTGATCGGGTGCAGGTAAGAGATGTCCGTATCGAAAACGGTGCGATTGCCGTGGATGTACTCCAGGCCGGACCGCAGGACGCCGCCTGCTGTCCAGGAGAACTGGCCACGCGCCATTGGCGATTGAACGACACCGGGATTGTGGAATCGGAAACAGCAGACCGGACCGGTCGCCTTTCCCTGGATGTCATCGCCGTCTGGTCGGCAGCGCCGGATGCAACCGCTATTTTGCATCGGTCGAAGCCGGCGAAAGACCAGGCGACCTTCAGGTGGGTCCATCCGGATCCACCCGCATGATCTGCCCGGAAGCCATCATGGCCATTGAGCAGCGTTTTCTCCACCAGCTCAGCGGCGCAACAACATTCTCATTTATGGCCGGACAACTCGCCGTTTCATTCGCAAGGGACGGCAAGCGAGGAACCATGCACTTTGACCGAAAGGGCGGCCACCCCTGACGAAGGCATCAAGCATCCCCAACAACCCATATATAGTGTTAAGGGTTGATCCAAGACGCAACCAGCTGTATAAGGAGGCAAGGGCTAACACGCAAGAGTCGCTTCAACGATCTCAAAAAAGGCAGATAACGCTCCCCCACCAGAAGGGTGGGTCACCTGGCAGCAGGCCGGAGAAACGCGCAACATACGGATGGATCGACGCACCTTTCTGGCTAAAAGCGCCTCATTTCTCATGGGTGGTTTGTTCGCTTCCCGCATCCCGGTTTCAGCAGGAATTTTTTCTCCCGTCGCCCACCCTTCCCGCATCGCCCTGATCATCGACGACATCGGGTTCAATCTCAGGCGGGCCGAACTATTTCTTGAAGCAGATATACCCATTACCTTTTCTGTTCTGCCCCGAGTATGCTGGTCCGTCGAGTCGGCCATGGCCCTGCATGCCCGAGGCCACGAAATCATGCTCCACCAACCCATGGAACCGTTCAACGCCGAGGTAGACCCGGGCCCCGGGGCCATCTTTGTGGATGACCGGCCGGAGTGCATTCACCAGGTGGTGGCCGAAAACATTGCCACACTGCCCCATGTGGTCGGCGTCAACAACCACATGGGATCCAGATACACCCAGCAGCCCAAAAAAATGGGGCAGGCCCTGGACGTGGTCAGAAACCGCGGCCTGTTTTTTGTGGACAGCATGACTACCGGGCATTCCACGGCGTACACCTGTGCCCGGCAAATGGGGGTATCGTCCAAACGGAGGGATTTGTTTCTGGACACTCAGCAGGATGTTTCATCAGTCATCCGGCAGATGAAACGGCTTCAACATCGTGCCCGGAAGCACGGCAGCGCGATCGGTATCGGTCATCCGCGGCCGGAAACCGCCGAAGGCATCATGCGCTTTCTCGAGACACCGGAGAGCAGAGATGTCACCTTCGTGTACATCTCTCAAATGCTTTAACTCCTCCGGTTTAATCTTCCGGCGCAACGAACCACGCCTTCTTGCGATACACCAGGTCCTGGCTGCGGGCAATCAGGGTGTTGGTTTTTTCCTCGACCACCGTAATTTCGTATAATCCCGTTCTTCCGCCGAGGTTGACCTCGGTGGCTTCGGCCACCAGGTGATCACCCACCTTCGACGGGTTGAGAAAACAAATGTTCACATTCAGGGCAACGGCCACCTGCCCACGGGAATTGCTGGCGGCGGCGAAAGCCAGGTCCCCCAAGGCAAACACCAGGGCGCCATGGGTGATTCCGTGAAAATTGGTCATCTGTTCGGTGACGGTCAGCGCTACCCGGCTGTACCCCGGTGCCACGATAGTCACGGCGGCGCCCAGAAACCGGGCAAAGGCATCGTCCTGGATGTGGGCATCGATAGCTGCTTGGCGTGTTTCATCAGACATGGGGGCGCTCCTCAGGCGGATCGAAAATTAAGATCGTTTTTTACTTCACAGAAATAGCGTTCCTTTTGAGTAATCCATTACAGGTAGTTGATCGGCGGCAGTCCTTCCCGCCGCCTCACGGCCTCCATCAGGCCCACCGTTCCGGTCATCATGTTGTCTCCCCAGGGAGCGCCGAAGGTGATGGGCAGCTTTGATTCCAGGGCCAGTCGCCGCCGGGGGCCGGTGGCCAGGATCAGCTCGACGCCGTCGTAGCCGAAGGCTCGGTGGCTGTAAGCGCCGTGTCCGCCTTGATCTAAAATCCGACGATGGGAGAGCTTGCCGTCGGCCAAGTCCGTGAGCAACCGGTCCAGGCGCGCAGCGGTGATGTCTGTGGTGTGATACTCAAAAAACCCGCACAGCACACCCGCTTCCACGGCCGCGCCCACGGTGTGGGAGGTGGCGATGTCCAGCACGAGGATTCTCCTTCGATCCGCGGTCAGCACGTCCATGGACGCACCGAGGATGGCGGCCATACCCGAATCCAGCACGTAGACCCGATCGGTGGGCAGGGCCCTGGCATTATTGGCGATTGCCGACAGCCGGTTCATCTCCGCCGGCACCTGGTCGGAACGGTAAAGCAGGGTCTCGGGAACCGGATTGTCCGCCAGCGCCGCCGTAAACATCCGATGCCTGAAATCCAGGTGTGAGACCCCGGGCGGGGCCGCCCCATGATCCTGGGCGCAGACTGCCACGGCATCGAATTCAAAGGGGACGCCGAAGCCCAGGACGAGTCGCTGCAGGCGGTCGGGCTGAAGGTCTCCAGTGCGGATGTGATGAAAGCGGGAGTCGCTCTTCAACGCCTCTGCTTCTGCGGCGTCCACCACACGGATGCCATGCGCCGCCACCCGCTGCATGTCGTGATGGATGGTGGCGGCGGCGGGCGCCGACATTCGCACGTCGGCCGTTTTTGCGCGGTCGATCAGGGCCTGGGAGACCGGGCCGCCGCCCATCTCACATCCGGTAACCACCAGATTTCCGCGGGTCTGCCGGATCTCGTCTGCCAACACCCGCACCGGTGATCGGACCACCGCTTTGTAGTGAAGATCGTGGTCGGTGTCATAGCAGAGCATGTCCAGGGTACCGGCACCGATGTCCAGCAACAGGTAGCGTCCCATGGCACCTCTCCTTTCCCGAGAGCCCATTTCAAAACGCCCCATTTCAGCCTATGTCGGGGCTGGGCAGCCATTTTGAAACCGACGTATTAGGATTTGAATTTGCTGATCTGATCCCGGAGAAACTGCTTGAAGCCACTTCTCTCTTGATCGAAGGCCTGCTCCAGTGGGCTGCGGTTGCGGTTCTCGATCAATGTTTTAATGACACCCAGAAGTTGAGGATCGGCCTTGACGATCTGGGCCGCAATGGTTTTCGCACGGTCCAGCAGATGCTCCCGGGGCAGCACTTCGTTGACCAGACCCCAGGCCAGTGCCGTGTGGGCGTATATGGGCTGACAGGCAAACGAGATCTGTTTGGCCCGGCGCTGACCCACGGTCTGCTGAAGCAGTTGGGTCATTCCCCAGCCCGGATGGATGCCAACGCGGACATGGGTATCGGAGAACTGCGCATTTTCGGCAGCAATTATAAAATCGCAGTTCAGCGCCAGTTCGAAGCCGCCGGTGATGGCGTGTCCGTTGACCGCAGCGATGATGGGTTTATTGCAGGCACGCATCAAATCCGGCAGGTCGCTGCCGTCTTCCCGAGGATCGAAAAGATTCTCCTTCCCGATGGCACCCAGGTCCAGACCGGCGCAAAACGAGGGTCCGTTGCCGGTAATAATGACCACCCGGACATCATCTCGGACGGTCACCGCATCCAGCGCGTCGTAAAGGCGGATGAGCAGCTGCTGGTTGATGGCGTTTCGCCGCTCGGGACGGTTGAGTGTGATCACCGCAATCTGATTTTCCACATCCAAAAGCACGGGTCGGGCCATCGAGTTTCTCCTTAGCTTGCTGTCATCTGCCGTGGGTCGTCGACGATCATCCCGTCCACACCCATGGCCAGCATCCCGAGCGAATCTATCCGGCCATCCACCGCATAGGGAAACACCCGCGCACCCAGGTCGTGAAGGCTGTCCACCTGCTGTCGGGTCAGTACCCGGAAGTCCGGGTGCCACGAGAAACCATTGATCCGCTGGTAGCAGCGGCGCAGGCGCTCATCCGCGGGGGCTTCGGCAAGCAGGCCCAAAGCGATTCCCGGCTCCAGTATCCGGAGATTTTCCAGCATCTGCCATTCGAAGCTGGACACCAACACCTCATCGAGCATATTTTTCTCACACACCAAGTTCAATACCTGGCGCTCAACGGCATCTGCCGGCCCGTCCGCTTCAAAGGCCTCCGGCTTGATTTCGATGTTCACCAACAGGTGCCCTTTTGCCGTATCCAACACCCGGGCCAGGGTGGGCAGCCGCTCCGTGTTAAACCGCGGGTCGAACCAGCTGCCGGCGTCCAACCGGTCCAGCTGATCCATGGTAAGCGCCTTGACCGCACCGGTTCCGTTGGTGGTTCGGTCCACGGTTTCGTCGTGGATCACCACCAGGTGGCGATCCCTGGACAGACAAACGTCCAGTTCGATCATATGGGCGCCGGCATCGATGGCACCGTTGAACGCGGCAAGGGTATTCTCCGGGTAGCTGGCACTGTAGCCCCGGTGAGCGATAAATAACGGTGTTGGCAACTGATGAATATTCATTTATAAGTCTATATTACACCTGTATTATGCAAAGCAACGGTGTCACCATGCCTCGGCAATGGACGAATGGATCGTAAATACAGGATTAATCGGTTGATTTCAATGGAATTGCAACATTTCGTGGTTGTCAACCCACCCTGTCGAGGGCTTAGGCCGCCCCGGCATCCAAAGGCTCGACGCATGTCCGATCAACTGAAGCGCACCGCAGGTCATCAGAGATGAACCCGATTTCCACTTTTCCCGTGAAAACCAAGCCTCACATCCGCTATGTACTCACCGACATCGACGACACCCTCACCATCAGGGGCCGGCTGCCGGCGGTGGTGTTCGCCGCCATGGAGGACCTCCAACGGGCCGGCATCCGGGTGATTCCCATCACGGGTCGCCCGGCCGGCTGGTGCGACCACATCGCCCGCATGTGGCCGGTGGACGGACTGGTGGGAGAAAACGGCGCTTTCTATTTTCGCTACGATGGCCGCGGGAAAAAGATGATTCGACGCTACTGGAAGTCAAAGGAAGAACGACACGCCGATCGCGCCAGACTCGATATAATCCGGGAAAAAATCCTGTCCAGCGTTCCGGGATGCGCCGTGGCCGCCGATCAGGCCTATCGTGAAGCGGATCTGGCGATTGATTTCTGCGAAGACGTGCCTGCTCTGCCCATGCCATCGGTCGAAGCCGTCAAGGCAATTTTCGAAGCCAATGGCGCCACCGCCAAGATCAGCTCCATCCACGTGAACGGATGGTTCGGTGACTACGACAAGCTGTCCATGTCCCGATTGATGTTCAAGGAAGCATTTAACGTGGACATGGATGCGGTACGTGAACAGGTGATCTTCTGCGGCGATTCACCCAACGATTCACCCATGTTCGGCTTTTTCCCCCACTCGGTGGGCGTCGCCAATGTCCGGGCCTTCGACGCGCAGCTGGAAGCATCGCCGACCTGGGTGACCCGGGCCGAGGGTGGGCTCGGGTTTGCCGAAATGGTCAAGGTTCTTTTGGATCGGTGAGGGCTTTGGAGATTCACTCGTTAACCTATCAATACTATCATACGGTACTCAAAGGTAAGTCGCCCCCGAATGCGCCAACCTTTGAAGCTAAAAAATGATTTTCAAAATTAGGTTGGTGTCCATCTATAAATGATATATTTTGGTTCAGGCCAAGGCCGCAACTAAATTGAAACCACAACGGTAAAGGGGACAAAACGACAATGATCTCAGCAATTGAAGCACTTGAACGCTTGCGAGCGGGAAACCGTCGCTTTGTGTCAGACGATCTCCAATACTGCAGCACACCCACGAGCCATGCACGCCGGAGCGCGTTAGTGGCAGGCCAGGAGCCATTCGCCATCATTCTGGGGTGTTCAGACTCGAGAGTGCCCGCCGAGATTATCTTTGATCAGGGCCTCGGTGATCTTTTTGTCATCCGCGTAGCCGGCAATATCGTTGGACACTCCCAGGTTGGCAGTGTTGAATTTGCAGCAGCGCATTTCGGCACACCGCTTGTCGTGGTCCTGGGCCACTCCACGTGTGGGGCCGTTTCGGCTACCATCAAAGAACTTCAACTGTCGATGGAATGCCGATCGCCGGGTCTTTGTTCGATTGTCGATCGGATCCGACCATCTGTGGAAGCATTGCTGGAATCGAGTCACCAGCAGAACCCGGACACGCTGTTACAGCAAGCGGTTCGGTCCAACATCCACGCGTCGACCCATCATTTGCGACAAGGATCGCATATCCTGAAGGAACTTATCCAAAGCAATAAACTGATTGTTGTGGGGGCTGAGTATTCAGTAGAGACGGGGGCCGTCGATTTCTTCGACGATTTGCCGACGGTCAGCTGAATAGAGGATCGTGCATTCTTTCCTTGCGAAATCCCACATTCGTTTCATACGAGCCTGTTTCAAAACGTAGTTGTTCAGACGGCTTTGTAAAAAATCCGAGATCAAGGCTTGCAAATCCCGAGGAATGAGGCGTATCGAGCATACGCCGCAGTGACGAGGGATGAAGCGTAACGCAGATATTGGGTTTTTTACGAAGCCGTCAAGCTTATTTTTCTCGCTCCACCAACCCCTTCACAAACCAGCGCTGCATCATCAGCACCACCAGGATAGGCGGCATCATCACCAGCAGTGAACCGGCCATGGCGACGTTCCAGTAGGGTATGTCGTCCGCTTGCGGAATCAGGTGTTGAAGGCCGATGACGGCGGTGGTCATGTCCGGATTGGTGGTGATGAGAAGTGGCCACAGGTACTGGTTCCAGCCGTAGACGAACTCGATGACCACCAGGGCGGCAATATTCGTCAAGGAAAGCGGCAGAAGAATCTTGCGGAAAAACATCATGGCCGAGGCGCCGTCCAGCTTGGCTGCCTCGCACAGTTCCTCGGGAACCGTCAGAAAAAACTGCCTGAAAAGGAAGGTGCAGGTGGCTGAGGCCACCAGGGGAAGAATCAAACCCGTGTAGCTGTCCAGCAGGCTCCATTCCAGAGCGATTTCAAAATCGTTGCCCACCCACCATTGAATCAGGCTGTTGAGGTGCACGGTGTCGACAAACCACTGCAGGGGGCCGAAGATGTTGGCTGCAATCTCGTAGGTGGGCAGGATCCGCACCTCCACCGGCAACATCAGGGTGCAAAAGACCGCGGCAAAGGCCACTTTGCGAAAGCGATAGTCGAAATAGACGATGGAAAAGGCGCCCAGCATGGAAACGACGATCTTACCGATGGTGATGCCCGAGGCCATGATAAACGAGTTCATCAACTGCTGCCCCAGATTGCCTGTCTCCCAGGCCGTGTTGACGTTGACCCAGAACTGGTCACCAGGAACAAGGGGCATGGGCACCTTGGCGACCTCCTCCAGGGGCAGTGTGGCCGCCACGAAGGTGTAGAAGATCGGAAAACCCACGATGCAGATTCCCAGCATCAAAAACGCATAGGTCAAAGCGTCGAGTATGGGGGTTCGTTCAACCATGAAAAGCCATTACACCGTATAGTGAACTTTGCGCTCCACGAAGCGGAACTGGAGCACGGTAATGGTAACGATCAGGATCATGAGCACCACGGACTGGGCCGCGGATGACCCCAGGTTCAAGCCGATAAAGCCGTCCTGGTAAACCTTGTACACCAGGGTGTTGGTGGCGCCGCCGGGCCCTCCCTGGGTAACCGTGTGGATCACCCCGAAGGTTTCGAAAAAAGCGTAGATAATGTTCATGACCATCAGGAAAAAGAAGGTCGGCGAAAGCAACGGAAAAGTGATCGTCCAGAAGCGCCGGAAGGGGCCGGCCCCGTCCATAGCCGCCGCTTCGATTAGCGAATGGGGCACGGCCTGCAGCCCGGCCATGAAAAAAACGAAATTGTAGCTCACCTCTTTCCAGGCGCTGGCCATCACCACCATGATTAACGCGTCGGTGCCGCTGAGCATCGGGTTCCAGTCGATGCCCAGTTGGTCCGTTAGAAAATAGGCCAGCACGCCGAATGACGGGTGCAACAGGAAAAGCCAGAGAATGCCCGAAATAGCGGGCGCCACGGCGTAAGGCCAGATCAGCATGGTGCGGATCAGGGCTTTGGCCCGCAGGGCCCGGTTGGCCAGCGAGGCGAGAAACAGGCCGAAGGCGATGCTGGTGATGGCCGTGGCCAGGCTGAAACCGAGGGTGATCCCGATGGATTTGAGGTAGAGGGGATCGGTAAAGATATTGATGAAATTATAGAACCAGACGAACTGGCTGCGCCGGCCGAAGGGATCGCTGATCATGACCGACTGGAGCAGGCCCTGGATGGCCGGCCAGTAAAAAAAGGTCAGGGTGACCAGAATCTGCGGGGTAATCAGCAGATAGGCCAAGGTCCGGGAGGTGAAATGGGATCGTTTGATCATGGCTTGGGGTGGTCAATGCCGGTGTCTGTGTCGCGGAATTAATAAATCGCAAGCACCAAAATTCAAATCGAAGGATTAAGGGTCTAACGGTGCACCGGCGAATGATATCGCGCATCAACCGGTGCACCGCAGGGAGTATACCGCTGTTTTTTTGGAATGTCTACTTGTAGGTTTTCTCAAATTCCCGCAGCTTGTCGTTGCTTCTGGAAACCGCGTCGTCCATGGCCTGCTGCGGCGTCTTGGAGCCGTTCCAGAGCAGCTCCATCTCTTCGTTAATGATGTTACGGATCTGGACAAAATAGCCCAGGCGCAGCCCCCGGGAGTTCTTGGTCGGCTTGCGGCGGGTCATCTGCAGGATTCCAACCTCCTGGTAGGGATTTTCCTCGAAATAGCCCTTTTTCTTCAAGTCCTCATAGGCCGTGATGGTGATGGGGAAATAGCCGGTCTCCATGTGCCACAACTCCTGCATGTCATTCTGGGCCAGGAAGTCCATGAAGGCGGCCACGCCTTTGTAATCTTTCTTGGGATGACCCTTCATGACCCACAAGGAGGCGCCGCCGATGATGCTGTTCTGGGGTTCCTTCATGCTGGCCTCCACCGGCAGCGGGGCCAGATCCCAGGCAAACTTGGCATTTTTCTTGACATTGCCGATGCCGCTGATGGATTCCATCAAAATGGCTGCATCCCCGCCGACAAAAGCGGCCTGGGGTCCCTGGTACTTCTGGCCTTCGTAGGAAAAGCGGTTGTCTGCCATCCAGGATTTAAGCCGGGTGAGGTGGTTGACCACCTGGGCATTGTTGATCTGCAGTTCACAATCCAGGCCCTCGTAACCGTTGGCCTTGGAGGCAAAGGCCAGGTCATGAACGGCGCTGTAGTTTTCCACCTGTGTCCAGGACTGCCAGGAGGTAACCATGCCTTTTTTAACGCCCGCGGCCACCAGTTTGGCGGTAATATCGCCCATCTGGTCCCAGGTCAGCGGCTCGGTCTTGGAGGGCAGGTCGATGCCCGCTTTTTTGAACAGATCCACGTTGTAGTACATGACCGGGGTAGACGAGTTGAACGGCATGGAAAGCAGGTTCTCGTTTTCGTCCACGTAGTAGGAAAGCACCGGCTGCAGGTAACTGGACCAGTCGATGGTGTAGCCCTGATCGGCCATGAGCTTGTATACCGGATAAATGGCCCCGGAGAGCATCATGGTGAGGGTGCCCACTTCGAAGGACTGCAGGATGTGGGGATGCTTTTTGGCCCGGTAGGCGGCCACGCCGGCATTGACCGTCTCGTCGTAATTGCCCTTGTTGGTCTCCACCACCACATAGTCTTTCTGGGATGCGTTGAAGGCATCCACGATCTTTTTCAGGGTTTCGCCCCGAGCACCCCGCATGGCGTGCCACCATTGAATTTCAATGGGTTTCGCAAAAACCTGATCGGCAGCGAAAACCGCCAGAATCACCAATACCATCAACATCATGAGTTTTTTCATCATGGCTGCACGCTCCTCCTGATTGTATGTAACGGTTTGAAAATAGATAGAAAAGAAGATAGATCCACCCGAGATAAATTAAGAATAATGGGTTCACACTCACGAGTCAAGCATTTTAATAATAAGTGGATACATGGATGAACAGCGCCACGGATCTGGGAAAAGACCGGCATCCGTGCAAAGAGTGCTTGACTTGAACCGGAAAAGCATGCTCATTTTTCACTACACAAACTAACCATTCAGAACAGGGGCTCCATGGCACAGGTCATAATCAGGGACATCGTTAAACGATTCGGCAAAACTGAAGTGGTCCACGGCATCAGCCTGGACATCACGGACAAGGAATTCGTGGTCCTGGTCGGACCCTCCGGGTGCGGTAAATCCACGGTGCTGCGCATGGTGGCCGGGCTGGAAAAAATCACATCCGGCACCGTCAGCATCGGAGACCGCATCGTCAACGACATCGCCCCCAAGGACCGGGATGTGGCCATGGTGTTCCAGAACTACGCGCTCTACCCGCACATGAACGTATTTGGCAACATGAGCTTCGGGTTGACGCTGAGCAAAACCCCCAAGGCGGAGATTCTCGAACGGGTCAACGAAGCGGCCGATATCCTGGGCCTGGATGAGCTGCTGCACCGCAAACCCCACGAACTCTCCGGCGGGCAGCGGCAACGGGTGGCCATGGGGCGCGCCATTGTGCGCAAACCGTCGGTATTTCTTTTCGATGAGCCCCTGTCCAACCTGGACGCCAAGCTGCGAACCCAGATGCGTGTTGAGATCAAACGACTGCACCAGAAGGTACAATCGACGATCATCTACGTCACCCACGACCAGGTGGAGGCCATGACCCTGGCCGACCGAATCGTGGTGATGCGCGACGGACACATCGAGCAGGTGGGCCAACCCATCGAGCTGTTTCAGAACCCGGCCAACACCTTCGTCGCCGGTTTTATCGGCAGCCCGCCCATGAATCTGGTTCCTGCCCGCATCGTCTACGAAGGCAACACCCTGAAGATCCGATTCAACGATCAGCTCAGCGTGCCCCTCCCTGAGAAGGAGGGCATGTCGATTAAAGAAGAGACCGATGTCGTCATGGGCCTGCGCACCGAGGATTTTACCGTGGACAACGGCAACGGCGACTATCCCGAGGAATGGAAGCTGGATGGCACGATAGAGGTGGTCGAGCCCCTCGGCGGAGAAACCCACATGCACATGAATTTTAAAGGCATCACATTTATCGTCAAAAGCGAAGGCCGCAGGATCTTTCACGCCGGCCAGCAATTGCGCATGGGCATGAACCTGAATCATCTGCACCTGTTCGATGCCGGCACGACTCAGTCCATTTATTGATTGTATTGATTCATGGGAAAAATAAGTGTACCTATTACAGAATCGTTTCTCTGCCTGTAATGTTCCTGAACTGTTCTAATTTATTTTAGTTTCCGTGATCCGTACGCCGGACCGAGACCGTCTTATTCACCGAGGAGGAGCCATCATGCAAGTGACCATCACCAAAGCCGAGCAGCTGAAAGCCAAACCGGATGAAAACAAGCTGGGGTTCGGCACGATCTTTACCGATCACATGTTCAACATGGACTACAGCGTGGAAAAAGGATGGTACAATCCGCGCATCGAGCCCTACGCACCCCTGGTGATGGAACCATCCACCATGGTCCTCCACTATGGTCAGGGGGTCTTCGAAGGCATGAAGGCCTACCGCAACCAACAAGGGGGCGTTCAACTGTTTCGCCCCCAGGAAAACTTCAGGCGTCTCAATGCGTCAAACCGCAAGCTCTGCATCCCCGAAATCGACGAAGCCTTTGCCCTGAAGGCCCTCAAGCAGCTGCTCACCGTCGAAACGGACTGGATTCCCAGCGCTCCGGGGACCTCGCTATACATCCGGCCAACCATCATCGCCACCGACCCCTTCCTGGGCGTCCGGGCCTCTTTTACCTACCGGTTCTTCATTATTCTCAGCCCGGTGGGGGCCTACTACGCCGAAGGATTCAACCCGGTAAAGATCATGGTCACCAAAGAGCATGTGCGGGCGGTTCGCGGCGGTGTGGGTGACACCAAGACCCTGGGCAACTATGCCGCCAGTCTGCTTGCCGGCGACAAGGCCCACAAGGCCGGTTACACCCAGGTGCTGTGGCTGGACGGCGTGGAGCAGAAGTATGTGGAAGAGGTCGGTGCCATGAACATCTTTTTCGTCATCGGCGACGAACTGATTACGCCCATGCTTTCAGGCAGCATCCTGCCCGGCATCACCCGCGATTCGGTGCTCGAACTGGGCAAATCATGGGGCATGACGGTATCCGAAAGAAAAATCAGCATCGACGAGGTGATGGCCGCCCACACATCGGGCCAATTGAAGGAAATCTTCGGTTCCGGCACGGCGGCGGTCATCTCCCCGGTGGGCGAGCTTAAGTACGAAGATACGGTTATCACCATCGGCGACGGCCGGGTCGGCCCTATGGCCCACAAGTTTTTCCAGTCCATCCAGGATATTCAGTACGGCACCATCGATGGCCCCCAGGGGTGGATTGAAGCTGTGTAATGTGTGGCATATTTAAGCCTGATATTCATGTTGTTCAGAACAATAAATGACAATAACCAAATAACAAATCTCAAACAAATCCCAATAGCCAAATTCAAAAGTCCAAACCCCATGATCTTAAAGATTGGGAATTCCAATCATCAATATTAGATAGATCAAGATAAACCAATGGCTTGCCCTTGTTTGAGATTTGAATATTATAAGTTGGGATTTGTTTGAGATTTGTTGTTTGTGGTTTGTTATTTAACATTAGGTGGTTGCATTCTGTTGTTTCCCAGTCATCAGAGTTTGGTATGCACATGATCTCAACCAGGGAGGTTTCATGAAAGTCAGAAAAGCCGTTTTCCCCGTCGCCGGTCTGGGCACCCGGTTTCTGCCGGCCACCAAGGCCATGGCCAAAGAGATGCTGCCGATCGTGGACAAACCCCTGGTCCAGTATGCCGTGGAAGAGGCCTATGCCTCCGGCATCAGGGAAATTATCTTCGTTACCGGTGCCGGTAAAAACGCCATCGAGAACCATTTCGACCACTCCTGTGAACTGGAGCACATGCTCATGGCCCGGGGCAAAGACGCGCAGCTGAAAATGATTCACTCCCTGATCCCCGAATCCGGCTCCATTATCTACACCCGCCAGAACCAACCCCTGGGACTGGGCCATGCCATCTGGTGTGCACGGAACATCGTGGGCAACGAACCCTTTGCGGTTCTGCTGGCGGACGACTTAATCCAAGCGGAAAAACCGGTGCTGAAACAGATGATGGACAAGTTCGATGAGCTGCAGTCCTCAATCGTTTCAGTCGTTGAAGTGGACCCGAAAGAGACCAGCAAGTACGGCATCCTGGATGCGGACCCGCTGGTTAACAGCATCACCAAAATTCGCGGTTTAGTGGAAAAACCGAAACCGGAAGAGGCACCCTCGAACCTGGCCATTATCGGCCGATACATCCTGACGCCGGAAATTTTCACCATCCTTCAAGGCAAGGAGACGGGCGCCGGCGGTGAAATCCAGATCACCGATGCCATGGCCCGGCTGCTCAAGACCCAGGATATCTATGGCTACCGCTACCAGGGAACCCGTTTCGATTGCGGCAACAAGGCCGGCTTTCAGATGGCCAACCTTGCCTTTTCTTTGGACCGGCCGGACATGCGGGAACGCCTGCTGCCCTTTATCCGCAATCTGATTGATAAATATTAAAGATGGATATTAAGCCGATACCGGCCTCGGAAAGAAATCTAAACGGCTTCGATTATTTTCTCCTGTGGGCCGGGGTGGCAATTTCCCTGGCCGAAATCTGGGCCGGCGGTTTTCTGGCCCCCATGGGCTTTTGGGCCGGCTTTTGGGCCATCATATTAGGCCACGTTATTGGCAACACCTTTATGGGGTTGGGGGGAATAATCGGCTCACAATACGGGATCATCTCCATGGTCTCGGTACGGCCCGCCTTTGGTATTCGCGGTTCCAATTTGCCGGCAGTGTTGAACATCATCCAGCTCATCGGCTGGGCATCCATCATGCTGATCATCGGCGGTCGGGCCGGTGCCATGCTGGGAGCCCCCTATCGGAGGAATGCTGGCTTCCAACCAGTTCTGGATCGTCTTGATCGGCATGGGAACCCTGCTGTGGGCCATGGGAACCGGCAAATCACTCTGGAAAATACTGCAAACGACAGCGGTGATCGCCCTCTTGCTGGTGATTATCCTGATGAGCTGGGTCTCCTTTGGTGAGTTCGGCAGCGGGGTGCCGGCAGACAACACCAACCAGATGCCGTTTATGATCGGCCTCGATATAGTGATCGCCATGCCCATATCCTGGATGCCCCTGGTGGCGGACTACGCCCGCTTTGCCAAAAAAAGCGGGCCGGCGTTCTGGAACACCTGGGTGGGCTATTTTATTGTTTCTTCCTGGATGTATCTGCTCGGGCTGATGGCCACCCTGGTAACCGGCGAGACGGACCCGGGCGCACTGATCCTTCAGACCATGGGGAAAATCGGGTTTGCGGTGCCGGCACTCATTATGGTGGTGTTTTCCACGATTACCTCCGATTTCCCGGATATCTATTCCGCCACCTGCTCCATGATGAATATATCCCAGAAGATCAAGGCCAACACCGTCATGTGGATGGCAGGGATCCTGTCCATCGTGGTGGCCCTGGTGTTTCCCATGGAGCAGTATGAGAACTTTCTGCTCTTCATCGGTGCCATGTTCATGCCCCTGTTCGGGGTGGTGCTCACCGACTATTTCCTGCTGCGCAAAGGCAAATTGGAAATTGAGGCCATCGACACCGTCGGCGGGCCGTACTGGTATTACAAAGGCTTCAATATCATCGCAGCGGTGGCCTGGACGGCTGGATTTGTGACCTTCGAAATTATCGCACTGATGAAATACCCTGTCGGTGGGTCGATTCCCTCCATGCTGGTGGCCGGGCTGATCTATTTTTTCATTTCCCGGAGTAAAAGCGACGGCTGATCCATGCCCTGAAACGGGCGAATGGCAACCAGTCCGAAGCCGCTCGTTTGCTGGGTATTTCCCGGACCAGCGTGTGGAACCAGATAAAAAAATACAAGCTAAACCGGTAACTGAACCAAAAAAAGCAAACGCTGGCACACCCTTTGCTCTATTTTACTTCAGAGTAAGCAATCAATACCTCCATTTTGATTCACTCAACCTTACTCTCACCTCCTGAGGCCCCGGCGCGATGACATGCATGCCCATCGTGTCGGGGCTTCCCTTTTTGGCATAAACTTTGAACTGTGAAGGGAGAAAATTAAGTCGTTCTGGAGCAATTCAACGCCGCCAGAATCAAACAGACACCATTGAGGAGGAATCGATCCATGTCCGAGTTTGTCAGCGAAATCGAAAACAATCAGTTCGACCAGCAGGTGCTTCAGCAGGCCAAACCCGTCATCGTAGACTTCTGGGCCCCCTGGTGCGGCCCCTGCAAAGCCATGGCTCCGGCATTTGCGTCTCTGGCGGAAACTTACAAAAATCAAATGATTTTCACTAAATGCGATGTCGACAGCAACACAGCCGTCGCAGAACGATATGGCATCAAGGCCATCCCCACTCTGATGATCTTTCAGGGGGGAAAAGCCATTAATTCCATAACGGGAATGGTTTCCCAGGGTGTTCTCGAAGATGCGATCAAAAAGGCCCTTGCGGGTGACGCGATGCCGGCGCCGTTCATCGTCAACTAATACCCATCCATAAAAATGGTAGCTTGGGGTGAGGATGTCGGAAGCAGGAAGACACAGAACCAAACCCCAAGAGACCATCTCCTCCCGGCCTTCAACCCACCAACCCAAAACCGTTAAGTAACGTTACTTTGCGTTATCGATGAGAAAATGTAACGTTAATGACCTTGCCCATGCACCGACCAATCTTTACGCCTGATGCCGATTTTGGGCGGACTGTCGTCGATCCATATCCCCAAAACTCCTCTCTGATATAGATGGCATAAAAATTGATCTAATCAAATTGAACAAATTGGATGATTTGGTGAACCGCGATAGCGAGCGCATTCCCTGCCGCTTGGGGCGGGGTTAGCGAGCAAATTGAAAATCGCTTTTTTTATCCTTCCGGTGAACCCTCCCCGCGGCAAGCCGCGGGGAGGGTTCAATCGATGCAATCCAGGAGAGCCGGAAGAACCGATGGCACTTGATGAGGAGACAAACCATGCAAAGACTGTTTGAAACGATGACCCTGGGGAATTTGACCTTGGCAAACCGGTTTATCTTTCCGCCGGTTAAAACAGCCTACGGCACGCCGAAGGGCAATGTGACCGATCGGCATCTGACGTATTATCGACAAATTGCCGAAAATGGGCCGGGCTTGCTGATCATTGAGCCGGTGGCGGTCACGGCGGAGGGCAAGGAACATCCCAAACAACTGTGCATCCATCTTCCGGAAAGTGCCGACGAACTGAAAAAAATCGTAGACGTGATTCATGCTCAAAACCGGTTGGCATGCCTGCATCTCAACCACGCCGGTGCGGCGGCCAACCCCAAAGCAACGGGTGTCAAACCCAAAGCGCCATCGGCCATGACCTGTCCGACCACCGGCGCGACATCCGAAGTGCTGACCGAAGCGGAAATCGGCGCCATCGTGGACGCCTATCGATCGGCAGCGGAAAAGGGCGTGGCTGCCGGTTTCGACGCGATTGAAGTCCAGGGCGGCCACGGATACCTGGTGTCGCAGTTTCTCAACGGGAAAACCAACCAGCGAACAGACCGTTACGGCCAGAACCGCCTGCTGTTCGCCCAGGCGGTTCTATCGGCGGTAAAAGTTGGCGCTCCCGACCTGCCCTGTGTGCTGCGCATTTCCGGCAGTGAAATGTCGCCGGCGTTCGGTATCCCGCCGGAGGATCTGGCGCCCCTACTGAAATTGGCAGCTGCGACCGGAATCATTGCCGTTCACGTGGGAATGGGGTCGGCATGCTTCAGTCCGCCATGGTATTTCCATCACGCCCGTTTGCCGGAAAAACCCCAGATCGATTCACTGGCCTGGGTCCGCGCGCAAACCGATTTGCCCCTGATTGCGGCTGGCCGGATGGGTCGCTTGGACCGCGCCATTCAGGTAATCGATGAAGGTCTGGCCGACCTTGTCGCACTGGGCCGCCCACTGATTGCCGATCCAGACCTGATCGAGAAGTGGCAAGCGGATAAACCCGATGCGGTGAAGGCATGCGGGTACTGCCTGCAGGGATGCCTGCACCGTGTCAAAAATGGAGAGCCCATCGGTTGCAACGTCAATCCGGAAATCGGGCAGCCGGCCTTGGAAAGATCGGACCACCCTCTGAATGTTCTGGTGGCCGGCGGCGGGCCGGCCGGGATGAGCGCCGCCCTGTACCTTTCCCAACGCGGTCACCGGGTTACATTGGCCGAAAAGGAAAAGCAGCTCGGCGGGCAGTTCAACCTGGTGTGGCAGGCACCGGGCAAACAGAAGATGCAAGACAGCCTGGACAATCTGGCATGCAGCGCAATAGCCAATGCGGAGGTTGTGCTGACCGGACGAGCCGTGGACAGGGACCTGGTGGCTGACATCCGGCCGGATCTGTTGGTATGGGCTACCGGGGCACATCAGAAAATTCCTGAGATAAAAGGACTCGACAGCCAGTACACCATGACGTCCATCGAATACTTCAGCGGCGCCAAACTGGTCAAGGGACCGCGGGTCCTGGTGATCGGCGCCGGCCGGACCGGGCTTGAAATCGCGGATAAACTCGGTGCACAGGGCCTGGATGTGACCGCCACCAAACGCACGGACCCCATCGGCAGCATGATGGAGATGATCACCAAGAAGCTGACCCTGATGCACATCGACCAAATGAACAACGTGGCCCTGATGCCTCACACGAC
Source organism: uncultured delta proteobacterium (assembly GCA_963697405.1). Lineage (GTDB taxonomy): Bacteria > Desulfobacterota > Desulfobacteria > Desulfobacterales > Desulfosarcinaceae > Desulfosarcina. Next base: position 200,861 of record CAVONY010000038.1, on the reverse strand, counting down.
GGTCAAGGCGTTCGAAAGCGACAGGGTGGTGGTGGAAAAGGATGGCGAAACCATGGCCCTGGAACCGTTTGAGACGGTCATTTTGGCTTCGGGAATGCTTTCCGCGCCCGGGCCGGAACCGGCCATAGAAAAAACGGCGACCGCCGTTGAGGTGATCGGAGACGCTGAAAAGGTCCTGGACATTTACACGGCCGTTCATGCCGGATATGCGCTGGCACTAAAGTACTAGGAGGTTTTACATGACTGACATATCCTTTGCAGACATTGCGATCGTTTCCTGCGGCACCCTGAGTCTCGAACTGAACCATCTCAGAGCCGAAGGGTTTCTGAATACGGAACATTTGTTTTTCACGACACCGGGACTGCACGAAGACATCCATGAACTGGAGCGCCAACTGCTCAATCGGATTACCAAAGCCAGGGAAAAAGCGGACAAGGTCCTGGTGGTCTACGGCGGCAAATTCTGCTACGTCAATGCCGACGAACCGACCCGCACCATGCAGCAGATCATCACCGAGCAGGGGGCCGGTGTGGCTCGGATTCAAGCCACCCACTGCATGGATATGCTCGCCAGTGAAGCCGAACGGGAAAGGATTGCCGCCGAGGTGGCCGGCGGAGAAAAGGTCTGGTGGATGACCCCCGGCTGGATCAAGTTTCGCCACAAGGTTTTCAGGGGGTGGGACAAGGGGCTGGCCAACGAAAACTTCCCCAGGCATTCCGGCGGCGCCGTTGTTTTGGATGGCATCGGTTACCTGGACACCTATATGGCCGAACACCCGGAAGACTTTTTAGACTATTCCGACTGGATGGGCATTCCCATCATTCCCTATCCAGTCAGCCTTGACCGCTTTAAAAGGCTGCTTACCGAGCAAGCCGAAAAGCTGCATGGCAACGGCGTGCAAGGGTAGCCTGACTGCCGATGCTATCTTACAGTCTCAAGGATTCACTTCTGGTCAAGGTCTTCAATCTTGTCTTTCCGCTCGGTGTGGGAGGAACGCTTCTATCCTTGGGATTTTAATGGCATGCGATCATACCGTTTCCGGTGACGCTTGGCCGTTTCAAATCAAGGCCTGCCGATGCATAACCCCATCCCGCATTCAGAGAAAATTTTCATCACCCAAAGTCAATATCCCCGGGCACACTCGGGGATATTTATTTTAGTCAAACGACTGAAAAGCTTCTTGACATATTAATTAGCAAGAATTATATTTTAGTCAAATGACCATTATATGGAGATAACAGCGTGCCGAGACCCAAAAAACCAAGATTCGTATCCGGTTACCCGACCATGGCCGCATTTGTCCCGCAGGGGGTGCCGATCACCGGGGAGGTGATGCTGTCGGTCGAAGAACTGGAAGCGATACGATTAAGCGATTTCGAGCATTTAGACCAAGAATCGGCGGCCAACCTCATGCAGGTGTCCCGCCAGACCTACGGCAGGATTTTATTCACTGCCCGAGGTATCGTCGGTGAAGCACTGGTCACCGGCAAAGCCCTGAAAATTGCCGGCGGCGACTATACCATGCGCCGTGGTGGCCGAAGGCATCGAGGCCGGGGTCGGCGGGGCCGCATGGGTGGGCAGGAATAACATGAGCATGCCGGCGAAGGATAACGATGAGGTCTTTTTTTTGAGAATTTAGAAGTTTGAAAAACAGTGAACGGTGAACAGATACCCTAAACAGGAGGGAGGTGAATCATATGCCCAGAGGAGATGGAAAAGGCCCGGACGGACGGGGCCAACAATCAGGCAGAGGACAGGGTCCCTGCGGCCAAAACGGCCAGCCGGCCCAACCGCAAGATCAAGGAGGAAGACGCGGCGGTCGTGGTGCCGGCCAGGGTAAAGGCCGAGGTGGCGGTCGTGGACAGGGACAAGGTAACGGTTCGGGAGGCGGTCGCGGTGGCGGTCGCGGTCAAAACCGTTGAACAAAAACCCAAACAAGGAGGGTAGTATCATGCCACGATTAGACAGAAGCGGTCCCATGGGGGCCGGACCCATGACCGGCGGTCGCAGGGGAACCTGCGGGCGCTCAGGAGGGCCAGCCGACATGCCCGTTTATGGCAGCGGCTATGGCGCCGGCAGGGGCATGGGCTTCAGACGCGGATATGGCAGGGGCCGTGGTTACGGGTTCGGACCGGCCTACGGCGCCGTTCCCTATCCGCAGGCCTATGGCAACAGGCACCCGGTAAGCAAAACCGATGAAATGGAGATGCTGCGGGCCGATGCCGAGGCCATGCGCCAATCCCTTGAATCCATCCAGCATAGAATCACCGAACTGGAAAAGGAAGGGTCCGAATAACAACGCATCCGGGGTGCCGGCCTGACGGGATTTCGCAATTAATACACCGCCAACCCGGTACCCCACAGTCATCCCAGAAGCAATAGAAAGGAGTACCAATGGCGATACAAGTGTTGATCAGACGACGGTTTATCAAGGAGAAAGAAGCTGTACTAGCCCCACTGGTCGTCCGTTTACGCTCCCTCGCCCTGGCCCAACCCGGCTATATTTATGGCTATTCTTCTGGCTGAAGGGGGATATCCCACTTTTTCATATACTTCCATATGGCCGTACGACTCAGGCCAACGCGCCGACCCACCTCTGCTTTGTTCCAGTCGCACTCCTCCAGAAGCGCTGTCAATGCCGCTTGGGTTAGTTTCTTGCGCGGCCGTTTCTTTACGTAAGGGACATCGTAGCAGGCTTCCGAATGATCCGGATGCCGAATTTCAGCAGGAAGATCAATAGAATCGATCTCTTTTCGATTGCATAACACAAAAGCATGCTCGATGGCATTTTCCAGTTCACGGACGTTTCCCGGCCATAAATGATCCATGAATACACGCATTGCCGCCGTTGAAAAGCCTGCTATCTGCTTGCCTGTTTTTTTGTTCATGCGTTTAATGAAATGGTCCGCGAGAATCGGGATATCCTCCCTGCGCTTGCGCAACGGTGGCAGGTGGATGGGGAATACTTTCAACCGGTAGTACAAATCCTCCCTGAAGAGCCCTTCCCGCACCCGGGCATAAAGGTCTTTGTGCGTGGCCGTAACAATCCGGATGTCGATCTTATGTCTCCGCGAATCGCCCACACGCTCGACCTCTCTTTCCTGCAGCACCCGCAGGAGCTTTACCTGAATATACGGGCTCAGTTCACCGATTTCATCCAGAAAGATCGTCCCCCTGGAAGCTTCTTCAAAGCGTCCCATGCGATCCCGGTTGGCGCCGGTAAAAGAGCCCTTGACGTGGCCGAACAGTTCGCTTTCCAGCAGGCTTTCGGACAGGGCGCTGCAGTTAACCGCCACCAGGGGGCCTTCCCGGCGGTCGCTGTTGAAATGGATCGCACCGGCAACCAGTTCTTTGCCGGTACCGCTATCCCCTTGAATCAGGATGGTCGCCTCGCTGGCGGCGGCCGCACGGATCGCCTCGAAGACCTTTTGCATGGCCCGGCTTTTGCCAATGATGTTGTCCATGCGGTGGATCTCTCCCAGACGGAAAACGGCCTCTTCAGCCTTTTTGCGCGCCCGCATCAGTTCGGTCATGTCGGTGACCGTCTCGACGATGCCGAGGACCTGGCCGTCGTCGTTTTTAACCACGCTGGCATTTTTGATCACCGACACATCATGGCCATCCTTATGCCGCACATGGCACTCCTTGGCTTCCGACTGCCCTTTTTCCACGATCCGGCATTTTTCAATGCTGGCCGGGCAGCTTTTGCCAAAACAGCGGCTGCACTCGAGTAACTGGCAGGTTTTACCCAGCGCCTCCTTGGCGGTATATCCGCTGATTCGCTCCATGGAGGGGTTCCAGGAAGAAATTCGTCCAGCGGCATCCATGGTGAACACCCCGTCGGCCATGGAGTCGATAATCCGGTTGACGAATCGCACATTCCAGATCTCATGAATCTTGTCGGTCATGGGAAGCACGCTTTCAAAGTTGGGCTTGCGTTACGAAACGTTACTTTTCGTTACTTTTTGCAGTAAATTTCGTTTTTGGTCAATAAAGAAAAGCTCCCTATCCGCCCATAGATGATGACCAGGGCAATTTTCGCCTTGAGCCATTTTCACTCCAATCAAGATGGGCTCGTTCAGCTCCAACGGTTTCAATACATTTATGTTCTTTACCATACGCACAAGGCGAAAAACACATCGTCTATGCTTATTGACCCACCGTGGATAACGGATACAACCGTCGGGATCTTTGCCAGCCGCTCACCCCGACGACCCAACAGTATAGGGTCAAGCGATTATTGGCAAAACGGCACTATAAATGCATTAATTCAAACTAACCAAACCCAAAACAGAGGAGGTGCCGCATGTTTGCATTGATCTATGACACCCGCGAATTGGACAAACCTCAAAAAAGAGTGCTTTCCGTTCACAAAACCCGGCAAACAGCTGAACGTGTTTTGGAAATACGAATGGCCCGGTTAGGTAAAAAAGTGGAGGAATGTGACACCCGCATTGTCTGGGTTAAACGAAAGGTAAAGCGTGAAGATGTGGTTATCGATAGAGACTTTTCAACCTGGAAACCGGGCGAAAAGATTCCCTATGGGGAGCTTCACCCGGACTGTGACTGATAAAAAATTGCAGCTGCGCGCCCTTCTCCCTGTTTTCCGCTGACCATGCGGGTTCATCTCCCAACCGTGCCTTGACCTGGGGTGCCCGGTAATTTATACCTGCAGCGTACCCGTCCGTTTGTGTGACGACGCTCCTGCGCATGACGGGGTCATGCCTGTTGAACCGCGATAGCGAGCGAACTGGAAATAGATTTCGATCCTTACGGTCCTTGCGAACACCACAATATTGGAGAGATGTCAATGGAGATGCAGATTCATTTTCCCGGCGGAAAGCGCGTAACCTCGACCTACAAAGGATTTACCGTTGAGACGGATCAACCAAAAAGCGAAGGCGGCAATGACTCCGCACCCGAACCCTATGACCTGTTTCTTTCATCCATCGGCACGTGTGCCGGGGTTTATATCGTTTATTTCTGTGAAAGCCGCGACATTCCGACCGAGGATATAACCATGACCCTTTGTTTTGAAAGAAACGAATCCTCCCATTTGATGGAAAAAATAACCATCGATGTCAAATTACCGCCCGGTTTTCCGCAAAAGTATAAAAAGGCCGTGATCCGTGCGGCCCAGATGTGCACCGTCAAACGCAACCTGGTCCATCCACCGGAAATTCTGGTGACAACAAATGGTGAATTATGAAATTCGTGATCATTGGAGGAGATGCCGCCGGTATGAGTGCTGCCAGCCGGGCCAAAAGAATGGTGCCGGAGATGGAAGTCATCGTTTTGGAAAAAAGCGAAGATGTCTCTTACAGCGCCTGCGGCATGCCCTACAACATTGCGGATGCGGACCGTGATATCGACGATCTCGTGGTCAGGACCGCCGGTGTGTTTCGCGACAAGCAGGGGATCAATCTGTTTACCGGCTGTTGTGCTGAAGCCATCGACGTAAAAAATGGCGCTGTCACCGGTACTATAGATAATAAGGAATCGTTTCGATTTTTTTATGACCGCTTGCTAATCGCCACGGGCGGGCAGCCGATCATTCCGGATCTGCCCGGATTCGATCATCCCGGTGTGGTGGCGTTGAAAAGCCTTGCCGATGGCAGACGCATCAAAAACTATATCAAAGACAACGACGTCAAAAAAGCAGCGATCATCGGCATGGGATATGTCGGGCTGGAAATGGCTGAAGCGCTTCGCGCGAGAGGCATCGAGGTCGAAATGGTCAAACCCGGCCCTGATCTCTTGCCCTGGATGCCGCGTGAACTTGCCGCGGAAGTCAGGCGGGAGCTGGACGCCAACCAGGCCCGGTTGCACCTCGGCTGTGATTTAAAGGGGATCGACAAAACCGCCGACCATCTTCACATCGTCTGCAATGACCGAATCCTGGCAGCAGATATGGTTTTGGTCGCCATCGGCATCGAACCGAACAGCCAGCTGGCCGCCGATGCCGGAATCGAAACGGGTGTCGGCAGCGCAATCGCCGTAAACCACAAATTGCAGACCTCGAACGAGGCAGTTTATGCGGCGGGTGATTGTGCGGACGCCTATCACGTGGTCACCGGCCAGAAGACCTGGATTCCGCTGGCGCTTCGGGCCAACCGAGCCGGGTGGGCCGTGGCGGACAATGTCTGCGGCAAAGAGACATCGCTCGAGGGCGTTGCCGGCACGGCCGTATTCAAGGTATTCGATCTCGAAGTGGCCCGCACCGGACTGTCACTTGAAGAATCAAACCGCTACGGATTCGAGCCGGTGGACGTCACGATTCAGACACGATCCCGTGCCCACGCCCACCCCGGGGCACAAACAATCTGGGTCAACCTAATTGGAGACCGCCGGTCGGGAAGGCTTCTCGGCACCCAGATGGTGGGACGTGAAGGGGTCGCCCATCGTATCAATGCCGCCGCGGTCGCTTTGCAGGCCCAGATGTCAGTCAAGGCCTTTTCTGAAACCGATTTGGCCTATGCACCGCCCTTTGGACCGGTCTGGGACCCACTGCTCACTGCCGCCAATCAATTGTTGAAAAAAATGACTTGAAACATTTCCTGTTCGTTACCATTGCGTTACCTTTTTGATATATCCGAAACCTTGGTAACGCTTTTTCCTCATTTTTATCCCTCGCCATTATTTTCCCTCTGCCCATTAAACATTCAATCATTTGATTTAAAAATACATATTAGAAACACACGGCTGTATTTTCAGCATGGCACGAATGTTGATTTAACCCTCTTTTAGTTCACTAATCAACCACAACCATCTTTAGTTTTATGGGTTATCAAAGGAGATCAACATGTGGCACGTGTTATCATTTCTGCAGAAAAATCTGGTCTGGTCCATCCCGTTGTCCATGGCCGTCGGGTTGCTATTCGGCTATTGGTTCGACGCCAGCCCACTCAAGCAACTCATCATCCCGGTAACCTTTATTATGGTTTACCCCATGATGGTGACCCTGAACGTAAAAACCATTTTTAAAGGCCAAGACTATAAACTTCAAATCACCACGCAGGTCATCAACTTCGTCCTGGTGCCGTTGCTGGCCTTTTATATCGGCCGCCTGTTTTTCTCCGGCGGTCCGGAAAAATATGGTCTATGGGCCGTCGGATTGTTTCTCATCGGCGTGCTGCCCACGTCGGGCATGACCATTTCGTGGACCGGATTCGCCAAGGGCAACAAGGAGGCCGCCATCAAAATGGTCGTTTTCGGGCTGGTGCTCGGGGCTCTGGCGGCGCCGGTCTATACCAAGGTTTTCATGGGCGCCACCATCGATGTGGACGTGCTGCACATGTTCAAGCAGATCGCCCTGTTTGTCTTTGTACCACTGTTCGCTGGCCTGCTAACTCAGACCCTGGCCATAAAAAAAGTCGGCCACCAGACCTGGAACGATCGCATCAAACCCAAGTTTCCGCCATTCTCTGCCCTGGGTGTCATCCTGATCGCCTTCGTGGCCATGTCGCTGAAAGCCAAAAACATCATCGCCAATCCATCAGATATTCTCACCATCCTGGTTCCCCTGGCGGTGTTTTATCTGGTTACCTACGGGTTGCTCTCCGTTGCCGGGCGGCTGTTCTTCAAGCGCGAGGATGCCATCGCCATGGTTTTCGGGGTGGTCATGCGTGATCTGTCCATCGCCCTGGCCATCGCCATGACCGCCTTCGGCAAACAGGGCCTGACCATCGCCCTGCTGATCGCCCTGGCCTATGTGATCCAGATCCAGACGGCCGCCTGGTATGTCCGCTTAGTCGGCAAAATCTTCGGCGATGCCCATAAACAGACCACGCCGCAAGTCGATCGGCTGGGCCCTGAAAAGCTTGCCACGGTCACTGAACTTCCCTCCCGACTGACGAGAGCGAACGAGCCGATGGTTCCGCCCATACAGAAAATCCTTTATGCAACCGATCTTTCAGATACGGCCCGCCATGCCGTCCGCTACGCCTGCAGCATCGGAAACCGTTTTGGTGCCTCGGTAACCTTATTGCACGTGATCCCGGACGTTCTCGAGGCCCTCTCCAGGGAAGCCGGCATCGACCTGGCCGACCATATGGGTAAAAAAGCCTGGGCCGACTTTCATATCAATGGCATCGAAAAAGCCAAAGATACCATATATCAACGCATTCGGGAGACATCTCGCAATGTATCCAAAGAAATTCCCTCCTGCCCGCTGACCGAGGACAATATGATTGTCAAAATCGGCAACCCGGTCAAACAAATTGTAACCACGGCGCAGGAAGGCAACTTCGATCTCATCATTATGGGAACCCACGGCCACGGAAAAATGGAGGAACGCATCATCGGCAGCACGGCCAGCGATGTCATTCGCCTGAGTTATGTACCGGTGACGGTGATTCGCCTTCCCGAGAAAACACCGGTGGCAACCCATGGACAATCGCATAAAATTGAAATGGTTGAAAAACCGATCATACCCGCCGGCAAAAACAATCAACGATCTATTTAAAGGAGAAACCCACATGCTTCGTGTAACAGAATCAGCAACGGCCAAACTCACAGAATATTTTCAAGAAAATGCCATCACCCCGGTGCGTATTTTTTATAACGCCGGCGGCTGAGGTCCGCCATCGCTGGCGTTGGCTCTGGATGAGCCAAAAGATACGGATGAGCGGTTAATCGTCGATGGCTTTCAATACCTCGTCGACAAGGATCTGCTTGCTAGGGCCCAACCGATTAATATCAATTTCAATCCGATGGGATTTCATGTCACAGGAAACTTGAATGCCACGAAAAGCGCCGGCGGTTGCGGAACTTGTGGATAAGCGAATTAAGGGTTGAAAAAATGCATCCCGGCACCGTCATCAAACAACAACCGTCACCTAACGTTAACCCTAAGCGCCTCTGCCTGAAAGTAACGGTGCGGATTTACTTTTTCTCCCCATGTGGGACTCTCAAGGCACTTGGCCATTCAGCAACAAACTACGTAACCAATCGTTATTAAATTGTTTTTTTATCTCGTTCGCCGTTGTGGCACAAAAGTTGATAATACCTAATAGTAGTTGTTGAATTGAGGCCTCAAAAACGTCTCGTTTCTTTATGACCGAATTCGAGCAGAACCGATTGTTTGTTTAAACGCGTTCAATCCGAACCATCCTGGACAAAAACGCAAACCCTAAAAACGGAGGACCTCGTCATGAAGGCAAAAAACTGCTGCAAAACTATGGAAATGGAACTCACCGGCTGGAAAGCCATCGTTTACGATATCGCTCGTAAAATGGACTCCCTGCCCGGTGGCGAAAAAGAAAAAATTCTGCCCAACATCGAAGACTTGCACATCCTCATCACGGAAATGGACGACCGGATCGATCAGATCCGCGAAAACTGCACACCGGAAACCGGCATAGACGATATCCAGGCTGAGCGGGCAGCGTTTAACAAGTCAATCTCTACGCTTCGCGTAACAACTGAAGAAGCCATGCGGGGACTGGGTGGCGGCGACTTCGGTGGTTGATCTCGTAATGTAGTCAAAACAGGGCGGCGGCCACCATGGCCGCCGCCCGTCATCAATTGACGTTCCCGGGAGAAAGGCAATGGCCACAAATCGGTCATTTGAAAAAAATTTTGCCCATTCTATTTCAAAAGGCATAACATTGGTCGATTTCAATGCGCCTTGGTGCAAGCCATGCCGTGCCCAGGAACCCATCATCAATGCGCTCAAAAAAATCTATCGCGGAGCAGCCAACGTGGCCATGTTGAACATTGATGAAAACCGGGAGATCGCCTTTAAGTTGGGCATTCAGAGCATCCCCACGATCATCATTTACAAGGACGGCATGGAGATGAACCGCTTTATCGGGCTTCAAAATAACGAGACCCTCGCCAAAGCACTGCAACGATTGGTCGGCCAACCTGATACCGGCAATTCATTTTCGCGCCATTAAGGAGATCATCTGCATGGGAACGTGTATCAATCATTCGGATCGTGAGACCCCATACATCTGCATGAAGCATCAAATCTACTTATGTGAGGAGTGCCTGGAATGCAGAGACCCAAAGATCTATTGTAAACACCGATCCGCCTGCCCCATCTGGTTCATGAGCAAACGCAAGGAAGGTTGGGAGGCCGAAGACAGACAGGTGGAGGCCGATGCCACCCATACGGTCACGTTTCTGCCCGAAGGGCAGACGGTTTCAGTACCCGCCGGCAGCACACTGCTGGAGGCGGCCCAGGCCGCGGAGATCCATGTCAATGCCTCATGCAGCGGCAAAGGCTCCTGCGGCAAGTGCAAACTCGTCGTGACCGCCGGTGAGGTTAGCACACAACCCACGCCATTGTTGACAGACTTAGAAAAAGGGAAGGGCTATGTGCTTGCCTGCCAGAGCAAGATTACCGGCGATGTTTCGGTGCAGATTCCCGAGGAAACCCTGGCGCGCAAACTCAAGATCGCCGGCATGGGTAAGGCGGTCACCGACCGGCTCAACGGATTGGTCCTGGACATCGACCCCATGCTCCAAGAGATCCGATTGACCCTGGAGCCCCCCACCCTTGACGATTCGGTCAGCGATCTGGACCGGCTCAACCGCGGATTGAAAAAGCAGGGCTGTGATGTGGACAGGCTCAACGTGGGTATCAAAGTCATGCGCCAATTGGCCGAGGTGGTGCGCCGGGACAACTGGAACATCACGGTGTCGGTGGTCCGCCGCAAATGCGCCAATGAAATTTTAGAGGTGCGCTCCGGCAACGGGCAGCATCAATCACTGGGCCTGGCCATCGACGTGGGCACGACCACCATCGTGGTCTACCTGGTGGACATGGCCGATGGCTCGGTGCTGGCGGCCACCGCCGGCCACAACCGCCAGGCGGATTGCGGGGACGATGTGATCAACCGCATCGTCTGTGCGGAAAAAGACGGCGTCAAGAAACTCAGTCGCATGGCCCTGGCCACCATCAACGATCTCATCGGGGAAGCCCTGGACAGCGCCGGCAACCGGAGGGAAGCGATCCGCAACGTGGTCGTCTCCGGCAACACCACCATGGCTCACCTGCTGCTGCAGATTGAGCCCCGCTACCTCCGCAGGGACCCCTACATTCCCACGGTGTCGGATTTCCCTATCCTCAAAGCCGGTGAGATCGGCCTGAAAGCCAATCCCATGGCGGCCGTGTTCATCATGCCCGGACCGGCCAGCTATGTGGGCGGCGATATCGTCTCCGGGATCCTGTACACCGGGTTTCACCGGGAAGATCCGGTGACTTTGTTTATCGATATCGGCACCAACGGCGAGATCGTATTGGGCAACAAGGAGTGGCTGATGACCGCCGCCTGCAGCGCCGGGCCGGCTTTCGAGGGCGGGGGAATCCGCTGGGGCATGCGGGCCGAGGAAGGGGCCATCGAAAAGGTGACCATCGATCCGCAGACGCTGGTGCCGACCCTGTCAACCGTCGGCGATGCCCCTCCCCGGGGGATCTGCGGATCCGGAATGATCGATCTGATTGCCGAGCTGTTGAAAACCGGCATCGTTGACCGCAGCGGCCGGTTTGCCACGGAACTGGGTAACGACAGGGTCCGCAAACAGGGCGAAGAATGGGTTTACGTGCTGACCGTTGCCGATGAAACACCCGTGAACGAAGATATCGTCTTCACCGCATCAGACCTGAAAAACCTGATTTACAGCAAAGGCGCTGTCTATGCCGGCTTTACCACCCTGCTAGGAGAGTCCGGCATGGATTTTTCCATGGTCGACCGCATGATTATCACCGGCGGGTTCGGCCAGTATCTCAACATCGAAAAGGCCGTGACCATCGGCCTGCTGCCCGACATCGACCGCAGCAAATTCGCCTACATGGGCAACAGCTCAATCGTGGGCGCCTACATGGCCCTTTTGTCCACCACGTATCGCCAAGAGGCCCGGGATATCTGCAACAGCATGACCTACGTGGATTTTTCCAGCAATCCCCGCTACATGGACGAATTCACCTCGGCCCTGTTCCTGCCCCACACGGATCTGAATGCTTTTCCCAGCGTAACTACTGCGGCATATTCGGCAATCCAATGATTGAAATCGCCAACACAACGCCTAATAGGGCACCAGGTTCATCGTTCCAATTTTATGGACGGGACGTCCCTGCCACGTAACATCCTCACACCATTTGACCGTCACCAACCCCATTGTCGGTGGCTGACAACCCGCGTCGGAAGATAAGTGGCGGTAGTTTTCCATCGATATCCGCACCATTAAATCGGTTCCCGGTGTAAACGCCTTTTGGCTGAGAAAGCATAAGCCTTGTTCACTGAAGTTAACCAGCCGAGCGTTCGTTTTTCTGCTTTTGGCAAAAGGACGCTCGATAGAAATATCCCCGTCACAAGGAAAACGAGCCGTTTGACGCCTTTCCCGGATTACCGCCATTGATGCCTCCTTTTCAGAGGTTGTCCGTATCTTGGGCAACTACCTGCAGAAACCATTTGGTAAAGCAGTCTTCTAACAAACAGATTATTCAACATCCGTGCCGATAAACAACAAAATCTTCGTTATGGCGCAGGTGTTATTTGATACCCGCATACATGAAGGACTGCACAAACTGCCGCTGAAAAAGGAGAAAAGCGATGAGCAGGGGAGCCACCGAGAGCAGGGTGGCTGCGGATATGACGGACCAGTTCACCCCGGATTCGGGTGCGCCGAAGATGCCCAGGCCAACGGTCAGCGGACGGGTTTCAACCGAATTGGTGACGATCAGGGGCCAGAGGAAATTGTTCCAGTGGTGGCTGATGGAGACCAACGCATAAGCCAAATAGGTGGGGCGGGCCAGGGGCACATATACCCGCCACAGGACACCCATGCTCCCGCACCCTTCAAGGCGGGCGGCCTCTTCCAGTTCCTTGGGGGTTGATTTGAAGGCCTGTCGCAGAAGAAAAATCCCGAAGGCACTGGCCATGTATGGCAGGCCGATGCCAAGAATCGTGTCCACCAGGCTGAAGCGTGCCAGGGTGCTGTAGTTTTCGACAATCAGAATTTCCGGGGTGATCATCAGCTGAACCAGCACCAGGGCAAAAGCGATTTGATGGCCGCGAAACTGATACCGGGCAAAGGCATAGGCGGCCAGGGTACACAATACCAGTTGGGCAACCAGAATCGTGCTGACCAGAATGAATGTGTTCAGGGCGTAGCGGGGGAACGGGGCCTGGGAAAGCGCTTCACGGAAATTGTCCAGCGTCAGCGGCGCCAGCAGATTAAAATTGACCGCATATTCACCGGGATGAAAGGCCGCCCAGAAGGCGTATACCAGGGGCGAAATCCACAGCACCGCCAGCAGCCACGCAGCGCCGGTCTCCAACGATGATTGAAACACTTCGGAAATGGACCTTGACCGTTTCATCGGTAATGCACCCGTTTGTCCAACACAAAAAACTGCAGCAGCGCCATAACCCCTAATAGAATCAACAGCACCACCGTCAATGCGGCGGCAAAATGGGTTTCAAAATATGAAAAGGCGGTTTCAAAGATGTAATATAGCAGCAGGTTGCTGGCATTGTCCGGCCCGCCTTTGGTGAGCACGAACAAATGATCCACCAGCTTGAACGAATTGAGCACCGCATTGACCAGGACGAACAGGGTGGTGGGCATGAGCAGGGGAAACATCACCCGGCGGAAATAATACCATCGCGTGGCCCCTTCCAGCCGGGACGCCTCCTCGAGCTCCGGCGGGATGTTCTGCATGGCCGCCAGATAGAAAATCATGAAAAAACCGGCCTCTTTCCAGACTGTCATGACCATGATGGCCGGCAGCACCGTGTTCGGATCCCCCAACCAGTTGTGGCCGGAAAAGCCGAACCATGATGCAATCTGATCGATCAGCCCGATATCCGGCGTATAAAAGAACAACCAGATGTTGGCCACGGCGATCATCGGCAAGACGGTAGGCGTAAAGTAGGCCATGCGCACCAGCGATCGACCCGGAATGGAGCGGTTCACAAAAAGCGCCATGAGGATGGCCAAGGCGATTGAGGTGGGAATGGTACCCAGGGCGAACCAGGCATTGTTGGCCAGCACTTTCCAGAAAATGGGGTCGTCCAGCATGCGCTGGTAATTCAGCACGCCCACAAAGCGGGACGGCCGAATCGCCGTTGCCTTGGAAAAAAGACTGTCGATCACCGTCGCCACGGTCGGATAGTGGGTGAAGGCGATCAGCAGAATCGCGGCCGGCATCAGCAGGAGCCAGCCCTGGACGTGTCTCGAAGCGATGGTTCGCATAAGTTTCTGGTTGGTTGAACAGCGTAGCGAGTGGCGGACAGCGGTCGACCCGCCACTCGTTGCGGTTTGGTTTTTATTAACGGTACTGCTTTAATAGTCGGTCTGCCTGTAACTGCGCTTCCTTAAGCGCCGCCTCCGGGGTCTTCGATCCGGTCAGAGCAGCCTGGATGGCATCATCGAGCCCCTTTCGTACGCGGCCGGTCTGGTAAGTCGACAGTTCGGCGGTGGCATACTGGAGCTGGTCTCGAGCCACGGCGGCATAGGGAAAGTCCTTAACATAATCCTTCAGTTTCTGCGTTTCGTAAGCTGCCGGGCTGACGCCCATGTAGCCGGTCTTCATGGACCATTCGGCAGCGTTTTCCGGATTGGTCATGAATTGGATCAGCCGCACGGCAGCCTTGCGTTCTGCCGGGTTGGTCTTTTTGAAAATGTAGAAATTGCCGCCGCCGGTGGGGGTTCCCCGGCGCTTGCTGGCCGGCAGCATAGCCACGCCGAAGTCGAACTTGGCGTTGTCTTTAACTGCCGTCAGGTTGCCGGTGGAGTGCCACATGATGGCGGTTTTACCTTCGAGGAAATTCTGTCGCAGGGTTCCCCACTCAATGGTTCCCTTGGGCATAATACGGTGTTTCTCGCCCAGATCCTTCCAGAACTGCAGCGCCCCGACCACTGCCGGGTCATCGAAATAGGTGGTATCGCCATTGCTATTCATTAACTCCTGGCCGTTCTGCATGGCCAGGGCGCCGAACATCCAGTAAGGATATCCCGTGGAAGGAATCATGGCGCCCCACTGGGACCCATCGGGTTTGGTCAGTTTTTTCCCCATGGCTACCAGTTCATCCCAGGTTGCCGGCGGCAGTTCCGGGTCCAGCCCCGCGGCACGGAAAGCGTCTTTGTTATAGTACATCACGATGGTGGAGCGCTGAAAAGGAATGCCCCAGGTCTTTCCCGCAGTGCGCCCATTTTCCATGAGGGTGGGGTAGAACGAGTCCAGCCAGGCCTTTTCTTCGGCTGTCTCCACCACATCGTCGAAGGCAACAATAGCGTCCTGTTCGATCAACTCGTAGATGTCGATGGAAAACATCACCGACAGCTGGGCCGGCTGACCGCTCTTCAAGGCGGCCAGTGCTTTGATGCGCGCATCATTGTAATTGCCCGCATAGATGGCCTTAACCGTGACGTCCGGGTTTTCCTTCATGAAATCGTCAACGATGCCGTCAACAACCGACGTCAGGGGGCCGCCAACAGCCACCGGGTAATACATGGTCAATTCCGTGGCTGAACCAGCCGTAACGGTCGCAATCAACAACGCCGTCGCCATCACGCCAATGCAAAACCATTTGATTCCTTTGAACATAATGCTCCTCCTCGTTTTCGATCGGGTTCGAATTGGTTGTCCGCCGGAAGGCGGACAGGGTTGCCATTTTTCAGGGATAATCATAGAAGCATTTCCCGCTGCAAGCGGCGGGGAACGCGCTTGCTACGCGATTCAAGACGACACCCGTTGTGGGTCTTTCGATTCGGATGCCATCGGCCCCAAATCGGTGAACCGCCTCTTCAGACCAACCGACATGCAGCTGTTCGCCGGGGTTATAACGGCGGTGGCCATCGACCTTGCCAAACAGGGTCTGTCCGCCATGGACCAAGCGCAGCACGGTTTCTGCACCCAGGTAATCGGTCGCGGAAACGCGCACCGGCAGGCCGACTGTGCCCCACCCGAACATGTTCGGGCCGCACCCCGATATACCCGTCGGTAAGCCGATCTGCCGGCAGGTTCCCGCCGCAGGCAACGGCCAATGCGGATCGCTCTTCAATCAGATCGAGTTTCAACAGGTTCATGGGAGGCGACCCCATGAACTGGGCGGCAAAGGTCGTTTGGGGACGTTCGTATAGTTCGTGGGGTCGTCCGATCTGTTCAACCCGTCCTTTTTTAAGCAGAACCACCTGGTCGGCCATGGTCATGGCCTCCACCTGGTCGTGGGTGACATATACCATGGTCAGGCCCAGCTTTTGCTGAAGAGAGCGGATCTCGTCACGCATTTCCGCCCGTAGCTTGGCATCCAGGTTGGACAGCGGTTCATCCATGAGACAGACCCGCCGTCGCGACACGATAGAACGCGCCAGTGCCACCCGCTGCCGCTGTCCGCCGGAAAGCTGGGCAGGCTTGCGGTTCAACAGCTCTTCGAGGCCGACCATGCGTGCGGATTCATCGAGACGGGAATGCCGCTCAGACTGAGAAATTCCCCGCACTTTCAGTCCGAAAAGGATATTTTCGCGGACATTGAGATGGGGAAACAGCGCATAGGACTGAAAAACCATCGAGACCCCGCGCTTGGCCGGGTCCATGTGGGTCACTTCGTTTCCACCGATGGCGATGGATCCCGAGGAAACCTCTTCCAGGCCGGCAATCAGGCGCAGGATCGTGGACTTGCCACAGCCGGAGGGTCCCAGCAGCACCGTCAGGCTGCCTTCGGCAACCGTAAAGGAAACCTGGTCAACGGCTACGACCAGACCCCACTGCTTAGCCAGCTCACTGATATCGATGCGGCTCATGGAGACCTCGCTCCTGTGCAGACGAGCCGCTGGGCGCCGGGTTGATCCAGGAAGGCAAAGATGGCTGCCAGCGGTGTATCGTCGCAGATTATTCTGGTGGATTCGTCGCGCTTAACCTTTCGGCAATCGGTGCTTGGCGTTTGGAAGGAAGCATCCATCAGGTGCGGAAACGGATCTTAAACTTTGATTTTGATCTGAACTTGATTTTATATTCTACGACAGGACCAGAAGTGGAATCAAACTTTTTTTGGAATATTTGCACCCAAACTGAGCGATTGTCTATCTTGCCGCAGATACAAGGAAGATGTCTTTACCGCTATAGTCGCCTATGCGGGAAGACATCTGACGCCGTAGATGCGGTAAGTTCGGCAATCCCAACGGGTTTTCCATTTTGAAGTCGTTAAGTGGCATAACCCATAATTTTTGTAATAATTTTTTATAAAACCAAAATGGGAAACGCTCAGCTTGGGTTGCAGAATCAGCAGCCGCCCGCTTAGGATAGACGGCATTGATGTATTGTCCGAATCCACATCGATTTTTAACTGGGGAACGATCGGCTATGCGAGATGTAACCTTTACGAGGATTGAGGCTCAACGTCAGCAACGCGTATGAAAGGGCTTACGGATTTGAAACCCGTAAGAGACGAAAAACAACACTTACCAAAGGCAAAGCAACCAAGATGAAAATGCGCAAAATAACTTCTCTGACGGCCGGGCTCTCATTTCTTCTGATGCTCTTGACCAGTGTGATTCTGTATATCGTACCTCAAGGGAGGGTGGCCTATTGGGCGGACTGGCGGCTGTGGGGGTTATCCAAGTCCGATTGGGGCAACATTCATATCAATATGGGTTTTGTTTTCCTTGCCGCCCTGGGTTTACACATCTACTACAACTGGAAAGCGATCACCGCTTACCTCAAGGACAAGGCACGCCAGATGAAGGTGTTTACCCCTGATTTCAACGTCGCACTGATCATCACGGTCGTTGCTGCCCTGGGCACCTATTTTATGGTCCCGCCCTTTAGCTGGGTGATCACATGGAGTGAGCAAATCAAAGACGGGGCCGCTGCGAAATACGGCGAGCCCCCTTACGGACATGCCGAACTGTCATCACTGAAGACGTTCACCCAGAAACTGGACCTGGATCTTACCAAAAGCATGCACCTGCTCGACTTGGCCGGCTACACGGCCGAGGACGATCAGGTTACCCTGGCGGCACTGGCCAAACGCCACGGGGTTCCGCCCCAGCAACTATACCAGACCATTCAAACGGCGCTGAAAGAAACGGCTGATAAAGATGCCGGCGCTGGGAGCCTTCCCGAGTCCCCACCGCCGGGAACAGGCAATCTTCTGCTGGCCGATTTCTGCGCCCGCTACAACTTGAACCTCAAACAGATCCTCCGCGACCTGAATGCGCAGGACATTGCCGCTTCAGCCGACATGTCGTTCAAACAAATCGCTGCCGACAAGGGTATCGGCCCCACGGATCTATACGAAATAATCAAGGCGCTGGCCGCGTCGGTTTGATGCCGACCGACTGGATGCACCTCACCTGCCCATCTTCCCGCTTGGCACGGCAGGTGAGGTGGTGCAGCAATCGTCAATTTTACCGGCTGCGACCCGCCGTGCATTTCAGGCAGGCACCAGGGGAAGGCCCGCATTCGACCAGGCGAAGACACCTCCCGCCAGTGATTTGACATGCGTATACCCCGCCTGACGCAGGATGCTGGCGGCGATGTTGGAACGATAGCCGCTTCCACACTGCAGAACCATCTCTTCATCCTTTTTCGCATCCGGCAATTGGCCATCGAGAATATCGGACAGGGGCAAATGCTCCGCCCAATTGATCCGGCTGGCGCTCCATTCGGACGGCGTGCGCACATCGAGGATTCGGACATGGCTTTCTTCCAGACGCGCGGCCAGCTGCTGGGATGAAATCTGCTCCAGCTGGTCCACGGCCCGTCCACTCATCAACCAGGCCATGATCCCGCCGGACAGATAGCCGAAAATCAAATCGTATCCGATACGATGAAGTTCGGTGACCATGCGATCATAATCCTCACGGTCATCCACCACCAACAAAAGTTCAGCGGTCGGGTCCACCACCATGCCCACCCAGTTGGCCAGCTGCTTTTCGAATCCGATGTTGATGCTCCCTGGAATATGAAACCCGCCAAAGGCGGCGGAGTCCCGTGCATCGATGATGAGAGCGCCGTCGGCAACCATCTCTTCGAATTGCTTGGGGGTCAGGCTTTTATCCATGGGGCAGGCATCCAGGGTGGCAGCACCCTGTAGGTTGGTGTTAATTATATAGGAAAAGCTTTTTGGCCGGGCCGGAAACGCCGACATCACCTCCTTTCTTGAATGCCTCGAACGACGCGAACTGCAGCATGGGGTTGGCCCGTCGCTCGTAGCCGAGCGTCGAACTTTTCTTGGCGCTCATCCCCCGGCCGCAAAGCGATCCCTCGCCATGGGCCGGAAACACTTCCAGATGATCCGGGAAGTCGGCGAGTTTGACGTAAATGCTGTTGTATAAATTTTCCACCTGTTCATCCAGAATTTCTGCGCCAGGCAGATCCGGTCGGCCGATATCGCCCACGAAGAGCAGGTCGCCGGTCAGCAGCATCTGGGGCTCCTCTGATCGCGCTTTATCGGTAACCAGCAGGGAGACGGCGTTGGGGGTGTGTCCCGGGGTATGCAAAACTTCAATTTTTGCAGCCCCGAGCTCGAACACATCACCTTCCTTGAGCTCCTTGTGACGATATTTTACCGGCGCGCTTTCATGGATGTATATGTCCGCCCCGGTAGCCAGCCGCAGTTCCTGGTCCCCGCTGACGTGATCGGCGTGAACATGGGTATTGATAACATGGGTGATCTGCATCCCCTCTTCGCGGGCGATGGTCAGATAGTCCTGCACATCGCGTTTCGGATCCACGACGGCCATGGTCTTGGCGCGCGGGCAGCCGATGACATACGAAAGGCAACCCAATCCGGGAACGGCGATTTGATTGAAATACATGCGCTAACTCCTTATTATTTTTGCTTTTCGATCAATTTTCGGTCTCAATGCGTCAACCCGCCTTCTATAACTCGATGAACGTTCACAGGGCGGTCGAAACGGCCGTGGGGATCCGGGAGCGGGGCCAAAAAACCCGCCTCGTCGGGACCCCCAGTGGCCTGAAAACGGATGGGTTCTAGTCGAACGCCATACTGGTCTTCCACTCCTTCCAGACGTTGCCGACCAGGTCCGGTCCCGGTTTGAGGGTCAGCTTCCCGGGCCGCCAGCCGGACGGTGTCGCCTCGGCCCCTTTGGTTTTTCTGACCAGCTGGAAGGCCTGAACCTGGCGGAGGGATTCCTGGACGTTGCGGCCCACTGGTGGTGTCAGCACCTCGTAGCCCTGGACCACGCCGTCCGGATCGATAATGAAACGGCCCCGGTTTTCCACACCGGCAGCATCGTTATACACCCCGAACAATTTCCCCACCTTTCCGCCGGCATCGGACAACATGGGAAACGGAACACCGCCATCGACCATTTTGCTCAATTCGTGGTCGTCCCACATCTTGTGAACAAACATGCTGTCGATGCTCATGGAGAGCAACTCCACGCCCAGTTTCTGGAATTCAGGATATTTTTCGGCGACCGCCGAAATCTCGGTCGCTCATACAAAGGTGAAATCGCCGGGGTAAAAGCAGAGCAAGACCCATTTTCCCAGATAGTCGGACAGTTTGACGTTGATGAATTTTCCCTTTTGATATCCAGGTGCCACAAAGTCCGGTGCTTTTTCGCCCACATGAATCATTTGCATCTCCTCCTTGATTGGTGCGGTTGTCTCCTTTGCGGTCTCCGGGACCGCCTCTCCAACGGGACCTCCAGTGGGTCGGGCACACCCGACCGGCAGCTCTTCTGCCATAGGTTCTCCTTTCGTTGATGGTTTTTATGGGAATATGCTCTTTTTTAGTCGTGTTTAACCTTGATGTCAAACGATATCCGCCGGCATTCCGAAAATTGCCCGGACACCCCCCCAGACTCAAAAAATGAGGGGTGGATGACCGGGCAGTCGGTTCAGGGCGTCGCCGGATTACTTTTCGGCTTTATAGCCCATGGGCAGTCGCTTGAATCGGCCGCCGGTGAGAATCGGGTCGCCTTTATAACCCAAGGCCTTGAAGTCGATATAATCCGTGGTACCCACCAGGTGGCTCACATCACGACCCTTGGCGGCCATATAGGAAAAATCGGTGCCCCTGTGAGCGATGGTCTTGAAATCCACATTTCGGCTATCCTGATGGCAGCGGTTGCAGGTACGTTCACCCTTGAGACTGTCGTGACACTGCACGCAGGAGAGCGCCGATTCCGCCGGCATGACCTCGTGTTCAACGCCCCAGTACATATTGGTGGTAATCCATTCGTACTTGCCGCTGTATTTCATATCGGCCGCCTTCATGCCGTCCACAAAGGCCTTTTGCCAGTCACGGTGCTTCCAGTAGGCCGTCTTGTCCTCCTTGTTTCGGGGGAACAGATGGGGGATGAGCAGGTACTTGTATTCGGCGTCAACGGCCTGAACCCCTTTCATGATTTTGAACGGCGAGATTTTGGAGTTGGGATCGTTGATCGACCCGACAGGTTCCGAGATGTTGATCTCCGTTTGGGTCAGGTCCAGCGGATCTCCCAGAAGCACCCGTTTCATGAATCCGCCGTACCACGCATAGACCGGCTTGGCTGACTCCTTCCAGATAAAATCGCCTTTTTTCCAGTCATAGTCGGGCATGCCGTACTTGTCTTTCTTCGGCTTGCGATCCTTGTCACCCGCCGTGGACCAATCCCAGAAGGTCTTGGTGGGCTTGCACTTGGCGTATACCGGCGCATGACAGGTGGTGCAGGCAATCGTGTCGCTGTGCTTGTTCAGATGGTGATCCAGCAGGTGCTCTCCGTAGTGAGGCGTGTCCGAATGGCAGTTGGTGCACGACATGCTGCCTTCCACCACCGGCACCGAAGAACTGCGCCCGGCAATCTTGTGGTTGCGGGTACGGTGACACTCCGAGCATTGGAAATCGAAACCGCCCATGTGGACGTCACAGTTGCGCTCCGGATGAAGGAGTTGGCGAGAGAGATCGGCGTGCTTGACGGCCTCGCCACCGCCGCCGTTGAAGTGACAATCCCCACAGGTTTTGCGGGACGTGCGGCCCACACTTTTGGCCACCGCCACCAGATCCACGTCGGGATCGGGCATGCCGGCGGCAGTTGGGGTTTTCTTGTAAGTACCGGTGCGATCATGGCACACCAGGCAGTCGATCTTGGTCATATCGGTAAAATCGAAGGTGGCGTCTTTCCATCCATAGCCGGCGTGACAACTGGTGCAACGAGCCTCGTTGCTGATGATGCTGATTCAGAAGTTGTTCGTGGCAATGGTGGCTTTACCAAGCTCAACCTCCTTTCTATGATTCAGGGTGTATGGAGAAGGACCTTTCCACAGCCAGTGGGCCGACTTGAGCATATCCTCGCCGGCCGGTGTGTGGCAGCGCAGGCATTCGCTGGTGACCTGGGAGGGTTCGGGATTGGCCGCCAGCTGAATGTGATCCTTGTGGTCGGGCACGTTCTTGCGGTGGCAGCCGGCGCAGTCGATGGGGCCCTTGTTCATTTCTTGATGGCACCCCATGCACTGCTGATGGTAGGCCGCCTTGAGGCCCAGCCGCTCGGGGTGGTCCATGTTGAATGGTTCCTGGTGGCAGGCCGAGCAGCGGGCGGTTTCCGATGCGGCTTCGTCCAGGGGCCGGTAGTGGTGGCACAGGGCGCAATCCCTGGTGACCACGGCATGTTTGGAATGCATGAAGCGCACCGGCCCGTAATGATCCTCGGTTCTTGCGGATGATCGGGCTGTCGAGCAGAAAGTAACGTTCTGTCTGATCATTGACGCTCAAGCCCATATCCCGTAGACGCTGCTGCCGGCACAGCCGGCATTCGTCCATCACCGCTTCGACAAAAGGAACGACTTCCTCGGCCCGTTTTTTTGCCGCCTCCTGGTCGGGCGCGGTCCAAACCACCGTTGCCGGTTCCGCGGGTTCATCCGGCGACGGGTTGGCCGCCAGGGCCGGACTGCAGCAAAGCATTCCGGTCAGGGCGGCGGTGACGATAAAAAGAACACCCGGTCCTGTTCTGGTCATACAGACACCTCCTGTTCCGGTTTGTTGAGCACCGGTAAATAGGTTACGATGAAGCGATAGACGAACATCAGCGCCGCGATCAGCCCAACGGTGACCAACACCTCGCCGATAGCCGGAAAATAATTGGCTTCGCTGATGGGGGGACGATATCCCACGACAAACACGTTGATCCGATTGACCAGCACGCCGCCCACGATCATCGTGCAGGCAATGAACAATGCCTGGCGCGACCGGCGCAGTTGCGGCGACAGCAGCATCAGCCAAGGCACGATCACACCGAAGAGCACTTCGATGATGAAGGCATTGGTCTGGGCAGTAAAGTCCAGCAAATACACATAGGTGCCGCGAACCACCATGTCGCCCACCTTCAGCGCCAGGTAGAGTCCCAGCAAAAAAATGGTGATGCGGGTCAGCGGGGTGAGGATTTTCATCTCCCCGTCCAGCTTCAAAGACGTGGTGGCCAGGGTCGCCTCGAACACCACCATGGGATAACCCACGGCGATGGCCGAGGTAAGAAACAGCAGCGGCAGCATGGGCGTGTACCACAGCGGATGCAGCTTGGTGGGGGCAATCAGCATCAGCGACCCCAGGCTGGACTGGTGCATGCAGGAAAGCACCACGCCGGCAATGATGAAAATCCACATGATCCGGGGCAGGATGGTGTCAGCCAGCTTGAGCAGCCCGTCAACCGGCCCATTGAGGACGGTCAGCGGCCAGGGCAGGTTCACCCGGCCTTTGAACCGCTCCACCACGATGGGAAGAAACTCGAGGTAGAGCACGTTGAGGTAAAGCATGACGCACATGGCCACTTCAAAAAGAACGGATGTGGGGTTCCAATACAACAAGGGCTTCCAGATGGCCCAGGAGCGGCCGATGTCCACCAGCAGCCCCAAGACCACAAATGTATAGCCGAGTACGGCTGTGAGCAGGGCCGGCCGGACCACCGCCTCGTAATAATGCCGCCCGATGATATGGGCCAAAAACGCCGTGGTGAAGCCACCGGCAGCCAGGGCCACCCCCGATGCCACATCAACCCCGATCCACAATCCCCAGGGCCGTGCGGTGGTCAGATTGGAGACGTAGCCGATGCCGCCGATGAAGCGGGCCGCGATGGCTGCCGCACCGGCCGCCATGAGAACAGCCAGCACAACCACTCCGGGAGTCCAGAATTTCGCCTCGATAGGCGCTGCGTGATGGGTCATTGACCGCCTCCTTCCTTGCCATTGTCGGCCCGATCACCCTTGTCCTTCGAGGCCCACATGACGCCGCCGAGCATGCCGAAGAGCACGATGGGGGACCACAGGTAACTGAACAGGGAATGTTGGATACTTTCGGCCAGCCGGGGCATGGGCGTTTCCGGCAGCGCGTTGAAACCTACCTTTTCAAAGGGCACCCCGGTCAGGTACATCCAACTGGTGCCGCCCACCTCCTTTTCGCCGTATATATGATCGATGTAACGCCCCGGGTTCTTTTTAATGCGCTGCCGGGCAACGTCGATCAGGTCGTTTCTGCGTCCGAAGGTGATGGCCTCAACCGGGCAGATTTCGGCACATCCGGGAAGCTTGTTTTCCGACTGCACCCGTTCATAACAGAAGGTGCACTTCATCACCCGCGGCATAATGGGGTCGTGGTACTCGTATGCCGGGATCTCAAATGGGCATGCCACCATGCAGTAGCGGCAGCCAATGCATTTGGTGACATCGTAATGGACCGTGCCATTGTCTTTTTTGGTCAAGGCGCCGACAATGCAGGCGGAGGCGCATGCCGGGTCCTGGCAGTGCATGCATTGCAGCTTGACGAAGGTGGGCACCAGCTGGTCGCGCGTATCGATCTCTCCCGAGACATGACGGTTGACCACCGTGTAGGACCGTTCATCCGGCCGGCGCTTTTTATCGAGCAGCGTGAGATCGTCAAAGGCCCGGTCCGGCGGCGGCAATGCGTTGACCCGGTTGCAGGCTTCCTCGCATTTGCGGCAGCCGATGCACCGGGTCAGGTCGACCAGACAACCGACCGGATCGGAAGGCGCTCTGGATTGCCAGGCATGGGCTGTGCCACCGGATCCGGCCACCGCAGCGCCCGATGCGGTCACCAATTTGAAAAAATCACGTCTGTTCAACCCCATAGACCCTCCTTGATTCACGTTAGCAGTTACTGATACCCGCCACCGGCGTCCGCTTGTCGCTTTTTTTCCAAACTGCTGGATCACCTTTTGGTTACCCGGATGCGATAGTCCGTATCTGTTCGAAATACGTCAAAATCTACCTCCGCCTGGCTGCTTAGGAGCTGCTGCAGATTTCCGACAACATCCGCATCGTTGATCCTGGCCAGCATGTCGTCCCCCGGCTGCATGTCGTATACGGCCTGGTTAAATTTGAGGACATTCACCGGCCAGGGAAGGTTCTCAAGATGGATATGAAGATGCCGGCCCATGATGCTTGATTTCCCGTGTCTTGGGTTCGTATTGCCACAACCCTGTTTTTCCGGATCAATAGAATAACAAAAAGCGTGCCGCTCCCGACCATTTTTGCTTATTATGATATCTATTTGTTATTTCTATTAAAATTTCGATGCCGAAAGAATGGCATAAAAAAGTGTTTAAACACTGTTTAAACATATGATAGGAACTTAAACACCTGTTTAAGCACGGTAGCAGGTCGCCGAAAGACAATCACACCAAACGCGGAAAAGGAGACCCAGGCATGGCGATCAAAGATATCAATCGGCACTGGGAGCGTGTGATCAACACCATGAATGAAGCGCTGCTCATCATCAGCGAGAAGGGCCGAATCCTGTCGGTCAACCGGTCCTTCGAAGAGATGACCGGGTACACGGCTAATGAAGTGTCCGGTCAACCGTGTACGGTGCTGGCGTGCCAGGCCTGTGAAATGGCCATCAACAGCCATGGTGAAGGATGGTGCAAGCTGTTCGAACCCGACCAGCCGGAAATGCGCCGCTGCCGCTGCACCATCAAAAAAAAGGATGGGACCTTTTTACCGGCGCTGAAAAACGCATCGGTCCTTAGAGATGAAGACGGAACGCTGCTGGGGGCAGTGGAAACCCTGACCGATTTGAGTGAAATCGACCGTCTGGATCGAAAGGTTGAGACCCTCTCCCGCCAATTGGACGATAACAGCGGTTTCGGAGGGATCATCGGCAACAGTGAGGAAATGAAGGCGGTCTACGCGATCATCGAAAAGGCTGCGATCAGTGACGCACCGATTATTATTTTCGGAGAGAGCGGCACCGGAAAAGAGTTGGTCGCCAGAGCCATCCACGACCGTGGAAAACGAAACGGCGGCCCCTACGTACAGCTCAACTGCTCGGCCCTTAACGAATCTTTGCTGGAAAGCGAACTGTTCGGCCATGTGAAGGGATCGTTCACCGGTGCTTTCCGGGACCGGGACGGTCGTTTTGAAACAGCCAACGGAGGGGACCTGTTTCTGGACGAGATCGGGGACATCCCCCTTTCCATCCAAATCAAGCTGCTGCGGGTGCTGGAAACCGGTCAGTTCGAGCGGGTGGGAGAAAACCTCTCCGTTTCGGTGAATGTAAGGATCATCACGGCCACCAATCGGAATCTATTGGAGCTTATCGAGCAGAAGCGGTTCAGGGAAGACCTGTATTTTCGCATCAATGTGATTCCCATCCACCTACCCCCGCTGCGCCAGCGCAAGGACGACATCCCTTTGTTGGTCAACACCTTCATCGACCGGCTGGAAATCCGCACGGGCAAACCGATCCGGGGGCTGACCCGGGAAGCCTTGAACCGGTTCATGGATTACCGGTGGCCGGGAAACGTCAGAGAGATGAAAAGCGCACTTGAGTATGCGTTCACCGTTGCGGACAAGGATACCATCGACATCGATCATCTGCCGCCCCAGATGCTGACCCATACCAACCCGTCCGTATCGGCACCCGAAGCGGCCTTCCGTGAGACCGGCAGCAACGAACGGCAGCAGCTCATCGAGGCCCTTCGCGCTGCATCCGGCAATCAGAGCCAGGCGGCTCGGATGTTAGGGATCAACCGTGTAACCGTTTGGAATCGTATGCGAAAATACGGGATCAACCTGAAACGTGAAATCAAACGATAAGGCTCGAGGAGGGGCGTCAAACCGCAGAAACGGTGGTCGTGCAAATGCGATCAAGCGGAAAACGGAGCTATGGTTACGCTTCCAGCGCCTTTAAAAACTCTTCCTGCGGAACATCCTGGCCGGTCCACAGCAGGAAGGTCCGTCGGGCCTGGTAGGCCAGGGCGGAAATCCCGTTCATAAAACGGATGCCGCGCTTTTCCGCCAGGGATTGCCAGATATTCTCCCGGCGGCCGTAATTGAGATCGAACACCAGCTGGCACCCGTTGCTATTTATGCCGTCGGCAATGCCGGTCAACTCGCTGGATTCATCGCGGCTGGAAATGGATGTGGCATTGACAATGAGATCCACGTCGATGGGAAATTCAGCCAGATCCTTCAACGACCATGGTGTACAGCTGAAATGACCGGCCAGGCGGCAGGTTTTTTGATTGTCACGGCCGGCCACGACAACCGATTCGGCCCGCAGCCAGTTGAGAATGAACACCACAGCGCGTGCTACACCGCCCGTGCCGATCACCAACGCCTTTTTTCCGGCAATGTCGAATTTCACCTCGTTGAGGGCATCCATGATGCCGATGGCGTTGGTGTTGTAGCCTTTGAGCTGTCCCCCCTTGCAGACGATGGTGTTCACGGCACCGATGATATTGGCCCCCTCGGAAAGCACATCCAGGTAGGGCAACACCTTTTCCTTGAATGGCGCGGTAATGTTGGCTCCGGCAATGTTGAGCACCCGGAGACCCTCCAGCGCCTTGCCGATATTGCCATCCTCGACCATAAAGGGCACATAGGCCCCTTTGATGCCTGTCCGGCCGAGCACCGTGGTAAAGATCGCCGGCGACCGCGATCTAAACACCCGCTGATCGCTGATGATACAAAATACCTTTGTCTGGAATGCGAATGCCGCGTCCAGAAGACCTGAAGGCTGATTCATCTGGCTGGGTCTCGGTTGCTGTCGATCAGCGCACCGCCGAAAAACGGCCGCCGCATTGATCTGGGTCTGTGTATCCAATGGATCGAAAGATTAAAGTGACGGTTCGAAACGCCCGCGGTTCATGTAGAGAAGGCTTCCGAATCCAACGCACCCATACCCCAATTGACTCCACCGCTGTGCCTGTTGCGGAAAACACAGCCACTTCTCTTGCATTTTGTTCAGGTGCGCGGATCCGGAAGCAACCCGCGGACGACCGGCGACCCTACCCCTTTAGGGTCGATGTGGCACGTGCACGGGATGCGGAATTTCCGGCAGCGGCTGGATGAATCGGTGGTTCGTTCGATACGGCCAACCACTACCGGCAACCCGTTTCGCCCAAGACAAGGCTACATGTTCAGCAACCCCTTCAGGCTTTCAGTGATCTCTTCTGCGGAGGCCGGTTTGGGGAGATAGTCGTCGGCTTCCATGCTCATGCCATCATAATGGGAGTATCGGGTGGAAGAGACGTGGGATGCCACGGCGGTAAGCATCACGATGGGAATATCGGCGTATTTTTCATTTCCCTTTAACTCCTTGCACACCGCGTATCCGTCTTTTTCCGGCATCATCACATCCAGAACAATGGCATCCGGTGGATTGGCTTTCACTTTCTCCAACCCCTGCACGCCATCATAAGCCACCTCCACATCGAAGCCTTCCTTTTCCAGGTTCCCCTGAACGATGGAACAGAAATCGGGCTCGTCGTCCACTACTAGGATTCGTTTTTTGTCGCCCATTACAGTTCTCCTTTATACCAAGCTGATTGTTGATAAATCAGCAGCCTGAGCTTAGTTAAATGACCGGGCGGGGCCGGGGATGTCGGTGGCGATTAAATCTCCCTTGACCCCGCAATTCCGGTTAAATCGGGTCAATCTACCTGGGGCCTGGGCAACACCTTTGCCCGTTCGGCGATTTCGGGGACTTTGTGCTCCCATTCGATGGCCATGAGATGGACACCGGCAACCCCTTCCATCTCCTTGAACTCTTCGATCTGCTCGATGGCGAACTTTATGCCCTCTTCGGCCTGCTTGCCCTTGCCTGCACCTTTTAACCGTTCAATCAATTCTTCAGGGACATCCATACCGGGAACCATTTTTGCCATATACTGCGCCATGCGTGCGCTTTTCATCGGTGTGACGCCGGCGAGAAGATAGGCCTTTTCCGCCAGGCCCATGTCTACGGCTTTTTTCATGAAATCTCTGAACCGGGGCATGTTGTAGATGCACTGGGTCTGGATAAAATCGGCCCCGGCATCGATCTTGTTGGCCAGGCGGTAGATCCGGTATTCATGCGGATCACCGAAAGGATTGGCGGCAGCGCCGATGAACATCTTGGGCGGTACGTCAATCTCATCTTCATTGAGGAATTTGCCTTCATCACGCATTTTCTTGACCAAGGCGATGAGCTGCATGGAATCGATGTCGTATACGTTCTTGGACTGCGGGTGGTTGCCGAACTTCTGGTGGTCGCCTGAAAGGCAAAGCATATTTTTAATGCCAAGAGAATAGACCCCGAGGATGTCGGCCATCATGGCCAGGCGGTTTCTGTCCCGGCAGACCATCTGAAAGTTGGGTTCGATGCCGTTGGCCACCATGATGGCCGAAGCCGCCGCACTGGACATGCGCACCACGGCGGTCTGGTTGTCAGTGACATTCACCGCATCCACCACGCCCCGCAGGTGTTCGAATTTTTCTTTGAGATGTTCCACATTGGCACCCTTGGGCGGTCCACATTCACCGGTAAAGGCAAAGTGGCCTGCCTTGAGCACCTTCTCCAGATTACTTCCTGATTTCAAACCGTTATCGCTCATTGCACCAACTCCTCCCTTATGCTTTTACGGGGACCGCCGTCCCTTGCCGTCGTCCAGTTTTTTGGCGCCCGAATGACTCGCAGATCCTCAAGCCGCCCCTGCTCGATTTTCTTTTTGACGATGGTGTCCCAGATGCACTCCACATCCTTGGCGATTTCGCATTTACCGTCTGCGCTGCCGCCACAGGGACCGTGCTGGATGCTTTTCGAACAACGGGCAATGGGGCACAACCCGTCGTAATTGTGAATCACGCAAGTCCCGCAGCCGGCGCAGCGTTCCTCCCAGATACCATGTTGAACCGCGCCGCCGAAGAACTTAGTGTCCACCGCAGGGAAGAACTTCTGGCTGGGATAGGCCTCGGAGAGAAACTGGGGGCCGACGCCGCAAGCCATGGAGAGGACTGCATCGTACTGGTCGTAGATGTCCCGGATCTGCTCCACGTATTCAGGATCGCACTGGCGTTCCAGCGTTTTTTCGTCGATTTCGATGGGGTTACCGTCTTTCTTGCGAGCGATTTTCAGGGTGGCGGCCAGAATTCCCACCTCCTTGGCCCCGCCCACGTTGCAGACGGTCACACACCCCTTGCACCCCACAAGAAGGATTTTCTTATATGCCTTGATCATGTCCTGTATCTCTTCCAGAGATTTTCGATCCGCAATTATCATTGGTTCACCTCTTAAGGTCCAAGGATGGCAACACTGCCTCCTGGCCGTGGTTAAGAATTCACCGGACTGGGCCCCAGGGCCTTGATTTTATCCGTCATCTCGGTTGCGATTTCGGCAAAACGGGGTCCCTGGGCGGATGAAAGATTGTACATTTGTGCCCGCTCCGGCTCTATGCCCAGCTCTTCAAGGGTTCGCTGAACGTATTCGATTTTCCGTCTGGTTTTGAGATTTCCTTCCAGGAAATGACATTCACCTTCCAGTCAACCGGCCACGTAAACGCCGTCCGCCCCGCCTTCGAAGGCGGTCAGCAGGTGAAGGATGTCCACCCTGCCGCTGCACGGCACCTGAATCACTTTCACATTGCTTGGATAATTCAAGCGCATGGACCCGGCCAGGTCGGCAGCTGCATAAGCACAGTACTTGCAGCAGTAAGCCAGGATCTGGGGTTCAAAGGTTTCATTCATGATCTTTCTCCGATGATGTTAAGGTATAAAAAATAATTCGGGCGCCCGGAGTTCTCAGGCTGCCGGTGATTCTGGCGCCCGTATTCCGCTTTATTAGGCGGCCTCCCCTTTCTTCTTTTCAAAAAGGGCCGCCGTCTTGGCAACGATCTGCTCGTCGGTAAAATGCTTGAGCTGGATGGCCTTTCCCGGGCATTCGGCGACACAGCTGCCGCAGCCATGGCACTCGGCCGGTTCGATTACCGCATGCCCTTCCTCCCCGATGTAGGGAATGTGATAGGGGCAGGTCCGTACGCAGGTCACACAGACGGCACACTTGTCCGGATCCACTTCGGCCACCACCCCACCCACCAGGATTGAATCCCGCGAAAGGATGGTCATGACCCGTGACACCGATGCCCGGGCCTGGGCGATGCTTTCGTCCAGCGCCTTGGGATAGTGGGCCAGACCGGCCATGAAGATGCCCTCGGAGCCGAAGTCCACGGGGCGCAACTTGGCATGGGCCTCCACCAGGAAGCCGTCGGCATTGATCGGCACCTTGAACAGCTCGAACAGGTCTTTGTTTTCATTGGGCAGCACGGCCGTCGCCAGCACGAGCAGGTCCGGATTCAGCTCTACAGGCATCTGGAGCACATGGTCTCTTACGGTCACACGCAGCTGACCGTCGGCTTCCTGGACATCCGGCAGGTTGTCTTCCAGGTTGTAGCGCATGAAGATAATGCCTTTTTCCCTGGCCTTTTTGTATAGCTCTTCGCGGAATCCGTAGGTGCGGACATCCCGGTAGAGCACATAGATGTCCATCTCCGGGTTGCGCTCCTTGAGCGTCAGGGCGCTCTTGACGGTGTGGGTGCAGCACAACCGGCTGCAGTAGGGTCGCTCCACGGTCCGCGACCCCACGCACTGGATGAAGGCCACACTCCGGGCGGTGGATAGACGGGGGTCGTCTGCATCCATGGCGGCATCCATTTCGAAGTGGGTCAGCACATTGGGGTTCTGGGCGTACAGGTACTCGTTGGGAATGTACTCCTTGCCGCCGGTGGCGATGATGGTTGCACCGTGCACCACCACCGTCTCCGTGAGCGACTCACCGGATGTCATGAGCGTGGTGGTGAAGTTGCCCATGATACCGGTGGTCTCCACCGGCTCCGTCTTCATCAACACCCGAATCTTTTCATGGTTGCGCACCCGCTCGACCAGCGATTCCAGGTAAGGTTTCACCGGCTCCCCCTGCCAGGTGGAGCGCAGCTTGTGGGCCACGCCGCCCAGTATATCACCCCGTTCCACCAGATAGACCTGGAGTCCCTGGTCGGCAACGCCCAGCGCGGCTTCCATACCAGCCACACCACCGCCGACCACCAGCACCTTCTGGGTGACTTCAAGCCGGACCTGGTGCAGCGGCTCGATGAAGGCGGCCTTGGCCACGGCCATGCGGACCAGGTCCTTGGCCTTGGCCGTGGCGCGCTCCGGGTTGTTCATGTGAACCCAGGTGTTCTGGTCACGGATATTGGCCATCTCGAACAGGTACTTGTTCAATCCGGCGTCCCGGATGGTCTCCTGAAACAGGGGTTCGTGCGTTCGGGGTGAACAGGAGGCCACCACCACACGGTTGATGCCATGTTCCGTGATCACCTCTTTCATCTTGTCCTGGGTGTCCTGGCTGCAGGTAAACAGGTTGTCCTCCACATGCACCACATGGGGCAAGGTGGCGGCATACTCCCTCACCGCCGGGACGTCAGCCACGCCACCGATGTTGATGCCGCAATTGCAGACAAATACGCCCACCCGTGGCTCCTGTCCGGACACATCGATCTCCGGTGGCAGTTCCTTGGTTTTAATCAGTGACCCTCTGGCTTTGGCCAGCGGCCGGGTGGCCGTTGCGGCGGCGGCGGAGGCCTCCATGACCGACTGAGGAATATCCTTGGGCTCCTGGAAGGCGCCGCAGACAAAGATACCCGGCCGGCTGGAACTCACCGGTTCGAGGGTCCGGGTGGCGGCATGCAGGTGTTCGTTGAGATCGATGCCCATCGTTTTGGCCAGGTCCACCGATTCCTTGTTGGGGGCCAGGCCGACGGCCAGGACCACCATGTCGAAGGTTTCCTCGACGAGTTCGCCCTCTTCGGTGATATAACGCAGGCTTAGGTTGTCGTTTTCCACCGGATCGATGGTATGCACCTTGGATCGGATGTAGCGCACCCCTTTTTCATCCTTAGCGCGCATGTAGTATTTTTCAAATTCCTTGCCGTGTGTGCGCATGTCCATGAAAAAGACAGCCGTATCCAGCTCTTTTTCGCTGTGCTCCTTGGCGATGATGGTTTGCTTGTTGGTGTACATGCAGCACACCGAGGAGCAGTAGCTGTGATCCGAGCAGTTGATATCCCGGGAACCCACGCACTGAAACCAGGCAATCTTTTCCGGCTCCTTGTTGTCCGACGGCCGAACCAGGTGGCCGGCATAGGGGCCGGATGCGGAAAGGATTCGTTCCATCTCCAGGCTGGTAACCACATTGGGATGGCTGGCGTACGAATAGGTTTTGTGCTCGGTGGGGTCGAAAGGGGTGAAACCGGGAGCCAGGATAATGGCGCCCACGTTGATCTCCTTATGGTCAGCCACCATGTCATGGTCAACGGCATTTGCCAGGCAGGCGTCCACGCACTGGTAGCATTCCGAGCAGAGCCCGCACTTGAGGCAGCGATCGGCTTCGGTCTTGGCCTCTTCCTCGTTGTAGCCGAAGGAGACCTCCAGAAAATTGCATTCCCGCGCTTCGGGGTCCAGGCAACGGACCGTGGTGCGCGGTTTATTAACCTCTTCGCCCATCTCGGGTTTGACAAAATCCCATTCTTTCTGTCGACCGTCCGTGAGATCCAGCCCGTTGATGAAGCGGTGGATGCTCTCGGCGGCTTCCTTGCCGCAGGCGACTGCGTCCACCACCGATTTGGGACCGTAATAAGCATCGCCGCCGGCAAAAACCCAGTCGATGGGGGTCTGCAGGGTCACCGGGTCAGCCTCCAGGCCACCAGGCCGGGAAATGGCGACACCCTGCTCCTTGATGCCGTCCAGGTTGGTGCTCTGGCCGATGGCGACAATAATGGTGTCGCCGAAAAAGGGCTGGCATTCCCCCTCATCGTAGGCGGGGTTGAAGCGACCGTCTTCATCGAACACAGCGGTACAGGTCTTGAATTCGATGCCCGACACACGCTTGCTTTTGTCTATGTAAAAGGACTTGGGGCCAAAACTGTTGACAATATTGATCTCGCCTTCCAGGGCTTCTTCAATCTCGTGTTCCCATGCGGGCATCTCCTCCCGTTTTTCCAGACAGATCAGGGTGACGTTTTTGGCGCCTTTGCGCTTGGCGGTCAGGGCCACGTCGATGGCAACATTCCCGCCGCCCACCACGACGACGTCCTCTCCGAGATCGATATCCTTGCCCATAGAGGCATCGCGCAGAAAGTCGACGCCCTGGAGCACGCCTTCGGCATCCTCGTTTTCCACGCCCAGATTACGGCCGCCGTGCAGTCCGATGGCCATGAAGCAGGCCTTGTAACCGTCGGCTTTGAGGCTTTCAAGGGTAATGTCCGAACCGAAGGTCACGCCGCATTTAATCTCGGCACCCATTTGTCGGACCACGTCGATTTCCTCGGCCAAAAGGTCTCGCGGAAGCCGGTATTCGGGAATGCCGTAGCGCATCATGCCGCCCGGTTCGGGAAGTTTTTCGAATATGGTTACCGAATAGCCCTGCTGGAGCAGGTAATAGGCTGCCGTGACACCGGCGGGACCGGAACCGATGATGGCGACCTTCTCGTCGCGAGGTTCTGCCGTAATTTCCGGAATGTAGGTCTCTCCGCTCTGCTTTTCATAGTCGGCCAGAAAGCGGTGAAGTTCGCGAATGGCCAATGGCTGATCCACATCGTTGCGGGAACACTCACTTTCGCAGGGGTGGTGGCAGACCCGGCCGCAAATCCCCGGGAAGGGGTGGTCCTGCTTAAACAGCTTCAGGGCCTCTTTGTAGCGGCCGTCATTGATCAGAGCGATGTATCCCTGGATGCTCACGTGAGCCGGACAGGTGGCCTTGCAGGGGGCCGTACCGCGCTTCTCGATGGCATAGGCACTGGGCATGCCCTGGGGGTAGAGCTTGAAGGCCGCCTTTCGATCCCGCAGGCCTTCGTCAAACATGTTGGGTGTGTCAATGGGGCAGGCCTTGGCGCACTCGCCGCAGGCCGTGCATTTGTCCATATCAATGTAACGGGCGTTCTGGCGCAGTTTGACCGTGAAGTTGCCCACCTCGCCGGTTACCTCTTCGATCTCCGTCAAGGTCATCAGGTCGATGTTCAGATGCCGACCACACTCCACCAGTTTGGGGGAGATGACGCACATGGAGCAGTCGTTGGTGGGAAAGGTTTTGTCCAGCTGGGCCATAACGCCGCCGATGGCCGACTTGGTTTCGGTCATGTGAACATAATAGCCCGAATCCGCCAGATCCAGGGATGCCTGTATGCCTGCAATGCCGCCGCCGACCACGAGTACGGAACCGACGACATCCTTGCCTTGGGTGTTTTCTTTTTCTGCCATTACACGTTCCTCATGAAGGTGTTGGTGATAGAGAGGTTATGGGTGATCTTGCCGTCCATCAGACCCTGTCCAGTAACTTCTGCAGCTTGTCTTCCCAGCCCATGGCTGAAATCAGGACGCCGGCAAAACCGGCCTCCTTAACCGCCGAAATAATATCCGCGGCGATGGAAAGGCTTTCCACGGCTTTGTCCGGGGCGCGCATGAGCCGTTTAATCAGGTCCTGAGAGATGGTCACGTTCAGGTGCCGGGCCAGGTAACGGGCCATTCCCACGGACTTCAACAGCATCACGGTGGGGACAATCCGGGTTTTTTGTAGATCAATCTTTTCCAGAAACGGAGCAATGGCGCCTAGATCGAAAACCGGCGGTGTGATGAAAAAATCCACGCCGGCCTCAGCTTTCTCAACCATCCTGGAGAGCTCTTTTTCAAGCTCGTCACCGGTGGCCCGGGCATTGACGGTGGCTCCTGCCAGAAACGAGGGGGCGCCGGACAGTTCATTCCCGGCCAGATCCGTACCGGTCTGAAGCGTGGAAACGGCCTTGAACAAAGTCATCAGATCGACATCGTTGACCGCCTTGGTCTGGTGATGATCGCCCAGACCGGGGTCTTCTCCGGAGACCCCCATGATATTCAGAATGCCGCACCCATAGGCGGCCAACAGGTCCGCTTGAAGGGCGATCCGGTTGCGGTCCCGGCAGTTCACCTGCATGATGGTTTCCAACCCCTTGCGCTGAAGAATCATGGCCCCACCCAACGAACTCATCCGCATGACGGCGTTGCCCATTTCCGGCACGAGGAAGGCATCCACCAGGTTCTGTAAACGGACGGCGCTGTTGACCATCGTTGAAACATTCACCCCTTTGGGCGGCTGCATCTCCGCAAGAATGGTGAACTTGCCGACATCGAATTTGTTTTTTAAATGCATAAGCCAATCCCCTTATGGTTGATGCGGAAAACACGTGGAAACGGTTAATAAAAAAAATGCGTCAAATCAGTATCTGGTACCGGAAGCCAGTGACCGCCTTCCGTAAAAGAGGGCTCCTAAAACGGATGCTGCCAGGTTGTATCATTTTCCTGCCATTATGGGACAGCAAGCCCTGTGCCAATCCACCTCTGCGGCCGCACTAAATAAAATTTACAAGTAATTTATAAGAGTTAAAACCACATCAAAGATTAGACCAAAGTGGTGACGAATCAGAATACAAGTAGACATCTATGCCAAAATGGACTATAAGGATCGTAAAACAATGAAAAATTAACGCCTTACAGGGACTGTTCCAATATGGGGCAACCCGTTTTGGCACAACGAGAAAGGCCGTGGTGATCGATGAACAGTCATGTTGTCGTCGTGGATGATGATCGGGACTACCTGGAAGTGCTGGGAAGAAAGCTATCCGAAATCGGTTTTAAACGTGTCCGCCTGGAGGACAACTCAGTCAAGCTGGCTGAAGACGTGGAAAAGGGGCTTTCTTTCGACCTGGCCCTCATCGATATGACCATGCCGGAGATGGACGGTATGGCCCTGCTGGAAAAAATAAAGGCGAACTCTCCATCCACGGAGTGCATCATGGTAACGGCCATCAACGAGGCGCGCATCGCGGTGGAGTGCCTGAACAAGGGGGCCTATGACTACCTGGTCAAGCCGGTGGCCACCGAAGACCTGTCCCTGTCCATCAAACGGACACTGGAACGAAAACGGCTTCTGGACTTGCTGGACCTCGAGAAGCGAGATGATTTACCCACGCTGGAAAACGAAGAGCCCTTCCGGCCCATTGTCACCCAATCCAAAAAAGTCCTGCGTATTCTCAAGGAGGCGGAGCTTCATGCCTCCAGCCTTGTTCCCATTCTGATCACCGGCGAAAGCGGCACCGGCAAGGAGCTTCTGGCTCGCGCCATCCACGGCGCCAGTCCCCGGGCCCAGCATCCTTTTAGCCCCATCAACATGTCCTCACTATCCAGCTCTCTATTCGAGGCTGAATTTTTCGGCCATACCAAAGGCGCGTTCACCGGGGCTGAACACGGCCGGGTCGGCTACCTGGAACACACGAACAGGGGAACCCTGTTTCTGGACGAAATCGGAGATCTGCCGTTATCCCTCCAGGGAAAATTGCTGCGGGTGTTACAGGACGGAGAGTTCTCCAAACTCGGATCGAGTGCCCGACAAAAGGTGGACCTGCGTTTCATCGCCGCCACCAATGAAAACCTTGAACAGATGATGGCCCAGAAGCGTTTTCGTAAAGACCTTTATTACCGCATCCGCGGCGGATGGCTTCACTTACCCCCGCTGCGCGAACGTCAGGAGGACATTTTTCTGCTGACGCGAAAATTTCTGGAGAAGTATTACGATGTGAACAAGCAGGGCTTTATCGAAAAGACGGCACTGGACCTGTTGATGCGCTATCACTTTCCCGGCAACATCCGGGAGTTGAAATCCGTTCTCCAGTCGGCGGTCAACCTGGCGCGCGGCGAACCGATCCGGAAAACCCACCTGCCTTCGCATATCACGGCAGCCCTGAAAACCTGTGAAGATGAGGACCTGGCCGCCGGCGGTTCTGGTGTAAAACCGCTTGCGGAGGTGGAAAAGGCGCACATTTTACATGCGTATGCGCAAACAGGAGAAAACAAGTCCAAAACCGCCAGGCGGCTGGGTATTGGCCTTAATACGCTGCGGCGCAAGTTAGCCAGCTATGGCATACAATAGTCGGTCCTATCGCTCTCCGCGGCGGTAGGGTTCCGCCAGCATGGCCGGGGCGTTGAGGCGACGGCTGTCTCGAAGCCCGCCCACCAGAAGCACCAGCAGCGTCGCCAGATAGGGCAGCATGGCTAAAAAGTTCGGAGAAATCCCCAGCGGCTGGAGCATATACTGAAGCACAAAAATCCCGCCGAAAAGGAACGCGCCAACCACGGCCCGCAGGGGATTCCACAAGGCAAAAATGGTCAGGGCGATGACGATCCAACCCCGCCCGGCGGTCATCCCCTCGATCCATGACTTGCTGTAAGAGATGGACAGGTGGGCGCCGGCCATGGCCGAAAATCCGCCGGCGGCGAGCACAGACAGATAGCGGATCAGCGAGACATTGACCCCTTGGGTTTCCGTGGCCTTGGGGTTTTCTCCGGCCGAACGGATGCGAATCCCCAGCAGCGTGTGCTCAAGCATGAACCAGACCCCAATGGCCAGGAGTATCGCCAGGTAAAAGAAAGGACTCTGATTGAAAAGCACCGGTCCCACGATGGGAATGTCCGACAGGACGGGGATCGGCATGGTGTTGATTTTAATGGCCAGCGGCTTTCCCACATAGGGTTTTCCCAACAAGCCCGCCAGCCCCAGGCCGAGCATGGTCAGCGCCAGCCCGGAGACCACCTGGTTGGATTGAAGGCTCACCGATGCAAACGCATGGACAATCGAAATCAACATCCCCGCAACAATGGCCGCGCAGAGCCCAAGCCAGGGGTTGCCCGTATGGTGCGTGACGATAAAGGCGGTCACCGCACCCACAGCCATCACGCCTTCCACGCCCAGATTAAGGATGCCGGATCGCTCGGAGATGATCTCGCCGACAGTCCCGAGCAGCAGGGGGGTACCGGCAACCAGTGTGCGCTGAACCACGGAAATGATGATCTCCTCCAAGGATTAACCCCTTTCCCCTGCCAGAATACGAACCTTGTTCTTGGTAAAAAAATCACCCATGATCAGAAAGATCAGCAGGGTTCCGTTGAAAACAGCCACCGTCGCCGCCGGCAATCCGAGCGAGATCTGAATCGCGTCTCCACCCACGAGGATGCCGGCAAAAAAGATGGCTGAAAAGATTACGTAAATCGGATTAAGCTTGGCCAGCCAGGCCACAATAATCGCCGTAAACCCATAACCGGAAGAGATGGAGTCCGGATAACTCAGATAATGGTGGATACCCGCCACCTCACCCACACCGGCCAGGCCGGCCATGCCGCCGCTGATGACCATGATGAGCATCGTCGTTCGGGAGAAATCGATGCCCGCGTATTTCGCCGCATCTGGATTTTCTCCGATCACCCGCACCTCATATCCGAAACGGGTCTTGTAGATGACAATGGTCAGCACCACAACGGCGACCACCGCCACAATCAAGGTGGCCGTGTGAATTCGTGATCCTGGCAGCAGGGACAAAATGGCCGAATCCGGGAGATCGTCGGTATACGGAAAACCAAACTTTTTTGGACTTTTCCAGGGTCCGACGATCAGCAATGTGAGAAACTCAGCGCAAATGTAGTTGAGCATCAGCGTGGAGATCACCTCGTTGATGGAAAACCGGAGCTTGAGGATGGCCGGAATCAGTCCCCAAAGCGCGCCGCCGAGAAACCCGGCCAGAAACATCAAGGGGACGATTACCGGAGAGGGAAGTGACGGCCCCCAGTTCAACCCCACCCACGTGCCGAAAATGGCTCCCATGAGAAGCTGGCTCTCGGCACCGATGTTCCAGAACTTCGCTTTGAAGACCACGGCAAGCCCACCGCCGATAAGAATGAGAGGAATGGCCTTGGTAATGGTCTCCTTGAAACCATAGAAACTGCCGAAGGAGCCGCTGAATATTTTCTTGAACGCAAAAAACGGATTCACGCCACTGATAATAAAGAGCAGCCCGATTGCGACCATGCCGGCGGCCAACGCCAGGACCAGCGTCAAAAAGGTGCCGAGGGTGGAAATCTGCTCGCGGTCCGAGACTTTAACGTGAAGCATCCGCCCCCTCTCCCGCCTTTAGATCCCTGGTCCCGGCCATCATCATCCCGATGTCCGCGATCCGGGGATCATCCGACTCCAGAATTCCCATGAAACTCCCTTGAAAAATAACGGCAATCCGGTCGCACAGCTCGAAGATTTCTTCCAGATCTTCAGACACCAGAAGGACTGCGCCGCCTTCTTCCCGCCGCTTGAGCAACTGGTTTCGCAGATACTCGGTAGCACCCACGTCCAGGCCGTAGGTGGGGTGGGAAGCCACCAGCAGGTCCGGCTTGTCCGCAATTTCACGGCCGAGAATCAGTTTTTGAATGTTGCCGCCGGACAGGTTTTTCGTCTGAACATTGATGGACGGCGTCGCCACCTGAAAATCCTTGATCAGCTGGCGGGTATGCGCCTTGATTCGACCGTAGGCCAAAAAAGCCCGTCGTGAAAACTTCTTC
Organism: uncultured delta proteobacterium; assembly: GCA_963697405.1. GTDB lineage: Bacteria > Desulfobacterota > Desulfobacteria > Desulfobacterales > Desulfosarcinaceae > Desulfosarcina. Next base: position 160,227 of record CAVONY010000038.1, on the reverse strand, counting down.
TGGTGGTGCTGCTTCAGGATCGCATTTTCGTATATAAAGAGGTTCGGTGCGATGCCAAACCGGATACGTTCCTCCGGCACGTGGGAAACGCCGGTGTTGTGGATTTTTCGGGGGGACTGGTTGGTAATGTCTATATCGTTGATCCGAATCTGGCCGTGGGTCACCATCCGCAGGCCGGTGATGGCTTCGACCAACTCACGCTGGCCGTTTCCGGAAACACCGGCAATACCGAAAATCTCGTTCCTGTAGACGTCAAAAGAGATGCCGTTGACCACCGGATAGCCCTTGTCGCCACTGACCCTGACGTCTGCCACCTCAAGGACTTTCTCTTTTCGCGGCATTTTTTCTCTGGAGAATGAGAAGATTACGTCGCGACCGATCATCATCCGTGCCAAGTCGCGTTTGTCTAGCTGCCCGGCCTCTGCATGCCCCACCACCTTACCTTTTCGCAGAACGGTAACCCGGTCGCAAAGCCTTTTGATTTCATCCAGCTTGTGGCTGATGAGAATAATCATCTGCCCGTCTTTTCTCATCTTCTCCAAAACCTGAAAAAAATCCCGGGTTTCCTGAGGCGTGAGAACAGAGGTCGGCTCGTCAAGAATCAACAAACCGGCGCCATTGATCAGGGCTTTGACAATCTCCACCCGCTGCTGTTCGCCGGCAGACAGCTGCCATACTTTCTTTTCGGGATCGATGTTGAAATTGAATTTTTCTGAGAAGGAGACGACGCGCCGCCGTATTTTTTTCTGAGGAAACAGCTCGGGCGCAAGCGCATAACCCAGGGCGATATTTTCGATCACCGTATGGTTCTGCACCAGCATGAAATGCTGGTGAACCATGCCGATGCCATGGTCGATGGATGCCTTGGGTGAATCGATAAAAATCCGTTGGCCATTGACCCGGATCTCTCCGGTGTCGGGTTGATAAATACCGTAGAGGATATTCATCAACGTTGTTTTTCCAGCGCCGTTTTCTCCCAGCAGGCCCAGAATTTCGCCGGAAGAGACCTTCATGCTGATGTTGTCGTTTGCACGAACACCCTGAAATGACTTAGAAATATTTATCATTTCAAGCGATTCAATTTTTTTCATAGTAGCCGGCATCCGATAAAACAAAAGGGGGCCGGCTCGGGCGTCCGGCTCCCCTTTAATTGACAACACGCGTCTTATTTGGGAATACTTCCCACAACGTTGTCTACATAGTACATGATACTCAAAAGGTCTGCCTTGGATGCTTTTTCACCCGCTTTGACCTGCATCTTTCCGGCATTGTCTGAAATTGGACCCATGTATGGATCGAAGAGGTCCGTGCCTTTTTTCATCTGTTCATAGCGCTTGAAGACCAGATCATAAACGGTCAGCCGTCCAAAGTCCTTTGTCTCCACGGAAATGGCCTTCAACGCGTCTACGAACTTGGGATTGATCGGATCGTCGAATGAACCGCCGAGGATCGCCGCTTTTTCGGCAACCAGCCACCACTGATCATCACTCGTCCAGGTCCCCTCATGAAGATCCTTGAGAATCTTTTCGTACATGACCCCCCAGTCCACCAGCTGCCCGGACACCACCGAGTCTTTTCCATAAGGCTGCATGGGGCTGTAATGGCTGAAGGTATAAATCTGTTTTCCTTTTTCCGTATGTTCCTGGCCGACTTCAATAACTGCCGGCGTATCCTCGGTAAATGCCAGGGAATCGCAGCCTTCGGCAATCAGTGCCTCTGCCGCCTCCCTGGCCTTGTCCGGCCCATACCACGCGTAGGTCCAGCGCACATGAACCTCAGCCGTGGGGTTCACGGCTTTGATGCCAAGGGCGAAGGCATTGATATGACGTACCAGCTCCGGAATGGGAAAGGCCGCCACATAACCGATTTTATTGCTCTTGGTCAACCCACCGGCCATCAATCCGTTTAAATAATAGGTCTGGTAGAGGTCGGCAAAATAGGTCCCCACATTTTTGGTCTGTTTGAAGCCGGAACAGTGCATGAAATGCTTGTCCGGATATTTCACGCCCGCTTTGATGGTGTCGTCCATGTATCCGAAGCTGGTCGTGAACACCACGTCGCATTTTTCTTCCTGAATAAACCGGTCGATAATTCTTGCGGAGTCTGCTTCAGCCACGGATTCGATGAAAACGGTTTTCAACCAGGGAAGCTGCTTTTCGGCATATTTTCTTCCCACGTCATGGGCATGGGACCAACCATAATCACCAACCGGCCCTACATACACAAAGCCGGCCTTTAGCTGTTTTTCAGCGGCCACTCCCGGGCCGGATCCAAAAAGGGTAAGCAGCACGACACAAAAACCGATCCAAACGAAACGCTTACGCCAGATTCTAACGCCCCTCATTTGCTCCTCCTTTTCTCGACAGAACATTGGTTTCTTTGTTGGCAAACTCAAGTAGAACTTTTAACTACGATGATCCGATTCCTTAAGTCAACAACAGTGTTTTTCAAATCTGACGCAGGCAACCGCTGGCGGATTGATTCATTCGGCGCGTATGTTTCAATGTAAGAAATATTCTGATTCTACCCCTAATTCAGATTTATCATTGACTTTGTTTGGGTGGTATGTTTGTTTAATAATTCTGGTCTTTTATAAAGATTCGCCGTTCGAACAATTTTTTACACAGGGCGCCGGACGCCTTTTCATAAAGGCGACTGAGAGCGTCGGTATCGGGAGGGTAACATGTACGGGTTAGCGGCCATTCAGCAAGCCAACGGTTGGGCCATGGCAGGCGCAGGAGCCAGTATTGTTCTTGTCGGCTTGGCGGCACTTTCTTTTCTAATATCGATGATTCCCCGCCTTACCGGTCTTTTCGAAGAAAAAGCCCCTCCGCCAGTCGAAAACGTTGAAACGGCGACCACGCCTAAAACGATCGTCCCAGATAAACTTCCGGAGGACCTTGGTGCCGCATCAACCATCTATATCTCACTGACCGAAGACTTGGGAGAATCGTTCAGCTTGATCGATCTACACCAAAAATCCAAGGAGATCGGTCTTCCCCATCCCCATCTTTCGATTAATCGCTTCAGAGAGGCCGGCGTACTGATGGCGGTTGGCGACGGACGCTTTTCCTGGCAACCCCTTTCCGAATAATAATAAGGACCTGATCAATGGAACTTTTACTACAGTTTCTCAGCAATACCGGGTATTACCTGTCCGATTATCGGCACTTTTTAATGTGGGGCATTGGAATGCTCTTCGTCTACCTGGCCATCGGCAAGCAATATGAACCCTTATTACTGCTGCCCATCGGCTTTGGCGTGTTGGTTGGCAACGTTCCCTTTTTTAAGGGTTTCGGCCTGGGCATCTATGAGCCGAACAGTGTGCTTCACTATCTTTATTTTGGCGTCACGACCGGTGTCTACCCGTCGATTGTTTTTTTAGGCCTTGGCGCCATGACCGATTTTTCGTCGCTGCTGGCGCGACCCAAATTGATGCTACTCGGCGCGGCAGCCCAAATGGGCATCTTCTTCACCCTGCTCAGTGCCCTGGCCTTGGGTTTCCTGCCAAAGGAGGCCGCGTCAATTGCAATTATCGGTGGTGCAGACGGCCCGACATCCATCTTTTTAACGGCTAAACTGGCACCGCACCTGATCGGGCCCATCGCCATTGCCGCCTACTCATACATGGCATTGATTCCGATCATTCAGCCGCCGATCATGAAACTGCTAACAACCAAGGCCGAGCGCCGGATCCACATGCCCGACCCGCGCCCCGTTTCAAGAAAGGAATTGTTGATTTTTCCGGTGATCGGATTGTTCCTCTGCTGCTTTCTTGCCCCAGCGTCCATTCCGTTGCTGGGAACCTTCTTTTTTGGAAACCTGATGAAAGTCAGCGGCGTGGTCGACCGCCTTGCCCAAACCGCCCGAACCGCCATCATCGACACGGCGACCATATTTTTAGGGTTTACCGTCGGCGCCAGTACCCAGGCGGATGTTTTTCTCACCACTAAATCTGTCGGAATATTCGCTCTTGGGGCCGTGGCATTCAGCATCGCAACGGCCTCAGGCTTGATCTTCGCCAAACTGATGAACCTGGTTTCCAAAGAGAAGATCAACCCGTTGCTTGGAGCAGCCGGCGTCTCTGCGGTTCCCGGCTCCGCCAGAGAAGTTCATGTCATGGGACAGAAAGAAGACCCATCCAACTACTTGCTGATGCACGCCATGGCGTGCAACTCTTCCGGCGTGATTGGCTCTGCTATCTGTGCCGGCATTCTGTGGAGTTTTACGGTAGGGTAACCACCTTCGCTATCATCTTCCGTGGGTTTAATAAATGCCAATGCCGGAGAAGGGTCTTCCTTCTCCGGCATTTTTGCGCCCGATCTGCAGTGTCACGATTTGCTCTTGACCACTCGGATTTGACTGTGCCATTCTTTATGTAACCACGGAAATGGATTGACGATTTCGACGCGCCCTTTCTACGCCTTTGTCATCCTGCCCAGCCTTTCGCCCATTTCCCGTTTTCTTCTTTCTAAACAATCTTCACCAACGGAGGGAGCCATGATTGCAAAAATTATTATCAAGCGCCGGTTCGTCAAGGAAAACACGCCTCAGATAATATCGCTGCTCAACAAGATGCGATCCATCGCCATGGATCAAACCGGATATATTTCCGGAGAAACACTCACGCAAAAAGACTTCCCGGAAAACATGGCGGTTATTGCTACTTGGCAACGCATGAAAGACTGGATGGTATGGAAAGCCAGCGAAGAGCGGAAAACCTATGAAGCCATGTTGGAAATTTATCAAACAAGACCGACCCAGTATGAAGAATATCACTTGGGAACGTCGTTTCTGAAAGAATCGTAATGTACCGCTAAAATATGCTTTGGGCACAAGCCGATTAATGCTTGGCCTCACGGACGACGCCAACATCATTGAAACCTGTTTAATAACAATGGCTTAAAATCGACTTCGGGAGCGCCTTAAATTCAAACGATCTGCCCCCTCCCAATATCAGTATGTGCGCCCGGCACTTTCGTCCAAAAAAGAGCCCCTCGCTAAGCATATCGCGCCCCAACCCTTTTCCGAGCGTTTTTGATGAAGAAAAAAACCGGCCGCTTCGTAAAAGTCACATATGGATTGGGTCTCTTCAGATTTCAACCCCGAAAAAATAAAAATGCTGTCATCGGCGACTTTATTTTCCAAGACGGACCAAAGATCAAACAAGGTTGGCATTCTCAGGTTGGCAAAAACCAAGTCAAAGGAGCCTGAGATGGAATCCAGATCATCCTGGAGGATTTTGACGCGTTCTTCTACTTGGTTCAGGCGAACGTTGTCGCTGGCTTCAAAAACGGCACAAGGGTCCGTATCGATACCACAGACAAACCCAACCCCCATTTTTGCGGCGACAATGGCAAGGACACCCGAGCCTGTCCCGACATCCAACGCCCGGCAGGCATGACGCCTGACCGGCCAGTTTGGCCGATGAAGCGTAGCGTCAATCAATTGAATGGCCAGTCGGGTCGTGGGATGCTCTCCCCCACCGAACGCGGCGCCCCTACCAAGTGAGACCACACACTGACCCGGAAAGGCTTTCAGTGAACACAACGGCGGCTTGATAACCACGTGTTCCGAGATCGCCTGGGGTCGGTCATATGAAAGTTCAATAAAGGAGTTGCCGTAATGGGAGGTATAGCACAGTCGGCCAGATTGAATCAGGCCGGCGACCAGCTGTTTTAGTTCCTTTGGATTACGCGGCTTGGTTTTGCAGAAATGACGTATGATGCTGCCAAAAGTGACTTTGGAAGGCGATTCGGCAACGAATCGAAGAACCTGCAATTCGGAGACTGCCATTACGACCATCACCTCAAACGACTAAGGAAACCGCCGGCTGTCACGTCGACAAACGGGAGCGCTATTCGAGGCCCTCTTGCGCCAATAGCTTTTTATGCCACAAGGCAAACTCATACATGGCAATATAACGGTCGTCATCATTAACGATTCCTATCGCCATATCCAGCGCGCCCCTTCCGTAACTGTTTGAGTATCCCTCCAAGGGGCGCGACTGCAAAAACTCCCTGACTAGCATTTGGGACGTTCGTCGGCTTTTGTCTCGCCGGAGATCAATCGGATCTTTCGGTTTTTCAAACGGAGACCATTTCTCGTAGCCGACTTTGTTGAGAATGTGTTTTTGCCGGCGGGGGGACATGGCGTCAAAAATGGCTTGTTTCTTGTCTGAATCGGAAAAAGAACGCTCCATGCTACCACCTTACGCTTTATTTGCTTCGGGCTTGTTATTGTCTGCGTCCACACCAAGATATGCTTCGTCGAAAACGGTCAACAAGGCCATGGAAAGCGGCATCAACACATCACCCATCTTCACGTGTGTGGACCGCAGCACCTCTATGATCTCACAAGACAATTCATGCAGCTTGGTGTGCACCTGGTCCAGGTTAACCGTGGGGTAGGATTCACCTGGATTAAAGGCGGACAGCCCACAAGTATGGCCCCGTCCCCCGATCGCGGTCGGTATGCCATACAGTCGGCAGGTAACCGGGCGGGACGCATACAGGTCACATTGATTGTCTTTATTGAGCAGCGGACAGCGTATCCGTTCGGCGGCCATTTCAAGAAGAACCAGTTCCTCGGATTTTTCTCCGCTCTCCACCGCCTTAAAGGCCTTCCGCTTCAACTGGTAGGTTTGACGGTCTGTTTTATTGGCGTTCTCCAGAATTTCGGACTTATTTTCTGCGACAATCGTTTCAAAAAATTTTGAATTGATGTAAAGCGCTTCCACCAGAGAGAGATCGAACAGCGCATGACAACAGTCCGCGCACTCCAGTTTGCATTTCACGCAGTCCGAATACTGTTGGCGAACCGTCTCAAAAACCCCGTCCAACTGTTCCACAAAGGCCTCATATTTCTTAAATACATGCTCCAACTCAGGTATCATATGCCCGTCCCTCCCAGCGAATGTTTCACGTGAAACACTACTTGCCAACACAAAATTGGCTAAAAATATGATCGTAAAGATCCTCCTTGTTTCTGTTTCCCGAAATTTCGCCCAGAAAGTGAAGGATATCGTTAAACAATCCAGAAACGACGTCAAGGGATTGTTCCGTTTCAGCGGCGATAACGCATCGCTGAAGTTCTCGCTCTATTTTTTCAAGAATTTTTCGTTGTCGTAAATTGGGTGTGGCACCCTCAAGGCCGCCAAGGTTTTCCCCAGAAACCAAATCATTGAATATTAAATCCTTCAATGCCGCAATCCCGGTTCCTGTTTTTGCAGATACATGTATACAAGGAATGTGCGTCGTTTTCTTTTGGATATGATCAACCGCGTCATCATCGGCAACATCCGCCTTGTTGATGACGGTAATCATTCTTGTGTTTTTAAGCTCTTCGATCAACTTTTTTTCAAACGCATTAACCCTTCGTGTGGCCTCTAACACGAGAAGGACAAGGTCTGCCCGGTGAAAATGATCGCGCGCCTTTTCGATGCCCATACATTCAACCGGATCTTGTGTGTCGTGAATACCTGCCGTGTCGCAGATTACTACGGGGACGCCGTTGATCGAGAAAAAATCTCGAACGATGTCTCGGGTGGTACCGGGGACATCTGATACGATGGCGGTTTCCCGCTCAACCAGTCTGTTTAACAGGCTCGACTTCCCGACATTGGGCGCCCCTGCAATGGCCAAAAGCATCCCATCTTTAAAAATGGCGGTATCTTTTTGCCGCTTTATAAGTGCAGTGATTTCAGGCAAGATCGAACTTCTGAGCGTCTCCCGAACATGTAGAAGGTCATCGTCATGCGCCTCTGATTCGTAAAACTCAAGGCTCGCCTCACAATTCGCCTGCAATCGGGTAATGGCGGCGGTTAGTCCCTCGACAACGTCGCGAAGCCCCCCGGCAACCTGACGGCTGGCCATCTGGACTGCAGTTTCACATGGCGCGTTAATAAGGTCGATAACCGCTTCCGCTTGAGTCAGGTCGATACGCCCGTTTAGGAAAGCACGTTTGCTAAACTCTCCTGGGCTGGACAAAACCGCGCCGGCGTCTATAACGACACTTAAAATCCGATTCAGGACCACAAAGCCGGAGTGGGAATGGAACTCTACAACATCTTCCCGGGTAAAGCTTTTTGGTCCCTTCATGTAGATTGCCAGGACTTCATCAATGATGTTTTCATTCCCGGGTTCAACAAGATGCCCGTAGTAAACAAAATGAGATAAAAATCGAACTTTTTCAGAAAGACTGCCCGTTCGACTGGCGCGTCGTTTCCGCCGTACAAAAAGTCGCTTCATTATCGTGTAGGCAAGGGGACCTGAAATTCGGACGACTCCAATACCACCGGGGCCCAACGGTGTCGATATGGCGGCAATCGTATTGCTGGTCATAGCTCACCTGATGTTAAAAACAATAACATCAACAGGTTACGCATTCGCCTCAGTGTTTTTTCGACTGCGCCCTGCTTGTTTTTTGGGAAAGATCATCAACTTTCGATAGTAGCCCTCTCCGATGCTTTGGGTCCTCACGCCGCTTTCATCCTTCAAGTGAATGTGAACGATTCTACGGTCGTGTGCGTTCATCTGCCCGATGGTTACCGGCTTTTTTGTTCGTTTTGCCTTTTCCGCCATTCTAGATGCCATCGATTTGAGATTGCTTTTTCGTTTTTCGAGATAACCTTCAACATCAACCAACACACGTACCCGGTTGGTGCTTTTTTTATTAACCATTTTCTCCAGAAGGTATTGAATGGCTTCTAGCGTCTGGCCTCTTTTACCAATCAAAACGCCACTGTCTCCTCCGGAAATTGAAAACAGCAGCTTTTCCCTTTGATGCGACAGATTGACCGTCGCTCCCACGGTAATCCCATCTATGATTGTTTGCAGCGCATGAATACCGGCGGTGAGCAGGGCTTCATCGTGTCCTTGCGGTTCTGGGGTTGCAGGCGCGGCCTCTGATGTGGCGGGTTTGTCGTCACGCTTTACCGGTCTTTCTCGCTTAACCGGTTTAACCGGCATTGTCCTTTTTTTATCTTCTTCAACGCGCACCTTTATTTTGGCTTTTTTTACACCGACGAGTCCGAAAATTCCACTTGAACCATAGGCCAGTACTTCATGTTTTAATTTTTCCGGGGGGATACCGAGATCCTCACTGGCTTTTTCGATCGCCTGATCAACATTTTTTCCTTGAAATTCATAGAATTTAGACATTCTTGCCTCCAAATTTTATGCGGTTTTCTTTTGGACGTAGTATTGTTGGCTGATGGAAAGGACGTTGTTTACCAGCCAATATAGCACCAGTCCGGATGAGAAATTGATAAAAATAAAGGTGAAAACCACGGGCATTAACATCATCATTTTGGCTTGGGTGGGATCTCCTGGAGGGGGTGACATTTTTTGTTGAAGCAACATGGTTGCGCCCATGATAATGGTCAGCACCGGTATTCCATAGGGCGGTTCCATAAAAGGAATGGAGAACCCGAAGTCAAAAAGCCGGTCAGGCGCAGACAAGTCGTTGATCCAAAAAAAGAACGGCGCATGTCTCAGTTCAATGGCCTGGTAGAGCATCCGATAAAGGGCAAAAAAGACCGGGATTTGAAGGACCATGGGCAGGCATCCGCCCATGGGGTTGACCTTGTAGGTTTTATACAAGGCCATCAACTCCTGGTTCATTTTTTGTTTGTCGCCTTTATGTTTTTCGCGAATTTCGGTCATCAGGGGCTGAAGCTTTTTCATCTCACTCATGGATTTGTAACTTTTGTTGCCCAGCGGCCATAAGATGATTTTCGTGCAAAGGGTCAGAAGAATGATGGCGATTCCGTAATTGGGAAGAACACTATGTATTTTGTTCATGAACCAGAGACAGGGTTTGGCGATGACATTGAAAAAACCGAAGTTTAGCGCCTTGCCGAGATCGTGACCCAGGCTGTTTAACAAATCCATGCTCTTTGGCCCCATAAATACATAAAAATTGGATGATAGCTTTTCGCCCGGTGAAAGCGCAAACATGGGGTTTACCAACTGGTTTACAACAACGTTGTCGATCGCCGCCAGCTTCATGCTGCCGTTTACTTCGGATCCAGGAATGATGCTCGCAAGGAAATAGCGGTCTTCAACACTGATCCACTTAATCGTGCCTTTATATTCATCCTTATCCTCAATTTTTTTTGTTTTAACCTGTTCAAGCTTCTCGTTGATCAATGCGCTGGGACCGACAAACCCATAGCCTTTATCCTCTTCAAGGGGTTTCCGGACAGAAAGAACCAACTGATCCTTCAGTACCCTTTCCGAGGCATTGTTGACTACGACCGTCAAACCGATAAGGAAGGAGTCGGGATCGAAGGTATACGTTTTGGTGAGAATGGTCCCGTCATCAGCCACCCAGTTGAAGGAGAGGTCTTGCTTATCATTATCGACGACCAGTCTGTCTCCTTCTTGGGCAATGGAGAAAACCGCATCTTTGAGACCGTTCAACGAGTTTCCCAATAGGGAGGTACGAAAAACACCCTCTTTAAAAGAGGGCGGGATCAGTTGTTTGTTTGGAGAATCCTTGTCGACGGTTTCTCGATAGTTTTTGAGAATGTAACTGGTAAAGGATGCGCCCCTGGCGGAAATACGAACGGTATAGAACGGGGTCTCAACGGTTATTTCACGGCCTTGATTTTCAACGACCTGGGCTGCTTTTATTGCATCGACCGCTTCTTTGCTGATGGTCGCGCTGGTGGATACGGCTGTCTTGCGCGAGGCTTGCTCATCTTCCGGCGTCGTTTTTGTCGTCACAGGTTCCTGATTGTCGTTTACCGGCTGTTGGTCTACAAAAAACATGCTCCAGACAAATAGAACCAGAAAGGACAGACCAATGGCAAGCAACAGTCGAAATTGTTCCATTTTTTTCTCCTTGACGCCAAATTGCGTCAACAGTCGCGAAAGATACGTTAATAGTCGTTTTTGAACGGCGTAAGCATTTCGCAGAAGGCAGTCGAGGCGGGCTTAAAGCGAAGCGACTTTCGAACGGGATAGAACATTCACGGAACCGGATCAAAACCACCGGGATTAAAAGGATGGCACCGTAAAAGCCTTTTAATTGCGAGCAGGCTTCCCCTTGGAACACCATAAGTGGAAATCGCCTGATAAGCGTAATCTGAACAGGTCGGAACAAATCGGCAAGCAGGTCCCAAAAAGGGTGACACAGAGACCTGATACAACTTAATCAACAGTAGTGCCAGTTTTCTCATCTTCCCGCGATTCGGGTTTTTGCGGTGATCGCCTTGAAACAGCGTTCGAGTTGGTCCCGAATTGCCGCAGTCCCTATCCGTCCAGACGATGGTCTGGCAATGATGTTAATATCGAGCCGGTCCGGTAGTATTCGTCTGTTCAATCGAAAATGTTCGCGAATGATTCGCTTGATCCTGTTCCTCGTTACGGCATTCCCGACCTTTTTAGAGACGGTGATGCCTAGGCGAGATCGTGAAGCCTGGTTTGCTTGGGAGATGATGACAAAATAGTCATTGTAATAACGAGTCCCATTTTTAGATAACGTCCGATATTCGATGGACGTCCTGATTCGATCTGCCTTGGTGAATGTAACCCGTGTCAACGATATAGACCCTTTTTCATTGGATTTTGTCTTTTTTGCCCAGCATCCGAAAAAGCGTCTTCATCGACGAATTCTTTACGCCGCCAGTCTTTTTCTACCCTTTGCCCGCCGACGATTGATAATGCGTCGGCCTGCCTTGGTTGACATTCTTTTTCTGAATCCATGGGTTCGGGCCCGTTTGATTCGGCTCGGTTGGTAAGTACGTTTCATTGGTTAATTTCCTTCTTTACTATTCTTTAATGCCAATGCATGCCAGTATTCGTCAGTTGAATCGGGTACCTTAAGCACATGAAGACCGCTGTGTCAAGCCGCAAAAACAGGTCTGTCTGTCGAGCCAGGCGTTCAGGATACCACCACCCGGTTGGACGAAAAACGTCCGGCTCGCCTTATCGGTTCAATCCTGGGCGGACTCAATAATTTCGAACGCCTCCATGTGATAGCGGTTGTCCGGGTATATGATGATCTGTTTTCCGATGCGCTTTTCCAGACCCTGAATCAGATGATTTTCTTCACCATGAAGAAAATCGGCAACTTCCGGATTCACCCGCAGGGTGAGCCGGATCCCGGTCATGTCTGTGGCATATCTCAAAATCTCGCGATATATTGCATAGCACACTGTTCTTATTGATATAATATACCCCTCTCCATCACAATAGGGACACGGATCGCACAATAGTCGCGTAAGGGGTTTACGGGTTCTTTTGCGTGTCATTTGAATAAGGCCCATATCAGAAATGGGAAGGATGTTTGTCTTGCTTCTGTCTTTGGTAAAGGCTTCGCTAAGCGCGGAAAAGACTTTCTCCTGGTTCGATTTTTTTTCCATATCGATAAAATCGATGATGATAATTCCGCCGATATCCCTTAATCTAATTTGGTAGGCGATCTCTTTAACGGCTTCCAGATTGGTTTTTAAAATGGTTTCTTCCAGGTTGTACTTTCCGACATACCGCCCCGTATTCACATCAATGGCCACAAGGGCTTCGGTGTGTTCGATCACGATATACCCGCCTGACTTGAGCCACACTTTTCGCTTCAACGCTCTGGAGATATCGCCTTCAAGGTTGTATGCATCGAAAATGGGTTCGCCGCCCTCGAACAGTTCAACGGAATCTTTAAGGGACGGATTAAAGGTGTCAAGAAACGCCAGTACCGACTCGAAATCCTTTTTTGAATCGATTACGAGTTTTTCCGCTTCCTGGAGCAGCAGGTCTCTGACCGCTCGGAGACTGATGGTCAGCTCCTGATGAAGAAGGGATGGGGTCGCGGCTGTCTGGTATTTTTTCTGAATGTTGCACCACAGATTTTTCAGAAATCCCATTTCGTAGGCAACTTTTTCTTTTTGCACGCCTTCTGCTGCAGTTCTGACAATATAGCCCATCGCACTGTTGCTGGACAACTCGGAAACAATGGTTTTTAGCCGTTGACGCTCGGTTTCATCCTCAATACGCCGCGATATGCCGATATGAGAGGACGTGGGCATCAACACCAAAAAACGACCGGGAAGAGAAATGTTGGAGGTAATTCTGGCACCCTTGGTGCCGATGGGAGATTTTGAAACCTGAACCAGAATTTCCTGCTCTTCAGTGATCAGGTCTTCTATGTTGTCTTTTTCTTCTTTTGGGATGGTGGGCGATTGGCGGGCGTCGTCAGAAGAATCATCTTCCTCAACATCGTTACAAACAAAATGGTCATCGATGTCTGCATAATTGTCGCGGACCACATCATCCACATAAATAAAGGCCGCCTGGTTCAAGCCAATGTCCACAAAGGCGGCCTGCATTCCCGGAAGCACCCGCTGAACCCGGCCTTTATATATGTTGCCGGTGCTGTCGCGACTCCCCTTTCTTTCAATGAAAAGTTCAACAATCGTTTCGTCTTCAACGAGGGCGACCCGGGTTTCGTGGTCGGCCACGTTGATAATGATCTTTTTAGCCATGATTGGATTTTCGTTTGGTGATTATCGCGGTCAGAATCTGCAGGTCGCTCAATTTAAATACCGTTTTCAATACGTGCCCCGGTCTCACCATCAGGTTATTATCCGTTCCAAGGGACATCGAAACATGATGGTCGTCCAACAGCGTGATGTCGGAAACCGCCTTTTTTAAATCAACGACCACCGGCTTACCTTTCTTGCTTTTTCTTTCAATAGTTACGCTTTGTTGCCCAAAAAACCAATCTAAATCTTTTTGCCTGAAAAAGCCATCTTTAAGTTCGATCCGATAACGCTGGCTGTCGATCCATTCCAGGGGGTTTTTTTTGACATATGGTGCACAACCGGTGATTTCCAGACCGTCAGGCATTTGCCGGCGCAACCGTAACATCAGTTCCCCTGAATCGATGGGCGCGGTCAGTGTAACCAGCATTCGTTCATCTTCACTTTGCATCCCCATGGGTAACGTATCACCAAATGAGACTTTTGGCATGGGATGAAACCCTTCGGAATATTTCAAAGGAACCCCCTCTCGCCGCAGGCTTCTGATAAAAATTTTAACCATTTCGAGATGCCCTAAAAATCGGGAAGACTTCATTTTTTTAAAATTGACCTGATACTTGATGCCTTTTTCTGACGACGGCGGCTCAGGCAAAGGCCTTTCCGTTGAAAAACTTCCTTTATGATCATGGAAAGAAACCGGCTTAAGCGACTCAAAATCACAAACGCCGCATCCACTGCAGGACCCGGTTCGACAGTCGTTGGTGATCTTGCCGACTGCCGCCCGGGCCTTTTCTTCGATCAAGAAAGACCGATCCACACCAATATTAATATGATCCCATGGCAGCGGACGGTCTAAATCGGATCTTCCATCCGTGAATTGCGTCGGATTTATCCCGCTCGCTTCAAAAACCGTTATCCATCGGTCATAATTAAAAAACTCTGTCCACCCATCAAACCGGCAACCGCTTCTCCAGGCGTTGATCAACACCTTATTCAGCCGTCGATCTCCTCTGGCCCAGACCCCTTCGATCACACTGACCCGGGGGTCCTGCCATTTAACCTGGACGCCGGGCAGTTTCAGGTTGTCTTTCAGCCAGTTTATTTTTTCAAGGGCTGTTTCGAGACTGATCTGGGGTTCCCACTGAAAAGGAGTATGCGGTTTGGGAATAAATGTGGCGACACTGACGTTTATTTTTTCACTTCGTCCCTGTTTTTTACCAATGGCCTTTAACCGTTTCACCAGGGCCACAATCGCTGCGATGTCCGCCTGTGTTTCGGTGGGAAGGCCAACCATAAAATAAAGTTTGATCAACTTCCAGCCCAGAGAAAAAGCATTTTCGACAGTCTCGACGATATCTGCTTCCGTTATATTTTTATTGATTACATCCCGCAGGCGTTGACTTCCTGCCTCCGGTGCGATGGTGAAGCCGGTTTTTCTGACTTGTCGGATCAGTTCCATCAGCTCAGGAGTGAGCGTGCCGGCCCGTAAAGACGGCAAAGACACGGCCACCTGGTCCTTGACACCGACGTCCATAATCATTTTCATCAGCGGTGCGATACAGGAATAATCCCCCGTGCTCAGTGACAGCAGGCTAAGATCTTCATATCCGCTTTCCTTCAGCAATTGACTCACCGAAGTCAATACCGCTTCCGGTTGACGTTCCCGCACGGGCCGATAGATCATTCCCGCCTGACAGAATCGGCAACCCCGGGTGCACCCCCTGGCAATTTCCATGCGCAACCGATCATGTACCGGTTTACCGAAAGGAATGATGGGTTGCGAAGGAAAGGGTTCAGCGTTCAAGTCTGAAACAACCGCCCGTTCAACACCTCGGTGCGATGTTTTTTTGGGAATTAACCGCTGGGTTCCAAGGGAATCGATGGAATGGTCGAAAAATGAAGGAATATACACCCCTTTTATCTGCGACCAGCGCTGAAGCAGGTCTTCCCTTTTGCCCCTGTCCGATTGGCGCCACACGTTCCATGCATCGGTCATCTGCAAAATCACGGCTTCCCCGTCTCCCACCACAATTGCATCGAAAAAATCAGCCACCGGTTCCGGATTGCAGGTGCATGGTCCTCCGCCGATAACAAAGGGATCCTTCTTCCCCCGCGCTTCGGCAAAGAAGGCAATTCCAGATAGATCGAGCATGTTGACCATGTTGGTGTAGTTCAGTTCGTAAAGCAGGCTGAAGCCAAGAATATCAAAGTTTTTCAATGGCGTTTCAGACTCAAGGGAACACAATGGCAACTTATTTTTACGAAGCTGCGCCTCCATATCCACGGCCGGCGCGAAGACCCGCTCCGCCAGTATATTTTCCCGGGCATTGAGCATCCCGTATAAAATCTGAAGACCGAAGTGGGATGTGCCTATTTCGTAAAGATCGGGAAAAGCCAGGGCGACATGCACCTGGGTTTTTTCCCAGGGTTTTTTTATCCGATTGGTTTCGCTGCCTAAGTAACGGCTGGGCATCTGGACCAACGGCAGGATATCTTGAATGGAAGTTTCTCTCATGTTATGTTTCTTAACCTGATTATTAATTATGGACACGCTAAAAAATGGCACCGACCGTTAAACTCATCGACAGAAAAAAAAGCTCCCTGCTCCGGTATGCGGGCTCTTTGGTGATTCTTCTGATCACCTGGAGCAACGGCTTTTGCAGCATTGAGACACGGGAAAACGATGTCGTCAAAGCAGTGCGAAAAGCAAGCCCGGCAGTGGTCAATATAAGTTCACAATATGAAATCCGCAAGAATTCCAATCCTTTTTCAGGATATGGCATGGATCCGATGTTAGACAAATTCTTCCGCGATTTTTTTGCTCCCGAACTTGAACGCAGGGAAAAACGAACCAGTCTTGGTTCCGGGGTCATCATCGATGGCACACGCGGCTTGGTTTTGACCAATACCCATGTTGTCGAAAAGGCAACCACGATCCGCGTAGCGTTGAACGATCAGCGCGAATTTGAGGCGACGATAATAGGAATGGATCCGGATTCGGATCTGGCTGTGCTCAAAATCCAATCGGACCAAGTGTTGCCAGCCATTCAAATGGGTCATTCAGATGACTTAATGATTGGGGAATCAGTCGTTGCCATCGGAAATCCCTTTGGATTTTCCCATACGGTCACCACCGGCGTGGTCAGTTCGGTCAATCGAAGTATTAAAACCGCAGATCGGGTTTTTCACAAATTCATTCAAACCGATGCATCCATTAACCCGGGAAACAGCGGCGGCCCCCTGCTAAATATCAACGGCGAGTTGATCGGCATCAACACGGCAATCTATGCGCAAGCTCAGGGCATCGGATTTGCCATTCCGATAAACCGCGCCAAACGAATCATTTCCGATCTGATCAATTTCGGAGAGGTCGTTCAAGCCTGGATCGGTATGACCGTTCAAGCCCTTGATTCCAATCTGTCCAACTATCTCGGGGTCCAAGGCGATGTCGGGCTCATGGTTACAGCGGTGGAAACAGAAAGCCCGGCGGCAACGGCAGGCATCGATGAAGGCGACATCATCCTTTCCATAGACGGCTTACGGATAACCGACATCGTGGCCTATCAAGCAAAGATGAATGAAATTTCAGCCGAACAAACCCTCTCGGTGGAAATCAGCCGAAAAGGAAAAATCACTCGAATTTCAATCGAAACGGCGATCTTTCCGCTTGATCGGGCACTGGAACTGGCCCGCCAACGGCTGGGGATAAAAGTAACCGACCTTGATGAACAATCCCAATTAACCTATGGCATAAAAACAAAAACAGGGGTGCTGATCATAGAAATGAGTCGGGGCTCCCACTTGGACCAGCTGGGCGTGAGACCCGGAGATATTATCCGTCAAATCGATGAAGCGCGGGTGGAAACGCTGGCGGATTTTAAGGCGGCCCTTATTAAATACCGCCACAAGCCATCGGTGGTACTTCTCATTCAGCGCCATGGTAATCTTTACTATGTAAATACAACCATGAAGGAAAATGGATGATGAAAAGAAAAAAAATTTTAGAGTTGCTTAACACTGAGACGCCCCTTGAAAAGTTGCTGATTAAAGGATGGGTGAGAACCAAACGCGATTTGAAAAACTTTTCCTTTATCGAAGTCAATGACGGATCCTGCCTGAAAAACATGCAGATCGTGGTTGATGAAAACCTGCCTGACTACAGCGACCTTAAAAAACTGACTACCGGATCGGCAGTGGCCGTTTGGGGGAGCCTCGTTCCTTCCCAGGGCGGCGGCCAGAAATGGGAAGTCCAGGCGACCAAGATGGATATTATCAGTTTGGCGCCGGAGACCTTTCCATTGCAGAAAAAACGCCATACGGATGAATATTTGAGAACCATTGCCCACTTACGACCGCGGACCAATAAATATGGGGCTATTTTCAGAATCCGTTCCGAACTCTCTTGGGCCATTCACCAGTTCTTCAGGGATCGGGGATTTCGCTATATTCACACCCCCGTAATTACCGGATCAGACTGCGAAGGCGCCGGAGAACTCTTTCGCGTGACGACGCTTAATCCGTCCATGCCGATGGCATCCAACGAAAAAATAGATTTCTCCAAGGATTTTTTCGGCAAGGAGTCTAACCTGACGGTTTCCGGCCAACTGTCCGCTGAAATGTTTGCCCTCTCTTTGGGAGATGTTTATACCTTTGGTCCCACTTTTCGGGCTGAAAATTCCAATACCAGCCGTCACGTGGCTGAGTTTTGGATGATTGAACCGGAAATGGCTTTTTGCGACCTGGTCGGTAACATGGATTTAGGTGAAGCCTTCATCAAACATCTTGTCGGCTTTATCATCGAAAACTGTTCGGAAGACATTGACCTGTTTGCCCGTTTCGTTGACAAATCGTTGATGAAAACACTCGAAAATATAATTTCTTCTGAGTTTTTACGTATTCCCTATAAAGCGGCTATCGATATATTGCTCGAATCCAAGGAATCTTTTGAGTATGCGTTGGCTTACGGATCAGATCTTCAATCCGAACACGAACGCTATCTGACCGAAAAACATTTCAAAAAGCCGATAATTATTTATGACTATCCTAAAACCATCAAACCGTTTTACATGCGTCTAAACGATGACGATGAAACGGTTGGTGCCATGGATATTCTGGTGCCGAGAATCGGTGAATTAATCGGCGGCAGCCAGCGTGAAGAACGATTAGACGTGCTCGAAAAGCGAATGGCTGAGACGGGCCTTTCTAAGGAGAACTACTGGTGGTATATAGACTCAAGGCGATACGGGACCGTTCCCCACAGCGGATTTGGGCTGGGCTTTGAGCGGCTGTTGATGCTGGTTACCGGCGTGTCCAATATCAGGGATGTCATTCCCTTTCCCCGAACCCCGGGAAACATTGATTTTTAAACACGGTTACCTTTTGCGATTTGATCGGCCGATCCGGACAACCGGCAAGCGTCTTCATTGTTTTCAACTTGAAATCAGCATTGCTTTAAACAACGCAGCTTAGCCAGTTCTTCAGCATAGCCGTATAGGTGAAGGCCTTTACTTTCGACGATCATTTCTCCATCATTGACGCCGATTTCACCGGCCATGTATTCCTTTAAATTTTGAATCCCCGCCAGGTTCGCCGGCATCCCCCCCCATAAATCCCAGGATCGGAAATAAACCATGAAATGGAGAGTTTCATCCTGTATGCGGGTATCTATCGATCTCAAACAGGGTGGATCTACCAGGGTTACGTCGGATGGGTGCGCCACTTGAAGTACCATCTGGTTATTCCGGAACCCGAATCGCTTGTAGGTGTCGATAATCCATTCAATCTGATTCAGATACACCGATCCATTCTCTTCAAACACAACTTTTCCATCGATTTCCCTCTCATCGATGATGTCTCGGTTTTTTTCTTTCCACCAGCGACGTTTATCGCCGCTAACAGGCACACGCGTCAACCGCTCACCATATGTGTAGGATTCTCCGGGTTCTTTGTGTCCGGTCATCAGATATTCAACATACGACCGATTGTATCCTTCCCCCCCAAAAATATAGGCCTCCTCAACAGGGTTCGGTATACCACAGGAGGGGGGAATATCAGGAATCAATGGAAGGGTGCCCGGATATTTCACATGACCCATAAAATAATCGTATTCAAGTCGTGTCTGACCGGCGTAGGATCCCCGGTCTATTATAAACCGGCTGCCTTTATCAAGAATATCATGCACCGCTTGAAACCACAGATCCGGCAGGTCTCTGGCCTCTATTCGATGGATTTTCATTTCCTTATCCCGTGGATAGCATTAAACACGAATTGACTATAACGCCTTTTTAAAAAAAATTATGTTAATTTTTACAATATGTTAGGCCTATTTAAAAATTGGGCGTCTTTAAAAAAAATTATTGACAATTACAAGGTATGTATGAGAATCATTAATTGCTCTTTAATGCAGATAACCTGACTTGAGCACATCCTAATTCTGATTCTATTTTCCTGAAGCTGAACTGGAGACCGAACCTGATACTGGATTTATTATTTGCCATTTAAAAGAGCGCACCCATTTAAGAACCCCTGATTTTCCTTAGGAATTTCAGGGGTTCTTTTTCATCCCTCATATATCGAGCATACTTACTTCCAGTGCGTTGCTTTGAATGAAATCCCGTCTGGGTTCGACTTCATCGCCCATCAGTATCGTAAATATCTCATCCGATTCAACTGCATCTTCAACAGTCACTCTTAGCAGATTGCGCTTGTCGGGGTGCATGGTGGTTTGCCACAACTGTTCGGGATTCATTTCACCAAGCCCTTTATATCGTTGAATATTTATTCCTTTTTTACCATCCTCTATCAGAGCCTGCAAAAGTTGTCGTTTATCTTCCATGACAACTGGCGCGTCATCGCGATCATTGGTGTATATTTCAAATGGAGGATTATCATCCGCTTTCAACTTTTTATTCAAAATCAAACATTTTTGATAATCCGAAGAATAAATTAAATTTCTGCCAATGGTAGCGGTCTGCTGGTAATTGTTTTGATCCGTTGATCTGACAATCAGCTCGAACATCTCATCTTCTTCATTCCAGGACAGTGCTTGTGTAATATACCCTTTATTTTCGACTTTGTCCTTTAACATAAGCATGTTGTCCCGGTCCTGCAGGAAAGCCTTATCCTGGACATCTGCTTTGATCATGGTCTCTACAACCAGAGGATCAAATCCGCGGTTTTCCATTTTTGCCATGGCTGAAACGTACTCACTTAAATCACACAGAAAAATGAAAAGATGGTGATCTGATAGGATTTTCCCAGTGGTAACAATTTTAACCTGCTTTTTATCAACTATTTTTTTCAGAATAAAATCATTCAGTTCTCCATCATCTTTCATGTAAGATTCGCTTTTTCCCTTACCAATTTTAAAAAGCGGGGGTTGGGCGATGTAGAGGTAACCTTTGTCTACCAGTTCAGGCATTTGACGATAGAAAAAGGTAAGCAACAGCGTTCGAATATGGGATCCATCCACATCCGCGTCCGTCATGATGATAACCTTGTGATAGCGGATTTTATCGATGTTATACTCTTCCTTGCCGACGCCGGTGCCTAAAGCGGTAATGATGTTTTTAATTTCTTCGCTTCGCAGTATTTTATCAAACCGCGCCTTCTCCACATTTAAAATTTTTCCCTTCAACGGCAAAATCGCCTGGAATTTTCTATCCCTGCCCTGTTTGGCAGACCCGCCGGCTGAGTCACCTTCAACCAGAAAGAGTTCCCGCAGCGCCGGGTCAGACAGCTGGCATTCCGCCAGTTTACCGGGAAGGGTGGAATCAATCAATGCACCCTTGTTCCTGGCCATATCCCGTGCGCGTTTGGCAGCATCCCTCGCTCTGGCAGCATCCACGGCCTTTTCCATTATTTTCCGGGATACAGCGGGATTTTCCTCCATAAAAGCACTGAGTTTTTCATTAACCAGGGACTCTACCAACCCTTTTACTTCACTGTTGCCCAGTTTAGTTTTGGTTTGCCCCTCAAATTGGGGAGACTTTATTCTGACACTGATGATTGCCGTCAACCCCTCCCTGACATCATCTCCGCTTATTTTTGCTGAAAGGTTTTTCGGCAGATTGCCATTTACGGCATATTGGTTGATTGTTCGAGTCAATGCCGCCTTGAAACCGATCAGGTGAAATCCACCTTCCACCGTGTTTATATTATTGGCAAAAGAAAAAATGTTTTCTTTATAGGTGCCGTTGTATTGGATGGCTACTTCAATATTGACGTCGTTTCGATAACCTTCAATAAAAACCGGTTCATGAAGAACCGTGTGCCTTTTATTCAAATACTCGACAAAAGAAACGATGCCACCTTCATAACAATAATTTTCGCTTTTATCGAAGCGCTCATCTTCGATGAAAATATTGACGCCTTTATTGAGAAATGCCAGTTCTCTTAGACGGCGGGACAAAATATCGTAGCTGAATTCGGATATATTAAAAATCTGGTCATCGGGAACAAAATGAATTCGGGTTCCTCTTTTTTCGGTTTCACCGATTACTTTTAACTCACTGGTTTTTGTTCCTCTTTCATAGGTCTGGTAGTATATTTTTCCCTTGGAATATATTTCAACTTCAAAAAATTTTGACAGGGCGTTGACCACACTCACCCCGACCCCATGGAGTCCACCGGAAACCTTATAACTGTCATTATCGAATTTTCCGCCGGCATGCAGTTTAGTAAGCACCACTTCTACCGCCGGGACATTTTCCGTCCGGTGGATGTCAACGGGAATTCCCCTTCCATTGTCTTCCACGCTGATGCTGTTATCGGTATGAATGGTAACACGGATATTTTCACAATAACCGGCCATGGCCTCATCGATGCTATTGTCCACCACCTCGTAAACAAGGTGATGGAGACCGGCCACATCCACATTTCCTATATACATGGATGGCCGCAAACGAACCGGTTCAAGACCTTCTAATACATCTATGCTGTCTGCATCGTAATTGTCGTTCATTTTTAGATAATTCTCATTGATTTTAAATTCTCATCGGCATGATGACGCCGATAAATGTTTTATCCGTATCCCCTTCAACAATGCAGGGACGGCTGCCGTCGACTATATTGACAATCACATTTTCTTCATCGATAACGCTTAAGGTATCCACAAAAAATTTAGGGTTAAATGCCGCTTCGATGGAATTTCCGGAAAATTCGATTTCCGTTTCTTCCTTAGATTCACCGTAATCAGGATTGGTGGCGGTCACCACCAGTTTATTATCATTGAAAGTGAAAACAGCGCCTTTGTAATTGTCTGTTGCCAGAATAGACATTCGTTTGAGCATCTTTCCAAATTTAATTTTATCCAACTTAATGATGTGTTCCTTGCCTTTGGTCAAAATGTCCTCGTATTTTGGAAAATCACCTTCCAGCATACGGATAATAATAGTTTCCTTTTCTTTTTTGACGATAAAATTACTATCCTTGATACCAACCTGAACATCTCCTTCAATGTCTAAAAATTTAGCCACTTCATTCAATCCTTTTTTCGGAACCAACACCCCTTCACCCACAGGCAGCTCTTCCGGCGAACCATAAAAATGATGAACCGCATTCAAACGACTGCCGTCTGTGGATACAAACCGAAGTCGACAGGCCTCTTCATGGGTCCGCTCAACAAAAACACCATTGATGTGGGCTCTTTTCTCATCGCCGGCCGATGAAATAATGATAGATCGTTCAATCATCTTTTCAAGTATGAATGCATCGATTCCAAAAAAGTCTACTTCGGTGATATGAGGTGTTTCGGGAAAGTCATCCGGATTCATACCGACAATATGGTACTGAACCTTATCGTTGCCGATCTCTATCCACCTGTTTTCCACTTCGTTTATTAGAATATCCTCTGAGGGGAATTCCCGAAGAATTTCAAATAATTTTTTTGCACTGACAGCCACCGCACCTTCTTTTTCCACGGATGCCGGATAAAACCCTTCAAATCCGGTCTCCAGGTCAGTGGCAGTCAGATGAATACCGTCACTGTCAGCCCTGATTAAAATATTTTCGGTGATAGCCAGATTGCTCCGTCGTCCAGTCAACCCTTGCACTTTTGCCAGCACACTAACAATTTGGAATTTGTTGATGATGAATTTCATAATATAATTCCTTTTAAAAAATTGTTATAATAGTAGGAACCGACAAAAAGTGTAAAAACATTTAACTTGTTAATATTATATAAAATATAAATATATTTAATTGTTCATAAGTTGGTTATTGGGTTCATAAATAAAATGAGTTTTGTAAGGAAAAATAAAATTGTTGATAACTGATCAATTATTGACCCATTTTAAATATGATGAACTTGTAAAAAGTCGCTTTTTCGACGGCTTCGTAAAAAGCCCGAGATCTGTGTTGATGATGGCCAAGGATCAAACCTGTATCCATTTTTTTATGTCTGGAACTATTTTTTGATTCCATTCCTCAGAAAATCTTAATTTTAAGAAAATATTAAATAAACGATTAACCAGTTCAATCGCTTTTTCGTACAGGTAGACTTTTTCCAGTACCATCCCATCAATATCCGATTTGGTTTCAACAGGACCGGTTTGCGGAACAGTTAAGCCAGAAAAACTAAGGCTTTCCCCTTTCAGGGTGAATTTCCAATCCTGATTTTCCGTTTTGTAAGAAAGGTTCATTTCAATGACGACAGCACCTTTTCGAAGTGATAAAAGGCCCTCTTCCAGTCCGGCATCATCACCTTTGATGGTAATACTCTCACTGGAGTCATTGATGCTGTTTTCCAGGACGATTCGATTGCCGAGATACAAAGACGTAATGGTTTCATCTACAGTTTTAAAAAAGTGTTGATTGGTATCGATGGTAAACCACAACCAGGTTAAAAACTCATTTCCAATAAATTTGTATCGGTTATAAGCAATCGCGACATCCAGCATTGGCAATTTTATATTACTCCGTGAACCGGGTTGGGGTGGATTGGGACAGGGCATCTTTTTCCACATCGGACAATGGTGATGTCAAGGCCGCCATGGTATAGGGAAACAACCGGATTAATTTCAATTTAAAAGATCGGGTGAAAAGGGTTTCCAATTCTTCATTGGCGCCTTTCAAGTTGGAGAAAAACCAGAGGGTGTTGGACTCGTAGTTCCAAATAAGATCATAAATATTTGGCGTCGCCGGAATTCTCAAATTTAAAAGGTGGATGACATGATCCTTGATCTCTTTTTTCTCGGTTTTGCTTAAAAAGTCGCGCCCACTTTTTGCCAACTTCTTTGTCATTTCAAGCGTGTAATGTTTTTGAACGATTTTTGAGGGAATCGCTTTTTTATCGATGCGCATGGAAAAAACCAAATGGGTACCGATGAGAAAAGGGGATTGGTTAAAATCGGTGCTAAAAGGATTGTTAAAACAAGTCCAGCCAATGGCCTTGTCCGATGATTCGTTGTCTATCTCTTCAACGGCATTTTTTTTCAATCCAGTGGCAACACTTTCCAGAATAGGTTCCGACAGTTTTCCTCCAACGTGATATTGGGTGATGGAAACGGAAGATGAAAGAATACCCATTAATTGATCCTATATACCGGATATTGTGTATTTTTATAATAAAACAAATACATATAGCGGTTTTAGGTTTTTTTTTCAAGCTATTTTTGGATGTTTGGTCGAAGGATCCAATATACAATAATAATTGAATTATTTTAATATGATAAACTCAAAAAAAAACCAAACTTAAACCGCGATAACAAGATTGCAGTGGGGAGTCTTCAATATTGACAAAAATTGTCCAATATTTAAATATGCTGTGATTTAAATATTTTTTTAATAAATTTAGAAGGTTAACCTATAATGAGTGACTTTTCAGAACCATTTAGTGCCGATCTTCACATTCATTCAAAATTTTCGAGAGCAACAGCGCGCAACCTCGATATTGAAAATATATACATATGGTCCCAACTGAAGGGCATCACCGTCGTCGGGACCGGAGATTATACTCATCCGGAGTGGATCGCAGAGATCATTCAAAAATTGGAACCGGCGGAACCGGGTCTGTATCGACTGAAAGCGGATATTGCCCGTTGCTGTGATGAATTTGTGCCGGCCTCCTGCCGGGCCCCCGTCCGGTTTATGTTAAGTTGTGAAATCAGTAATATATATAAAAAAAAGGGCCGCACTCGAAAAAACCACAACCTTGTTTTTTTTCCGGACATAGAACATGTGTGCCGCTTCAACAGCCGTTTGGAGGCCATCGGAAACATCCATTCCGACGGAAGACCCATCCTCGGTCTCGATGCGCGAGATCTGCTTGAGATCATTTTGGAAACATCCGAAGATGGGTTTCTCGTCCCGGCCCATATATGGACACCGTGGTTTTCAATGCTGGGATCGAAATCTGGGTTCGATTCCATCCAGGAGTGTTTCGACGATCTAAGCCCGTATATTTTTGCCGCTGAAACGGGTCTGTCCTCTGATCCGTCTATGAACTGGCGGGTGTCCGATCTGGATCATATCACCCTTATTTCCAATTCAGATGCCCATTCACCGTCAAAATTAGGTCGCGAAGCCAATCTGTTTAAAACGGAAATCAACTATTACGCCATTCGGGCGGCCATGGAAAATGGAGATGAAGATAAATTTGCAGGAACGGTTGAATTTTTTCCCGAAGAGGGAAAATACCACGTGGACGGCCATCGTAAGTGCGAGGTCTGTTTTACCCCTGCGCAGACCCACGCCCACATGGGCAATTGTCCGGTTTGCGGAAAACCGGTGACGTTGGGGGTCTTGCACCGTGTGGAAGACCTGGCCACGCGTCCTGAAGGATTCCGGCCGAATCGTTGTTTTCCGTTTTACCGTCTCATCCCACTTGATGATCTGCTGGCAGACATATTCAGGATCGGTTCCCAATCCAAAAAAGTAAAACGAACCTACCGGGTATTGTTGGAGAAGTTAGGCAATGAACTAAATATTCTTCATTCCCTGGATAGGGAAACCATTGAATCAGCCGGGGTACCGCTTCTTTCCGAGGCCATCGTCCGCATGCGAGACAACCGAGTCTCTTTTTCTCCGGGCTATGACGGACGTTTCGGAACCGTTCAAATTTTTTCTGATTGTGAAAGGGATCGATTGCTTGGACAGCGGGGCCTTTTCTCTGGTTTTGATAAAAAACGAGAATCGGCTGAGGTTGATAAAAGGTCAACCCGCTGTAATTTTGACGATAAGTTGCGAATTTCAGCGACTCCGGTGTCGGATGAACCTTTAAAAGGGGTGATATCCTTAAACGCGGAGCAGCAAAAAGCCGTGGATCATCCGAACGGAGCGTTAATGATCCTTGCCGGACCGGGGACGGGAAAGACCCGGACGCTGACATGTAAAATTGCCCGTCTGATTGAAAGCGGCGTTGATGTCAAGCATGTGCTGGCAGTGACCTTTACCAATAAAGCGGCAAAAGAAATGAAAGAAAGGCTTGCTGCCATTCTGGGGAAATCACGATCGCTCCCCTTCGTGGGAACCTTTCATGCATTGGGCTATCGCATATTATCCCGCTCCATGCCGGATGTCATGCTGTCGGTTGTAGATGAAGAGACCCGAAGCGTTCTGGTTCGTGACGCCATGGCCTTAAATAGCCTTTCAAAAAAAGGGTTGGCAATCAGCCTGGATGAAATGAAGGGGTGGGTTGTTTCGGCCAAGCAGAAGATGCTATCCAGCAAAGATCCTCTCGACGGGGTGTGTCCTCATGAGCGGTTGGCCCCGTTCGTTTGCAGCTATGACACCTATGAACACTTGCTTCGGATTCAAACCCTTGTTGATTTTGAAGATTTAATTTTCCGAGCGGTTTCTCTGCTGGAAAAAGACCCGGATTCGCGTGATCGGTATGCGGGCCGCTTCAGCGATATTTTTATCGACGAATACCAGGATATCAACGCCGGACAGTATCGGCTCGTCAGGTTGCTGGCAGGGGATCATGCCAACATCCGCATTATCGGTGACCCCGATCAATCCATATACGGTTTCAGAGGATCGGATGTCGACTGTTTCAAATGGTTTAAACAGGATTTTCCTGTCGCCCAGACCATTGTATTGAACAAAAATTATCGGTCCTCCCGGACTATTCTGGAAATTTCGGCTCAGGTGATCAAAAAAAATAAGCCGTTGCTTGAAAGCGGGAGCCGACATGCGGTTTATTCGGATATGATGGGCGAGGGTCACATCCCTGTTATGCAGGTGGCTTCGGAAAATGCCGAAGCCGTTGCCATTGGAAAAACAATTGAAAAGATGATTGGAGGCACCGGTTTTTTTTCTTTGGATTCCGGAGCTGCAGATGGCACCGAGGATCAGGGGCGGTTGAGTTTTTCTGATTTTGCTGTTTTGTTCCGGACACGCGGTCAGGGCAAGGTGCTTTTAAAATTCTTGGAAAAAGCAGGCATTCCCTGTCAACCCATAGACCGGAATAGCGTTCTGGATCACCCCGGGGTAAAATCAGTGATTTCGGTTTTCAGGCTGCTACACGGCGTGGGCATATTTTACGATCTTCAAGCCGCCGCAGGTGTGTTCAATTCCCCGGTTTCGATTAAGAGTATAGAAATTCTCAAATCCTGGTCTTATCGTAACACGCTTAGCCTGGCGGAAGCCCTGGTTCAATCTTGCCGGCTGCCTATACCCCATATGGGACATTCACGTCAGCAGAAACTATATGCGTTTGTCGGACGAGTATCCCGTTTTAAGAAAAAAATTGATGGCCTGTCGATTTCAAAAATCGTTGACTTGCTATCAGGAAAGACCACTTTGAGACGGAAGTATAGTGGTGACCCGTCGTTTGAACGTGGCATCAACCACCTACTGGAAACGGGCAACGCCTATCAAAAAGATACTGCCGGTTTTCTGGCGGCAATAGCCCTGTCCAAAGATGCGGACACCTATGATCCTCGTGTGGAAAAAGTGTCCCTGATTACCATGCATGCCGCTAAAGGATTGGAATTTCCCGTTGTGTTTATCGCCGGGTGCGAGGATGGTTTGATACCCTACCGATCAAACAACCGGCCGACAGACATGGAAGAAGAACGGCGACTGTTTTATGTGGCCCTGACCCGGGCGAAAAGACACCTGTTTATAACCAAAGCCGACCAAAGACGGGTGAACGGCCAAAAACAGCCCAGACACGTATCCCCGTTTCTGGAAGATATTGATAATCGTTATAAACGTGTTTCCTTCCCAGGTGCAAAGAAAACTGAAAAGCCAACCCAGGAACAACTTTCCCTTTTTTAGAGAGGATATCCATGTCCAACGACCCCCTATTCTCCTGTGATTTGAAAAATGGAACAAGTGACATGAAAACCGGTGCCCTCATTCCCATGAACCGACCGGAGCGAATTTTGGAAAAGGTGCGTGGTTACCTGGCGGATCTGGAGGCGTTTCTTGCCGAACCGGCCGATGCCGTTGCGGTCCTGTTGGATGCATTGCCCCTGGCCGACACGGCGCTGATATTGAAAATGCTTCCCCTGCTCGGATACGCCGGTAAAGAGCGTGTTTTATGGCCGCTCTATCACTTTATGCTTGAGGCCTCGACGGATGAACAAGTCTGCCATGCGGCAGCCGTTCAATTGGGCCTTGCCGCGTCCTTGAGCAATGACCCCTCAGCATTGAAAGCCGCGTTGATTGAAAAACTGAACCACCCAAATCCTTCCGTTCGAAGCAGCTGTGCGCTGGCTCTCGGCTGGGAGGGAAACTGGCCGGCAGTGACTTCGCTCATGGTCCATATGCCTGATCCGGATCGGAATGTTCAGGACGCGGTGGTTGCAGCCCTATCGTCGGTGGGTGATGTGCGCGTATTCGATTTATTAAGCGCCCGTCTGGAAACCGGAACCATGGAGGAACAGCGTGGTATTTTGCTGAACCTCTGGCGGTTTGCGGAACAGGTTCCCCGCGTTGAAGCGGTTTATATCGGCTGTATGGAAATGCTGTTGCCGGAATTACGTGTGGATGCGTTGTCCGGCTTGGCCCTGCTTCCCCTCTCCACGACGATCCTTAAGCACTACCGTCAATTATTAGGAGATGAGGATCGCCGGATTCGTCGTCAGGTTTTGGAAAACCTTTCGGCGGAAGCGCCGGTCGACGATGAGCAGCTGAAAGTTATCCTTTACGGGCTGCTCTCAGACAAAGATGCTCAAATCCGGCAGGCAGCCATTCGGCTCCTGGCCAGGAGCTAAACCGTTCTACACCAAGAATGCCTGCCCCTGGAAAACGTCAGCACCCGTCTAACGCCGAAAAAAAAGATGTGCTGTCGGGTCAGGTTTCAATGAGATGGTTCTGGATGGCAAAGCGTGACAGGTCGGCGTTGTTGCGCAACTTTAATTTCTTCAGCAGGCGGAATCGATAGGTATCTACCGTTTTGATGCTGATATGATAGGCTGAGGCGATCTCTCGGTTGGTGTTTCCCAAGGCAAGGCGTCTCAACACCTGGAGTTCCCTTGTGGATAAGGAGTCCAGTGGGCTTTGGGACCTGTTGCCCTTGGCGACTCTGAGGGCCAGTGCTTCAGCGGCGTCGTCCGTTAAAAACAAAGAACCGGAATGGACTTTACGAATGGCCTTGACCAACTGCTCCGGCGCACTTTGTTTGGTGATGTAGCCCATTGCACCGGTTTCGATAGCCCGAACCACATACTGATGTTCCTCGTGCATCGTCAACACCAGAATGGGCACCTCCGGGAACTCACTTTTCAGCTGGGTGATTACTTCCAAGCCATCTAAAATAGGCATGGAAATATCGATCACCGCCACATCCGGTTTCTCTTTACGCACCGCCAGCACCGCCTCCCGACCATCCGACGCTTCGGCCACCACTTCAATGTCTCCGCTCTCTTCGACGATTCGTCGAAGTCCGGCGCGAACAATGCTGTGGTCATCGGCAAGTAGAACCCGGATCATGATGGTCAGCTTTCAGTTAAGGCCACGGTGAAACAGATCCGGGTTCCTCCTCCGGGTCTGGATTGTACATCAAAAAAACCTCCCACCAGGTTGGCGCGCTCCCTCATATTTGTCATACCCAGGCCTTCGGCGTCACCCAGGGCTTCCGGCTCGAAGCCCGTGCCGTTATCCTTGATGGTGAGCGATAAATTGACGTTTTCAAAAGACAGGGATACCTTGGCGCGGGTCGCTGATGCATGGCGGGCAACATTGGTCAACGCCTCCTGTGAGATGCGGTATGCGGCCGTAGCAATATTGCCGCGTATTTCCGGACCGTCATCGTGTTCAAACACACAGCTGATGTCATACCGCTTTTCAAAATCAGCGGTATACCATTCAATCGCCTCCACCAGCCCCAAATGATCCAGAACGCCAGGCCGTAAACGGATGGCCAGGCCGCGAACCTCTTCAATGGTTGTATCGATGAGTTCACACATTGTCAACGCACGGGCCGAGGCGGTCGGGTCGGATCTGTTCACGCGATTGCGGATCCAGACGGCTTCCATGCGAAGGGCGGTAAGCACCTGTCCCAGTTCATCGTGAAGCTCGCGGGCCAGATAGGCGCGCTCTTTTTCCTGATTGGTCATGATGCTGGCCGAGAGTCGCCGCAGCCGTTCCTGGGCTTTTTTAAGCGCGGTGATGTCTGTGGCAATGCCACAAACACCGGTCACCCGACGTTTGCCGTCGTAAAGGGGAAATTTGGTGCTCAAATAGGTATGCGCTTCATCGTCGATAACGATGCTTTCTTCCACCTGGATCGATTGTTTTTCGCGAAGGACCCGGTCGTCATTTTTAAAGAACTGGTCGGCGAGATCAGGGGCGAGAAATTCCTGGTCGGTTTTCCCCTGAACGTCAGAGGAGCGGATGCCGAACAGTTCTTCGAATTTTGAGTTGACCATGGTATATTTACCGTCTGCATCTTTGATATAGACCACGGCCGGTGTGTACTGAAGGATTCCCGAAATTTCACTCGTGCGTTTGCGCACCTGACTCTCAAGGTCTTTGGAATACCTGCTGAGCGCTTCCTTGGCTTCCTGAAGCGCCCGCTCGGCTTTGTTTCGCTCGGTGACGTCAATGGAGACGGCAAGGGACCTGAAGGTTTGTCGCTGCTCGTCACGGTCGGTAATGGCCGAAATTTGAACCTCGATAAGCTCATTGTTTTTCTTGATAAACTGATAGGGGATGTCTTTGATGAAACCCTCTTTGAAAAAGGTGGGAATGATCGTTTCCTCTGCATATTTACGGGAATCCGGGGAAAGATAGTCCGTGAGCTTTTTGCCAATGACCTCTTCCCGAGTGTATCCGAGGGCATCAGACCAGTAGTTGCTGATACTGACCAGGTTTCCATTTTTATCGATTGAATGCAGCATGGCCGGGGTATGGTGGTATAAGGATCGATATCGCTCTTCGCTTTTTCGAAGCGCCTGTTCCACGGTGCGGCGTCTGGCGATTTCCAAACTGGCCTGGCGGTAGAGGAAAAAAATAGATGCCCCCAGTAACAAACACAGGATGACGATCACCGGCTGAATGATTTTCAACAGGGGTTCGGAAACCAGTTTGGATGCGGCTTTTAGGTCGTACAGATGGACAATTTTCCAGCCGGGGTAGTCGTCGACGGCAATCTGGTGAAACAGGTATGGTTTTCCGGAAGCATCAATGACCTCTTTATCTCCATTTTTTCGGAGCCCCGTCCAGTGCCAGGGTCCGTTGCCGAACTGTCGTGTTTGCCGCAATCGCCTGATATCAGGACGTTTCAACTGCCACATGAGCTGGTACAGCCAGTCAGGTCGACTGGAGATAAAAATCATCCCCTGGGGATCCACGACCAGCTGGATACTGGTTTCCTCGGGAGTCAGTTCCTTTTCAACGAAAAAAATGGATGCCTTGATGACGACAATGCCCAACGGGGTGTCGGAACGTTCCGGGTAAACGGGGTAGCTGTAGTACGCACCCCGTTTTCGCGAGGTCGTGCCCAGGGCCAGGTAACTGGCCGGAAGCCCCTGCATGGCGTCCTGAAAATAGGGACGGAAGGAAAAGTTCATACCCACAAAGCTGTCTGGATCGTTCCGGTTGGACGAGGCCAGTGTATTTCCACGAAGGTCCATGAGGTAACAGACCTCCACATCCAAGGTTTTTTTGAACAGGTCCAGCAGCGCATTGGCGGCGCTCAAGGTCTGCGGGTCGGGGTGAACCAGCACATCCACCAGGGGCCGCATTGCCGCCAAAACCCGCACGGGTTTGATATTTTCGGAAAAAAAGGCGGACAGATTTTTTTTGGTGGTCTGCAGCCGATTCAGGGCGTTGCGTTCCGCCTCCTGAAAGGCGTATTCTTTCAAGGTGCTATAGTACAGATAGCCGGCAATGCAGGCGGAGAGGAAAGCCAGCAAAGAAAGCACCCTCAAAATAGATCTCAGCTTCATCGGTTAAGGCCCCGGCTGTGATGGGGTCCTGCCGGACGGGAAGGTGTGTTGAAACGGCAGAACAGGATGCAATAAGACAACGGCGTGGTCACGGTTACATGTCGGATTTGAAAAAAGACTCGGCATCTACGATGGTATCCGGCTTTTTCGTGTATTCGGTAGGAACGGAGCCCTCTTTAAAACATTCGAACAGGGTTTTTCGGGATTCGGGGATAGGCAAAAGGCCGGTTTCCGAATCGATCTTCGCAAAAACCACGCCCTCGGGAACCTGGAACATACGTACCGGCTTGTCTTTCAAAACCCTGTCCATGAAACCCAGCCAGATCGGGCTGGCGGTTCGTGACCCGGTCTCTCCCTTGCCTAATGTTTGCCCGTTGTCGTAACCCACCCAGACGCCGGAGATGAACCGAGGTGTGTATCCGACGAACCAGGCATCCTGAAGGTCATTGGTCGTTCCTGTTTTTCCGGCCACCGGCCGGTTCAATGCCTTAACCCGCTTGCCGGTTCCCTCTTTCACCACACTTTCCAGCAAGCTGGTCATGATGTAAGCGGTGCTTTTGTCGATGACCCGTTCCCTTGACGGGTTCATTTCTTCGAGGATATTACCGAAGCGGTCTTCGATTTTGGTGATGAAGGCCGGCTCCACCAGATAGCCTTGGTTGGCGAAGACGGCATAGGCATTAACCAGTTCTAAAAGAGACACTCCGGAAGAACCCAGGGCAATAGAGAGATCCCGGGCCAGATCGGATTCAATGCCCAACCGCCGTGCGTAGTCGATACAGTAGTCGATGCCAATTTCCTGGAGGATTTTAATGGTAACGACGTTGCGTGATTTGACCAAGGCCTCGCGAAGCAAGGTCGGGCCGTAAAACTTCTTCCCGTAGTTTTTGGGTTTCCAGGTGAAGTCATTGACCTCGTCCTTGAAGACAATGGGGGCGTCGATGATCTCCGTGGCGGCGGTAAATCCCTTGTCCAGCGCGGCAGCGTAAATGATGGGTTTAAACGCGGAGCCCGGCTGGCGGCGGGACTGAATGGCTCTGTTGAACTGGCTCTCCATGAAGTCGCGCCCGCCCACCATTACCTTTACCAGGCCGGTTTCCGCTTCGATGCACATGAGGGCGCTCTGGGTATCGGGGACTTGGTCCAGGGAAACCTCCCACAGATCCCCGGACGCCTGCTTTTTAACCACCCGCACCAGAATCACGTCCCCCGTTTTCAGCACCCGGCCGACCTTTTTCACCTGCGCCTGGTAGTAAGCCAGGTTCGGGTTGGGTTTGCGCGCCCAGCGGATGTCTTCAATGGAAACGGTCCCGCGAGCATCGCCCATGCGGACGGTGGCGGTCCTCGCCTTGTCGTTCACATCGATGACCACCCCTTTGGTCGATGACCCCTCGTCCAGCGGGGTTTCCTGCAGCGA
Organism: uncultured delta proteobacterium; assembly: GCA_963697405.1. Classification (GTDB taxonomy): domain Bacteria; phylum Desulfobacterota; class Desulfobacteria; order Desulfobacterales; family Desulfosarcinaceae; genus Desulfosarcina. The sequence goes on along the minus strand of CAVONY010000038.1, from coordinate 125,990 downwards.
GGCTTGAAGTTCATCGCTGAAGCTTTCAATTTCCTCGGGTGCCAGATGGGCTTCCGGCCCTCGATACCCCAATCGGCGATCCAGTTCACGAAGGCCTTTTTCGACCTCCTGGCGGGCGGCCCTCTGCATTTCGATATTGACAGCCGCGTAGATCTTGAGGCCCTGGGTGTAAAGGGCGTCTTCGCCGTATTTTTTTTCCACGTACCGCCGGATGTGTTCCGTGTATATGGGAACCTCTTCAATATACCAGTTGCGGCGCGGCTTGATGTCCATCTTTACGTCGATGGCCTCGGTCACCTCGGTGTTGTTGATGAACCCTTCGGCCAGCATTCGGTTCAGCACGTAGATCTGCCGCTGTTTGGCCCGCTCGGGAAACCGGAACGGGGAGTATCGGCTGGGGGCCTGGGGCAGTCCCGCCAGAATGGCACACTCAGCCAGGTTCAGTTCGCTGACCGATTTGCCGAAGTAATTTTCAGCCGCGGCTTCAACGCCATAGGCGCCGTGGCCAAGGTAGATCTGGTTCAGATATAAGTAAAGGATCTCTTCTTTTGTGAAGGCCTTGTCGATCCGATAGGCTAAAATGGCCTCCTTGATCTTTCGCTCGTAACTGCGCTCGGGGGTCAGCAGAAACGATTTGGTGACCTGCTGGGTGATGGTGCTGCCCCCCTGGACAATGGCTCCCGCCTCGATATTTTTTAAAAAAGCCCGAATGATGCTGAATAGATCGATGCCTTGGTGCTTGTAAAACCGGGAATCTTCAGCGGCGATGAAGGCCTGCTGGAGCTGGATGGGGATTGATGACAGGGGAACCACAATGCGCCGTTCCTTGTAAAATTCGGCGATTTTACGGTTGTCGTCAGAAAAGACGGTCGTGATGATGGACGGATGGTAGTCCGTAAGCGACGTGATTTTCGGCAGGTCGTCGCTCAAATAGAAATAGACGCCCACCAGGGCCGATGCGCCCATAAACATCAATATGACGGCCATGAGCAGCGACCATTTGGCGAGACGGCCAATGATCGCACCCGGTTGGTGTCGTGCCCGTTTTTTCAGAATCTGAGAAGCGCTTTTTTCTTTAGGCATGGCAGATTTTTAAAACCCGTTCTTGTTTCGATATCAGCGGCGGCTGCGCAAACGAACCCCCTGGTCCGAGCCTGGATGTAATAACCGTATCACCCTAACAAAGTAAATAATTTTTCGCAAGATTATCCCGCAGTTGCGGAAAAAAGGGATTGACTCCCGCAGGTGATGTGGTTAGATAATCCGGATTTGCATCAATGTTTGAAAACCGAGGACGATGTTGTCTTGATCATGAATGCGGTCTGGCTGCGTCCAACACTGGAGTGAAAACGAATGATCGAACTGAATTTTGAGAAAATGGGAGGACTGATACCGGCCATTGCTCAGGACGAAAAAACCGGAGAGGTGCTCATGCTGGCCTTTATGAACCAGGCCGCCTGGGAAGAGACGTTGAAGTCCCGCCGGGCCACCTATTACAGCCGGACCCGCGACACCCTGTGGGTGAAGGGGCTCACCTCCGGCCACATTCAGCATGTCAAGGAAATCCGGGTCGACTGCGACGACGACACCGTGTTGCTGAAAGTTGAGCAGGCAGGGGGGGCAGCCTGCCACACCGGATATGCCAGCTGCTTTCATCAAAGAGAGGAAGGCGGCGCCCTGGTTACCATCGGGCAGCCGGTCTTCGACCCCAAGGAGGTTTATAAAGAATGACGACACCCCTGAAGCTGGGCATTCCCAAGGGAAGCCTTCAGAATGCCACCTTTGCCCTTTTTAAACGATCCGGCTGGATCATTAATGTCAACGATCGCAGCTATTTCCCCGAAATTAACGACGACACGATCGAATGCACCATCTGTCGCGCCCAGGAGATGTCCCGCTATGTGGAAAACGGCACCCTGGATGCCGGTCTCACCGGCAAGGATTGGATTGCCGAGAACCGCTCCGATGTTCATGTGGTGGAAGACCTGATCTATTCCAAAGTCAGTGCCCGGCCGGCCCGGTGGGTGTTGGCCGTACCCTACGATTCGCCGATCAAATCGCTCGACGACTTGAACGGCAAGAAAGTTGCCACGGAGCTGGTGGCCTTTACCAAACGCTATTTCGACGAGCGCGACATCTCCGTGAAAGTCGAGTTTTCATGGGGTGCCACGGAAGCAAAAGTGGTGTCCGGCCTGGCGGACGCCGTGGTGGAGGTCACCGAGACCGGCAGCACCATCAAGGCCCACGGCTTGCGCATCATCCACGAACTCATGCAGACCAACACGCAACTGATCACCAATCGCCAGGCGTGGGAAGACCCGCCCAAGCGGGAGAAGATCGAACAGATCGCCCTTTTGCTTAAGGGGGCGCTGCTGGGTGAAAAGATGGTGGGGATCAAAATGAATGTCCCCCACGACAAGCTGGCGCAGGTGGTGACGCTGCTGCCCAGCCTCAATGCCCCCACAGTGGCTTCCCTTTATCAGTCCGACTGGTTTTCCGTGGAGACGGTTGTCGGCACCGGTGTGGTGCGGGATCTGATTCCCGTACTGCTGAAAAACGGGGCTGAAGGAATTATTGAATACCCGCTTAACAAGGTGCTTTAACGTGTCGCTTGCGTCACATGGTCGGCGCCAACACAAAAAAGGGGGGGATCCATGGCATCGAAACGCACCGAAGAGATGACTTCGTTTATTGTCATGGATGTTCTGGAACGGGCCTGCGCGCTGGAGAGCGAAGGCAAGCACATTGTCCACCTGGAGGTGGGAGAACCCGATTTCGACACGCCGGAATGCGTAAAAGCCGCTGCCTGCAAGGCGCTGACCGACGGATTCACCCACTACACCCACAGCCTGGGCTTGCCGGAGTTGCGTGAAGCCATCTGCGAGTATTATCATGACACCTATGGTGTCTTCGTCGATCCGGGCCAGGTGGTGGTCACCTCCGGCAGTTCGCCGGCCATTTTCATGACCTTCGCCGCCCTGCTGGAACCCGGGGACCCGGTGATTCTCTCTGACCCGCACTACGCCTGCTATCCCAACTTCATCAAGTTCGTCGGGGGAGAGCCGGTGAGGGTGCCGGTGTTCGAGGAAGACGGATTCCAATATCGTCCAGAGGCCATCGAAGAAAAGCTCTCTGACCGCACCCGGGCCATCTTCATCAACTCGCCCTCCAACCCCACGGGCAACCTGCTTTCAAAAACGCGCATGGAAGCCATCGCCGGCATGCCGCCCTGGATCGTTTCAGACGAGATATACCACGGGTTGGTTTATGAAGGAAAAGAGCATTCGATCCTCGAGTTCACGGACCGTGCATTCGTGCTCAACGGTTTTTCCAAGCTATTTGCCATGACAGGACTGCGACTGGGCTACCTCATCGCACCCAAGGAATTCATCCGCCCCATTCAAAAGGTGCAACAGAACTTTTTTATTTCGGCCAATGCCATGATTCAGAAGGCGGGGATCGCCGCGCTGAAGGAAGCCGGGGATGATGTGGCGCGCATGAAGCGCATTTACAACGAGCGACGCATCTTCATGATCCGACGGCTCAGGGAAATGGGGCTGGGCATCACCGTGGAACCCACCGGCGCGTTCTATGTGTTTGCCAACGCCCGGCACATCTCCCAAGATTCCTATGCCCTGGCATTCGACATCCTGGAAAAGGCCTTCGTGGGGGTGACCCCCGGCATCGATTTTGGCCAGCACGGAGAGGGATACCTGCGCTTCTCCTACGCCAACTCCATGGAAAACATCGCCGAAGGCATGAACCGCCTGGAGGCTTATCTTAAGGCGCGAACATGAACCGGGGCCAGCGACATGATCGTTAAATCGGCAGACTTTGTCACCAGCGCGGTCAAACCGTCCCAATATCCCGAGGCCCTGCACCCTGAGGCGGCCTTCGCCGGTCGATCCAATGTCGGAAAATCCTCGTTGATCAACACCCTGGTCAACCGGAAACGGCTGGTAAAAACAAGCGCCACACCCGGTCGAACACAGCTGATTAATTTTTTTACGGTCAATGACCGGCTTTCACTGGTGGACCTGCCCGGATATGGATATGCCAAAGTTCCTGCATCGGTGAGGCGCAAATGGGGACCCATGATCGAGACCTATCTCAAAGGTCGGGAAACCCTTAAAGCGGTGGTCTTAATCATGGATGTCCGCAGGATTCCGGGCATCGAAGAGCAAAACTTCATCGACTGGCTGGAGCTATTACCACAGATCACCCATTTTGGTGCTGACCAAGGCGGACAAGCTCTCCAAATCCGCTCAAAAAAAACAACGACAGGCCATCGGCAACGCGGTCGGTGTAGACGAAGCCTCGCTGATCCTTTTTTCCGCCAAGACACGGCTGGGAAAACCGGAGGTCTGGTCGGCCATAGAAAGGGCCGTTTTTGATGAACACCGCAAACGGAACTGACCCAAACCACGCATTCAGATCCGGCTTTGTGGCCATTCTCGGCGCGCCCAATGCGGGAAAGTCCACCCTGCTCAACCGGCTGCTGGGTCAGAAGATATCCATTACATCCAAAAAGCCGCAGACGACCCGCAATCGGATTCTTGGCGTGGTGCACCGGACCGGTTCCCAGATGGTTTTTCTGGACACCCCAGGTATCCACCGGGCCAAGAATCCGCTCAATGCCCGAATCGTCGATGCGGCCCTGTCTACCCTGTCGGAAGTGGATATTGTCCTTCTGGTGGTGGATTCCCAGACCCCGGACGAACGGTCGGAGCGGCTGTTGCTTGACAAGCTTTCCCAGCAGCGGAGCCCTGTGCTGCTGGCACTCAACAAAATCGACCAGGTCCAGCGGCCGGCCCTGCTATCGCAGATCGAACGTTGGTCCGGATTGAGTCCTTTTGCAGCCGTCGTTCCCATCAGCGCCAAAAACGGCGAACAGGTTGACCGGTTGATGGATGCCATGGAAGCCATCCTTCCCGCCGGGGCGCCCTTTTTCCCGCCCGAGAGTGTGACGGACCTGCCGACGCGTTTCATTGCCGCCGAAATGATCCGGGAAAAGGCCATCCGGCTTACCGGTCAGGAAATTCCTTACGCTGTGGCAGTCACCATCGACTCCTTCAAGGAAGATAAAAAGGGAGCGCTGATTCGGATTCATGCCACCATCCACGTGGAACGGGACTCACAAAAGGGCATCGTCATCGGCAGACAGGGGGCCAAGCTCAAGCAGATCGGCGAGGCGGCCAGGCAGGAGATCGAGAAGATGCTTGACACCAATGTTTTTCTCAAACTCTTTGTGCGGGTGCAGAAAAACTGGACCAGGGACACCAAAGCACTGCGCAAGTTCGGGTACTGATGATTCTCTCTTTTCATCCTTGCTTTGATGCTGACCGCAACATTCTTTGTGCCGGCAGGGATCCGGATGAAAAAGACCTGGCGGCCATCCGTGCCGCCGATGCCGTCATTTTGCCCCAGGGTTGCCGGGAAGCACTCTACCTGTTGGCCAGGCAAAACTGTTCCTATGTCTTTCCAGACTATGATGCGCGATTTCAATATCCAGGCAAAACCGGTCAGGCCAGGCTTTTTCAGGCCCTGGGCGCCCCCCACCCCCGCACCTGGATCTTTGATGATACGAAGCAATTCCAACGATCTGGTGCGGGAATCGCCGAGATTGGTTTTCCCCTCGTCTTCAAGCTGGATTGGGGGGGTGAAGGGGACACGGTCTTTCTGCTCCAGTCCAAATCCGAATTGGCGCGCGCCCTGTCAAAGGCGACGGCCTATGAGCAATCCGGTCAGCGGGGATTTGTCCTGCAGGCCTGTCTAGCCGAGTCAAATCGGACGTTGCGGGTAGCCGTGATCGGACAGACCCTGATAGCGTACTGGAGAATTCAGGAGAACCCCGGTGTTTTTGGCACCAGTCTGGCCAAGGGCGCGCGTATCGATACAGAATCAGACCCGAACCTTCGCCAGAAGGCCCTGGACTTGACCCACGGCTTCTGCCAGCGGTCTCGAATAAACCTGGCCGGTTTCGATTTTATCTTCGATCGTTTCGGGGGCACAAACAATGATCGGCAACCGCTGTTTCTGGAGATCAATTATTTCTTCGGCAGATCCGGTCTGGGGGGCTCTGCCCGTTTCTATACGATGCTGCAGGCTGAGATTGACAACTGGCTGGTCGGTCTGGGGCTGGCGGTTAACCGGCCATCCGAGGCAACGGCGAACAAGGAGATGCAATGAAGCCCTATGCCTATGATCTGGATGAGCGGGATCTCAAGCAAGAGCGCCAGAAAGCCCGGGAACTGAGGCATTCCCAGTGGTGGAAACGGCGATGTGCCAAAGGCCGTTGCCATTATTGCGGCAGTCGGATGCCGGCAGCGGAGCTGACCATGGATCACATCGTTCCTGTGGCCAGAGGAGGGAAAAGCACCAAAGGAAATGTGGTTCCGGCTTGCAAATCCTGCAACAACAAGAAAAAACAACTGCTTCCCATGGAATGGGACGCATACCTCCAGATGTGTCAAAACTTGCCGTAATCGACAACGGCCGAAGCCATGATGATGGGCGGCGAATTCCCCGGCCAAGAAGCCGCCGCCTCAGCGACGAATGGATAATGCTTTTCGCTGCATCGCTGTTGACAACGGCACGAAACTGTCTTTTAATCGCCCGACCACGAGTGGTTCCGGAACGTCAACACCCGGGAGGCCTGATGCGCACCGAAAAAGAGCGGAAGCTGCTGCTCAAGGCGCTGGATGCGTTCAAACGAAAAATAGTTGTTATCTCCAGAGACTTTCACATTTTGGCCTCCGCCGGGGTCGACTCTCTCATCAACGGGGAGTCACCATCGGGGAAATGCTGCCACGAGGTGTTTTATAGCCGCCCCGAACCATGCGACAACTGCCCGGCCAAAAAAGTCATGGTTACTGGAAAGCCATCCCTGCGGGACCTTTCATCAAGTTCGCTGAGCAAACAGAAACGGTCCTGCTTGTATGCCTACCCCATCACAGATGAGGATGGGCAGGAGGCATTGACGATTTTCAACTTCGAACTTCCGGCGCTGGAGGGTCTTGAGGAAGATCTTCGGCGGGCCAACAGCTTTTTGTATAATCTGCTCCAAAGCGCTTGTGACGGGGTGATTGCCGCCGACATGACCGGAAAGATCATCATCTTCAACGATGCCGCCGCCGAGGTGACCGGCCATAGTGTGGAAGCGGCGCTCGATCATCTGAACATCCGATCGATTTACGAGGGTGACGGTGCCCAAGCGGTGATGCGGCACCTGAGAAGTGATGAGTATGGCGGGAAAGGGAAGCTGAAAAAATACCGGATCAAGGCGATGGGTAAAAACGGTGAGAAAATTCCCATCAGCCTTTACGCTTCCACCATCTACGATGAAAATGGCAAAGAAGCCGGCTCCATTGGCTTTTTCCATGATCTGAGGGAACGCATCCACATTCAGCAGAAACTGGAAAAAACCCAGCTTCAGTTGATCCAGTCCGAAAAAATGGCCTCCCTGGGAAAACTGTCTGCAGGGGTGGCGCATCAGCTGAACAATCCGCTGGGCGGAATCACGCTATACACCAAACTGATGCTGGAAGACTATAATCTGGAAGACAGCGCCAAAGAGGATCTGTACCGGATTTTAAAGGACGCCCAGCGATGCCGGGACACCGTCAAGGAACTGCTTGAGTTTGCCCGGCAGACTCGCCAGTTCATGAAGCCGTTGAACGTCAATAAAGCGATCGATCGGACCCTTTTTCTCATCGAGAACCAGACCCTTTTTCATAATATTACGGTGAAAAAGAAAATGACCCCCTTCGTTCCCTTGGTGTTGGGGGACACACAGCAGATGGGCCATGTGTTTATGAACATCATCATCAATGCGGCCCAGGCCATGGACGGAAACGGCACGATCACCATCAGCACCCGGGAATCCGCCACCAAAGATCGGGTGTTAATCGAAATTGCCGATTCCGGCCCGGGAATATCCGCCGAGGACCTGGAGCATCTCTTCGAGCCGTTTTTCACCACCAAAGAAGAGGGCAAGGGAACCGGATTGGGACTGAGCGTCGTTTACGGCATTGTTGAAAATCACGGCGGAACCATCATCGCCCGAAGCATTCCCGGCCGCGGCAGCACCTTTACCATCGAACTTCCCATCACCCATGAAACCGAAAAAGGAGCCGAACATGCAGAGCACGCCTGATCCCGTAACCGTTCTGGTGGTAGACGATGAAAAGGGCATCCGGGACGGGTCGGAGCGGATCATCAGCCGCATGGGGTGCAACGCACTGACGGCTAAAAATGGTGAAGAAGGGCTGGACATTATCGGGCGGACCGATGTGGCCATCGTTCTGTTGGACCTGAAGATGCCCGGCATTGACGGCATGGAGGTGCTCAAGCGCATACAGACCATGGATCGGGACATTCTGGTCATTGTCATCACCGGCTTTGCCACCATTGAAACCGCAATCGAGGCGATGAAAAGGGGAGCCTACGATTTTGTCCCCAAACCCTTCGAGCCGGATCAGCTGCGAATCGTGGTTAACCGGGCCCGGGAAAAAATCCAGCTTCAGAAGGACACGGTGAAACTGGAAGCCGAGCGGCGGAGAACCCTGGCGGACCTGGGAACGGAAAAAAGCAGAATCCACACCATTGTCGATTCGATTCCCAACGGGGTCGTGGTAACCAATACCGACGGCCAGGTGGTGCTGATGAATCCGGCCTTTTGCCGACTCTTGGATCTCGGTGCGGACACGGCTACCGGCGGGCCGATTTCGGCCTACATCCCTGACGAGGGCCTGTGCCGGTTGATTGTGGAAATATCCCGCGGGCTGCATGTGGATTTTGACGATATCCCCACCTGCGAATTTTCTTTCGGCGGCGACCGGTTTCTCATGGCCCGCGGCCGGCCGGTGCTGGGCGAGCGCAACGAATGCCTGGGGGCGGTGGTCACCGTCATCGACATCACCAACATGAAGGTGCTGGACCGACTCAAATCTGAATTCGTGGCCAAGGTGTCGCATGAGCTCAGAAGCCCACTCTCCACCATCCACGAGCAGTTGGCGCTGGTGCTTAACGATCTGATGGGGCAGCTCAGTGAATCGGAGGAACACCTGCTCGCGCGGGCCAAGGAAAAAACCCAGGGCCTGATTTCTACCATTGGCGACCTGCTGGATCTGTCGCGCATTGAATCCGGAAGCACCTGCCAGGAGCCCAAACCGGTGCAGCTGGAAGATCTGCTCGGCAATATCGTTGACTTTCTCGGCACCCGGGCCAGGACCAAGGCGCAATCGCTCACCATGGACCGGCCTGCCGAGCTGCTGCCCACGCTTAAAGCCGACCCGTTGGCTTTGGAGAGCATCTTCGGCAACCTGATCACCAACGCCATCAACTACACCCAGAACGGGGGGGAAATTAAGGTCAAGGCGGATATGACCGGCCTCAACCTGAGGATCCGGGTGATCGACAATGGATTCGGTATCGAAGCGCGCTACCTGGATAAAATTTTCGAGCGGTTTTTCAGGGTGAAGAACGACAAGACCCGCTTCATCACCGGTACCGGGTTGGGGCTGCCCATCGTCAAAGGGCTGGTGGAGGCGTTAAAGGGCCGGATCAGCGTGGAGAGCGTTCCGGACAAGGGAACCACGTTTACGGTGCTGTTGCCGGCGGATTAATCGTTCCCTTCCATAAACGGCATCTTGCGGCCCAGCTCGGCGTTCTCACCTTATCGAGCACGTAGTGAAGCTTTAGCGCTATCCTCGACGTAGCGCTGCTACGCCTGCGTTTTCAATAAGGCTGCGGCCTTGATCTGAACCACAAGTTACCATTTTTGGAAGGGAACAATATCCGGCACAGGGTTTCATTTTACTTGACCGTTTCAGCCATATCCGCTACTGACAATCGATAAACGTTGACAGGCGTCCGCCCATTTGGGCGCCATAATTATTGAGTTATGCAACAGGCATCAGCCACCCAGGCTCAAGCGGGGTGGCTGTTTTTATTTGATAGGGAGGCAATGATGGCCAGGCTGCTCGTAATCGATAACTATGACTCGTTCACCTACAATCTGGTGCAGATGTTCATGCATTACGACCTGGCTATCCAGGTTTACCGCAGCGACCGCATCACCCTGGCCCAGGCGGCCGCTGGGCGACCGGACTATGTGCTGATCAGTCCGGGACCGAGGGACCCGGTCCACGCCGGCATCTCCAAGGCACTGATCCAGGCGTTATATCAAACGACTCCCATTTTGGGTGTCTGCCTGGGTATGCAGTGCATCAACGAGGTGTTCGGCGGCCGTACGGTCCGCTCCCCGGCACCCATGCATGGCAAAACCAGCCTGGTGTATCATCACCAGGAGATGATTTTTTCACAAGTGCCCTCCCCGTTCACCGCGGCACGCTACCACTCGCTGGCGGTGCAGCTCGCGGCAACCACCTTGGAAAAGCATCTCGTGATTACCGCCCGCACTGGAAATGGCACGATTATGGGCTTGTCCCACAGCCGGTTTCCCCTTCACGGTGTTCAATTTCACCCGGAGAGCTTTTTAACACAACACGGGTTCATCCTGATTGAGAACTTCCTGCGGCTGGGCCCGCTGAAAAGCGATCTGGCGACGCATGTCGAGCCTCGGGTGGCCAGCCCCGTTTTCACTGTGGAAACGGGAGGCAGACAGACCGTGGAAGCGAGGGTCTGTTGAAACGCTTGAAGGAATTTTTGCCCGGAATCACCGGGATACGCAGCGAGACACTTCACCTGGAAGAATCCTTCGCGGAGATGGCCTCCCGCTTTGCCCATGAACCGGGTACCGTGGTGCTGCTCAGTGGCGGAGACCTGGACTGCGCCCGCTACCACATCCTGGGCGTCCATCCCTGGCTCACGCTAACCGGCCGGCCTGGTGAAACGACGGTCGTCATTGACGGGACGACCCATGTGGCGCAACAATCACCGCTGGATTCGCTCGAAACGGTTCTGGCCTGCTGCCGTCTGAACGTTGGCGACACCGCGGGGCCCGTTGCCGCCGGCCTCTTCGGATATCTGGCCTATGACTTGAAAGACGGCCTGGAAGTCCTGCCCCGAACCACCATTGATGACCTGGCGCTGCCCCAGCTTTGCTTTTTTGCGCCCTCCCTGATTGTGGTTCATGACAAGGCCAGTGGTGCGACCCAGGTTCATGCACCGGTTCGCCAGGATCAGGAGAGCGGAGCGGCAATCGCGGCCATTGACGGATTCATAAGTGCCTTGACGTCGCCGCCGGAGACGCCCGGTGCGTTCTCAGCAACCGGTCAGTCGTTGAAATCAAATTTCACCCGCTGCGACTACATAAAGTCGGTTGATCGGATCAGGGACTACATTGCGGCCGGCGACATCTATCAGGTCAATCTGTCCCAGCGATTTGAGATGGGCTTTAAAGGTGATAGTTACAGCCTTTTCAGGACACTGTATCGAATGAATCCCGCTCCGTTTTTCGCCTACGTCAATGCTGGTGATCATCAGATTGTCTCTACCTCGCCGGAGCGGTTTCTGTTTCGCAACGGCAATCGTGTCGAGACCCGTCCGATCAAAGGCACCCGGCCACGGGGAGAGACCCCCGAGGAAGACCGGGAGATGAAGACTGCGCTGACCCGCAGCCCCAAGGATGATGCCGAGCTTTCCATGATCGTGGACCTGCTGCGCAACGACATCGGCAAGGTGTGCGCCGGCGGATCGGTGGTCGTGGCCCAGCACAAGCGCCTGGAGGCCTACCAGAACGTCTACCATCTGGTTTCCGTGGTGGAGGGAACGCTGGCCGAGGGAAAGGATTCCGTGGACCTGCTCCGGGCCACCTTTCCCGGCGGCTCCATTACCGGGTGCCCCAAGATCCGTTCCATGGAGATCATCGACGAGCTGGAAAGCCGTCGCCGCCATATCTACACCGGATCCATCGGGTACATCAGCTTTCACGACACCATGGACCTGTCCATCGCCATCCGCACGGCCACCATAGTCGGCGAGCGCCTTGTTTTCTCCGTGGGGGGCGGCATTGTCCATGACTCCGACCCCGAGGACGAGTATGAGGAAACCCTCCACAAAGGACGGACGCTGATGTCGGTGTTCAAGGGCGCGGGTGCAGGACCGGCGAACGAAACCGGTTCAGGGTTCTGGGTGTGGCAGGACGGCCGTTTAATCCGACAGGAGCAGGCGACCGTGCCTGTCTCCGACCTGGGGCTGCAATACGGATTCGGTTTTTTCGAGACGATCCGCGTGGAAAAAGGGGCTGCCTGCCGCTTGCAGGCGCACCTGCATCGGTTCAACCGGACCTGGACGGCCTTGTTTGGCGGTGTGCCGCCTGACCTGACCTGGAGGGCGATCATCGCCCAGGTTGTCGAGAAAAATGGTTTGGGTGATGTGTCGGCTGCACTCAAGATCCTGGCCACCCGGGGAGATGCAAGCCGCTCCCGAAAAAATGGTACCCTGCTGGTGACCGCCCGGCCCTACACCCACCGCTTGACAGCCCTGGGGGCAGCCGGGTTGAAGCTGGCAACCTATCCGCACCGGCGACTGTCCCCGCTTGCAGACCATAAGACCCTGAACTATTTATACTACCATCAGGCGGGTGCCTGGGCCCGAAAGAAGGCTGCCGACGAGGCGGTTGTGCTCAACCCGGACGGCACGATTTCCGAAACCAATTCAGCCAGTATCCTGGTGGTGTCGGGCAAGACGGTGACTCGTCCAGGGTCTTCCCACGTGCTGCCCGGGGTGATGCAAGCGGCGGTCTGCCGGCGCCTGATTGAATGGGGATTTGCTATTAAGGATCGTCCGATCTACACCGATGCGGTTCTGAACGCCGACATGGTTTTGCTCACCAATTCCCTCATGGGCGCCGTGCCTGCCTTGAGCCTGGACAACCGGTCGTTGAGATGCGACCAATCATTGGCCGCAGCGCTTAACCGTGGTCTTTTTAATGCAGCGGAGGTTGATGATGAAGGTGCCGGCCATGACCATCCCTGAAACCCTTCTGGGTGTCCGTACCCATGCTGATGCGGGTTATCGCCCGCTGGTTGATTTTGGTGCCTGGCGGGTGGCCATCCTGAATTTCAACGACGACTTGCGGCCGGAAAACATAACGGCCATGCAGCGCCACAACGAGACGGATGAGGTGTTCGTGCTGCTGCGGGGCCGGTGCATCCTGTTTGTGGGTGAAGGCGATGACCATTCCACTGCAGTGATCCACGCACAGCCCATGGCGCCCCGCACGATCTATAATGTCAAAAAAGCGGTCTGGCATACGCACACGCTCAGCTTGGACGCCATGGTCCTGGTGGTGGAAAACCGGGACACGACCTACGACAACTCGCCCTTTTGTCCGCTCACGGCCATGCAACGAAAAACGATCTGCGAAATGGCAGCAGACCAAGGATTATAGTTAAGAGGTCAACTTCGGGTTGTCGCGATGGCGGCGGTTGTCCCGGGCCGTTTTTTTTTGCAGGTTTTTGGAAATAGCAGCTTCCAGGTCCACACCGGTCTGGTTGGCGATGCAGACGAGAACGAAGAGCACGTCGGCCAGTTCGTCCCCAAGATCGGTTGCGGTCTCTTTTCCCTTGAAGCTTTGCTCTCCATAGGTCCGGGAAATGATCCGGGCCAGCTCCCCGACTTCTTCCATGAGCACGGCCAGGTTGGTCATTTCGGCAAAGTAACGCACGCCGTAGGTTTTGATCCATCGGTCCACGGTTGCCTGGAGATCCTTGACGGTCAGCTGCTGCTGCATGGATATTTCTGTCTCGGTCATTTTCACCCTCAAAAAATCGTTGTTCGTTTAGTCGTTTGTCTTGATTGAAGTTCTCGTGAAAAGCTGTTTATGCCGCCGGGGCGGTATTTTTGCAGAAAGTAACTTAAGTTCCTCGGATTCTGGTTCAAGGTCAAGCGGGGTCTCGTTTCAACCCGCAGGCATACATTAAGTATGTCGAGGACTTGGAACGAGGAACCAACGCAGAGATTGGGCCAGAAGACATTTTTGAGACAGCTTCTACTTTACATGGGCCACCACATGCCCCAGCTCGGGAAAAATCAGCGCCTTGCAGGCCAGTTGACAGGCTTTTTTACTACCGGGCATGCAAAAGACCACGGTGCCGCCGACAACGCCGGCTGCTGCGCGGGAGAGGATTGCAGCGGAATCGATCGATTCGTAGCTGAGTTGGGCGAAGATGGCCCCGAATGCGGCCATCTCCTTGGAAAAAAGGGGTTTGATGGCTTCGATGGTGACATCTGTGGGCGTAATGCCGGTACCGCCGGTAATCAGCAGGGCCTGAAGGCCGTGGTTGCGGATGGCCTTTAATGCGGCTTCTCGGACGGCGGTGATGTCGTCGGTGACCACCTGGTGGAACCGGACGTCGTGCCCCTCTTTTTTGGCTCGCCGGGCAATCCATCGGCCGCTCTCGTCGTTGTCGATCGTTCGGGTGGTGGATACCGACAGGATGCCCACGACGACCGATGCCGGTGCCGCGTGTCGATGCTGGTTTACGCCCATACGTTATACCTGCCTTGTTTTAAAGATTGTCGTTTCAAGATGGACCTTATCTATCCCATGGTCCACACCATGGCAAGTGAATATCCTTGCATTTAAAAAGGCTTTTTCCTATGTTCAAGCGCGAAAGCGAGTGTCGTTTCAAGAACCGTGCGGTCTACTGAACACATTTCTGCCGGAGTCCTTTTATGGCGTTTCCCTGCACCGGCGTGATTCTCGCCGGCGGATTAAACAAACGGTTTGACGGACAGAACAAGGCATTCATCCGCATCGGCGGGAAACGAATCGTGGATCGCCTCCTGGATGTCTATCATCGGCTTTTCCAGCAGATCGTTCTGGTGACAAACGACCCGGCGGCTTACATGGATGTCGATGCCCTGATTGTTACCGACCACTATTCGGTGCGCAGTTCGCTCAACGGACTTCATGCTGGCCTGTTTGCCGCTGCCCACGAACACGCTTTTTTTGCCGCCTGCGATACGCCGTTTATCAAGGGCGCGTTGATTCAGCGATTGCTGGACACGGTCACGACCAAAGCGGATATCATCATTCCATCCACATCGGCCGGCTACGAGCCGATGTTTGCCGTGTATAAAAAAAACTGCCTGCCGGCCATGGTGTGGCAGCTGGAGCGGGATCTGTTGAAGATCCAAGGGTTGTTTCGAAAGGTGCGGGTAAAAACGGTTGACGAGGCCGACCTGAGAACGGTGGACCCTGAACTGGTCTCCTTTTTCAATGTCAACACCCCAGCCGATCTGGTGCGGGCGGAAGCCATTCATAAGCAGAATCGCTGAGGAGTGAACGGGAAAATGAATATAGACCAATTGATTTCAAAGATTAAAACGCACCCGGCGTACGACCGGGTAGGCATGATTCTGTGCCACAACGGCGTGGTTCGGGGGACTTCCCGCGACGGACGGAAGGTGACGGGTCTGCGGGTGGCCGTGGATCTGAAACGGCTGGCCAAGGTGATTGACGAACACAGATCTCGCCCGGGCATCGTGGATATTCAGGTGGAGATTGCCGCCGACGCGGACCTTTCCATCGGGGACGACGTGATGCTGCTGGTGGTGGCCGGGGACATCCGGGAGAATGTCATCGATGCCCTGACCGACACCCTTAACGCCATAAAAACCACAGTGACTGCCAAGACCGAATTTTTTGTCTGATCACTACCCCACGATCGGGAGAGAAAGATGTCCGAACTGACCCACATCGATGACAAGGGCCGTGTGCGCATGGTGGACGTGACCCAAAAAAAACCATCCCAGCGGACCGCTGTGGCGCAGGCGATGGTCCATATGTCTGCTGAGACGTTCCAGCGGATTGCTGCCGGCACGGTATCCAAGGGCAATGTTTTGGAGACGGCGCGCATTGCCGGGGTAATGGCGGCTAAAAAGACCGCCGACCTGATCCCCATGTGCCATCCCTTGAACCTGACCCACGTACAGGTGGATTTTTTTCCCGATGCCGCCAGCCATGCCATCCGCATCGAAGGAACGGCGCGTATTTTCGACCAGACGGGGGTTGAAATGGAGGCGCTCACCGCCGTTTCCATAGCGGCACTCACCCTTTACGACATGTGCAAGGCTGTCGACAAAGCCATGACCATCACGGACGTCTGCCTGCTCGAAAAAACCGGTGGAAAGAGTGGCGCCTTTGTCCGGGAAAACGCCACCCTATGAAAAAAACAGACCCATTCTATTCCGCCGTTAAGCGGTTCACCCTTGGCATGGCCATTTTAATGGCTGCGGGGTGCGCCTTTTTTCCCCAGCCCCCCGCCAAGCCTGCGGCAGCACTGGTCCGACTGGCCGAGCAGGATTATCCCGATTTTTCAGACGGCCTGTTTCTGGACAACCTTTCCTACGGCATCGGCAAAAGCGTGGAATATCTCAACCGGGTGCCTGCCGAGCGCACCTTCCGCTTCGGAGCGGACGCCTACAGCGCCCTTCATCTGATTCGGTCGCTGGAAACACTGCGGGCTTTCGTGGAAACAAGGCCCGACCCGGCAGCGGTGAACCGTTTTATTGCCGACCGCTACCGCGTTTATCAATCGAGCGGGGGGCCGGAGAGCGGGAAGGTGCTTTTTACCGGCTACTATGAACCCCACCTCAAAGGAAGCCTGACCCCCGACGACCGCTACCGCTATCCGGTGCACGCCATGCCCGGGGACCTGATGGTTATCGACCTTTCTCCATTTTCGAAGGACCTCAAAGGAAAGCGGATCGTCGGCCGACTCCAGGGCAATACCGTGGTGCCCTACCCGGATCGGCAGGCCATCGAGGCGGACACGGGTTTTGCTCAAAAAGCACCCCCCATCGCCTGGGTGGATGACCGCATCGACCTGTTTTTTCTCCAGATTCAAGGCTCGGGGCGGATCTACCTGACCAACGGTTCTTTTATTCGGGTGCACTACCACGGCTCCAACGGCCAACCGTACCGCAGCATCGGCCGGCTGCTCATCGACCAGGGCAAGATCCCGGCCGAGGAGATGTCCATGCAGCGGCTCAAGGCCTATCTGCAAGCCCATCCCGCCGAGATGGACGCGGTGCTGAACCACAACCCCAGCTACGTTTTTTTCAAAACCGAAACCTCCGGCCCCATCGGCGCCATCGGCGTGGACCTGACGCCGGGGCGCTCCGTTGCCGTGGATCGCCGGGTGTTTCCCATGGCTGCACCGGCCTTCCTGCAAACCCAGATCCCGGTGGTGGACGGCAACGGCCGCATCGACCGGTGGATGGATTTTTCCGCCTTTGCCCTGAACCAGGACACCGGCGGGGCCATTCGGGGACCGGGGCGGGTGGACATCTTCTGGGGCAACGGACCCTACGCGGAGATTGCGGCCGGCCACATGCAGCATAAAGGGTCGTTTTACCTGTTGGTGTTGGCGCCCGAGATTCCATAAGTCGCGTGTCAGCGCGAATTGATTTGGCCTCGGATTTCGCGGAATAACGCCGGGCTCTTGTCTTGACACCCCCTGCCAAAACCAGTAATGTTGCCAATTTCAGCAAGCAAGCACTTCAAGCGCAGTAAAGGAGGCGTTCATGTTCGGTATCGGAATGCCGGAAATGATCCTGATTCTGGCGGTAGCCCTGATCGTCATCGGGCCGAAGAAGCTGCCGGATCTGGCCAAGTCCTTAGGAAAGGCCATGGGGGAATTCAAAAAGGCGACCAGCGATCTGAAAGAGAGCATGCAGATCGATACGGAACTCAAAGAGGTGAAAACCGCCTTCGACGACCTCGGCAGGAAGGACCAAAAAGAAACACAGGGCGACACCCGCGACACGGATGAACAACCTGCCGATTCTGCCATGCCCGGTGAAACGCCTGAAGCCGACAATCCGGAAGGCCGTGACGGCGATGCCATGGACAAACTGAAGGCGGCGTTTGACCGCCGGGACACGGATGCTTCGGATTCCGATGAGGGTCCTTCAGCCGACGGCGATATGCCTGCCACCGGTTCCGACCCGGATTCTGAAACGCGCAAGGGGTAAGGGTCGTGGCCGATCAGGAAACGGATACGCAAGACAAAATTCCCTTTACCGCTCACCTGGAAGAGCTGCGCAAACGACTGATTACCTGCTTTGTCGCCGTTGGCATCGGTTTCGCCCTCTCATATGGATTCAAGGAAAAGCTTTTTCAGATTCTCACCCATCCCCTGATTTCAGTTATGAAACAGGGGGAAACCCTGATCTACACCGCGTTGCCCGAGGCCTTTTTTACCTTCCTCAAAGTTTCCTTTCTTTCCGGGCTCATGATAGCCTCGCCGGTAATCATCTACCAATTTTGGATGTTCGTTGCGCCGGGCCTCTATGACCGGGAGAAGCGGTTGATGATTCCAATCGTTTTACTCTCGTCGCTCTTCTTTATCGGGGGCGCCCTGTTCGGCTATTTCGTCGTCTTTCCATTCGGGTTTCAATTCTTTTTGGGGTTTGCCACGGAAACCATTCGCCCCATGCCCTCCATGAAGGAGTATCTGAGTTTTTCCGCCAAGCTGCTTCTGGCTTTCGGACTGGTGTTCGAGCTGCCCCTGGTGCTTACCTTCCTGGCGCGCCTGGGTATCGTTTCAGTTCCATTTTTAAAGAAAAACCGTAAATATGCGTTGTTGCTCTTCTTCGTGGGGGCCGCCATTTTGACGCCTCCTGACGTAGTGACCCAGATCATGATGGCCCTGCCGCTGATGCTGCTTTATGAAATCAGCATCGTCGGCGCCCGGATTTTCGGCAAGAAAAAAGCAGAGCCGACACCGGCTGCTGAGGCTGAGCGTGCCGGCGATCAATGAGCCAGTCCCGAATGAAGCCTGATCAGCAATTGGCTTTTTTATAACTATCTGAAAATAAATTGAAAACGGTTAGTTTTAATTCCCATTGACAGACGGCAGAAGGGTTGATAGAAATTTTAGGCGAAATGATGATGGGTGTTTAATCAATTTTGGAACAGGAGATTGGTGGATATGGGTAAAAGAAATAGTATCTTATGGGTAGCGGTCTGTGTGGGGATCATGTTCGTTGCCGGCACCATTTATGCGGGTACGGAGGTCCAGGACGTGATCCAGATGGACAACAAGGCTTACAGTGAACACACCAAGAGTATTTCGACATTCAGCCACAAGAAGCACCATGAAGAGTATAAAATCGGTTGCGGCGAATGCCACCACGATGCCAAGGGCAAGCCCTTGAAGGACCTGGCGATTGGTAGTGATGTGCAGGGCTGCATCGAGTGCCACAAAATTCCCGGGAAGATGCCCGGCGATTTGAAAAAAGAGATGAAGGCCAACAAGGCTTCCAAGAAGGAGATCGCCGCCAAGGAGATGGAGTACCACGCCGAGGCCATCCACGAAAACTGCATCAGCTGCCACAAAAAATTTAACAAAGAGAACAAGACCAAGGCTGCACCGCAAACGTGCACCCAATGTCATCCGAAAGAAAAATAGTTCTCCTGATTCATCCTTTAGTTAATTATGCCGGGGCCATGTCTCAAGCATCGACATCGCCCCGCTTCTTTTTCAAGGGCGATGCCGAACATGGATCGCGGTTCCCTCCTTTCGTGCGCGACCTGCCATTGTTCTATCTGCGGGGACCAGTGAATGGGTATCAAGCCTGTGCCTGTTTCTCCTCCGGCAACGCGATAAGCGATCATGGCATTGACAGCCAATGGCGATGGTGATAAAAATTTATTCTATACGCTTGCTCCTGCCGTGGCTCCGGTATTCCTTCTCCGATAATATTGCGACAGCGCTCCTATACAGCGATTCCTCCAAGTGGACGTATTCCTTTTCTATCTGAAATGGATTGAGAAAAAGAACCCCCCACGATTAATTAGCGATTGATTAAATTGTTATAAACCAAATAGTTGCCAACCTAAATGATTGACGCAAAAGCGCCAAGAAGGGTGCCTTGAATGTGTGGTTATTGATACGCTTGACCATGCTGCGACTGGCAAGATACCAATAATCGAAAGCTATTTGCAGTGAAGGTTCCTGTTGACTCACAACGGCATTGGTCTTCGTTGAGCAGTTTCTCGGTAGCGTTGACCGGTTTTGGATTTAAATCCAGCAGATTCAGGCATTGGCGATGTCTCGATCCGTAAAAACATTGGGGATCAGCTTTGGAGCCGGCTTGTTGGGCGTCCTCCTGTCCATTTCGCCATTCTCGCTGAACCTTCAGGAGCATTTTGGGCTCAAATTGCTATTTTACCTCCGGGGCGTGCGTCGCCCACCTCCGGAAGTGCTCATTGTTTCGCTGGATCGAGACTCGGCGGAGGCACTCAATCTTCCCAGAAAAACGCAAAAATGGCCGCGCACGTTACATGCGCAGTTGGTTCAGACGCTTTCCCGGCAAGGGGCGACGGCGATCATCTTCGATTTGTTGTTTGATGAAGCCCACGACGCCGATGCGGATCAGGTGTTTGCGACGGCCGTGGCCGATGCGGAGAAAATCGTTCTTTGTGAGTCCATCCGGCAGGAAAAAGTCCCCATCACCGATTCGAATGGGAAGTATCTTGCCGATCTAAATATTGAAACCCTGGTTCCACCGATTGCTCCCCTGGCCCTGTCAGCCCTGGCCCTGGCCCCTTTTCCCCTGCCCAAGGTTCCGGTTCAACTCAGTCAATTCTGGCTGTTTAAAGCCGGTGCTGGAAATGCACCCACGCTTCCCGTGGTCGCTTTTTTCATCTATGCATCCAGCCATTTCGGCTCCTTTTACCATCTTTTCAACCAGGTGCATCCCAATCACGAGCCACCCATACCCCAGCAATGGAATGAGATCGCGGCGCAGCGCCGGGTAGAAGAGACATTGATTGCCTTCCGTGAAATATTCCAGCGTGAACCGTCGATCGCCCACGAGATGCTTAACTCGCTTGATGCCAAAGACAAGCCCCTTCGGAGCCCCCTCGAACGGAGAATGCTTAGCAGCCTTATTCGGATGTTCCAGGGCAAGAACAGCAGACACCTGGATTTTTACGGCCCGGCCGGAACCATTCATACCCTGATGTATCACAAGGTGTTGAATGGCCAGAACCGTCTCGACAATCTGAAGGGCAAGGCAACTGAAACGTCAACGGTATTGGAAGGGAAAGTCGTCTTCGTGGGACTGTCCGAAAACCTGCGGCCCCAGCATCAGGATGGTTATCACACGGTTTTTTCGCAAAAAAACGGAATCGACCTCAGCGGTGTGGAGATAGCGGCAACGGCCTTTGCCAATCTGCTGGAGGACCGCCTGTTGACGCCTTTGGAATGGCCCATGCATCTGATTATTGTCTTCTTGTTCGGTTTTTTTCTGGGGCTGATCTGTTTTTCTTTACCGATGGGCATCGCCACCCTGAGCGTCATCGGCGTCAGTGCCTTTTATCTGGCCACGGCGCTGTTTTTTTTCAACACGCAGGCACTCTGGATTCCCGTTTTTATTCCCCTATTCATGCTGACGCCGGTGGCACTTTTAGGAACGGTTGTCTGCCGCTACCGTATAGCCTCCAAGGAGCGTGAAGGAATTAGAAAAGCGTTCGGTTATTTTCTGCCAAATCCCGTTATCGATCAATTGGCTAAGAATATCGGAGACATCAATGCGACCAGCAAGGTCGTTTACGGCATTTGCCTGTATACCGATGCGCAGCAATATGCAGCGCTTTCCGAAACGATGGATCCCAGGGAATTGAGCCAGTTCATGAACAGATACTACGAGACGCTTTTTTTACCGGTTAAGAAAAACGGTGGCGTCATTTCTGACGTGGTGGGTGACTCCATGATGGCGATATGGGCAAAATCCAATCCGGATGCATCGTTAAGGGCGGCCGCCTGCCACGCGGCCCTGGGCATTGTCCAGGCAATCAACCGCTTTAATCGTGAAAATGAACAAATCAAGCTTCACACCCGAATTGGCATGCATGCGGGACACATCCTGATTGGCAACATCGGTGCCGTTGATCATTACGAGTATCGTCCGGTGGGGGACATTGTTAATTCGGCTTCACGAATGGAAAGCTTGAACAAACATCTCGGCACGCAGATTCTGGTCTCTGATCAAGTCCTGCACCTGTTGGACGGCTTTATGACCCGGGGGCTTGGCGAATTTCTGTTATTCGGCAAATCCAATGCGGTCGTGATTCATGAATTAATGGGGCACACAAAAGATAGCAGCATGGAGCAGCTTCAACTTTGCAGCTGCTTCGAAGAGGGCATGCGTGCCTACCGGAGGAAACACTGGGATGATGCGATCGAGGCCTTTGAACGAACACTGACCACATATCGTGCCGATGGCCCCTCAATTTTTTTCAAAAAACAATGTGAAGCATTCAAGCAGAACCCTCCGGATGAGAACTGGGATGGGACGGTGGTTATGGAGCAGAAATAACATAAAGGGGTGGATGAATGGAGGGATGGTTCAAACACGGTAGAAACAGAGTCGGTTGCCGACAGAGATATCGACGGGCAATGGCGGTATGGGGCCTCATCGGTCTGTTAATCCTTCCCCAACAGGCGGTCAGCCAAACAGAAATAGAGGAGGAATGGGTTGCCAGCGTCGTATCCATACAGGGTGAGGTTCAGGTGCGACGGAAAACGAGTGAACAATGGGAGACGGTTCGCCTGGAAGACCGCTTTCATGCCGGAGATATAATCAAGGTGGGCTCGAACAGCCGCGCGGCATTCGTTCTGAAAAATGAGAGTACACTGCGGGTCGACCAACAAACCACGCTTGTTTTCAGTGCGGCTGAAAAAGAAAAGCCGTTTTTGATCGAACTGATTGCTGGTGCGGTACATTTTTTCAGCCGGGTGCATCGCAGCCTCCGCCTGGTAACGCCCTTTGTGAACGGCGCGGTGGAAGGGACCGAGTTCGTTGCCCGCGTGGATGCCGATCAGACGCGGTTTTCGCTCATCGACGGTCGCTTGCGCGTGTATAATTCGCAAGGCAGCATCCTCATGACCCAAAACCAGTCTGTGAGCGCCGCGGCCAACCAGCCCCCGTCACTGATGGCGGTGGTGCAGCCCCGGGATGCCGTTCAGTGGACCCTTTATTATCCGGCCGTGATCGATTTCAAATCCGATGATTTTACGTGTGATGATGACTGGTGCGCGGCTGCGCGACAATCCGTCGACGCCTGGCGTAAGGGCCGTCTGCTTGAGGCCTTTAGCGCTCTTGAGGTGATTCCCGACACCGTCGACGACCCCCGGTTTTTGCTTTATCGGGCCGCACTGCGGCTGTCAGTGGGCCGTGTG
Source organism: uncultured delta proteobacterium (assembly GCA_963697405.1). Lineage (GTDB taxonomy): Bacteria > Desulfobacterota > Desulfobacteria > Desulfobacterales > Desulfosarcinaceae > Desulfosarcina. The sequence goes on along the minus strand of CAVONY010000038.1, from coordinate 102,825 downwards.
GATGCGGCCACAATCGATCTTCAACAGGCACAATCCTCCGAGGCAACACGGGGCGATGCCCTGGCACTCTTGGCAGTTACCGCGGTGGTTCAAAATAATAAAGAAGAGGCGCGCCAACTGATCGATCGAGGCGATGGCCCAGTCAGCCGGTCAGCAGCGGCGTTGACGTGGCCAATGCCTACGTGCAGCAGGCCTTTTTCGATCTTGACGGCGCCTTTGCCAGTGTTCAGACAGCGACGACAAAAGGATCCAGACAATGCCCTGGCCTGGGCCCGACTGTCGGAGCTTTACCTGTCCAGGGGGGAGCGAACCCAACGCCCTGAGTGCAGCCCAGCGGGCGGCGGAGCTCCAGCCGGACCTGGCGCACACACAGACCGTGCTGGGATTTGCCTACCTGGCCCAGATAAAAACAGCACAAGCCAAACAAGCCTTTGCCAAGGCGATCACGCTTGATTCGGCTGCACCCATGGCGCGCCTGGGGATGGGTCTGGCCAAGATTCGTGACGGCCAATTGGCCGAAGGCCGGGGAGAAATCGAGATCGCCGCCTGTCTGGATCCGGGCAATGCTCTGATCCGAAGCTATCTGGGCAAAGCCTATTACGAGGAAAAGCGGGACGATCCGGCAAAAGTACAGCTGGCTGCCGCCAAGCAACTGGACCCGGCCGATCCGACCCCCTGGTTTTATGACGCCATTCGCAAGCAATCCATCAACCGGCCGGTGGAAGCGCTCCACGACCTGCAGACCTCCTTTGCATTGAATGACAACCGGGCCGTGTACCGATCCCGGCTTCTGCTGGATGAGGACCTGGCCGCCCGCAGTGCCAGTATCGGGCGGATTTACAGTGATCTCGGTTTTCAGCAGCTGGCCTTGGTGGAGGGCTGGAAATCTCTCAACACCGATCCGAGCAATTTTTCGGCCCATCGCTTTCTGGCTGACTCCTATTCGGTCCTGCCTCGGCATGAAATTGCCCGCGTGAGCGAGCTACTCCAAGCGCAGCTGCTCCAGCCCATCAACATCAATCCCGTCGGTCCCAATCAGGCGGAAAGCGAACTACAAATTTTCCAGGGTACGGGTCCATCGAGTCCATCTTTCAACGAATTTACGCCCCTGTTCAACCGTAATCGAGTGACCTTGCAGCTCAGCGGCGTGGCCGGTGAAAACGATACTCTGGGTGACGAAGTGGTCTTCTCCGGCGTGTATAATCATATGTCCTTCAGCGTGGGCCAATTTCACCAAGAAACCGATGGCTTCCGAGAGAACAATGACCTGGACGAAAACATATACAATGCCTTTGTTCAGGCTAACTTGACGCCTAATGCGAGCATCCAGGGGGAGATCCGCTCAAAGGACACAGAAAGTGGGGATTTGCAGCTGCTTTTCGATCCGGAACAATTTAGTCCTAACGAGAGAAACAGCATGGACGTGACCAGTTACAGATTGGGGGGACGTTATGCCTTCTCTCCCGGATCAGAGATGATTATCTCCTTAATTGACCAAAAATTGGATGAGGAGTTGGGCAATGATATACCCAGCATCGCTCGTTTCAACACCAAAGAGGAAACCGACGGATATAGCTTAGAATTTCAGCATCTTCTCCAAGCTTCCCGGTTTAACCTTGTCACAGGCATAGGTTATGTGGATGGGGATTTTAAAGAGAGGCGCGTGATTGACTTTGAGCTTCCGTTTATACCGGATATGGACACAGAGTCCAGGACAGACCGGCGCCATGCAAATTTATACGCCTACTCCCAATTTCAGGTGCGAGAGGATTTAGATCTGACCGGTGGCATCAGCTATGATGATTTCGACAACGATCGTGTGGACACCGATCAATTCAATCCCAAATTGGGATTGACCTGGCAGCCGTTTGCCAGGACGACCCTCAGAGGCGCCGTTTTCCGTGTCTTGACGCGGACACTACTCAATGACCAGACCGTTGAACCGACCCAAGTGGCTGGATTCAACCAATTCTATCAGGATACACCAGGGGCCGATATATGGACCTATGGTGCTGCTGTGGACCAAAGGTTTTCCACGGATGTTTACGGCGGGATTGAATTCGTCAAGCGGGACCTTGACATCCCCTTCAGGGTCACGCCTCTGCCGCCGGCCCCGCCGGAAGTGCATCACACCGATTGGCAAGAAAACCTCGGTCGCGGGTATCTTTACTGGACGCCTCACCCTTGGATCGTGGGCAGTACGGAATATTTATACGAACACTGGGACAGAGGAGACGAGCTGGGTGGCGCCGACCGAATCAAAAACCTGACGACCCACCGGCTTCGATTGGGCGGCAGTTTTTTTCATCCCAGGGGACTCTTCGCGCGGCTCAGGGCAACCTATGCCGATCAGGAAGGGACGTTCTGGGATTCAGGATTAACGTCTGTAAGCGATGATGGTGACCATTTCTGGGTGATCGATGCCGCCGTGGGCTACCGTTTTCCGAAGCGCTATGGGATGTTGACCCTCGAAGTCAAAAACCTTTTCGACGAAACGTTCAAATTTCAGGATACCGACGCCGCCAACCCATCGATCTATCCTGGACGGTTGGCGCTCGTCCGCGTAACGCTCAGTTTCTAGTTCTTCTCAAGGGGCGGCAAGCAGGAACACTATCACTGATTGGAGGACAGTGAATAATTGGAAAATGTGAGTAAATAAAAACCAAACGGAAAAGGAGACGACAAATGACGGTAGATTTTCAGAGCATGACAAAGGACATTAATGAAAAGTTTAAAAATCCAGAGCAAGATATTGAGGTTCAGGAGCTGAGGCTGTTTCTAAAAAAAGGCAGGCTTTTGTGGGTAGAGCCGATTGATCCCCCTCATCACCCCAAGGCGAAAGGAAAATACACGGTAGATATTGTCAAGACTTTAAGAGAGGAAAAAATTCGACAGGTCACGGCGGTAGCGTTTCAACAGGATAGCCCGGCTTGTTCATACTGGTATGTATATGAAACGAAAAACGGAATAGAGAAAATCTGCCTTCGTCCTTAAAATCATAGCGAACATCCATAGCGACGCCAACGAGGACGTCGCCATTTTGCTAATAGATATTGTGTAGATAGGCCTTGAACTAATATCCTTAGGATAAGGAGAGTAACGGTGATAAATAAAAAGGGGCGGTTTACAATGGTGATTGCATTGGTTTTTATCTTAACCAGTTATTCGATTTCAATCGCTGATCAGGTAAGTGACGAAAAAGCAAAAGCAAGATCGTTGATTGCGGAAAGTGAGGTGATGGAGCTCCGGCTGTTCCTCTATAAGGGAAAGATCGTGTGGGTGGAGCCCATTGAACCCCCTCAACACCCTAAGGTAAAAGGAGAATACACGGTAGAAATTGTCAAGAATTTAAAGGAGGAGAGAATCCGCGAGGTTAGCCCGGTGGCGTTTCAGCAGGAGAGTCCGGGCTGCTCATACTGGTATGTCTATGAGACAAGGGACGGTATCGTGAAAATCTGCCTCAGAAGATAACGATCGGTTGATCGTTAGAGAGAGGGCCAACGTTGTTTGAATTGGCGGGCTTTCTCAACCAGCGCTCTTGCCCATGCCGGCGTCCCCAGGGCATGAATGTGGGTGTAGGTGGCCAGGACGTTGTTGATGCAGACACCGTCCTTTCCGTCGATAAAACCGCTGCCGCGCTGCATGCTAAAGGCCAGGTTTTCAGGTTCGCCTTTCCATTCTTTGACGCTGGAATAGTGAAACTCATGGCCCAGTCAGCTTGGTTCCCGGTGGAGAAAAGGGGTTTTCCTTTTCCACATCGGACGATGGTGTATCCGTGGCCCTGGGGCCGCCGGGAAAAGCCGAACACCACCGGCAGCACGCCGGCCATTTCAAAGTCGCCAGCTTCCAAATGCAGGCGTTCGCCCAGATACATGAGCCCACCGCATTCGGCGTATATGGGCAGGCCCGTTGTCGGCAAGGGCCTTCAACTCGTTTCGGAAAGTTGTATTGGCCTCCAGTTCCCGGGCATTGGTTTCCGGAAAGCCGCCGCCGATGTAAAGGGCGTCTACCGAAGGAAGATGCCGGTCCGTTAGCGGGCTGGCATACACCAGACGTGCGCCGGCAGCCTCGAGGGCCTCCAGGTTCTCCGGATAGTAGAATTGAAACGCCGCATCCCTGAGGATGCCGATGGTGGGCCGGTCTGAAATTGAGGTCGATCGCAGGTGCATACGTTTCTAAAATAGAACCGGTTTCAACGGGTGTCGCCGTTGTGGCCAGACGCTGAATCCGCTCGAGATCCAGATGTTTTTCCGCCACCAGCCGGATGGCATCGATGGCCGGTTGCGCCCAGCTGTGTTCCGGCGTGGGCACCAGCCCCATGTGGCGTTCGGGAAAACGCTGCTCCTTCAGTTTAGGCACGGCCCCCACTACCGGTACGCCGGTGAATTCTTCGATACTGCGGGTGAGGATGCTCTGGTGCCGCTTGCCGGCCACCCGATTCAACACCACACCGCCGATATGTACATCGGGGTCGAAGGCTTTGATACCGCCAACCACCGCTGCCATGGTGCGGGTGGTTTTGGTGGCATCGATGCACAGGATCACCGGCAGGCCCAACAGCTTGGCCAGTTCGGCGGTGCTGGTTTCCCCTTCGGTGTTGATGCAGTCGTAAATGCCGCGGTTGCCCTCGATGACGGCAAAGTCGGTCTTCTGGGTGTGCGCGTGATAAGAGCCGAGGATGGTGTCCCGGTCGATGAGGAAGGTGTCCAGGTTGTAGCAGGGCCGGCCGGCCGCAAGGGCAAGCCAGCCGGCGTCAATATAATCCGGACCTTTTTTAAAAGGTGAAATGGTCCTGCCCAGGCTCCGCAACGCAGCGATGATGCCGACGGAAAAGATGGTTTTTCCCGACCCTCCCCGCAGGGCGGCGACAACAATGCCCGGGGTCGGCTGGGGCGGCGGGTTGGCTGGAGCCTGTTTCAAAAGCGTGTGCATGGCGGCGCAATGCCCGTGGGTGCGGCTTGCCGTCGCAGACTAAGGTTTAGTCTTCGTGTTCGGCGCCAGCCTGTTTGCCGGTGCCGGGCATCCCGTACATCGAGGTGCTTCCCGAAGACCAGTACTCCAGGACACCTTCCTGAACCAGTTGGTTGATCAGTTTTTTGGCGACGCGCGGTTTCAGGTCTAAAATCTTGGTCAAGTCGTTGAAGTAGAATTTGCTCTTGGTTTTGAGCTTCTTGGTCAATCCGGCAACGATTTTCTCTTTTGCCTCTTCGTATTCCATGGTTACCTCTTTTCTAAAGAAGGCAGGGGGGGCGCGTGGCCTCCCCCTGCACAAATGCATTCATATGGAGAAAATTAGAACTTGAACTGGGTGGTCTGGCGCCAGGTGTAGTAGGCGGGATCACGGAAATCATCGATCAGATGATGGGTGAATTCAAGTTCGCATTTGTCGAAGAAGCGTTCCCAGCCGATTCTTTCAGCCCAGTCGCCTACACGCTCATACTTGTTGGCGCCGGCGGAGTAGGCCTCGACGATCTTTTTGATGCAAGCGGTGGTCTGACCCCAACGGGGTGCTTCGTTGGGCAGGAAGGCCACAACGACCTTGGAGAACATCGGCTTGCTGATGCGGTTGGAGACCTTGCCACCGACCATGATGACGATACCGTCACCTTCCTTGTCTGCCAGGGGCAGCGAGGGGCACATGGTGTAGCAGTTTCCGCAGAACATGCAGCGGTCGTTGTTGACGGCCACGGACTTGACTTCCTTGTCACCCACTTTCACCTTGGTCGGTTTGATGGCGGCGGTGGGGCAAGAGGCGATGGCCAAGGGAATTTCACACATCTTGTCCAGATACTCGTTATCGATCAGCGGTGGTTTTCTATGGTAGCCGAGAATGGCGATGTCGGAGCAGTGCACGGCACCGCACATATTCAGGCAGCAGGCCAGAGAGACGCGCAGCTGGGCCGGCAGGCGGTGCTGTTTGAAGTCGTCGAACAGGACGTCCATGGTGGCTTTGACCGGTCCGGAGGCATCCGTGGCCGGGGTGTGGCAGTGGATCCATCCCTGGGTGTGCACGATGTTGGTGACACCGGCGCCGGTGCCGCCCACGGGGAACTTGAAGCTGCCGCCGTCGAACTTGCGGCCTTCCAGGTCCTGAATCAGGGGCTCGACCTTGGCCTTGTCGTCGACCATGAACTCGATGTTGTTGCGGGTGGTGAAGCGCAGGTGTCCGCCGCAGTGCTTGTCGGCAATCTCACAGATCTCACGGATGAGCGATACGCTCATCAGGCGGGCACCGCCCACACGCACGGTGTAGCATTCGTCGCCACTTGCGGCCACGTGTACCAGCACACCCGGTTTGATGATTTCGTGATACAGCCATTTGCCTTTGTTCTTGGCGATGACCGGCGGGTAAAAAAGATCGTATTTTTGCGGACCGATGTCTGAAATCCGGTTTTCCATCGGTTTGTCGGGATTGTATCCTGAAGAAATAAATGCCATTGTGATTCCTCCCCTTTATCTCTGGTGGTCTTTTCTGAATTCGTCAACGTCACGGGTCCAGCCGCCTTCAACCTCTTCTTCTTTCCAGAAGATGTAGGGGTTGTGGCGCGGCTCCTGGACATGCTGGGGCATCGGCTTGATGTTGGTGGCTTCGAGCAGTTTCTGGAATCCCTGGCGTTTGATCAACTCACCGAGACGTTCGCGGTTCTTGCCTTCTTCCATCCACCAATCCCAGATGCCTTCAATGACTTCCTTGATCTCGTCGTAGGGCTCTTCGACCTTGACGAACGGCACCAACAGGGAGCCCATCTGGGCGCCGTCGAGGATCGGGGCTTTGGCGCCGACCAGCATGGAGATACCACGTTCATCACCAATGTGCAGGGCGCGGGGCATGACGTTGATGCAGTGCATGCAGCGGGTGCACTCACGATTATCGATCTTCAGCTTGCCGCCTTCCATCCACATGCATTCGGTGGGGCAAAGGCCGGTGACCTCTTTTTCGATGTCGAATTTTCCCCAGTCGCGTCCGCTGTGGGCGCCGCCGTTGGGGGCGAACTCACCGCCGATGTATCCGGCAACGGCTTCCTGGTCGATCTTGATGTCGTCTTTCCAGGTACCGATGAAGGCGATGTCCGAACGGGCGATGGAGGCCACGCAGCAGTTGGGGCAGCCGTCGAACTTGAATTTGAACTTGTAGGGGAAGGCCGGACGGTGCAGCTCGTCCTGGTACTCCTGGGTAAGGTCGTAGCACAGCGCCTGAGTGTCGTAGCAGGAGTATTCACAACGCGAAGAGCCGATACAGTCAGCCGGGGTTCTCAGGTTGGAACCGGAGCCGCCCAGATCCTGATTATGCTTGTGGGTCAGCTCAAAGAAAATCTCTTCCAGTTGGGGGGTGGAGGTTCCGATAAGGATGATATCACCGGTGGAGCCATGCATATTGGTGACGCCGGAGCCGCGGAACTCCCACAGGTCGCAGAGGTTTTTCAGAAATTCGGTGGTGTAGTATTTGCCGCCGGGCTGGGCGACGCGCATGGTGTGGAAATGGGCCACGCCGGGAAATTTTTCCGGCTGGTCGCAGTAGCGTCCGATAACACCGCCGCCGTAACCGAACACACCCACGATGCCGCCGTGTTTCCAGTGGGTCATGCCGTGTTTGAAAGAGAGTTCCAATACACCCAAAAGGTCATCTACGCAGTCCTGGGCGACCTGGAATTCCACGTTTTTCGGGTTCTTGGCCCGGTTCGCGGCTTCTTGCTTCAGGTCTGACACGAAGCTCGGCCACGGCCCGGACTCAAGCTGGTCCAACAAAGGGGTTGCATGCTTTGCCATCTTTTACCTCCATTTAAATTGATAGTAAACCAACCTGCCAATAGATATAGAACCGACCCCGACGGGGGGTTTTGCGGTCACCTCCTCTCGAATTTTTTCTGCATATATTGTCGGGATTATTGAAATCACGTGGTTTTCTTCGTTAAAACTGCAAGGAGCAGATATAGAATTAATCATGGGGCTTGTCAATAAAAAAGCCCGGTTTCGCGCAGCTAAGCAGCCAGTGCCGTCAGCGGTGGGGCGTTCATACAAAATGTTGTGAAGCGTCTTGTCCAAACCTCTCCATATGGTGGTCGAATCCTGTTTTGCGCGATTGCATACAGTCGTTTAAATTCAATGCTGCGGGGTCACATTTCGGTGATAATCAGCAGACCTGGTTATCAAGCCGTTAAGACTCGGCTGATTTCGTTAACGTGATGGGCCAGATGGCGGTCGATGAGACGTCGTTCTTCTGTCCGCTGATCAAAAACGGTCTCAGTGATTCGGCGGGCCATGACCAACAGGTTCTTTCCATCATGATGGTTGAAAAATTGGCGAAAGGTATCGGGAAAGCTTTCCGGAAAACCGCTCATTCGGGCGGTCAGGTCCAACCCCTGAAAAAAACCGTCGACCATGGGCGCCAGGCAGCGGTCCGATGCCCAGGCAACTTCCGATACCCCGTCCAGGCGATCCAGGCGCATGCGCACGGACAGGTGGATGAAAAAAATCATCAGGGCATCCAGAAGCGACCGTTCGTCGTCCGGTGCAGCGATACAGCCGGACATGGGGACATAATCCCTGACCGTGATCAGCCTGACCGACACGCCGTCTGCATCGACCCGGACGACAAAGTCGCCGGCGGCATGGTGCCAGGGGAAGATCTGGCATGCGGAAATCGGGTCGTAGCAGGCGGTCAGGATCATGGCCATATTCCGGTACAGATCCGCCGCCTGTGTTTCGGAAAGCAGACAGGGTGGGCTGGCCTCATCCCAGACGATGATGGCCGGGTCCTTGCAGTCGGGTCGCCGGGTCAGGTGAAATTCATGGAATCCGTCAAACCAGTCCCCCAGGAACATGGGCAGTCGATCAGACGCGAAGCTGTAAACCTGGGGAAACCAGCCAAAGGGCCGCTGGACGTTGAGGTGGTCCAGTGCCTTTACCTCCCGGGAAAAGGCCTTTCGCCCGTGGTTGGATGCCGCGACGTTGATCACAAAGGAGAGCATTTGATCCTTGACCGCTACCTGGAGGCGGGCCGGGTGGTAAAAGGCCCCGTGCTTCTCTAAAAATATAGCCAGGCGTCCCAGGTCTTTTTCAACCACAGGCTGTTCCAACCGTTGGGAGGCGGCCGCTATAATCCTGGACCACCCGGCGGCCACACAAAATTGGGAGACCGCTGAAAAATATCTGCCGTAAGTAACGGCTTCGCTATCAACCGATTCGGGAATTTTTACCGCGGATATTCGATTTTCGGGCAGCGGACGATGCCATAGGGGATGTTCTTGGTCAATGGGGTGATCGGTTGTGGACAGGAAGTAGGAGACGGTCGGCATGGGGCGGTAAGCTATTGGAAAATTTGAGTTTGACGGGTATCCGGATCGGTGGTTTTCCCGGTCCGGATACCCGAGAAAATCGATCAGGCGCGATAGGGTTCCAGTTCTTTCAGAATTTCGGGTGCCACGTCATAGCCCAATTCCCTGGCCTTGTCGGCGTGTTCCACAGCAAGGGCCGGCTGACCGTCTTCCAGGTAGGCGATGGCCAGGTTGTTGTGCGCAACGGCAAAATCCGGAGAGAGCTTCAACGCCTTCAGGTTGGTCTCGATACTCTCTTTGACCTGGCCATTCATCAGGTAGGCGTTGGCCAGGGTGGCGAAGGCCTGGATAAACCGGAAATTGAACGTGGTGGCCTTTTCCAGAGCCTTGATGGCGCCCGCTATGTCACCGCGCTGAAGCATTACAAAACCGATGTTTCCCCACCCCTCGGAAAAACCGGGCTTGGCTTTGACGGCCCGTTGGTTCCAGTCCAGGCAGCCATCCATATCTCCGCGCTTCAGGCAAATGCCGCCAACCTGGACGTAGGCTTCAGCAAGACCCGGGCTGCACTCGATAGCAGCGTACAATGATTTCTCGGCGTCTTCGATTTTTCCCTGGCCCAGCAGCGCCACGCCAAGGTTGTAGTGGGAGGTGCCGCAGTCGGGGTTGGCGGCGATGGCATTTTTCTGCTGGTCAATATACGCGTCGGCGTTGGGTGCTTTTTCCATGGTCACTTCCTTTTCCGGTGGCTTCACCGATAGTTTTTTCTCTTGAAATCAAATTGGGTAACGTGACTGCCTTCCCGTGTCAAGGAAAATAATCGCGGTGGCCCCGCTTTTCCCTTGACATAACACCCCAACTTCCTTAGTGTTTTTAAACAACGTGACATTTTTAGGAGGTAGCATGAATTCAGGATGTTATACCGCAATGGTGACGCCTTTCGACGGCGCGGCAGTCGATGAAACGGGGCTTACCCGCCTGGCCGATTTTCAGATCCAAAACGGCATCACCGGCCTTCTGGCCGTGGGCACCACCGGTGAAAGCCCCACGCTTGCCTGGCAAGAGCACCACCGGGTGGTTCAAATCATTTCACAACATGCCAAGGGTAAATGCCTGTGCATCGCCGGGGCAGGCAGCAACAACACCAAAGAGGCCCTGTCCGCCACGCGCCATGCCGCCGAAGCGGGCGTCGATGCGGTGCTGTTAGTGGACCCATACTACAACGGCCCCAGTTCGCTGGAGATCAGAAAAGAGTACCTGGCACCGGTGGCTGTGGCCTTTCCCGAGCTGTCCATCATTCCCTATATCATCCCGGGGAGGACAGGCGCCCAGTTGCTGCCCGACGACCTGGCCCTGCTGTTTAAAGATTATCCCAACGTGAATACGGTCAAGGAGGCTACGGGAGATCTTGACAACATGCGGCGAACCCGCCAATGCTGCGGGCCCGAATTCAGCATTTTCTCCGGAGACGACGGGCTGGTTTATGAAATGATTTCCGACCCGGAGATTGCCGCAACAGGCGTGATTTCGGTGGTCTCCAATATCGTCCCCAGGGCCATGAGCGATCTGGTCCGGCTGTTGGTTGATAAAGAGATCGACCAGGCAAAAAGGTTGGCCGATGCCCTGAGGCCGCTGTTCGGGCTGGTGACGGTGAAAACCGTGGAAAAATCTCCTTACGGCGACGTGGTTTGTCGGGCACGAAATCCACTGGCCTTGAAGACGCTGATGCAGCTGCTGGGTGTACCTTCGGGACCCTGTCGCCCGCCGCTCGGAAAAATGAGCCGGGCCGGCCTGGACGTGGTGGCGAACATAGCCAAGACCGTTCAATCGAAAAACCCGGAGATTTTTGCACCGCTGGCGGAATTCTTCAATGTGGACATCGACGGGCGGCTCAACGATGAACGATTGTTGGAGGGACTGTATTACCCGACGTACTGATTGATTGGCCTGGGTAAAAAACCAAACCGCCCGTCCTGATTGTTTCAGGGCGGACGGTTTGTTTATTTTGGGCTCCCTTATCAGGCAGGTTTTTCGTTGTCGGCAAAGTTAGCCGCCTGCTGCTCGGGGTCGGTTTCTTTAAACAGAACACCTTTTAGCCATTCCAGCCCGAACTTGAGCAGTTCGATTTCATCATTCTTGATTTTTTCCACGGTGGCGGCATCAAGGTCGATGCGCTTCAAAAAAGAGCTGTTGAAGACAAACTCCTTGAATTTATCGATGTCGTAGCTCACCAGAAAAAACATCTTTTTGGCTTTTTCCGTCAACTTGATGTTGGGTGGAAAAGAGCGCTTGCGCACCACCAGGTCTGTCCACTCACGATTGATTTCGTCCCGCAGGTCCACACCCTGGTCTTCCCGCCATTCGGCCACGGTCCAGTCGCCATCCTCCTCGAAGCCCTTGCAGTGAGGCTCGTTGATAAAAAAGAAAAAGCCCTCGTCGTCAGCCCCCTCCTTGTGCTGAAGGGTTGCCGTTCCCAATGGATAATAGCGGCAGGACGTGGGGCGATCTTCATAAATAATACATCCCTCCTTGTCTTTGACGAAGGGGCATGATTCGCGCTCATCGTCGAGCAGCTTGAGGGTGACCATGGGCAGATCGGTCTTTTCCAGCAGGTGCGGTTCGGTGTAAATCGCCAGAAATTCCCGGGAAGAGAGGCCTAACCGGTTTTTCATCTGGAGAATGTCGTAGGGCGTGAGGATAATGTTGATGCCCCGGCAGCACATGGTAAAGCACGATACCCCCGGGTGGCATTTAAATTTGAATTGGCTGCTGTATCCTAATCGCACCGGCGAAATAAGCGCATTTTTATCTGCATCGTTCATGAATTGTCCTTTCCTGATCGTTCATTGGTTGGGCCGTATGTAACCAAGGCCGTGGCCAAAGTCAAACGGTAATCCCGGCGCCCAAAATGGCCTGACAGGATTATGGCAACCCCTTTTTCCCAACCACGCAAAGGCTGAGGGTTCTATCCGATGCGGGAATCTAACAGGCGGGTAAAAAATGACCGGGGCCGGCTCAGAAGCGGGCCGGCCCCGGTTGTGTGGTCTCAGGTATGGCGCTCGGTTATTTCACCTTTCCTGCGCGCCAGGCCTCGATTAGTTTGTCGTAGTTGACCGTTTCCCCCTGGGGTTTCTCATTGGCCAGCTTGGCCTTGGGGGAGCCGGGCTGATTCAGCCAGTATTCGGGATCACGTTTTTCGTTGAGCTTTGGTCCCTTGTCGCCCTGAACCTTGGACCGTTCGATACGCTCCAGGATCCGATCCTGTTCTTTGGCCAGGTTGTCCATGGCGGTATCCACGGTGACTTCACCGGAAACAGCCTCACCGATGTTCTGCCACCATAGCTGGGCCAGTTTCGGATAGTCGGGAACATTGGTACCGGTGGGTGTCCAGGCCACGCGGGCCGGGCTGCGGTAGAATTCCACCAGGCCGCCCAGTCTGGGAGCGCGTTCGGTGAATGATGCATGACGAATATCGCTGTCCCGGATGGGGGTCAGGCCGACATGGGCTTTTTTCAGTGATGTGGTCTTGGCCACACAGAACTGGGCGAAAAGCCAGGCCGCTTTGCGCCGGTCTACGGGGGTGCTCTTGAGCAGCGTCCAGGATCCGCAATCCTGGTATCCCAGCTTCATGCCTTCTTCCCAATAAGGTCCGTGGGGTGACGGTGCCATGCGCCACTTTGGCGTGCCGTCATCATTGACGACGGGGGTGCCTTTTTCAACCATAGAGGCGGTGAATGCGGTGTACCAGAATATCTGCTGGGCCACGTTGCCCTTGGCCAGGCTGGGCAGGCTCTGGTAGAAATCCATTCCCAGTGCGCCCGGAGGTGCGTATTTGCGCAGCCACTCCATATACTTGCGGAGAGAGTACTTGGCTGCCGGACCGTTGGCCGCCCCTCCCCGCTCGACGCTGGAACCCACCGGGCGGTTGTTTTCATCTACCCGGATGCCCCACTCGTCAACAGGTTTGCCGTTGGGAATGCCCTTGTCGCCCGCACCGGCCATGGAGAGCCAGGCATCGGTGAAGCGCCAGCCCAAATCCGGGGCTTTCTTACCGTAGTCCATGTGACCGTATACAGCCACGCCGTCGATCTCTCTGACCTGCTCACTAAAAAACTCGGCGATATCTTCATAGGCCGACCAGTTGACCGGTACGCCCAGTTCATAGCCGTATTTCTCCTTGAACTGTTTTTTGAAATCGTCCCGGTTGAACCAATCGTAGCGGAACCAGTATAGATTGGCGAACTGCTGGTCGGGCAGCTGATAAAGCTTGCCGTCAGGTCCGGTGGTGAAGGATTTGCCCATAAAATCGTCAACGTCCAGGGTGGGTAGGGTGACATCTTTGCCTTCGCCGGCCATCCAGTCCGTCAGGTTGACCGCATGCCCATAGCGCCAGTGGGTGCCGATGAGGTCGGAGTCGTTGACATAGGCGTCAAAGACGTTTTTTCCCGACTGCATCTGTACCTGCAGCTTTTCGATGACGTCGCCTTCCTGGATCAGGTCGTGGGTCACCTTGATACCGGTGATTTCCTCGAAAGCCTTGGTGAGCACCTTGGATTCGTACTCGTGGGTGGGAATGGTTTCGGAAACAACTTTGATCTCCATGCCTTTGAATGGAGCGGCCGCTTTGATGAACCATTCCATTTCTTTCATCTGGTCGGCCTTGCTCAGGGTAGACGGTTGAAACTCCTCGTCGACCCATCTTTTGGCGGCTGCGGAATCCGCACTTGCCGAACCGGCGAAAAAGGCCAACATGGAGACAACCGCGACCCCGAGGATCAACACCCGGGCACCTTTTTTAAACAACCCTTTATTCATATGCTTTCCTCCCGTGGGCCTTCGGTGACGGTCTTCCGGTTTCCCGGTGGTTGTGGCGGGCGCGAAGGCCATGAACGCCGCGCGACACAGACCTTGATTGGCGATGTAATTAAAATGGTCAGCTATGCCCAGCGCATGACCGCCAGCATCCAAACCAACGCGATGCCGGTGGCGATCCACAGGGTGTAATCGGTCAGCCCGATCCAGGCCAGGTGAATGTAGGCGCTGCCCAGCAGTCCGATAAAGAGTCTGTCGCCGCGGGTTGTAGCGATGGGCAGCAGGCCACGGCGAACCACGCAGGGGGAGATCACCTGCCAGGCGGTCATTGCGGTCAGGATTACCACAATGGTGATGAAGAACACCGCGGTGGGAAAGGTCCAGGCCATCCATTCCAGATTCATCGAAACACCTCCTTACACCCGGCCCAGGGCAAAACCCTTGGCCATGTGATTACGAACGAACCAGATCACCAAGGCTCCCGGTACAATAGTAAGGATGCCCGCCGCGGACAGCAAGCCCCAGTCCAGGCCCGACGCACTTACCGTTCGGGTCATTGTGGCGGCAATGGGTTTGGCGACGGTGGTGGTCAGGGTGCGTGCCATGAGCAGTTCGACCCATGAGAACATAAAACAGAAGAACGCCGTCACGCCGACACCGGCGCGGATCAGCGGTAAAAAGATGGTAAGAAAGAAACGCGGAAAGGAATAGCCGTCCACATAGGCTGTTTCATCGATCTCGCGGGGGATGCCGGACATAAAGCCTTCCAAGATCCAGACGGCCAGGGGCACATTGAACAGACAGTGGGCCAGCGCCACGGCGATGTGGGTGTCGATGAGGCCGAAGGTCGAGTAGAGCTGAAAAAAGGGCAGCAGAAAAACGGCAGCTGGCGCCATGCGGTTGGTGAGCAGCCAGAAAAAAACCTGTCCGTCGCCCAGAAAGCGATAGCGTGAAAAGGCGTAGGCTGCCGGCAGTGCCGTGGTCAAGGAGATGGCCGTGTTGATGCTGACATAGATGATGGAATTGATGTAGCCGGAGTACCAGGACTTGTCCGTAAAAATTTTGATGTAGTTGCCCAGAGTCAGGTCTGCCGGGTAGAGCGAAAAGGTGTTCATTATGTCTGCGTTGGTGCGCAGGGACATGTTGAGCATCCAGTAAATGGGCAGCATCAACAGACCGAGATAAAACAGCAGGCCAAGGGTTCGGTATCGTATCTTCATCGCGACTCTCCTTTACCCACGTTTTGCAGAACCTGGTAGAACAGCCAGCTGAACAGCAGCACGATGAGAAAATAGATCAGTGAGAATGCCGCTGCCGGTCCGAGATCGAACTGGCCCACGGCGACTTTGACCAAGTAGATTGACAAGAAGGTGGTGGTGTTGCCTGGACCGCCGCCGGTGAGCACGAAGGGCTCGGCATAGATAAGAAAACTGTCCATGAAGCGCAGCAGGATGGCGATGGTGAGAACGCCGCGCATTTTGGGCAATTGGATATAGCGGAAAATGGCCCAGCGGGAGGCGCCGTCTATTTTGGCGGCCTGGAAATAGGCCTCGGGTATGGCCCGCAGGCCCGCATAGGCCAGCAGGGCCACCAGGGGCGTCCAGTGCCAAACCTCCATCAGCATCAAGGTGACCCAGGCATCCAGCGGCGAGGCGGTATGGTCGAAGGCAACACCCATGTTGTTGATGGCCGCCCCCAACAGGCCGATATCCGGGCGGGTGAAGATGATCCAGATGGTGCCGATGACATTCCAGGGAATCAGCAGCGGCAGGGCCAGGGTCACCAGGCTGGCGGAGACGCCCCAGCCCTTTTTGGGCATCATCAGGGCGATGCCGACGCCCAATGGCAGCTCGATGAGCAGCACCAGACCGGAAAATAGGAACTGGCGCAAAAGTGCCTCATGCAGGCGGGGGTCGTTGAGCACCTCGTCGAACCACTCGGTGCCCACGAAGACCCGCTGGCCGGGGCCGAATATATCCTGTACGGAATAGTTGACCACAGTCATCAGCGGAATGATGGCCGTGAACGCCACAAGGATAAAAACCGGCAGGATCAGGAACCACGCCCGGTTGTCTTCCCACTTTTCCATAAAGCCTTCCTTCCTATCGCAAGAGCCGACCGTTGGCGTAGAGTTTGGTCCAGTCCGGCGGAAAAACCAGCCAGGCCTTCTCCACCGGTATCGGGTAGTCTTCCGGCACCCGGGCGCGCAGCACCTGGTCGCCAAGGGCAAGGGTGATGATTTTGCAATTGCCCTGATCTTCCACCACGGTCACCGTTGCGGATACACTGTCATCCACCGGGTGATCGTGGACCTGCAGATACATGGGTCGGATGCCCAGCTGGAGTTCTCCGGCAGCTTGTTTGCCCAGGCTGGCCGTGGCCGCGTCCAAGCGGATGGCAGTGCCGTTGACCCTTGCCAAACGGCCTTCTATGGTGCAGGGCAGGAAATTCATCCCCGGACTGCCGATGAAATAGCCCACAAAGGTGTGCTCCGGTGATTCGAAAAGCTCCTGGGGCGTTCCGATCTGAACGATTTCTCCCTCGATCATCACCACCACTTTTTCGGCAAAGGTCATGGCTTCCACCTGGTCGTGGGTAACATATACCAAGGTGAGCTGCAGTTGTTCGTGGATCTCTTTCAGTTTGCGGCGCAGCTGCCATTTCAAATGGGGATCGATGACCGTGAGGGGCTCGTCGAACAGAATCGCCGCCACATCGCTGCGCACCAGGCCACGTCCCAGCGAAATTTTCTGCTTGGCATCGGCAGAGAGGCCGGCGGCTTTATTGTTTAAATAAGGTGTTAGGTCAAGCAGCTCCGCCACCTCATGAACCCGCTGGCGGATCTCATTTTCAGCGATGCGGCGGTTGCGCAGGGGGAACGCCAGGTTGTCGTAGACCGTCATAATGTCATAGAGCACCGGAAACTGGAAGACCTGGGCGATGTTGCGTTTTTCCGGGGGGAGATCGGTGACATCTTGCCCATCATAGAGCACCCGGCCTTCACTGGGTGTGAGCAGACCGGAAATAATGTTGAGCAGCGTCGTTTTACCGCAGCCTGACGGGCCAAGCAGGGCGTAAGCCCCGCCATCTTCCCATTCATGGTGGATGCGTTTGAGTGCGTAATCCGAGGGTCCCTGGGGATTGGCAAGATAGCTGTGGGCGATTTCGTTCAGTCGAATAAGTGCCATGGGATAGTCTCCTCACCCATGCATGGCGCTATACCCGTTTTCCGGGTGATGCAACCAGCTGGCCGGCAGGGTTGTATACAAACAGGTGGTTGGGATTGACAAACACGCTGATCTGGGCGCCAATTTTGCGCGGATGGATGCCTTCGTCCTGAACCACCAGCGAGGTGTTGTCGTGACTGATATGAATAAAGGTTTCCGAACCGTTGATCTCCGCCAGTTCCACACGGGCCTGAATCTCGGCGTCGCCTTCATCCTGACGGTTGAGAAACAGGTGGTTGGAGCGAACCCCAAACTTATAATCACCCGGAGAAAGTCCGTTCAAATGTCCGCTGGGAGAGAAATGAATGTTGCGAATCAGATGGATGCTGCCCTTTTCAACATGGCCGTCCATATAGTTAATGGGTGGATCGCTGAACACCTCGGCCACCTTCATGGTGGTGGGATGGTGGTAGACATCCGCCGTGGGGCCGGTTTGAAGCACCCGACCTTCATCGAGAACGACAACTCTGCCTCCCAGCATCAGGGCTTCGGCGGGTTCCGTGGTGGTGTAGACCACGATGGCCTCGCGCTCCTTGAATATTGCCTGAAGTTCAACGCGCAGCTCTTCTCTGAGCTTGTAATCCAGGTTGACCAGCGGTTCGTCCATCAGCAGCAGATCGGTGCGTTTAACCAGCGCGCGCGCAATGGCGGTACGCTGCTGCTGGCCGCCGGAAAGCTCTGCCGGCAATCGATCCAGCAGGTGCTCGATGCGCAGCATCGACGCGGTCTCGCGAACCCGCCGATCGATTTCCGCCTTGGCCATGCCGCCCAGTTTCAGTGGCGAGGCTATATTGTCGAAAATGTTCATTGAGGGGTAGTTCACGAACTGCTGGTAAACCATGGCCACGTTACGCTTGCGCACGGAGACACCGGTGACGTCCTGGTCATTTAGCAGCAATCGCCCGGAAGTGGGGCGATCCAGCCCGGCCATGATACGCAGCAACGATGTCTTGCCGGCCAGCGTGCGCCCCAGGATAACGTTCCGGGAACCGGGGGCAAATTCGAGATTGATGGCGCTGAGGTGGGACTCCCGGCCGACGATTTTATTGATGTTCTGGAGAAGCAGACTCATGGTTCAGACTCCGGACTCAAACAAAAACCGCTAAATGAATATGAAGAAGATGCAAATATGAAGGATTAGAATGGATAACATTCATAAAAAATTTTCGCAAGCGAAGACATTTCTTTTTCATTTACTCGACCCCAACCAGCCGATCGCCATGTTGCTCCGGCAGTCCGAGCCGGTCATTCTCAAGCCACGTGAAGCGCCACTTCTGCCGTAGAAATGGCCTCCGCAAGCCCCGCCGGCGGTCGTCTGTCGGTAAACAGGGCGTCGATTTCAGCGATACCACCCAGGCGGACCATGGCGTTGCGGCCGAACTTGGTGTGATCCGCAGCCAGAAACACGCTGCGCGAATTGTCGATGATGGCCCGCGCCGCCCGAACCTCACGATAATCGAAGTCCAGCAGCGTGCCATCGGTATCGATTCCGCTGATGCCAATGATGCCGTAATCGACCTTGAACTGGCTGATAAAATCGATGGTGGCTTCCCCGATGATACCCTGGTCCCGATGTCGGACCAGCCCGCCGGCGACGATCACTTCAAAGTTTTCGTTTGCGCTCATAATGGAAGCGACGTTGAGGTTATTGGTGATCACTCGCAGGCGTTTGTGGTTGCCCAGGGCGTGGGCAATGGCTTCGGTAGTGGTGCCGATGTTGATGAACAGGGAGACGTTGTCCGGAATGTGCTGGGCAAGCAGTTGTGCAATCTTCTGTTTTTCGCGGAAGCAGAGCACCTTTCGTTCGTTATAGGCCACGTTTTCGGTGGAGGTTGGAATGGCGGCACCGCCATGATAGCGGCACAGCTGTCCCTTTTCACTGAGGGTGTTGATGTCCCGGCGGATGGTCTGTGGCGTTACCGAAAAGGCCTGGGCCAGGGCCTCAATGGTTACGAATCCATGGGCCTGCACATTTTTTATTATTTTTTCGTGCCGTTTTCGAACCGGTGCCGCCTTCCCGTTTGTTTTTAATTTGGGTGCAGTGCCGGCGGACTTTTTTTTAGCTGTCATTTCCAGTGTTTTCCGATGGGCCGATGTTTTTATTTTCGATTAAGAAACTGTTTTGTTGATATTGATTTAAAACGAACAATTTTTGGTGACACACGGCCGTTTGTATGATATTTTTCACAAAAGATGAGAGAAAATGGCTGGTATATTGTGTAACTTTATAACATTTGAATGCGTTTTTCTCAAGTGAAAACATTAATATTGGTTCTGAAAATCGCGGTCCTTCGGTCAGTATGTTTTACTTCACTGTCCGGGTTCATCACCGGGACCGTGGGTTCAGAGGTATGATGAAAAAAAATTTGGAAACGCAGGTATTGGTTATCGGTGGTGGCGCCACGGGCACCGGCCTGGTCCGGGATTTAGCCCTTCGAGGTGTCCGGTGCCTCCTGGTGGAAAAGCAGGACATCAATGCCGGCGCTTCCGGTGCCAACCACGGTCTATTGCACAGCGGTGCCCGGTACATCGCGTCGGACCCTGCTTCAGCCAAAGAGTGTCGAGAGGAAAGCGACCTTATTAAACGGCTGGCGCCCCATTGTGTGGAGACCACCGGCGGCCTGTTCGTGGCCGTTGCCGGCGATGACGAGACATACATAGCCGACTTCACCGATCGCTGCATTCAGTGCGGTATTCACACCCAGGCAGTAGAAATCAAAGAGGCCCTCGACATGGAGCCGGTCCTCTCACCAGAAACCATCGCGGTCTACAGTGTGCCGGATGCGTGCGTGGATCCGTTCAAGTTGTCGCTGGATAATCTGGCCGACGCCCAGGCCCACGGAACGACAGCTCTGCGCAATACCAGGATCGTACGCTTCGAAAAATCAAGTGAACACATCGAACTCGTCCATCTGGAAAACCACCGCACTGGCGAACGCTTCGCCATCAAAGCAGAGGTGATCGTCAACGCCACCGGTGCCTGGGCCGGCAACGTGGCTGCCATGGCCGGCGCCAAAATAAACACGCTCTGCTCCCAGGGCAGCCTGATCATTACCCAGAATCGCCTGTCCCACCGGGTCATCAATCGCCTGCGCAAAGCCACCGACGGAGATATTTTGGTCCCGGGTGGTACGGTGTCCATCTTTGGGACCACGTCTGTGCGCATCGATGATCCAGAAATAAAACGCCCGACAGTGGCCGAGATCGACGCGATGCTGCCCGACGGTATCGCCATGGTCCCTAAACTGGCCGACACACGCTTTATCCGAGCCTATGCCGGTGTGCGGCCTCTGGTCCAGTCAACACACACCGCCGATGATCGAGCGGTCAGCCGGGGGTTTGCCCTCATCGATCACAGCGAAGACGGGATCAGCAACTTCATGACCATCACCGGGGGCAAGCTGACCACCTATCGGCTGATGGCCGAGAAAACGGCTGATCGAGTCTGCGCGCATCTGGGAGTTGGCGAGGCCTGCCAGACCCGCACCACCCCCCTTCCGGCGACTAACGCCGGTAAGTGGACCGAGGCAGGGCTGACCCCCAAGATGTGGTTTCAGAAAAAAGATCCATCGGACTTGCTCCTGTGCGAATGTGAAATGGTGCCGACCAGCGTAGTCGACAACATCTCCGCCAACATTCAGGAACAGGGGGACCAACCTAGCCTGCGTGAGGTGGGCCAGCGTAGTCGTGTGGGCAAGGGCCCTTGCCAGGGGGCGTTTTGCAGTTTGCGGATGACGGCACACCTTTACAACGAAGGCCTGTTGAGGGCTGATCAGGGGCTTGACGAGCTGCGCGATTTTCTCAACGAGCGCTGGCGCGGGGTCCGCCCCATTCTGTGGGGACAGGCCGTGTCCCAGGCGGAATTGCAGGAGGCCCTGCATTGCGGTCTCTATGGGTTAGAGCTCTCTGAATAGAATTACCCGAAGGCGGCCTGTCCTGGCTATTGGGGGAAATATCGCTATACAAACGCCATCCAACCATACCAAATGCCAGTTGATGGTCATCGGCGCCGGAATGGCCGGAATGGCCGCCACACTGTTTGCCGCCCAACAGGGCCTCCACGTGGTTCAGGCTGGCCTCACCGGCGAGGTGATCTATGCCAGCGGTGTTTTTGACCTATTGGGTGTCTATCCCCCCAATGAACGCCGCGTGCGCAACGATCCCTGGGACGCCTTGAATGAATTGGTGACCGCCGAACCCCACCACCCGTATGCGCGCCTGGCGCCCGACGCGATCCGAACGGCCATGGACACACTGACCGCCTATCTGGCGGAGATCGGGCTGCCCTACAAAGGCCACCGGAATCGCAACACCACCTTGTTGACCCCTGTGGGTACGGTCAAACGCACCTATCGTGTTCCGGAAAGCATGTGGGCCGGCAGCCAGGCACTGGCCGCCAAGGCTCCTTGTCTGATCGTGGATCTGGTGGGGTTGCGGGGTTTCAGCGCCCGCCAGATGGTCGAAACCCTGGGCTCGACCTGGCCCGACCTGAGAACCGCCACCATCGACGTCCCCGGCACCAGCGTGCACGGTCCCAAATACCCCGAACATGTGGCCCGTATGCTCGAAGTAGAGGCCGAACGTGAGCGCTTTGCAGCTGCCATCGCACCCCATGTCAACGGGGCCGCATATGTGGGCCTGCCTGCCGTCCTGGGCATCTATCAAACATCCGAAATCCTGGCCCACTTTGAGAAACACCTCAATGCACGGGTATTCGAGATCCCAACCATGCCGCCGGCCATCACCGGCTTGCGACTCAAGGAGGCCTTCGAGCGTCACGTGCCCGCTCTGGGTGTCGAGGCCCATTACCACCATCGCGTGTTTGACGCCCGGCCCTTGCCAGGCGGCGGTTTTAAACTGCAGATGGGCAAAAGCGCGCCCGAACACAGTGTCCTGGCCGACCGGGTACTCTTGGCCACGGGCCGTTTCATCGGCAAAGGTCTGACACCGGAACGGGACGGTATTCACGAAGCCCTATTCAATCTGCCGGTGCATCAGCCAAAGCATCGGGACGAGTGGTATGCGGGAACTTTTCTGGCACCCCAAGGGCATGCCGTCAGCCGGGCCGGTATCGAAACCGATTCCCAGTTTCAACCCGTCGACGCCGTTGGCAGGGTCGTGCATGAGCGTCTCTACGCAGCGGGCTCCATTCTGGCCCACCAGGACTGGATGCGCACCAAATCGGGGGTCGGGTTGGCAGTGGCTAGTGCCTGGGGGGCCGTGAAAGCCATCGTGAACCAGGTTGCAAGGACGTCTTAATCACTGATTGATTTTGTGGTGATAGCAACCTTGGGCGTTTCAATAAAACGGTTATGCCACTGCATCCCGGTCGAACGAGGTTGACTCTGGAGGATACGATCCAAATGGTAAAGGGACCTCATGCTGTTTGACGCAACGCTGTATCTGGCGCTCCTGGTCTGCTTCGCCGGGTTGCTTTGGCGGCTGAAGCGGTGGTTAACCATCAACATTGGCCCGGAGGCCCCCGGCACTGTCGGTCAACGCACCACCGCAGCTCTACGGGGATCGGCGGCGGCTATCTTCAGCCGACGCCTGCAGGTGGTTTTGACAGTCTTCCTGCGCGACGTTCTGTTGCAGGGTGACCTGTTTAAAAAACACCGTCTGCGCTGGGTGATGCATATGCTGATCTTCTGGGGCTTTGGGCTGCTGCTGGTGTTTCACGCCCTTGAAGACATTGTCACCCAACGCCTCTTTTCCGATTACGCCTCGACCCTGAACCCATTTTTCTTCCTGCGCAATCTTTTTGGTGTCATCGTCCTCGCGGGGACAAGCATCGCCCTGGTGCGCCGCCTCAAGATCCCCGCCCAAAAAAAGATCACCGGACGAAACGATCTGCTGCCATTGCTGCTCCTGATGATGATCATCATTTCCGGCTTTCTCCTTGAAGGGACCCAGATCGTGTCTCAACCGATTTTCGATGAAATGGTCGACGATTACCTGTACGGTGATGACCCTGAAGAAGTCGAATCGTTGAGGGCCGTGTGGGCCCGGGACTATCATGTGGTCTTCGATCCAGCGCCGGAGATAACGCCTGAACTGCTCGAAATGGGGCATGAGCTCAACGAGGAGAGCTGTGCGGTCTGCCACAGCCGCCCCACGGCGGCCTTCGCTTCCCTGCCCGTCGCCATCCTGATCAAACCGGCAGCTGCCACACTCAACCGGATTCGGGCGGATGAACTGCTCCGGCACCTGCACTACCTGGTTTGCTTCGCCGCCCTGGCTCTGTTGCCCTTTACCAAATTCAAACACATGCTGACGACCCCGCTGACTCTGGCACTGCGGGCCGCGGGCCATGCAGAGACATCGCTTCCCCTCAACCTCAAAACCCGGCGTGCCCTGGCCCTGGACGGCTGCACCCATTGTGGCGCCTGTAGCCGGGTCTGCAGCGTAGCGCCCAGCGCCCAGATCATCGGCAACCGGGACATCCTCCCCTCCGAAAAGCTAATCTCCCTGGCTCAACGCTCCCTCAACGACCTGCCGGCTGCGCGCATGGAGACCTTTTCCGAAGGCAGCTTCATCTGCACCGAATGCTACCGATGCACCCAGATTTGTCCGTCGGGGCTGGACCTGCAAGACCTGTGGCGAGCGTCCAAAGCGAGTTTGGCCGACCAGGGCTATCCCGAGTTGCACACCCGTGTGGTGCGCACACCCACAGAGACGCTGCTGCCGGTAATGACCGCAGCGGGTTCATCTGCAGCCGAAGAAGACACCATGGAACTGTGTGACGATCCGACCACCTTCCAGGCCTGTGTCCAATGTGCGATCTGTACCAGCGTCTGCCCCGTGGTGGCCGCCGCCACCGAACCCGATCAGGATCCCGAGATCGGCCCTCATCTGGTCACCAATCTGCTGCGCATGCAGCAGATGGAGCTGGCTTTGGCTTCCCGCATGGTCTGGGCCTGCGTCACCTGCTATCAGTGCCAGGAGCACTGCCCCCAGCATATCCGCGTGGCCGACCTGCTCTATGAACTGCGCAATCGCGGCTGGTCACGAATGAAAGGCGCTCCGCCATCCAGCGTCAGCACCGGGGAGTTTAAGTCATGAAGCTGCTTTACTTTCCCGGTTGTAAAATCCCTTTTCATCTGCCCGCCTATGATCGCTCTACCCGGTCGGTCCTGTCTGCTCTGGAGGTCGAGCTGGTCGATATGGATCTGAACTGCTGCGGCTATCCGATCCGCCATCAGGATTTCAGCGCTTTCCTTCTTTCGGCCACCCGTGATCTGGCCTTGGCGGAAGCGCAGGGGTTGGATATTCTGACGCCATGCAAATGCTGTTTCGGCAGCTTCAAACATGCCCTCTATTGGCTGCGTCGCAGGCCTGCCCTGAGGGATCGCATCAATAGCCACCTGGCCGCCGAAAATCTGCATTGGAGCGATCGCAGTGATGTGATCCACCTCCTGTCGCTCCTCTATCATAAGGTGGGTACACACCGCTTGCAGGACCATGTCCGCACACCGCTTGAACACCTTAAGGTGGCCGCCCACTATGGCTGCCACGCTCTGCGACCGGCCGAGGTCACCGGATTCGACAACCCCACGGCTCCCCAGCTTTTTGAGGCGTTGGTCGCCGTTACCGGAGCGACCCCAGTCTTCTGGGCACGGCGAACCGAGTGCTGCGGCAACCCGCTCTGGAGCAAAAACCAAAGACTCGCCCTGGCCCTGATGGAAAAGAAACTGGCGTCGGCCCGGGAAGCTGGTGCGGAGATGCTCTGTTCGGCCTGCACCTATTGCCAGCTGCAATTCGACGAAATCCGCCGCCAGCACCCTCATGCGGACCCGACTCAGGGACGGCTGCAGGCCATTCTTTTCCCCCAACTGCTTGGCATGTCCATGGATCTGCCGGCAGAAAACCTGGGTCTTGATCCACGGACATTGACCGGTGCTTGCGCCTTTACAGTGGAAGCCGGGAAGTGATACTGAAAAAGGCCGGGTCCGGCCAAGCATTCAGGCGTTTATACGATATCCATTTTCAACCTTCGACCCGTTCAGACTTCATCAAGAATAGAGCCAAACACAGCGATCCGTTGAGGTCACCTCACACCCAAAAAGGAGATGTTATCATGGCCGCATACATCGGTGCCATCGACCTGGGAACCACCAGCAACCGTTTTATCATTTTCAATCATGACGGGCAGATCGTCGCTATGGACCAGATGGAACACGAGCAGATCTTTCCCCGTCCCGGATGGGTGGAACACGACCCCTTGGAAATCTGGAACAACACCGGAAAAGTGATCCGCGGCGCGCTGAGCAAAGCGGGCCTCAAAGGAAAAGACCTGTCCGCCATCGGTATCACCAACCAGCGTGAGACCGCGGTGGTCTGGGACAGGAAAACCGGCCAACCCTTTTTTAATGCCATTGTCTGGCAGTGTACCCGAACCGATAAAATCTGCAGCGCCCTGGTAAAAGAGGGTGGTCAGGACCGCTTCCGTAAAAAGACCGGGTTGCCCATCGCCACCTATTTCGCGGGACCCAAGGTCAAATGGATTCTGGACCATGTCCCCGAGGCACGGGCGGCGGCCGAAAAAGGCCAAGCCCTTTTCGGCACCATCGAAACCTGGATTATCTGGCAACTCACCGGCGGTGCGGCCGGCGGCGCCCATGTAACCGATGTATCCAATGCCTCACGCACCCTGATCATGGACCTGGAGACCCTGGCCTGGGATGATGAAATCCTAAAAATCTTGGGCATTCCGCGGCAGATGATGCCACGTATCGTGCCTTCCATCGACAAGAATACCTGGGGCCATACCCTGAAGGATGGCCCCCTGCGAGCGACGGTGCCGGTGTGCGGCGCCCTGGGAGACCAGCAGGCCGCACTGGTGGGCCAGACCTGCTTTGGGGTCGGCGAGGCGAAAAATACCTATGGTACCGGCTGTTTCATGTTGCTCAATACGGGCACCGAGCCGGTCCAGTCCGCCCATGGCCTGTTGACGACCGTGGGATACCAGATCAGTGGGGAAAAACCGGTTTATTGCCTGGAAGGGTCGGTGGCCATTGCCGGCGCCCTGGTTCAGTGGCTGCGGGACAACCTGGGGCTGATCTCGTCGGCACCGGAAGTGGAGACGCTGGCCCGAACGGTGGACGACAATGGCGGCGCATATATCGTACCGGCCTTTTCCGGCCTTTTTGCTCCCTACTGGCGCTCCGATGCCCGCGGGGTTATTGTCGGCCTCACCCGTTATGTCAACAAGGGTCACATCGCCCGCGCTGCACTGGAGGCCAACGCCTACCAGACCCTGGACATTATGGAAGCCATGAAAAAGGATTCGGGCGTTGAACTCAACAGCCTTAAAGTCGATGGGGGCATGGTGGCCAACGAGCTGCTCATGCAGTTTCAGTCCGACCTGCTCAACGTGCCGGTGATCCGGCCGGCCATCACCGAAACCACGGCCCTGGGGGCCGCCTATGCAGCGGGCTTGGCCGTGGGATACTGGGCCTCCATGGAGGATCTGAAACGATACTGGTCGGTGGACAAGATCTGGCAGCCACAGATGGATGATCATGTGCGTGAGGCCGGAGTCCGGGGTTGGAAAAAGGCGGTTCAGCGCACCTTGGACTGGGAGAATTGATGGTGGCAGGCCCTTCAGTTAGAGAACGATTCATTCCCATCCGTCAAGCAGACCTCGTAGATGGTTTAGCCAAAAGCAAGATGGTCACACCCAACGACCGAGAGGCCTTTCTTCGCTTCAGCACCATTCTGAATAGTCTCTTCCATTTTGAATTTCATGCGAAAACCGAGACGCTCAAGGAAAACTATTACCCGTTTAATCCTGACAACGATACGGTGAGCCTACGACACGTTTCCCATGAATCACGCAAAGCCCATGAAAAGCGACTCATGGCGGCATTTAAAGACGTGTTGAATCAGGCCAACTATCAACAAATCACCGCAACCGATCTGACATACGCCATGAACCGGGAATCGCTCTTCAAGATCAACCTGTTGGTTGATTTCGAGGATTTTGAGAATCAATTGGTCTTTAGAAGGGGAGCTCAATCCCATCGGATCAAGCGCAGAAAATGGCTGTTCAAAGAAGAGATCATCGATATCACCGTATACGACAGGGTGGCGTTGCTCATCAAGTACAAGGATGAATCCTATTTTCAGGCCCGCGGACGTAAAGATCTTAATTTCAATCCGGGAACCATGATCGTGAAGCTCTTCAAGAACATACCCAAAGGGGATCTGGAGATGCTTTTTCCCAACGCTCAGGTTCGAATGAAGCTCAACGATAAACTGTTCATGTGCGGTGTTGCTGTCGGTGGCGGTGTTACGGTTTTATTGAAAGCCGGTGCGGGCCTGGTTGCCATGGCGAGTATTTTATGGCTGATGACCCGGTCCGTTGTCGCCAGTGGCGGTAAAATCCCGGCATTGGGTCCAGTGGAAATATCCGGCATGGTGGGCGGAGTGACGGCCCTGGCCGCGATTGGGGCCTTTCTTTTCAAACAGTGGAACAGCTACAAAAACCGCAAAATCAAATTTATGAAAACCCTGGGGGATAATCTCTACTTTAAGAATTTGGACAACAATGCCGGCGTTTTTTACCATATCATTGCCGATGCGGAGGAAGAGGAGTTTAAGGAGGCCCTGCTGGGATATGTTTTCCTGGCTGAATCCCAAGCGGGAATGACCGCTGCAGCGCTGGACGATGCCATTGAAGTCTGGGTTAAAGCGACCTACGACACCCCCATCGATTTCGAAATTGAAGATGCCCTGGGAAAACTGAAGCGGCTGAAGCTTTGTGAAATCACCGGGACCGCTGAGACCGGGGAACCGATATGGGCGGCCGTCTCATTGACGGAGGCCGGTGAACGGCTGGATTTTCTGTGGGACAACTTTTTTCAGATGCATGCGCCGCATGTGTGACAACCAGCAAGCGCATTAATCCTCGGTACCGTCATTCAGAGCCATCTTTTTTTTCAACAGCTGTCAAGGTTTAACCCCCGCACCAACAGTCGCATTTCCGACGGATTCGTAAGAAGCCCGAGATCAAGGCTTGCGAGTCCTGAGGAATGAGGCGTACTTACGGTACGCCGCAGTGACGAAGGATGAAGCGTAACGCAGATATCGGGCTTCTTACGAATCCGTCAAGGTTTAACCCCCGCAAACAGGTTGGCGATTCCCAGTGTCATGCGACGACAGGTGACATGTGAAAAGCCCGCTTCCGCCATGATGGTCATAAAAACATCGGTTGCCGGGAACCGGGAAACCGAGTCGGGCAGGTAGGAATAGGCGAAGCTGTGCCTGGAAAAGAGGCGGCCGATGGTTGGCAGCACTTTTTGAAAGTAAGCCAGATAGGCCTCGCGCAGGCGGGTTTTTTTCGGTGTGGCCAGTTCCAGCACCAGCAACATCCCGCCAGGCATGAGGCTCTCATAGAAAGCCCTTAGCGCGCCGGCTTTATCCTGGATGTTGCGGATGCCAAAGGCGATGGTCACTGCATGAAAGGATGCTTCGCCAAAGGGCAGCGCCAGGGCGTCGCCGGCCAGCAGGGAGATCGAGCTGTTTTGATTCCGGCATATCTTCTCCTGGGCTAGGCGAAGCATGCCCGGTGAAAAATCAAGGCCGGTCACCTTCACCCGCGGTCCCTTCTGCCTGCAGATCTCAATGGCGACGTCACCGGTGCCGCAGGCCACGTCCAGCACCTGCCCGTTTTCAGGAATAGCCATGACCGACACCAACTTTTTTCGCCAGGCGACATCCCGGCGGAGGCTGAGCAGGCGGTTGAGCAGATCATAGCTCGGGGCGATGCTGTCGAACATCTCCCGAACGAAGGGAAGCTCCCGACTTTCCATTGACATCCTTTCATCTTGCATTAAGTTTATGCATCATTTAAACGACTAAAAATTAACACATCACCACGCCCGTGACAACACGAAGGGCTAACGTTCCAGGACAATCCATGGCAGCCAAACGAGACTATTATGAAGTGCTCGGCGTTGAGCGAAACGCCGGCGATGCGGATTTGAAAAAGGCCTACCGGAAGCTGGCCCTTCAATTTCATCCCGACAGAAACCCCGGAGACCAAAAGGCCGAAGAAAAGTTCAAGGAGGCCGCCGAGGCTTACGAGGTCCTCCGGGACGCCAATAAACGCCAGATTTACGATCAGTATGGCCATCAGGGGCTGGAGGGGTCGGGGTTCTCCGGTTTCGGTGGATTTGAAGATATCTTTTCCAGTTTTGGAGATATTTTCGAAGATTTCTTCGGCTTTGGCGGTGGCCGCCGATCCAGGGGCCGGGCAAACAGGGGCGCTGACCTTCGTTATGACATGCAGCTCACCTTTATGGAAGCGGTTTTCGGTACGGAAAAAAAGATCGATGTGGAAAAGGCTGACGTGTGTACCGCCTGTGAGGGAAATGGCGCTGAACCCGGGACCGGCGTGGAGACCTGTTCCCAGTGCGGTGGCAGCGGCCAGGTGGGCCGCAGTCAGGGTTTTTTCACCGTCCGCACCACCTGTAGCCACTGCCGGGGCCAAGGACAGGTCATATCCAATCCGTGTAAAACCTGCCGGGGCCATGGCAAGGTACTGGCCCGCAAAAAGGTGTCTGTGAGAATCCCTGCCGGCGTGGACAACGGCTCGCGACTGCGACTCACCGGCGAGGGTGAAGCCGGTGTCCATGGTGGCCCGCACGGCGACCTGTACGTGTTCATTCACGCTGAAGCCCATGATTTTTTCAAGCGGGACGACACCAGCGTATTGTGCCAGATACCGATTTCCTTTGTTCAGGCGACCCTGGGTGATACCATCAATATCCCCACACTTAACGGGGAGAGCGAACTGAAGATCCCCAAGGGTACCCAACCCGGCGACATCTTCCGGCTGCGGGGCGAAGGGATTCCCTCCCTTAGAAACGGCCACCGTGGCGATCAGATTGTTCAGGTGAACGTAAAGACCCCCACCAATCTCAATAAAAAGCAGGTGAAAATTCTCAAAGAGTTTGCCTCGCTTGAAGAGCGCAAGTTTACCAGTAAGCTGAAAACCATTCTAAAAAGCGGTCCATCCAGGGTGGCCAACTGAAACACCGGCATCGATCCGGAAAGACCCACAGGAGCGGATAGGTCATGTTCGAACTAAAAATTATCAGCCATTTTGCTGCCGCCCACCAGCTGACCATGGTGGCTAAAAAATGCGAAAACCTTCACGGACACAACTGGAAGGTGGAGGTCTGCGTAAAGGGAGATCGACTGAACAACGCCGGTGTGCTGGTTGATTTCGGCATCCTCAAAAGGTATTTAAAAGAGATCATGGGCCGTCTGGACCATAAGTTTTTAAACGAACTGCCCGATTTTAACACCGTCGCCCCGTCCTCGGAAAATCTCTCCTTTTACATCGCCAACAGCCTGCAGGAGATGATCAAGGAGCCCGGGATGCTTGTCAGCCGGGTGACTACCTGGGAGTCTGAAGACGCCTGCGCCACCTATTTCCCAGAGTAATCGATCTCAATAAAAAGCCGAAAAAGGGGGAACCGCAAAAGAATGCCGGCGGTTCCCCCTTTTTATTATTTATTCCGTCTATTTTGTTATGTTGCTGGCGCGATCTTTTTCCAGCAGGTCACCAGTTCATCCCGGGTGATGATGGCGGTCGCGTTGGGCACATGGGCACGGATGTTGTCCATGCCCCCCTCCTGGCGGTCCACCAGGATCACTGCCCGAACCACTTCCAGCCCTTCGCTGCGGGCTCGCTCGATGGCTTTAATGGTGGAACCGCCGGTGGTGGCCACATCATCGATCACCACCACTTTTGCGCCGGGCAGGATGTCCCCCTCCACCCATTTGACAATGCCGTGATCCTTCTGGCTTTTGCGGATGGAAAAGGCGTTTACCGGCTGGCCCCTTAGCTCTGAGGCAAAGGCAGTGGCCATGGCAATGGGATCGGCGCCGAAGGTGAGTCCGCCGACGGCCGATGCCCCGCTGTCCTGCATGGCCGCAACCATTAAATGGCCGGTGAGAAACATGCCGCGGGGACTCATGGTGGTGGGCTTGCAGTTTACATAAAACCGGCTCATGCGGCCCGAAACCAGCTTGAATGCGGGTGTTTCACTGTACTTGAAGGATTTTTGACACAACAGGTGGATCAGTTCATTTTTCATGGGGCGCCTTTCAGACGGCCGGATTTATAAGAAATACTTGATTTTAAGGGATTTTTCGTATAAAAAAGCCTCCACCGAACTGGAAGAAGCCCGTCATTGGGATTCAGTGGAGGCTTCGGCAAGGAAAACTGGAAACAGCACTCCTTGAGCTTGGAAGCGATTCATAACAGCTGCGAGGTTGCCGGTCAATGCCAAACCCCGGTGGGATATCAGCCGTATTTCCGCGTTCATCGAACCGCTATAGATGTCTTTTCGCATCCATTGCCTTCTTTTGCGTGTGGCTGACCGCAGCGTTGCCAGCCGGTTGCGATGAGACGGCGTCGTCGCCCGACATGGACCTGGTTAACACGGTGGCCCTGGCTCTCGAAGCCAACATTTCCGCCCGCATTTCCAGTGAGCGGACGCGTGCCGCCGATGCCGCGCTCAAATCCCGGCGCACGGAGTTTCTGCCTACCTTCAGCGCCGAGTACAACTACACCCGCAACGACGAACCCCGCTTCAACGTAATTCCGACGCTAGGGGTCGTGCAACCCGAGGAAGAATACGCCTTCGTGACCAGCGTCACCCAACCCCTGTTTACCGGATTTGCCTTGACCAATCAGTATCAGCTTGCCCGGATGGGGCTGGACGTTGCCCGTCTCAACGAAGCCCTGGTCTGTCAGGATATTGTTTTTAACGCCAAGCGGATTTATTTCCTTCTGCTCCAGGCCCAGAAGCTCAAGGTTGTGGCCGAAGAAGCCGTCACCATGCTGGAGGCCCAGACGGAAGTGGCGGTCAACTATCACGAGGTGGGGATGACGCCGCTCAATGATTTGCTTAAAACCAAGGTCGAGCTGGCAAATGCCCGCCAGGACCTGGTGGCGGCGCAAAACAACCTGGAGATTGCCCGGGCCAACTTCAACCTGCTGCTGCGGCGACCCATCGGCACATCGGTGACACCGGTGGACGTCCTGGATTTCGAGCCTTTGTCCCGATCCCTGGTGGAGTGCCTGGAAGCGGCGGAAAAGGGTCGCGTGGAAGTCGCCGTGGCAGACCTGGACATTCAGATCCGTGAGAAGGAAGTGACCCTGTCGAAGAAAGATTATTATCCGACGGTTCAGGTTCAAGGCAATTACTATAAATTGGGTACGGACTGGCAGGTGGACGGTGGTGAGGGTATTTCCGACAGCAGCTTTTGGGATGTTCAGGCCCAGGCCCGCTGGGATTTCTGGCAGTGGGGCAAAACCGGTCACGGCGTTGCGGAAAAGAAAAGCAAGCTTGCTGAGGCCCGACTCAGTCGCACCGAACTGTTGGACAACATCCAGCGACAGGTCAAGCAGGCTTGGCTCAAGGCCGATGAGTTTGAGAAGAATATCGTCACGGTACAATCCGCCATCGATCAGGCCAGGGAGGGGTTTCGTATCAGTGAAGAGTTGTTTAAAGAGCAGATGGCCACATCCACGGATGTCCTCGATGCGAGGACCCAGCTTTCCGAAACCATGACCCGATACTACAATGCCCTATACGATTTTCAAATTGCGGCGGCGGCCCTCGATCGGTCCATGGGAAAGCCCAGTATCGACATTGCCGAGGTCCAATGACCAGCATGGCTGAAAAGAGCGCGGTCATCCGGATGTTTCACGTCCACAAGCGCTACGGTGCCAAGCAGGCACTGGTGGACGCCACACTGGATATTGCCAAGAATGAATTTTTATTCATCAGCGGACCCAGCGGGGCGGGTAAATCAACCCTGCTCAAGCTCCTCTACCTGGCCGAGCCGGTCTCAGAGGGGCAGATCCTGGTGGACGGCATGAACCTTTCCCGGATCCCCCGCCGTCGAATTCCTATGCTCCGGAGAAAATTCGGCATCATTTTCCAGGATTACAAGCTCATCCCCAGCCGAACCGTATACGAAAACGTGGCCCTGGTTCTGGAGGTCCGGGGCAAGAAGCGCAGCCTCATCGAAAAGAAGGTGAAAAGCGTTCTTCGCGTGGTGGGCATGGAAGACCGTATGGCCGCCTACCCTCCTAGCCTGTCCGGCGGCGAGCAGCAACGGGTCGCCGTGGCCCGGGCCGTGGCCGGCGACCCCAAGATCATCCTGGCCGACGAGCCCACCGGCAGCCTCGATGATGAATCGGCAGCCACTATTTTTGAGCTGCTCAACATGTTTTATAACCGCGGGGCAACCGTCGTGGTGGCCACCCATGATAAAGCCCTTATCGAAAATGCCACCGGCCGGGTGCTGCAGATCCAGCAGGGACGGCTGGATACGCCACCGGATATCTGAACCTGAACCGAGCGTTTTAAATTGAAGAGGCGAACCAATGATCTTCTACACCCGGCGCGCCATCAAGGACATTCTGGAGAACCGGTTTCTCAATGTGGTGACCATCATCACCATCGCCTTGTCCGTTCTGATCGTCTGCGCCTTCGGCCTCTTTTTCCTCAACGCGCAGGACATGTTCAACGCCTGGAAAAAGGGGGTTCGAATCATGGTTTACCTGGCGCCGGGTACCTCCGAGGCCCAGCGCCTGGACACTCGCTACCGGCTCCAGGCTATCGCCGGTATCCAAAGCATCAGCTTTATTTCAAAAGCGGATGCCCTTGAATTGATGAAAGCACGCATGCAGCGGCAGACCTCCCTGCTCGACAACATGCGTGAGAATCCCCTGCCAGATGCCTTTGAAGTGACCCTGGTCACCGAATCCAACTCGCCGGAAAAAATTGAATTTCTGGCACAACGCATTCAAGGCCTGCCATCGGTATCCGAGGTGGAGTACGGCCAGCAATGGATCGACCGATTTGCCAACTTTTTCAATTTGTTCAAGCTGGTCGGCTACGGCATGGGCGCCATGTTCTTCATGGCCACGATATTTATTGCGGCCAACACCATCCGCCTGGTGCTCTATTCCCGACGGGAAGAAATCCATATCATGCGTCTGGTGGGCGCCACAGATAACTTCATCAAGTTTCCCTTCTACTTAGAAGGTCTTATCCAGGGCTTGTCTGGAGGCTTGATCGGACTGGGTATGCTCTTTTCCGCTTTTTCCGCCATCGGGTCCCAGTTTGAACAGACGCTGTCTGCTGAAATGGTTGCCATTCGTTTTTTTTCCATCGGCACGTGTGCCGCCATTCTTGGCGGTGGAATGATCACGGGCCTGTTGGGGTGCTTCTTTTCCCTTAAACAGTTCGTGAAAGAATGATGGGCCGGTCGGTCAAGAAAAATATGCTGCGTATCAGGATCAGTTGCCGTCCGGAGAAGGTTTGTCTGCTTTTGTTGACTGCGCTGATTCTCAGTTGGTTCGCTCAACCGCTTTTTGGTGCCGGGGATCCCAAACCGGCGACGATCCTTGTATCGGAACTCAACATGCGCTCCGGACCCGGAAGCCACAACCCGCCCATTACCACCTTGCGTAGAGGGGCCCGGGTGCTGGTGCTCTCATACGAAGGCGAGTGGGTCCGGATTCTATTCGAGGATCAGACCGGATTTATCTTGAACCGGGAGAGCTATCTGCACATCGACGAACCCGGTGCGGCACCGGTAGGTGATGTGAGCCGTCCTGAGTTGACGGATAGCGCGACCGACAACCTTAACCGGGAGCTGGAGATTTCAAGGGAAAAGGTAGACTCTTTTTCGAAAGCGGAGACCTCCATCATCGATGCCTTGGACAATACTGAAAAAGCGCTTGACCGTACTCGGAAAAAGGTGGCCCGGCTTTCCACGGAGCTCAAGGCCGTGGAGTTGCGTATTCGGGAGCTCGAAGGCCAATACCGGGAGATCGAGCACCGTGCCAACATCAACGAGAGTTATGTGGCTGGCCGACTGGCCGCCCTCTACAAGCTCAGCTGGCTGGGTAAATTCCACGTCCTGGCGTCGGCGGAATCCATGTTCGATTTCTTTTCAAGCAAACGTGCCATGGAGCAGATCCTGGCCCAGGATGATGCCGTGCTGACCCAACTCTCCAGGGACAAGGCAGAGATGCAGGTGCTGTTGGCACAGCTGGTCACAGAGAAAAATGACAAACAGACGACTACGGCAGACCTGAGCAATCGCATCGACGCCATGAACACCGAACAGGCCAGGCGGGAGGCGCTGCTTACTGATATCCGGGGGAAAAAATCTTTGCAACTGGCGGCCATCGAATCCTTTAAGGTATCGGCCCGAGCCTTGGATCAGACGGTTGAATCCTTCAAATCCGAACCTCCCCCGGCGGACTCATCGCTTGCCGTGGTGGCGGAAAAACCCTTTGCTGCGCTTAAGGGCTTGCTTATGATGCCGGTGAAAGGTAAAATAGTTTCTTTTTTTGGACGTCACAAAGACAGCAAGTTTAAGGTGAGCCATTTTCAAAGCGGTATTAACATCAAAGCGGACAGGGGTGAACCCATCCGGGCAGTATACAGCGGTCAGACACTGTTTTCTTCCTGGTTCAAAGGCTTTGGCAACATGCTCATCATCGATCACGGCGACCACTACTACAGCGTGTATGCCCATCTGGAGGAGCAGTTCAAGTCAAAGGGAGATCCGGTCGAGGCCGGTGAAGTGATTGCCACCGTGGGCGATACCGGCTCAATGACCGGAGCCGGACTGCATTTTGAGATACGCCACCACGGAAAACCGATGAATCCATTGGGTTGGATCAAGAAAGGCTAGAGGAGATACGAATGACAGCCAGAAAAACCCGACACCTGAAAATGTGGGTGGCAATGGTGCTCGTGTCAGCTGTGCTGATACTGGGTCACGGCTTTTACCGGGATTTGTCCGCCAATAGCGAAGAGACCTACAAAGGTTTGAAGCTTTTTTCCGACGTCATCGAGCTCATCCAGCGAAACTACGTGGATGAGGTCGAAACCCAGAAAATGATCGAAGCGGCCATTCAGGGCATGGTCCGGAGCTTGGATCCCCACTCTGCCCTGCTTCCTCCCGATGCCCTGAAGGAGCTTCAGATTGACACCCATGGCGAGTTTACCGGCATCGGTATCCATGTGACCATGCGCAACAACCTGGTTACCGTCATTTCACCCATTGAAGGCACACCGGCCTATCGGGCCGGCATCAAGGCGGGAGACAAGATTATCAAGGTTGACGGCACGCCCAGTGAGGACCTGCGGGATGCGGTCAAGCGGATGCGCGGGCCCAAGGGCACCAGCGTCGTGATCACTGTTCTCCGGCAAGGCGCGCCAGAACCGCTGGAATTCAGCCTGGTACGCGACGTGATTCCCATTTACAGCGTCAAGGCAGAGCTACTCGAGCCGGGGTACGGATACATCTGGATTACCAACTTCAGGGAAAACACAACCGGCGACCTGATCGAGGCCCTGCAGGCGATGGAAACCGCTGAGACACCCATGAGGGGCTTGGTTTTAGACCTGCGGGACAACCCCGGTGGAATCCTCAACCAGGCCATCGAGGTGTCCGATCTATTTCTGGGTGAGGGTGAAATTCTCAGCATCAAAGGCCGTGAAGGACAAAATACCAAGGTGTTTCGGGCTCATGCCGACGACGT
Source organism: uncultured delta proteobacterium (assembly GCA_963697405.1). Lineage (GTDB taxonomy): Bacteria > Desulfobacterota > Desulfobacteria > Desulfobacterales > Desulfosarcinaceae > Desulfosarcina. The sequence continues at coordinate 65,920 of CAVONY010000038.1, read as the reverse complement.
GAAACGGAATTATCCTATTGTGATTCTGATCAACGGCGGAAGCGCCAGCGCCTCCGAGATCGTGGCCGGCGCGCTCCAGGACCACAAGCGGGCCCTGATTCTGGGGACCACCTCCTTCGGCAAGGGGTCCGTGCAGACCGTTGAGACCTTGCGGGACGGCTACGGCCTCAAATTTACCATCGCCCGCTACTACACCCCCTCGGGCCGTTCCATCCAGGCCAAAGGGGTGGAGCCCGATGTGGAGGTCAAGCATCGCATCATCTCCGACACCAACACCACAGGCGAACGGATGCTCAAGGAAAAAGACCTGAAAAATCATTTAGATGCCGATCCGGACGACGCTTTTGAAGAACCGCGGGCTGAACCGGATTCGACCCAAAAAGAGGTGCCGCCAGATCCCCCGGCGCTGAAGCGTTTCAAGTCCAAGCACAGTCCCCTGGATCGTGACGCGCTCTTTTCCGATAACCAGGTTTTGCGCGCGCTGGACATTTTGATCAGCTACGACATCTTCAAAGACCTGAAAAATGGCTAAGAAAGGTTCCGCAAAACCCAGGGCCCGGAAAAAAAAGAAAAAAACAGGCATCAACCCCAAACTCCAGTTGATGAAGATCGTTGCCGGGGTGACGTTGCTGGTGTGCCTCGTGGTCACGGCCGGCCTGCTGGCCAACCGGTTTCTCATGCGGCCCGCGCCGCAGGTGGCCTCAAAGACCAAGCCGCCTCTCATCACCCGGCCCGACACAGGTCCGGTGCATCACAGCGTCCCCGATTACGAAGCTTTCCACCGCGAAGCGGTGGTGCCGCCGCTTCCCATCACCCGGATCAAGCCGATAACCAATGGCATTCCCGTGGCCATCATCATCGACGATATCGGCTACGACCGAAAAATGGCCGAAGGGTTTCTGGATCTGGACGTACCGCTCACCTTTTCCGTGCTTCCCCAGGGCACCTTTAACCACAGCATCATCGACCAGGCCCTGAAAAAAGATGTAGAGATCATGCTTCACCTGCCCATGGAACCGGGCAATTACCCCAGCGTCAATCCCGGGCCCGGCGCGCTGCTGTCCGCCATGAAGCCCGATGAACTCATCGCCCAGCTCAATGCGAACCTCGACCGCGTTCCCAATGTCAAGGGGGTGAACAACCACATGGGTTCCAAGCTGACGGCATCATCCGAGCAGATGCGCCAGATCTTTACCATCCTGAAAAAGCGGGACCTCTTTTTTGTGGACAGCCGCACGACGGCAGACACCCTGTGCCGGCCGTCGGCAGAGCTGCTCCACCTGCCTTTTGCCGAGCGGGATGTATTCATCGACCACGAGCAGACCCGTAAGTTTGTGAGAAAGCAGATGAAATTGCTGATAAAAAGAGCCAAGCAGCAGGGCTACGCCATCGGTATTGCCCATCCCCATCCGGTCACGCTCGAGGTGCTGAAGGAGATGCTCCCCGATCTGAAAAAGGCGGTTTCTTTCACCCATGCGTCGCAGGTGGTTGCTTTTCAGCAGGGATGATAAGATGAACCTGTTTTCCGGCATCATTTACAATTTCAAGGGGCTGTGGTTGGGGATCCGAACACCCCGGCTGTTGCTGCTGGGTATTTTGCGTTTTGCCGTGGTGGCCATATTGACGGTAGCCGTCTCCGGGCTGATCCTGACCAAGCACGCAGACATCCTGGCACTGTTGTGGCAGCAGCCCGAAAGCCCGTGGATCGTCTGGCTGTGGCACCTGGCTTCCTGGTTGCTCTCGCTGATGCTGATGGGCATATCGGCGGTGGCCGCTTATCTGCTGGCTCAGGTGCTGTTTGCCGTGTTTATCATGGATCTGATGTCCCGCATTACCGAACGCCTGGTTACCGGCAAGGCGACGGCGCCACCCCATGCGTCGATCTTGAACCAAATGGGGTTTCTGGTCCGCCAGGAACTGCCCCGCAACGTCATCCCGGTTTTGCTGACCCTGATCATCATGGTCCTGGCCTGGTTTACTCCCCTGGGGCCATTGCTGACTGCGATTGGTCCCCTGGTGGCGGCCATCTTCCTGGCCTGGGACAACACCGACCTCATTCCTGCCCGCAACCTCGAGCCTTTTGGTCAACGCTTCAAGGCCTTGGGAAAAACACCGCTCTTCCATCTGGGCTTCGGACTGCCCTTTCTCATCCCCGTGCTGAACCTGGTCTTCCTCAGTTTTGCGCCGGTGGGCGCCACCTTGTACCATTTGGACCGGGTGAAAAAAGCGCCGCCACCATCTACGGTCTAAGGGCGCTGGTCAATCCAGTTTATTTCAACCCGAACCGGTATCCAGCGAACACGGTTTTCTGGAAGTCTCTTAAAGTAACATCCATGTTCGGTTTTGCATCATCCGATCCTGGTTCGTCGCGCCGCGATCACCACCCAGCCCTCTTTTTCAATCACCTCAACGACCGCCAAACCATTTTCCTTCAAGCCTGAAAGCACGAGCTCCTTTTTGGCCGTGATGATACCGGAACAGACCAACAGCCCGTTCTCCTTCAGCACCGCCTTCACGTCCGGCAGCAGGTCCAGGATAACCTCGGCAAGAATGTTGGCCGCCACTATCTCGAAGGTTTGACGCACGTCATCCACGAGGTTGCCCGTGGAGAGGCTGAATGAATCGATGTGGTTGGCCAGCAGGTTTTTTTCGGCCACGGTCACGGCCACCTCGTCGTTGTCCACGCCGCTGACGGTTCCTGCACCCAGTTTGGCGGCGGCGATCATCAGGATGCCAGATCCGGTGCCCACGTCCAGGAAGGCGTCGCCGGGCTTGAGATGGGTCTGGAGCATCCAGATGCACAAGTTTGTGGTGGCATGGGTGCCGGTGCCAAAGGCCATTCCCGGGTCGATCTCCAGAACGATCTCTTGCGGTTCGGCCGGGTACTCCCGCCAGGAGGGCTTGACCACGATGGTGTCGGTGATCTTCTCCGGCCAGAAATACTCCTTCCACGCTTCGGCCCAATCCTGCTCGTCGATGCGGGTGTATTCAATACGGGTGTTGATGTTGGCGACGCGCGCCAGTCGCTGCAAAGCCGCTTCAAGGGATTTGCACTTGTCGCCAGAACATTGTGTGTCTGCAAAATAGCCCGTGACGCCGGGCGTTTCCGGTGGGGGGATGGCGTCTTCTCCCCAATCCTGTCCCGGGTCCAGTTCCGGGTCGTCCACCACGACCCCCTTCAGGTTCAGATCATAGAAAATATCGGCCACGAGGTCTGTTGCCAGGGCGCTGTCCGGGCCGTCAAAGGTTACTTTTGCGGCAATCCATTTCATGACGAGTCCCTAAGAAGTATGAAGGAAACGCTCCTTCGGCGGGTTGAAATAGCCGTATTGCAGATCGGGAAAGCGTTTGCGGATCAATTGCAGCAGTTGGTCCATACCCACGGGTGGACCAAGGGGAGTGACGGTGTTCATCGTCTGGAGGTATCGCTGTGGATCGAAGTTGAGGTTGCGCCACTGAAGCTGGTGAACCGGATGCTTTTCCAAAAAGACAAAGAGCGCCGCGGCTTCTTCGGGGCTGTCGGTAAATCCCGGACAGTTCAAATAGTTAATGGCCACGTGCTTGCCTTTGGCAATGGCCAGGTCAATGCTTTCCACGACGTGTGAAAAGCGGTATCCCTTGGGCCGAAAATAGGCGGTGTAGCAGGCTTCCCGAACCGAATTCATGCTCACGCGGATGCTGTCCAGTCCAGCATCCAGAAGCGGTGCCAGCACATGCGGCAGGCTGGCGTTGGTGTTCAGGTTGATGGTGCCCTGCGCGGTTTTCTCGCGGATCAGGTCAATTGCCGGTCCGATGGTCCGGGGCGCCATGAGCGGATCGCCTTCGCATCCCTGACCGAAGCTCACCACGCTCTTTTCCACGCGCGCAATGTGGGCCAGGGCCACGCCGGCGATCTCTTCGGCCGACGGGGTGAAGGTGATGCGGTTCTGGCTGCTGGTCAACCGATCGTTATGCTGCAGGGAAATACAGCCCAGGCAACGGGCATTGCAGGCGCGCGAGGTGGGCAGGGGCGCCTCGAAACGGCCTAAGAAGAAATTCTTGCCTGCCGGACAGCCGTATGTCAGCGCGCAGTGCTCCAAGTGCCGGGCCAGACGGTTGTTTGGCAGCAGCATTCGCATCTGTTTGACGCCAGACACGATGCTTTCCCGGGGCATCCGGCGCAAGTCCTGGCGGGGTTCCGTATCTACCACGATGCTTGCTGATCTGAATCCGTGACCGTGCCAGCCCACCGCACCATAGGAAAACAGGGGTAGAATGGCTGCGCCGGGACGCTCTTCGTAGGCGCAGGTTCTGGCCAGCACCACGCCGGGAGAGTTGAAGGCCGCCACCGGAAAAATGTGTTCGCCCGGTGAATAGGGGTTTCGGTCGACGGGTCTCGTCTGTCCGGTTTCCAGATCCATGACCACAGGCACCCGGTCCGGCAGGAGCATCAATTCGCTGCCATAAGGCAAATCGATGGTGTTTCCTGTGGTGATGGGTGACAGTTGTTGTCCGTCGGCACCCACGGCGGCAAATCCTTCCAGGTCGAAGATCTCACCTTGTTCGTTGGCCACCACGGCAACAAGCAAGTCAGGCTGTTGCCGCGTTTTAGGTTTTCTTTTTTTTGGCGATCGTTGAGATTTTTTCATGGATCGGTCGTTTTCGGCGGTAAACGGTACAGTGGCGACAGGCGCCCTGGCGAGACGCCGGCAAGAATACCGACGGCAAGGATTGTATTGATTATCGTGGTTCGCACTGGCCCCAGGCGCCGCCACCGTCGGCCGGAGGTGACAGCTGCGGCCGGAGCGATGGCGATGCGGCCGTTGCGTGCCATCCGGCGCACCAGGAAGAGGTCTTCGGCGATGGGCACATCAGGAAACCCGCCAACTGCGGCGAAATCATGTTGACGCAGGAACAGCCCCTGGTCGCCGCAGGGCAGGTTCAGCCAGCCGGCGCGCAGGTTGGTGCACGAGGCCATAAACCGCATGGCCGGCGTATGGATTTCCGTTGAAAAGCGAAATGCCCCCAGTCGGGTGTGCCGGTCCATCAGGGTTTCGAAAACATGATTCACATAATTGCTGGGCAGCCGGGTGTCCGCGTTGAGAAAAAGCAGCACCTCGCCTCGGGCTGCTGCCGCTCCCCGGTTTTGCTGGTCGGCCCGGCCCCGTCGACCGGCGACGATGTGCGCGCCGAAAGAGCGGGCAATTTGTATGGTGCGATCCGTGCTGCCACCGTCAGAGACGATGATTTCCGTATCGGGGGATTCGGTGGCGGCGAGGGTTCGGGCCATCTGCCGTGCCTCATCGACCGTGGGGATGATCACCGACAGGTAGGGTGGCGGGACATGGCAGCCGCCTATTTCCCGGGCCAGATCGTCCGGCGTGTCCAGGTCATTCAGCGGCGCCAGCAGATGGGACGTCATCCTTTTTTCCCGAGCCAGCGCCAGGGACTTTTCCAATACATCCGGTCTGCTCCACACGATGCCGTCGAAGATGTTTTCGGGCGTTGTCATGCCCACCAACCAATAGCCGCCATCGATGCTTGGCCCGAACACCAGATCCTTTTCATGCAGCGCGCTGAAGGCCTGCTCTATAATTTCAGTTGTCAGCCCGGGAATGTCCGTTCCAACCAGCACCACCCGGCGGGCACCGCCATCAAACGCGCGTTGCATGGCCAGGTGCATGCGCCGGCCCAGGTCCCCGTTGGCCTGGGCCACATATCGGATGCGCCTGTCGCCCAACCAGCGGCGGAGTTGTTTCCGATTGCCGCCCTCATGGCAATATACCAGCCGGGAACCGATCCGCTTCGCTGCCTGGCGTGCGGCTACAACGGTTTGTTCGGCCAGCCGTTTTTGAAGTGCCGCGGCTCCGGCCGGTCCTAAGGCGGGGATCAGGCGGGTTTTGGTCTTTCCGACCCTTGGGTATCGGCCGAAAACGATCAGATGGGCATCATCGCTTGGGGTTAACACAACTCTCCTGAAAGGTGTCTGTTCGATAAACGCTGCCTGTGCCGACAATACGGATTTTCACTATCATAACATTGGCGCAAAGTACATTGCCTTGCCAGATGCGCATGGCTTTTTGCCGCCGCCAGAGAGGCTGCAAAAAAACGGGTTGACGAGGGCGATCTGTTGGGATATGGGTCATATTCAACGGACAGGCTGAAGCTTGTCTTTTCCATCTCAACAGCATATCATCCGCAAATCAAGGCCACGAAGGTTTCCGTCCAGAAGGATGGGCGACGTCGTGGCCTTTTTTGTTGCTAAGGCAACTGCCGGATGAGTTCGCTATGGCTTGACGGTCCGGTTTCAACCCATTACAAACGAAGCATTCAGCGCAAAGCAGCGAGGCTCTTTTCCACGTTTCAGTGGCGCGGCCATGTCCAGCAGGAGTATTTTCAAGGAGGGATTGATCGATGAAGACAGGCATAATCAAGGTGTTCTTTTTTGTGATCGCAGCAATGGCAATGATGGGGTTGGCCAACAGGCTTTGGGCGGTCGAAGCGGTTTCCGAGGAAAGCAGGGAACCGGCAGAGGATGAGATCAAACAACTTGAAGCGCGAGTCGCTGATCTGGAGGCCAATCGTTGGTCCGACAAAATCGCAATTCATGGTGTTTTGGCCGGAGCCTACCAATACGAAGACCCTGATGGACCGCAGGACGCCGAATCATTCGGCCGGGGAGCGGTGGCCTTCCAACCGGAAATTTCCATTACCCCAACTGAGCAGGATGAAATCGTTTTCGAATTCGGGTTTCCAGCCGGAGAGGGCCTCAACGGTTCAACGCAGATGCTCATCCCACCGTGGGCAGCCAACCTGGAAGGTGATGTGAAGAACATCAACGGGCGCGACCGCGACTATTTGCTGATCGCCTGGTACAAACACACCTTCAAATTAGGTGAAGCGCATTCATTGGGCATCACCGGCGGAATCATCGACGCCACCGCCTACTTGGACCAGAACGCCTATGCCAACGATGAGTATACCCAGTTCATGAACCCGGCGCTGGTCAACGGTCCGAACGGGTTCGCACCCTCTTATGACATTGGTGGTGCCGTACAATGGGATATAGGCCCATTTTATGCCAATGGGGTTGTGATGAACATCGGTGAGAATGACGACGGCTACAACTATAACTTCTACGGCGTTGAGGTTGGTTACTCGCTAAACACCGCTTTGGGTGAAGGTACCTACCGGATCATTTATGAAGGGGGCCAGAACGCATTCTTGGAGTCCACCGGAACAACCCTTGAGGACCGCAACCTTGTTTTTCTGTCTTTCGATCAGCAATTCGGAGAGAATTTCGCCGGTTGGATACGTTTTGGCTGGGGTGACGACGATGCGGCCGTCGATGCCGCCAACCTTTATTCGGGAGGCATCGATATCGGCGGTTATTTGTGGGGACGCGGGGATGACAACATTGGCATCGGCTACGCATTTTTCGACGGCGGCAATACGGGGCTTCAACGCGTTCAGGTAGCCGAGGTGTATTACCGATTGGCGATGAATGACTGGTTGGCCCTGACTGGGGATGTTCAATATCAGGACAACGAGTACGAAGATGTTGACGCCGATGCCGACATCGACGCCTGGACCTGGGGCATGCGGGCCGTGGTGGAGTTTTAGCGCGGCGCTGACCCGTCACCCACGACGGAAGGTGATAATGCCAAGGTTGCGTTCAATGGCAGGGTGTGAGAATCAAACCATATGATGACAGGAGAATGAAACAGGAGGGAACATAATGGGTTTTCTCAGAACCAGGCGATGTCTGGCAATCCTCGCGTTAGTGGTCCTGGCGGCCAACCCGTCCAATGCCCATTTCGGAATGGTGATTCCATCCGACACCATGGTGATGCAGGCAGACAATCGCACGATCAAGCTAACCCTGTCTTTCTCCCATCCCATGGAAATGGTCGGCATGGAGCTGGAAAAGCCCAAGGTCTTTGCAGTATCGGCCAACGGTAAAAATGAGGATCTGCTGGGCCAGCTGAAACCGACCAAGGTGATGGATCATGCGGCCTGGACTGCCGATTACCCCATCAAACGACCCGGCGTCTACATGTTCCACATGGTGCCCCAACCTTACTGGGAACCGGCCGAAGACTGCTTTATCGTGCACCTGACCAAAACCGTGGTTACCGCTTTCGGCGATGATGAGGGCTGGGATGCCGAGCTGGGCTTGAAGACCGAGATCGTTCCGCTTGCCAAACCCTACGGCCTTTATGCAGGCAACGTGTTCCAGGGAATCGTGAAGGTGGACGGTAAACCGGTTGCCTATGCCGACGTGGAAGTGGAGTATTACAACCAGAAACGGACCGCCCACGCACCCACGGACTATATGGTCACCCAGACCGTCAAGGCCGACGGCAACGGCATTTTTACCTATTCCGCACCTGCTTCGGGATGGTGGGGTTTTGCCGCCCTGAACACGGCGGAAGAGACGATCAAGCATGACGGCAAGGACAAGGACGTGGAGATGGGTGCCGTGATCTGGGTATACTTTCACGACTGGAAATAATCGACTATGCACATTTCAGAGGGTGTCCTGAGCGGGCCGGTGCTGGCTGCCGGTGCGGTCGTGGCCCTGGCCGGCACGGCTGCCGGCCTGAAAAGGCTGGAGTTGGACCGCGTGGCCCAGGCCGGCATGCTTTCGGCTGCTTTTTTTGTGGCCTCGCTGATCCATGTGCCGGTGGGGCCGTCCAGCGTTCACCTGATCTTAAATGGCATCGTGGGTCTGCTGCTGGGGTGGGCGGCCTTTCCCGCCATTATGACGGCCCTCTTGCTTCAGGCCATGATGTTTCAATACGGGGGAATCACCACCCTGGGTGTCAACACCGTGATCATGGCCCTGCCGGCGGTCTTCTGCTACCACCTGTTCGGCCCGTTTGTCCTGAAGCCGTCGCGCATAGCCGTGCCGGCGGCTTTTGCCTGCGGTGCCGGCTCCGTTTTTCTGGGTGCGGTCCTGGCGGGTGTCAGCCTGATGGTTACGGAAGGCAGCTTTCTCGAGGTCGCCGGCCTGGTCGTTACCGCCCACCTGCCGGTGATGGCTATCGAAGGCGTTGTCACGGTTTTTTGCGTGGCCTTTCTTAGGAAAGTCAAACCGGAAATGCTGCCCGGTTACGATGCCGCGTTTTTTCAACACGAACAACAATGAGATACAGGAACTGGTTATGAAACGACTGCGTACCGGATTCGCATTGACAGTGCTCTGTTGCTTCCTGACCCTTCCTGATGCCCATGCCCACAAGGTGACTGTCTTCGCATGGGCCGAAGGGAATCGGGTATTCACGGAAAGCAAGTTCAGCGGCGGTAAAATGGTGAAAGCAGGCAAAGTTGAAGTGTTCGACAACAGTGGAACGTTGCTGCTGAAGGGCCGGACCGATGACCACGGTGCCTTTGCTTTCCAGGCGCCGTCAATTACCGATCTGAAGATCGTACTTACCGCCGGCATGGGGCACCAGAATTCGTGGCTGCTTTCCGCCGCTGAGCTGGGCAACGGAGAACTCACCCCGCCTGCAGCGCATGCGTCTCCGTCTGAATCGACCGGTTTGGAGACAGGCGGGGAAACGGCTTCCCCATCGGTCGAATCTAGATTGACGGCCCGGGACATAGAAGCCATCGTTTCCCGCCAGCTCGAACAGAAGATTCAGCCCCTGACGCGAATGGTCGCTGAATCCCGGGAAAAAGGGCCCACGATGAGTGAGATCATCGGCGGCATCGGCTACATCATCGGCCTGGTGGGGCTGGGCGCCTATGTCCGCTATCGAAAGGACCGCCGGCGATCATGATCAGAGAATCCTTTGCCGAGGGCAACTCATGGATACACGGCATCGACCCCCGGCTGCGGGTGATCAGCGCCGCAGCGTTTGCCGTCGTGGTGGCTGTTTCCTACGATTTTACAGCGCTTTTCATCGGTCTGATCCTCTCGCTGTGCATGGTGTTGTCAGCCCGGCTCGATATTCGGGCGGTTGCGCAACGCCTTTTGGCGCCGGTGATTTTTCTGCTGTTGCTGTGGGCGGTGCTGCCCTGGTCCTATGAAGGGGATGCACTGGCTGCGTTGGGACCGGTGACCATCACCCGACAGGGTGTGACCCTGTGCGCCCAGATCAGTTTGAAGACCATTTGCCTGATGATGGCCTTTATGGCCCTGGTGGCCACCATGACCGTTGACACCCTCGGTCACAGCCTGAACCGTCTGCGGCTGCCCGACAAGATGGTGCACCTGCTCCTGATCACTTACCGTTACCTGTTTGTCATCGAACAGGAATACCAGCGCCTGGTGCGGGCCATGAAGATCCGCAACTTCCATCCCAAGACCAACCTCCACAGCTACCGGACTTATGCCTACCTGGTGGGCATGCTCTTTGTCAGGGCTTCGGAGCGAGCCCGGCGGGTGCACAGCGCCATGATCTGCCGGGGTTTTCACGGACGGTTTATCAGCCTTCGCTCGTTTCCGCCCAACCCCCTGAATTCTGTTTTTGGCCTTGGCACCATTATTTCGCTGGCGTTGCTGATAATGCTGGAGTGGGTGAAATGAGTTGATGCGGCCCACGCGCCCATGCTACTGTCATTTGCCGTTGCAGGCCGGTTCCAACCCGTCGAAGGCGCCAATCCATGAGTCGCGTGATTTTTAACCTGTCCAAGATTCGCTATGGTTACCCCGGTGGCCCGCTGATCCTCAACGATCTGGATTTCCATCTGCACGCCGGCGACCGTGTCGGTCTGGTGGCCCCTAACGGCAGCGGCAAGACCACCTTGTTTCACATCATCATGGGCTTGCTTAAACCCCTTTCCGGAACGGTCGAGGTGTTTGGTGAGGCACGGGAGGCGGAAGCGGATTTCATTGAGGTGCGCCAGCGCATCGGTCTTTTATTTCAGGACGCGGACGACCAGCTTTTTTCTCCCACGGTGCTGGAGGATGTGGCCTTTGGACCGCTGAACCTGGGAAAGTCTCGCGACGAGGCAGTGACTGTGGCCAGAAATACCCTTGATTTTCTGGGACTGAACCGCTTCGAGGACCGGGTTACCTACAAGCTGTCCGGCGGGGAGAAGCGACTGGTGTCCCTGGCCACGGTGCTGGCCATGGAGCCGGAGGTGCTTTTATTGGACGAACCCTCCACCGGCCTGGATTCAGCGACCAAGGACACGCTCATCGGCATTCTCAACGGACTGGATCTCTCATTTGTGCTCATTTCCCACGAATTTGATTTCCTCTCCAAAACCGCGGGACACATTTACACCATGGATGGCGGGCGGATCCGCTTTGACCAGGAGCTTCATATCCATACCCACGAGCATGCCCATCTAATGGGCAAGCAGCCCCACCGGCACTTGTGACACTTGCTTGCATCCCGGACGGATAAGCATCCCCTCAATCGTAACCCACTGATGAAATTGATATTCGCTTTACAGCTGTATGAATATGTATTATTTCATAATTGATGGTGAACCATAATCCGGTATGACGTAAAGGAACCAAATCATGGATATGGACAAACGTGGGTTGAAGCTGCAACGGGGCGCCCTGCTGAGATTTGTTGACGAAGATAAGGGTGAAGTTACCGAAGGACTTTTTATCGGTCCTGAAGACAACAGCGACTTTGTCGTCGTTCCGTTGTCTGAAGCGATGCTGAAAAAAAAAGAAGGGGAAAGCCTGCACGCCAGATGCAGTTTCCAGGGCGATATGGTTGAATTCAAGTCCACGATTGTGGAAATTATCGACCGCCCGGTCCGCCTGTGGCGAATCCGGGTGCCGACGGACGTAAACACCTTCGATTTGCGAGACCACAAGCGAATTCAATGCTCCGTGTCCGCAAATATCGAAGCCATTCACAGGGGACAGTTCGTTACGGGTATTATTCAGGATATCAGCAAAAGCGGCGCACGTTGCATGTTTCAGCGGACAGAAGACGCGGAAAACGCTTTTGAAATGGAGCAGAAGATTACACTGCGCTGCACGTTTCCGGGTATCCCGGGAGAACAGTCCACTGTAGGCACGATTACCGAGATTCTAAAATCGGAAGCGGAACTGTCCATCGGCATTCAGTTTGCCGAATCGGTGTGGTGGGTGCCGCCCTATCACTGATATAGAAAGCATCAACCTACCCCTGACAGGCTACCCCAGCCGTCAGGGCGTTGTCCAGATCATCCACAATATCTTGAATGTCCTCGATGCCCACGCTCAGACGAATGAAATCCGAGGTGACGCCGGCGGCCTGCTGTTCGGCGTCGCTGAGCTGTTCGTGGGTGGTGGAGGCCGGGTGGATCACCAGGCTCTTTGCGTCGCCGATGTTGGCCAGATGGCTGAAGAGCTGAAGACTTTCGATGAATTTGACGGCTGATACCTGACCCCCCTTGATCCCGAATCCCACCAGAGCTCCCTGTCCTTTGGCGAGATATTTATCCACCAGGTGGTAGGTTGGGGACGATTCCAGCCCGGGATAGCGGACCCAGGACACACAGCCATGGCTTTCCAGGAAGCGGGCAACGGCCATTCCGTTTTCCGAGTGGCGCTGCATTCTTAAATGCAGGGTTTCCAGCCCCTGGAGGAACATCCAGGCGTTGAAGGGGCTCATGGCTGCTCCCATATCACGAAGGCCCAATACCCGGGCCCGCAGGATAAACGCCAGGTTGCCGAAGGCTTCTACGAATTTTAATCCGTGGTAGGCGGGATCGGGTTCAACAAAATCGGGGAAGCGGCCCGAAGCGGCCCAGTCGAATGTGCCCGAATCTACAATGATGCCGCCGATCGAAGTGCCGTGGCCGCCGATGAACTTGGTGGCCGAGTGGATCACGATGGCCGCCCCATTGTCGAAAGGTCGGGTGAGGTAGGGGGTCGTGACCGTGCTGTCCACCACCAAAGGTATACCGTGGCGATTGCCAATGGCGGCAATGGACTCAAGGTCGATGATATCAAGCTTGGGATTGCCGATGGTTTCCACGAAAAAGGCTTTGGTTTGTTTCGTGACCGCACCTTCCCAGGCGTCAAGGTCGTGAGGTGACACGAAGCGGACGGTGATGCCCAGCTTTTTAAGTGTGTGGGAAAACAGGCTCACCGTACCACCGTAAAGTTCTGCCGAGGCGACGATCTCGTCGCCGGCCTGGGCCAGGGTCAAAATGGTCAGCGTCTCCGCTGCCTGACCGGATGCAACCGCCAGGGCTCCCACCCCGCCTTCCAGCTCCGCCACCCGCTTTTCCAACACATCTGTAGTGGGGTTCATGATGCGGGTGTAGATGTTGCCGAACTGACGAAGGCCGAAAAGATCGGCAGCATGTTTCGAGCTGTCAAAGGTAAACGAGGATGTCTGGTATAAGGGCACTGCCCGGGAATGGGTAGTGGGGTCCGGCGTGTGGCCGGCATGCACCGCTTTGGTTGCAAAACCTCTTATGAATTCTGTCATTATCGGTTCTCCTTGGTTTGGCGGGGGGTTTTTCAGGAGAAGCTAATTTTAGATGCTGATTTGTCAAGGGGCGCGGGATCAGGCTGCTTCCATAAAACTTTGGATTTCACGATGAAACGTTTTGTAGGTGATCATCAGGCTTTTGATCTGCCGCTTGTCGGGGAAAAAGTCGTTGAAGACATCCTGATACACATGGTAGGCCAATCGGTCCACCCCGATGCCTGTATCCACCATCATGGCCACCATGTCGGCCAGGTAGAGAGCGGCGGTGGCCGGGTCGTTCCGCGAGGCGGGATTGGACAGGTGGTGGTTTTCAATCATATACGTCATATGGGGGCTGAAATGCCATTGTTTGGCGATGATACCCCCCAGTGTGGTGTGATCCATCCCCAGCACCGCTTTTTCGGCTTCGACAAAACTCATGCCTTTCTCGGCCACCAATTTCTGGATCGCCGGAAGATGCTCGGCCACAAACTCGTGGAGAATGACCTTGCCGATATCCTTTAGCAGGGCGGCGGTGTAGATGGCCGGAAGACTCATCAGATCCCGCTGGCCGGCGAGGGTCCTGGCAACCATGGCAACGGCCAGGCTTTGGCGCCACAGATCTCCCTTGGCCAGGCCATATCCCTTCTGGGAGCGCTGCAGGTTGCCGGACAGGTTTTGCGACAGCACCATCTCCACAACCTGCTGCAACCCCAGCATGGAGACGGCCTGCCTGACGGAATCGACTTTGACCGGCAACCCCATGTGGGCGGAGTTGACCGTTTTCAACAGGTTGGCGGTGATGGCCGGATCCCGCTCGACCACTCCCACCAGGTCATTCAGCGACGATTCCGGGTCGTCGGCGAGATCCAGGACTTTGTGGATGACCGTGGGAATAGGCTCCAACCGTTTTACTTTTTTTAGTATCTGGGTCAGGCTGTCCATCGTTCAACGATCCTTTCTTCCGGTTTGGCAGGCTGTTGAAAAACGTCATGAGCGCAGGCAGGACAAGGCGAAAGCCGGCTGAAAAAGCGCAGTTTATGGTTGAAAAATGAGCATTTTGAGTCGAATTTTAACGCCGTTTGGCCAAGCGCAATCGTTTTTCAACAGCTGTTCGGGTGTCGCGCAACCAATCGTGCGTGCTACCATATAACCATCGGCCTTTTTAGGGCAGGCATTAGGAAAATTTGTGACGGATTTTGATTATCCTGGAAACCACCCGGAAAGATGCCCGCGACCCTCAACAATGGCGGCCATCAGCAGCAGAGGGAGAACGATCAGAAAAAACAACTGGTTGGACCGTTTCCAGCGTTGAAAATAGGTTCCGGGATCAGCGCTGAACCGATACCCTGCGCCGCGCCAGAGACCGACACCCCAGGCGATCATCATGGCGGGCCATTCGAACATGCCGTGTGGTGCCAGCATGGTGGCGGCGTCAACGGGGGATAGACCGGCTGCGGTCACCACGATCCAGCCCAGAATCAGGCCGTTGGCAATCGCGGTGACCAGCGGGATCAGGCCCCACAAGGTGAGCAGGCACATGGTGATATAGGTGGCCACCAGGTTGTGGACAAACAATGAAAAGATAAAAGCCACGCCACTTTTGCCGGCGAACTTGCCGGCCAGACGGCCGGCCGCCTGGTGGAGAAAGCCAAGGGCGTCGGCATACACCCATCCCTCCAGAAAACTGCCTGTGTAGACGAGCAGGGCAATTAAAATGCAGTAGCGGGCCTGGTACAGGGTTGACCAGGCAGTGGCGTAGTGACGATTCAACACATTCGCATCCAATCCGACGGATTGGTGTTTGGCGGGACGTTGCGCGAACCCGTCAAACCCTTTTGTAATTATTATGCTACATGACCGAGCATCAACCTATCGGTTTCATGCGGCAACCGAATGCCGACCAGTAACAACCAAATAGTTGCAGGATGCCAGGTCCATGCACAAGTTGAAAGAAAGATATGCTACATTGGTAATGTTGATGTAAAAATACCAAGCGTTGGGTTGACACCATGATCCGTTTTGGCCTGTGCTGTATTTTTCGAGAGGCGCCCATTAAATTCCGACGTACCACGGCCAAGTACCTGCTGTCACGGTCCGGGGCGGCTCGGGCGATGCACCTGTCCTCCATTTGCATGGACAACGCCAATGCGCTTTACCGTGCACTGAACTTTTGCGTCGACAATGGCATTGGCGCCTTTCGGATCAACAGCCAGATCCTGCCCGTTAAAACCCATCCCGATGTCGGATATGACCTGCATGAATTACCGCAGGGAGACCAGATTGTTGCGCGTTTCAAGCAATGCGGGAACTTCAGCCTTGATAACGGCATCCGGACCTCCTTTCACCCCGATCAGTTTCTGGTACTCTCCTCGCCTGATGCCGGTGTGGTCAAACGATCGGTGGCGGATCTGGAGTATCATGCCCAGGTGGCCGAATGGGTGGCTGCCGACGTTCTCAATGTCCACGGTGGCGGCGGCTACGGTGAAAAGTCGACGGCGCTGAAGCGATTGACATCGGTTATCAACCGGTTATCCCCGAAGGTGAAAAGTCGGTTGACGCTGGAAAACGATGATCGGGTTTACACGCCGGCGGACCTGTTGACCGTGTGCACGGCAACCGGCGTTCCCCTCGTCTACGATGTTCATCACCACCGCTGCCTGCCCGATGGAAAAGGAGTGGAAGCCATAACGAAAGCGGCGATATCCACCTGGCATCGTGAGCCGCTTTTTCATCTCTCAAGTCCACTGAACGGGTGGGGAAAAGGACCGTGCCGCCCCCATCACGACTATATCGATCCGGCTGATTTCCCCAATTGCTGGCGGGACCTGGACATTACGGTGGACGTGGAGGCCAAAGCCAAAGAATTGGCGGTGCTGAAGTTAAAGGCGGACCTGGCAAGCCGATGATTGAACCCTCACTGCGGCCCCGATGAGTGGGATCTCTGCTTCGCTCCGACAAGCGACGGGGAATGAGCTCGCTATCGCGGTTCAAAAACCGGCCTTGTCTTTTTCCTTCATCAGACGTTCAAGGCCGCTGAGCACGTGATTTTTGACACTGTTGATGTGCCGGGAAAGTACGGCTTTGGCACCTGCCAGTTGGTTGTCGCGAATGTGGCTGAACAATTCCTTGTGGGCGGTGTCCGCTTTGTCCATCGAGGTCGAAAAAAGGATGTTCCCCCCATATTTGAGATAAAGCAGGTCGAACAGCAGTCGCAGGGTCTGAAGCTGAACCCGGTTGCCGGACAGGCCCGCCAGCGTCAGGTGAAACTCCATATCCTTGAGCAACCGGCCGTATAGGTATATCTCCCGCGAGGCTTTCAGGTGGGCATTTAATGCATCCTCCAGCTTTTTTATGGCCTTGCTGTCCATTCGTGCCAGGGTGCGAGGCAGCAGGGCCAGTTCGATCTGTTCCCTAAAGTCGTAGATCTCCTCCACCTCCTGGATGCTGACCGGCTCGGTGTAGTATCCACGATGGCGTTCATGGCGGACCAGACCTTGAAATTCAAGCCACTTCAGGGCCTGGATCACCGGCGTCTGGCTCATGCCCAGCCGTTCGGCCAGATCCCGGTAGGCGATTTTCTGCCCCGGTACGATCTCGTTGTGGAACAGCATATGCCGGATGCCCTGGTAGGCCTTGCGAGTGTGACCGGCGTCCGGCGTCTGTTTTGCTTTTGAGGGGGCCATTTGAAAATCCTTTACTCGAGCGAAAAACGCCAAGCGCAATACCAATCGTCCGGGTGGTCATCCGGTGGACAGCCGATGCATTTGGTATGAATGCGCGGGTCGATCGCACGGGCAAAATAGGTGTACTCTACCAGACCGGCAGATTTGCAGGGGTAGTCGGGCAGTTTTTTGCTGTTGCGGGCCACCTGGACACGGCATTCGTTCATGCGGAAAATGAAGGCGTCGGGCCCTTCATCGGTAAAGGACTGCACGTTGATCCGGGCGTAGACACGGAAATTCAAGGCTCTTTTCAACCCGTCCAGGCCGGGCCGGTCCCCGAGTCCCAGGAACCGTTTGACGGCCCAGGCTTCGAAGGGGGAAAAGTGGGCCCAGCACGAGTCGTTGCAGCGCTTGGCGTCGTTCATGCCGCTGGTGAATTCCACGGACTGAAACCACACGCCATCGTTGGCCAGCCAGTTGATCGCCGCGCCGTCAAGCAGCGCCAACAGATCTTTCTTTGGGAGGTTCAGCAGTGGTCTGGGGACGCCGTCTTGCATCTCGAACCCCAGTAGCTTGGACAGCCGGTTGAGTTGAATGCCCATACTTTTTTCCGAGGCAACGGACAGGGCTTCCAGGGCCTTTTCCATGCCCATCTGGTGGCGGATCTCGGTGAACCAGAGTGCATAGTGGATGATTGTGCGGTGCATGACATCCATGACCAGGCGAGCGGTCTGTTCCTGGTTCAGATCATCGATGCTTTTAACGGCATCGTTCATGGGGCGTCTCCTCTCGTTAATCGGTCTATTACCGGGCGGGTTGCAGCCGAACGTCGATCGGTGAGCACTGTAGGCAAAGGCCGGTGTGAAGTCAAGAGAGTCGAACAAAAGCCCATAATTGACGGGTTTCTGCAGCAATGGCGGCGGATTTCACCGTCGGGCGCAGAATCGATCGCCGGCTGGATGTCCACATCGCAAACAACGCCAAACGGTTTGGTTGTTGCCGTTCACTTTAGGCAATGAAAGCCGCTTTGGTCAGATCGAACCTGGACAGTGGACCATGGACTGGTATTTCCCTGCAGACCTGCATTGTGAAACGGTAAAAGCCCGGCAGTCGGGGCAAGTGGATCAAGTGTGAACGGCATGTGCAGTCCGTGGCACCGAACCCCTGGATGGGGCGAGACGCCCCATCCAGGGCGGAAAGAACCGCCGCCCACTCATGCTCGCGTTTGACCGGATCGGTGGTGGTCCAGAGTTCAACCGGACGCAGGGCGCTTTTGATATAGTCCAGATGCCAGTGGGGCCGGTGCGATGGCTTCAGGTGATGGGACAATCGAGAACGCAGGCCGCCGGGGCCGAAAGCACTGCCCACGTAGATCCAATATCCGCTGGATATAAAAATCGGTCCGAGTTTTCCGGCGACTGCCTTGAAGGGCAACGCGCAGCTGAACATCAGGGCATAAGTGCCATGGCGGTTAAGGACCATTTCAACAGTCTCTTCTGACTGCACCAAAATGGGGGTTTTTCGTTGGGCGTCCCCGGCAACCTTGCCTGTCTGCAAAATGAGACGCAGGAATGTGATCTGCTCGAACCAGGAGCCTGTTGTTGAGAGGGGTTCTCTTTTTTCTTGAATGGCTGGTCATGAAGGTTTCCCGGTTTGAAAAATTGGGTTGATGTGGCTACTGATTATCTGAAATCGGCAAGCGGGTCAAAGGCATGGATCAAAAACAGTCCAGTCAGGGCTATTGCCATCTTTTCTTTACATTCCCGGCGAATTCAGTTACTTTCATGAACTTATCAGTGGTTCATGGCTCCAATCCGACTCACCGCCACGTCCGTTGAGGAACCAATAGCGGTATTGAATCGATGGCCCAATCCTACATGATCACCAACATGCTGGCCGGTCTCGGCCGCATGGCCATTACCCCTGTTCAGGAACTGGGCCGGGTGGCCATCTTTTTTTTACGCGGCGTCACCCATCTTTTTTCGTTTCCCCTCCAGGCGGACAAGATCATCGACCAAGTTTATTTTATCGGTACGAAATCGGTGTTCGTGATCTGCCTCACCGGTGCGTTTACGGGGATGGTATTAGGCCTTCAGGGTTACTACACGCTGGTGAAGTTCGGTTCAGAGGGGCTGTTGGGCGCGGCGGTGGCCTTGAGCCTGATTCGGGAAATGGGACCGGTGCTGGCTGCCATCATGGTCGTGGCCCGGGCCGGTTCGGCCATGGCCGCGGAAATCGGCATCATGCGCATTTCCGAACAGATCGATGCCCTTGAGACCATGGATATCAACCCCGTGCGTTTTCTGTTCAGCCCCCGGCTGGGGGCTGCGCTGATCAGCTTTCCCTTCCTCACGGCCATTTTCGATGTGGTGGGGATTATCGGAGGCTACGTGACCGGCTCACTGCTGCTGGGGATCAATTCCGGGCTCTATTTCAGCCGGGTGGAGTCCAGCGTGCTGATGGAAGACATCAACGGCGGATTTGCCAAATCATTTTGCTTTGCCGCCATCGTGGTAACGATTTGCTGTTTTCAAGGCTACACGACCCACCTGCGCAAGGAAGGTTTTGGCGCCAAGGGCGTGAGCCTGTCCACCACGTCGGCGGTGGTCCTGTCCTGTGTAATGATTCTGGTCGCCGACTATGTGTTGACTTCGTTCTTGCTGTGAGACGACGATGACCGTGCCGTTGATCGAGTTTATTCAGGTGTTCAAGCGCTTCGGCGACAATGCCGTGCTCAAGGGTGTGGATCTGTCCATCTACCAGGGGCAGGTCACGGCCATTATCGGCAAGAGCGGCATCGGTAAAAGCGTTCTGCTCAAGCACATCATCGGCCTATTGGAACCCGACCACGGGGAAATCCGGTTACAGGGGCAGGCCATCAATGCCATGCCCGCCGCCGCGCGCCGGGCGGTGAAGATGAAGTTCAGCTATATGTTTCAGGGAACGGCCCTGTTTGATTCCATGACCGTTTATGAGAATGTGGCCCTGCCGCTGAAGGAGAAAGGCCGGGTAGCGTTCCGTGACATTCAAAGCCGTGTGCGTGACAAGCTGGCCCAATTGGACCTGGTCGGAATCGAGGACAAATACCCCTCCCAGCTTTCCGGCGGCATGAAAAAACGGGTGGCCATGGCGCGGGCCCTGGTGACCGATCCGGAGATCGTGCTTTTTGACGAACCGACGACGGGCCTGGATCCCATCCGCAAGAACACGGCCCACGCCATGATTGCCCAATACCAGAAAACCTTCGGCTTTACCGGGGTCATGGTCAGCCACGAAATTCCCGATGTGTTCTACATCTGCCAGCGTATCGCCATGCTGGATCAGGGCCGGATCATCTTTCAGGGAAGCCCGGCGGAGATCCAGAACAGTGCTGAACCGGCGATCCGGCAATTTATCCGGGGCCAGGACCCGGAGGCAATCAAAGCTTCGCCAAGCGTGCGCTAACGATGACAGCCGCATCGATTTCTTTTGCGGCTGTGGAGGTAATATGAAAAAAACATCTGTCGAAACCGCGGTGGGCGTGTTCGTACTCATCGGCCTGATCAGCGTGGCTTACCTCACCATCAAGTTGGGAAAAATGGAGTGGTTCGGCGACGATTATTATACGCTGGATGCGCGCTTCAATTCGGTTTCGGGGCTGAAGGCCGGGGCTCTTGTGGACATGGCGGGGGTAGATATTGGCCAGGTGGCCGATATCCGCCTTGACAATCAAAGACAGGTGGCCATTGTCAGTCTGAAAATCAAAAAAGGCGTGATGCTCACCGATGACGTCATCGCCTCGGTAAAAACGTCCGGACTGATCGGCGATAAATTCATTCGGTTGACGCCGGGCGGTTCGGACAGAATACTGAAAACCGGAGACATGATTATAGAAACCGAGTCGGCCCTGGACATTGAGGAACTAGTCAGCAAGTATGTTTTTGGAGATGCCGAAAAGTAATTCCGTCCTGCATTCAAGAGGATATCCAAGCGTCAAGCAGGCGGTGACGCAGCCGACACCGGTAAAACTTGTATGCCAAATGGAATAAGAGATTGCGGAGGATGTTATGATCCTTAAAAGTACTGCCGGAGTACTGGCTGTTTATATGTTGATGATATTCTCAGCGGTAGCGGTATCATTGGAGCCCATGGCGACCATCAAAGCTCCCATCGACACCGTCATTGCCATTCTCAATGATCCTCAATACAAGGTGAAGGGCACCAAATCGGCCCAGCGGGATGAAATCTGGAAGCATGTCAGGCCGATGTTCAACTTCGATGAGATTGCCCGACGCGCCATAGCGCGTAACTGGAGCGATTTCAACGATGCGGAAAAGGCCGCATTTACCGATGTGTTTGCCCAATTTCTCGGCCACACCTACATCGATAAGGTGCAGGGTGAATACCACAACGAGCAGATCGTTTACCTCGGGCAGGATTTTTACTCGGACATCTACGCCGAAGTCAAAACCCAGATCGTCAGAGAAACGTTAAAAATACCGGTCAATTACCGAATGCTAAAAGGCGGCGATGGCCAGTGGATGGTCTACGATATTATTGTCGAGGGCGTCAGCCTGATTAAAAATTACCGCACCCAGTTTGCCAGTATCCTGAGCAAGGATAAACCGGCCCAACTGATCCAGCAGCTCATCGACAAGCTGGCCGAACAAAACAAACGTCTTGCTGAAAACGGATAAACTTACCACTGATGGTGCATAGGCAGTGGCTGGCCCGATTCGGGCAGGTGACTTTCAAATGGTTAAGCAATCGATGGCGATGAAACCGAAACTTTCGTACTTGATCGTGGTGGTGGTTGTGCTGACAGGAAGCCTCGCATGGGCCAATCCGTTGTCACCTGTGACCGGCGACCCACCGCACGATGATGCCGTGGCGTCAACTGATCCGATTCCCTTCGATCCTTTCGATAACCCCAGTGGCGATAGCTACGGGGATGAGGACGAGGAACTGCATGCGGTCGCCGACCCCATTGCCGGGTTCAACCGGGCCATGTTCGTCTTTAATGACAAGCTGTATTTCTGGGTGCTCAAACCGGTGGCTTCGGGATATCGTGTGGTTGTTCCCACACCGGTCCGGGTAAGCGTAAAAGACTTCTTTTTCAATCTTCTGGCGCCGGTTCGCTTTGTCAATTGCCTCTTTCAAGGGAAATGGAGATCCGCGGAAGGTGAGTTCTGCCGGTTCGTGGTCAATAGCACGGCCGGGTGTCTGGGGTTGTTCAACCTGGTCAGAGACAAACCGTCGTTCAATCCGCCCGAAGAGGATCTCGGCCAGACCCTGGGGTATTACCGTGTCGGCAACGGGTTTTATATCGTCTGGCCGCTGTTCGGCCCGTCAACCCTGCGCGATACGGTGGGTAGTGTCGGGGACTGGGCCTTGAACCCGGTTTCGTTCATGCAGTTGGTCAATGTGAATGCGGGTGAATTGACCTCCACCACCACCAATGTGGCCGCTTACAGTGTCAGAATTGTCAACGACACCTCTTTTCGCATCGGCGATTACGAAACGCTGAAAAATGCCGCCCTGGATCCCTATGAAGCCTTCCGCAACGCCTACATTCAGAATCGGCTCAGTAAGATTGCCCAATAGGGCGGCGGTGAACCACTATTTTTCCGGAAGCGCCTTATGCAAACCAAACTGACCATTTTGTGCGAAAATTCCGTGGGTCGGCCCTTCGGTGTTGTGGGCGAGCATGGATTTGCCTGTTTTATCGAAACCCAAGCCGGCAATGTGCTCTTCGACACCGGCCAGGGATTGGGCATCTGCGGCAATGCCGCGGTCCTGGGCAAAAACCTGGCATCGGTTCAGGCCATCGCCATCAGCCATGGCCACTACGATCACACCGGCGGACTGCCGCAGGTTCTCGAACAGACCGGTCCGGTAACTGTCTACGGCCATCCGGATATTTTTGCTTCCCGCACCTGGTCCGACGGTTCTGTCACGCGTTACATCGGCATGCGCCATCGGCGCGAATATTTAGAATCCCTGGGCGCCCAATTCCATCTGAATCGCCATCCGGTTGAAATCAGTCCGGGGATTCATCTGAGCGGTGAAATCCCCAGAAACAACGACTTTGAAAAGCCGGATCCCAACATGACCCTTCATTCCCAAGGCGCCATGGCCGTGCGTCCGGATCCCATTGCCGACGACCTGTCCCTGGTGGTCGATTCGGAAAAGGGCCTCATCTTGGTGCTGGGCTGTGCCCATGCCGGCATGATTAACATTTTTGACCATGTTCTGGAGACGTTTCACCGGGATCGCATTTATGCAGTCATCGGCGGGACCCATTTAGGCTTTTCCCAGCCCGCCCAGTTTGAAGAAACGCTCAAGGCCCTCGACCGCTACGGCATCGAACGGTTGGGGGTGTCTCACTGCACGGGACTGGAAAAAGCGGCCAGCCTTCGCACCCATTTGGGTGAGCGGTTTTTTTTCGGCTGTGTGGGAGCTGAGCTGGAAGGCTGACGGGGTCTTCTCGGCGCCCCATGGACGGGCAGCCGGCGATGGTGATTCCATGCCCCCGGTTAGCTCCGACTGGTCAACCCCATGACCTGATAATTGGCAAAAGCCCATGTACAATCGTTTTTTTGGCTTTAAAGAGAGACCGTTCAAACTGGTACCCAACCCGGAGTACCTCTACCTGTCCCGGATTCATGAAGAGGTGCTGGCCCACCTGAACTACGCCGTGGGCTATGGCGAGGGATTCGTAGAGATCACCGGCGAAGTGGGTACCGGCAAGACGACCCTTTGTCGCATGTTCCTGGAAAGTCTGGACGAGAATACCGCAGCGGCCTACATCTTCAACCCCAAGCTCGACGCCCTGCAGCTGCTCAAAGCCATCAACGACGAATTCGGCATCCCCTCGGACACAGAGTCGTTAAAAACCCTCATCGACCGGCTCAATGCCTTTCTCCTGGAGAAAAAAGCCCAGGGCAAGAACGTGATCCTGCTCGTGGACGAAGCCCAGAACCTGAGCGCCGATGTGCTGGAGCAATTGCGGCTGCTCTCCAATATGGAAACCACCACCAGCAAACTGCTTCAGATTATTCTGGTGGGCCAGCCGGAGCTGGGGGAGCTGCTGGAGACCGACGCCCTTCGCCAGCTGAACCAGCGCATCACCCTGAGCTGCCACCTGATTCCACTGACGACTTCAGAAATGCGGGAGTATATTCGCCATCGCATCCACATCGCCTCACGAAAACCGGGACTGGCGTTTACTGCAGGTGCCTACCGGTCCATCTTCAATTACTCCAACGGCGTTCCCCGGCTGATCAACATCGTCTGCGACCGGACCCTGCTTACCGCCTTTGCCATGGGCAAGCACCACATCACCCAAACTATCGTCAGGCGGGCCATTCGTGAATTGGACGGGAAAAGAAAGCGTTCCGGCAAGCCGCAGTTGGTAAGGGAAAAACTGATCATCGGCCTGCTGGTGGTCCTGGTGATTCTGGTGGCCGGGCTGGTTGTCGGCCAGACGATGTTGAATCGCACCCGCCGGATGGCCATTACGCCGGCCGTTCACCATAAAATTGAAACGACGGTTTCAGAATCATCTGTGGATAGTGCTCCGGAGGCTGCCGGAGAAACAAGTCTTGAGGTCGCACCACTGACTCCGGAACCTGAACCTCATGCAGCAGAGTTTTCAATTGCACAGGCCACGCCGCCAACGCCGGAACCCCCACTCACCGTAGCAGAACCGTCAAACGAACCGCCGGCAGCCATGACAGCCACGATTGATCCGGCAGTGGCGGCACCGGTCCGCGACCTTGGACGCATGATCGTGTCCACGGCGGCCCTGAACTCACGCAATGGTGCGTTGACGGCCGTTTTGAGAAAATGGAATCTGCAACGCTCCCTGGGGATCGAACCGGTGGATGTTGTGGACGGCGACACCTTTTTTCGTCTTTCCGCCCGTCACAGCGATATGGAAGTCCTTCGCATTAAGGGCAATCTAACGCTGATAAAAAAGTTGAACCTGCCGGCTATCTTGGAATTTCCCCCTCCGGACGGCAGCGGTGTTCGGTTCATGGCCTTGGTGGGCCTTACGGATGATGAACTTCGGCTGTCTGACGGTGACGAGACCTTTTCTGTCGCGCCTGCATCGCTGGCGGGACTGTGGAATGGGGTGGCCCATATCTTCTGGAAAAACTATTTTAACTACACGGGGGTTATCCCGATATCGTCACCCGGAGAAGTCATTTTATCCCTCAAGGTGCACCTGAAAGCCATGGGATTTCCAATCCAAGAGATGACCGCCGCCTATGATACCACCACGCGGTTGGCCGTCGAGACGATTCAGGCCCGCAACGGTCTGGCTGTGGACGGGATGGTGGGCCCAATGACGAAAATCGCACTTTACAATGAAAATCCATTGCTGAACGGTCCCCGTCTGGCTGGCGGTAACACGGAGCAATGAAGGTGGTTTGAGGAGCGGAAGCGTTGAGTTCCATTCTGGATGCACTGAAAAAAGCAGAGCGGGAATCTGCTGTTGATCGCAGTTCGGGTACCCCATGGCCGGCCCCGCTTTCCATGCCATTACCCCAGCGGAAACGGTCGCGTCGGTGGTGGGTCCCGCTGGGATTCGTTGTGGGTTTATGTGTTTCCGGTGTGGTTTTCTGGCAGGTGCGGCAGTCGGACATCACGCGTTCTGCGGATTCTATGTCGGTGCTACCGTCACGGCCGTTACCCAATCCCAATCACAGTGTCCCGTCTCCTGTTGCCGAGGCGCAAAAGCCCATCGTGCCGGTAGCCGAACAACTGCAGACGCTGCCTGGCAAGACCCTGATTGATGCCTCCCCGCACCAAGCCACCGGAAATGCACCTGCTTCCGAGGTTCAAGTTTCCGACGCCATGGCCGTGGCCAAACCGGTTCAACCCGAGAAAAAATCACTGCGCAGCGCCATCTCGGATCCCGAACCGGTGAGTGCCCCCGTCGAAAACGCCACGCCCCTCTCGGCGGAGACAGCGCTGACCAGCCAGTCGGTGGCCGCGCCTCTGAATACCGAAAAATTTTTCAAGAGCGACCCGCGAATTGAACTGCAGGCCCTGGTGTGGGCACCAGAATCCGCCGGCCGGTTTGTCGTCATCAACAACCGCCTCATTAAAGAAGGCGGATCCGTGGACAATATCGTGGTGGTGCGAATCAACCCGGACGATGTGATGCTGGCCGAAGGATCGGACCGGTGGCATGAAGCATTTAAAATCCGCTAGCAAGCCGATTGGCGAGCGCCCTACAATCACATCCCAAATTGGGAATTTGTTGACTCGCTTGGCACCTATTGCTCGAACCTCGTTTGCCAGCAGGTTTGAATGAACCGACGACAAAATAAAAAATATTATAATTTCATTAAGTCCAAACTTTCTATTTGATGGCTGAACGGCTTTCCGAATCAGGCCCGGCGATGTTGTAAAAGGACCTGATGATTTGCCGAGGGGATAACGCGGATTGGCCCATCACAATTATTGTTCAATATCCTGGCAATGCCCGCCAGGCAAAACATTGGGACGATCCGCCGGCGATAGACTATTCTTTCCGCTTTGACCCCCTCCAGCTTTCCAGCCAGTGCGTCCCTCCTGCGTATTACGTTCCCTCAACTGTTAAAAAAACGTCATCAGGAAATCCAGAAACATTAAAATGCTTGAAAAAACGGTTGATTACCAGAAACGCTTTTGTTAAAAAGGCAGTCATGCAAGCTAAAGTTATCCATAGAACCGACCGAAACCATCCTGAGATTCGCCGAACGCTCAAAGGAAAGTCGAACATGCGTTGGAAATGTAATATGCTTGCAGCGGGGTATGTCGTCATCCTGATGGGGGTGCTTTTTCTTCTTTCTCCCCTGCCAGCCGCTGCTACCGGTCTCCAGGTAGAAACCGATGTCAATGAGACCTTTGCGATCGAACCGACACAGGCGGCACATATCAGTGTGGTCGAAGGGCGCATTCGTAACCGCACCCTATACGATGCCCTGACAGCCTATGATATTCCACCGGCGGAGATCCTCTCTCTCTCTAAATCCTTTAAACCGGTTTTCGACTTCCGCTGTTCCCGGCCAAAAGATTACTATGAAGTCAGCGTCGACGGCCAGAACCTGATCCAAAAGTTTGTCTACAAGACCAGCCCCCTTGACGAATACGAAGCCATCAAGGAAGGCAACGGCGACTATACCGTTCACAAACGCAAAATTGTGCTGGATCGGCAGGTGGTCGCCAAGGTGTTCACCATCGAGTCCTCACTCTACCAGGCCGTGGCCGAAAGCGGTGAAACCCAGCAGGTCGCCGGGCTGATTGCAGAAATTTTTGCCTGGGACATCGATTTTTATCTCCAACCGCGAAAAGGCGATCAGATCGCCGTGGTCTATGAGCGTTGCTACAAAGACGGCGAGTTTGTGAAATACGGGGACATCCTGGCCGCCCGCTACGTGGGCGATCGAAAGACCTTTTCGGCGTTTTTATTCAACGACGGCCAGTTTGACGGATACTATGACGAAACCGGCCAGCCCCTTAAGAAGATGTTTTTGCGAACCCCGTTGAAATTCGGCAAAATGACATCCTCTTATTCCATCCGGCGGTTTCACCCGGTTTCCAAACGCTACAAGCCGCATACCGGTATCGACTACGGAGCCCCCACGGGTACGCCCATCATGGCCACGGCCAACGGCAGGGTCACTTTTTCAGGTAGGAAGGGTGGCTACGGCAAGCTGATCATCGTCAAGCACGCCAACGGCTATCAGACATACTATGGGCATTGCAGCCGGTTGCTGAAGAAGCGCGGACAAATGGTCGAGCAGGGCCAGGTCATCGCCCGGGTGGGATCGACCGGCGTGTCCACCGGCCCGCACGTGCACTATGAAGTCCGCGTGAAGGGCAAACCCCTCAACCCCAACAAGGTCAAGAAAAGCCGGGGCAAACCGCTGAAGACCGACTTGCTGGCCAGTTTCACGGAAGTGGTCAACGAACGGCTACTGCTTGTGGATGGCCTGTTGAAGGAAAAAACCAGCCTGGTGATGCTGACCAACGATAATTGATTCGCTTGACGCACGGGTCAAAAAGACCTAAACAAGCCATAATCATGGTTTAAAAAGGCCAACTCTTCATGGGGGTGTAGCTCAGCTGGGAGAGCGCAGCGTTCGCAACGCTGAGGTCAGGGGTTCGATCCCCCTCATCTCCACCAGAATAATAACAAGGGGTTGCATTCTATGTGCAACCCCTTGCTTGTTGGTGTTTTTGTCCTGTAATAACGATCACGTAATAGACAATGAAGGCCTGAAAGGCATGGTGGGAAAACAACTACAGATGGTCAGGATGGTGAGGTGCCAAGGGACTCACCGGCTAAATTCCTATCTCTGAATCAGTGTCTTACGGCCTCTTTCTTTTCTATTTCCCATGAGAATCTTTCGACACCCGTTACACCGCCTGTCCTTTCCGGATCTTCTTTCGGGCATGTGAGCCGTATAGAAGAACTGGCGTCGATCTATTCCTTCTCTGCGATCATCATTGTTGGCTGGCGGTTGCATGAATTTCTTTCAGTTTATGGCAACGTTCATAAGATTGATTCAACAATATCGATTCTCAGCGTTTTTCATAACAATTAATGCATAATGCAAAGAATTTCTTGATATTCTGAGTACATAAGACGCCTCCAAGCAGCCCATAACCCACAGACGTTTTAGAGATTTCAATTTTAACGGCACATCCACAATCGTGGCATTCGCCGCGATGAATGTGTTGCTTTTGATTGCTATTTTGCTCAAACATGCTGTCGAGTGCTTCTACTGAAATAATCAAGGACGGATTCCTTTAAATGCATTAAAATACTATGGTTATTTTAACTTAACGATTCAAAATTGAGTTGTAAACAAAATTATATCATCTATTTTGCTTCTATCATCCACCGGCGAATCCACTATATATAGAAAAAGCTGCTTGACAGACAACAACATCTTGTATCATAACGGCGCTATTCACACACTCATCTACCTTAATCTTCAATCTTGCCGGTATCCTCGGACGGATAGGATGCCGGAGAAAGCGATCATGATGGATAAATCCAATGCTATGATTAAGATCATGACGATACTGAACGAAGAGGGCCTTATGACCCCGGGCGGCAGGGCCCATGCAATCGTCACGGAGTACATGAACTTCAAGATAGACCGAATGGGGCCGGAAGAAGCGTTGGAGGACGTTAGGCACACCAAGGACCACCTGGTGGCGCAGATCCACCAGATGTCCATGTAAACCATTTTACGCGCAGACCCTTACCGATCAGCTAATGCATCGATGGTATTACAGGACTGGTAATCCACATCGATGATGTCCTACCTCCTCGATCCCCAAAAAAGAACGAGACCCCAATTGGGTTTCACCTTCAGGCACATTATTGACACGCTGTCATCTCCTGCGCATATTTGTTTGTATCAGGAATGAATGTCGAGGCAACGGCGAAAATCACCATCATCGGTTGAAAGGGGGGCCGGTAATGCCAGAATATATCGATACCATCATCGCAAGCGGGAAGCAATTCAGCGATAAGGATTTCGAAAAAAAGGTTCCCAACCTGACTTATCTGGGTGGCAACCAAGTCGGCCGCCGGATTATGCTTGCCGATGACCGCGTCACCTTGGGACGATCGCCTGAAGCGACCATAATGCTTCGTGACAACCATGTGTCGCGGCTGCACATCGCCATTGCTTTCGATCCTGACCGAAACGGGTATCGTATCCAGGATCTTGGCAGTTCCAACGGGACGCTATTAAATGGCGCTCACATTTCTGAAGCCATTCTTCAGGATTCGGACAAGATTCTTATCGGTGAGACCATGCTGCGATTCGGCTGGTCCGACATGTTTGATCTGCAATATCAGACCGAAATCGACAACCTGGTGAATATCGACGAATTGACCGGTTTGGTCGTCAAACGCCGCTTCGATGAAGAACTGAACCGTTACATTGCCGTGGCCAAAACACAGGGCAAGGGGTTGGCGATGATCATGATGGACCTGGATGGACTCAAGCGGATCAACGATACGTATGGCCATTCATTCGGTGCTTACACCATTTCGGAAACCGGGGCCCTGATCAAGGCGGCCTTCGAGAAAAAGGGCCTGGCGAGTCGTTTTGGCGGCGATGAATTCATGGCCTTTATGCCCAATGTTCAAGCTGAAGAGGCGCACCGGATTGCAGAAGAGATCCGCATGCGTGTTGAAACCCACCCCTACGAGAAAGATGGTATATCGCTCAAACCGACCATCTGTATTGGCATCAGCAACCTGAAAACCGACGACAGCATGGCGTCTCTATTTGAGCGTGCGGACGAAGCGCTGTACATGTCGAAACGGTCCGGCCGAAATAAAGTCAGCGTATCCGAATAATCGGTCGGCATTTCACCCGCCGTCGCCGCGTCGAACGATGCCTAACCGCAAAGCCGCAGGGATAGAACAATTAAAGGCTACACTATTCTGTCAACAGTATTCATCCTTGACGGATTCGTAAAAAAGCCGATATCTTCGTTACGCTTCATCCCTCGTCATTGCGGAGTACAGTAAGTACGCCTCATACATCGGGATTCGCAAGCCTTGATCCCGGCTTTTTTACGAACCCGTCGGAAATGTGACTTTTTACGAGGGCATCATACTTAACCAATTTCAAGAAAGAAAAAGATGAAAAAAATCGCAATCATTTTGGCCATTCTTTTCATGTACGGCTGCGTAAAAAGCATCCACACTGCCACCATTGATCAGAATGTCACAGCGGTTAACGACTACCTGTCCAAGGGTGTGGACATCGATGAGCCCGACCGCCATGGTTTCACGCCACTGATTTACGCGGCTTATTACGGTTACTTTCCCATGACGAAATACCTTTGCGACAAGGGGGCCGACGTGAACCGCAAGAACGACGAGGGGCAGACTGCGCTGCTGTACGCGGCCTATTACAATCACATCAATATCGCCAGGGTCCTGCTGGAACACGACGCCGATCCCAATATCGTCAACAATCAGGGTTACAATGCCTATGAGTATGCCAAAAAATTCCAATTTGACGAGATGCTGGAATTGCTTAAAGCTCAAGGCGCCAAACCGTTGTATTAAAGATCGTGTTCCGTCACAGCAGAAAAATTCATTTTAACAAACAAGACGGAAAATGGCTCACATGTGGCCCGATAGGGCCATTTTTTGAGTCAAGGGGGCTCCTGCCGGTTACCGATTGGATGCCCCCTTGGTTTGCATGGGGAGTGATTCTCTGTTAGCCTGTGCCCATGAAGGGTTTCAACGCAGCATCGATTCAGTAAGGCCACTGTACTTCGGTTAACGCATCCGGGCCCCAAAAAGAGACCTTCCGAAAGGAGATGGGATATGTGGAAAGCAATTGGGATTGGCCTCTATTTTTATGGCTGGTACGCACTGTTTAGATGGGGCCGTAAGAAAGGTAAGCCGGATATCGAAACGCTGGCATGGCTGATGGGAGGTCTTTCCGTCCTGATGCTGATCTTTATGCTCCTGAACTGGGGACTTGTCGCCTTGGGATACAAATAAGGAAGGTTCTCGGCGTTGCCACGCTCGTGATTTCATCAATATTACATGGAGTATGGTCGGCGTCGGCATTGCTCCTGGTCGTGCTGCGCATTTTAATCGACAGGAGATGCGGTAGAGGTACTTTTCCCATATTGACACCCAGACCGCCATCGGGCGTCAATAAATTGACACCCAGACCGTCAATGGGCGTCAATAAATTGACACCCATCGAAGCCTTCCTGCCCTGACGCATATATAGCGCACTGAATTTAAACGAAAAAACAAAAATATTAAAGGCGGCACGATAAATGCGAAGTAATAACGCAACGGTAAAACGTTCCTCACTCCTCCCTCTTGACAAGGCCCTTTGACGGGCCTTGTCTCTTTTTACCCTTTCATCGTATGGTGGGATCGATCACCTTCCACGTATACTGGCCTCTCCGTGGCCCACGGTCAGGCATCATCGTTAATCAAACCGATAAGGGGAAATGAAATGCAAGCCGTTCATGTTCAGGATGCGCCCGATGCGATTGGCCCGTATTGCCATGCCATGAAGGCAGGCAATCTGGTCTTCTGTTCAGGCCAGACACCGCTGGACCCGAAGACTATGAAGCTGGTCGGCTCCACTATTGAAGAACAGACTCATCGCGTATTGGACAACCTTTCAATTGTTCTGGCCGGTATGGGGTTGAGTTTGAAAGACATTGTTAAAACGACGGTGTACCTTTATGACATGAATGATTTCCAAGGCATGAACACCGTCTATGCAGAGCGGTTTCAGGGACACAAGCCCAGCCGGACAACCATCTCAATCAAAAAAAACCCGTTGGATGCGCTGGTGGAAATCGAATGCATCGCCGAATTGCCATCACGTTCAAGCCGGGGCACCTCGTGATTTGGGTCCTCGACCTTATAAAATTGAAAATGAGACGGATGTCGATTATTTTTGCCAGGATATCGAAAAAGTAGTTTTTTCCCGGGAGTTGATGCAACATTGGGGCAGATGCAAAGGAGATCGGTGATGGCATGGTTCAACCTGTTTTCGGGGCCTACAGCTGAAAGGCTCGAACAAAAAGGGGATGCGCTCGGTACGGCCGGGTTTTGGGGCGCGGCCAAACTGGAATATGAACGTGCTCATCGGAAACGGACTGGTGCCGCCGATCAAGACCGGGACAGTCTGAGCCGGCTTGAGGAGAAGATCGCTGGCACGAAGGAGGCCTTGGCCCGCGAGCATCACCACAATGGGGCACACCTGGCGGCAATCGGCGATTATAAAGAAGCTTTGGAATTGGTGGAACTGGCCCTGGCGCTGACCGACGATGATGCCTTAAAAGAAATCCTCTCGCAGCAACGTCGGGAGATCGAGGCGGTTCGTGCCGCTGAGCACCGCCAGATGCTTTCAACGCAGGACGTTGAATGGGACCAGGAAGAAGAAAACCCGGGCGTTCAGTCGCCGGATGAAGCCTTCAGGGCCTTGTGCGGCACGCTGCCCGACCCGGTGCGGCGGGCTTACCTGGGGTATGGCGCCGATTTTAAAACCGGTTATCTCGCCCTGAACAACGGCGACTTCGAGACCGCCGCAGACTATCTTGCCCGTGCACTGGAAACCCGGAATGCGGCGGACAGCTATATTCCGCTGGAACTGGCCACGGCATGCCTCCAACTCAACCGGCCTGAGCAGGCCCGGCAGCTGCTGGAGACGCTGCTGCAAAATCACCCGGACACCTTGCCGGCCTATCAGATCTTATGTGAAATATACTGGGAACAAGGGGCATTCGACCGGGCCGATGCGCTGCTGTCATCGATCCCCAGTGAGCTGGCAACGTCTCTGCCCGTATTTATACTTAAGGGAGAAACCCTATTTCAGGCCGGCCACTTCGACGTTGCCAAAACTTTCTATCGCGATTTTTTGGCAACCTATGGCTGGGATGAATCCATCGCAGCCGCGCTGGCCAGGACCCACGAGGCCCTGAACGAAATGGATCATGCGCGTCGGATGTATCAGGAGATCATGGGGCACTGCAACAGCTGTCATGGCCGCATCGATCCGCTGGTCAAAGAAAAATTTGCCGATCTCTCCTTTGCCGCCGGCAAGCACGACACTGCTATTTTGGAACTCTATCTCGCCTTGGCCCAGGAACGGCCTGAAAATGCCTCCGTGTATTATGCCAAAGTCGGCCGGATATACCTATCCATAGGCAACGAGACCGAGGCCAGGCGATTCCAGGCCTTGGCCGAGCAAATGGATGCTAAGGCGGGAAGCCAAAGCAACCACTTCGCGAGTTGACCCCGGGAGAAATCAAATAGGGAAGATGACGGATCCAGAGTTCCAATACCCCCCTGCCCCACTATTTTCAGAACGATGAGGCACGATGACTTCCAGACGGACAAGCCTCTGGGCCCGGACGCTATCCGTGCGATTTTCTCAAGCATCTCAATGGACACCAACCCCTTGACAAGAATAGGAAATTTTGCGAACGTGGATTCATCCCACCTACAAATGGAGATTCACACATGGCACTGACGAAGCATGACATCGTAGAACGGGTCTACAATGAACTCGGATTTTCCAAGATCCAATCCGTAGCAACCGTTGAAGCACTTCTTGAATTGATTAAAGCCTCACTGGAATCCGGTGAGGATATCCTGGTCAGTGGGTTCGGGAAATTTTGCGTGAAGAAAAAAAATGAGCGGAAAGGCCGGAATCCGGCCACCGGTGAGGATGCCATTCTTCCGTCAAGGCGGGTGGTGACGTTCAAGTGCTCTGGTAAGCTGAGGAAGACGGTCAACGGGACTTAACCAATACGGTATTCATCCGCAACCCGTCGCAAAATGGTATCATGATCACCGACTTGAGAAAAACCTGGCGGTTGTTTCGCTTAGTCCATCGGTTCATATAAAGAGCCAGCGCGGTATTCTGCGCTGGCTCTTTATAACTTGAGTGTGTTAATCGCCGGAAAAAGTTCACGTTTCCGGCAATCTTGAACCGGCATCTCATATCGTATTAAACACGAAATGGAAGCTTACAGGAGACTATTTGTAAATTCCAGCCGCGACAAAGTATTGGGTGCCGGGCACCCGATAGATATAGGTGCTCTTGGCCATTGGCTTTTCCTCGCCCGGTTTTGGCCACATATAGTCCACCCAGCCAGAGCCATTTTTGCCGGCCACCTCGACGAACTCCACGAACAGGGGTTTGCCGTTCGTATCTTTCACCTCGAGAATATCAGCTCTTTCGGTCAGTTCTGGTTTGATTGGATGGGCAAGCATTTTGCCGTCCAGATCCATTAAGAACACATAGGTGTCTTTCCAGACGAACGGCCCTTCTTTGTCTCCGATGGTCTGACTGGCCACTTCCACACCCTTTTCCTGAACCAGTTTTCCCGCTGCCTCGGTTTTGGCGATCACCTCTTCTTTCGTGGCGCCTTCGGCCCATACCAGGGCGGCAAAGCAGGTTATCAGTATAATGGCGATGGCAGTGGTTTGGATTGATTTTTTCATTGGTGCTCCTCCCTCTTGATAAGTTGTTGAGTTGCGGATCTAAACAGTAACCAAACATGACTCGGAATAGTGTTTGCCGGCATCACCTCCTTTTTCCATAGAAGTCGTTTTTTCGGGTGCGGTTTAACAGTCTGCCGAGAATAGGCAATTTCGGCAAGGCATCGTCTTCTCGGGCCACAGCTGATGCCCGGAGGCCAAAGGGATCGCTTTGGTGTGTGGTTGCAGCGTGTCGGAGAAGAGAAAACCAGAAGGAGACAATCAGTGCATCAATGAAATTCGCTGAGGAACGCTCAATTCAGATGGAGGTCCATGTCGTGAAGACACGCGATCGTTGCAATAATTACTTGTCGTGAAGAAACAATCGGTTAAGAGAGGATGGCGCCCCTTCATTTTGAAACCGAATTTACTTGTTTAAGCAAACAGCGTGCCCAATATATAACTATATGGAATAAATAAGTTTTTTAATTGTCCAGGTATGGCTTCAGGCAAGGCGGTTACGAAAACTGCACAGGTGGTGGCAATTTTTTGCGTGCTGAAGACGTCGCGTCGGCAGGTGCTTTGGCCGATATTGCTTTCAGTTGCCGTGAAGCGAAGATGGGTTCAAATATGATTGTGTTTGAGATTGATTCGCTTTTTTCTGACTTCAGCCGATTCGTAATAGTGAGTTTTTTTGTCGATCCACCAGCCGTTGGCTCTGTTTTCCCCGTCGAGATATCCCAGGTTATAGCCATGCTGAGCACCTGCCAGAAAACCGGCAACCAAGAGAACAAGGGTAACGGTCGCTGCGATTAGCCTGCCTTTGGTAATGAACGATCTCATGATGGTCCCCATACGTTGGCGCTCAGTTTCTTCGTTGACGGGTTCATAAAAAAGCCGATATCTGCGTTACGCTTCATCCCTCGTCACTGCGGCGTACCGTCAGTACGCCTCATTCCTTAAGGCTTCGCAAGCCTTGATCTCGGCATTTTTACGAATCCGTTGGAAATGCGACAATTTACGAGGGCATCATTGTTCATTTTCGGCTATTTTGTGCCAAACTTTACTTTTTTCCCGAAGCGCTGGGTTCAGATCCGGCAGCCGTTTCAACAATAACGCCACCTTTGTCTTTGTCTACGCGGGCGTCACGGCAATCGATTTGACCTTCTTTTGGCAATCGCCTATGATGCCGGCGGGTTGTTACTTTTGGCCGTTTTCGACCTGCATGGGTTCAGGAACCGGCGCAACCGAATGGGTCCATTTTATTGTGGGGAAAACCGCTTGCAGGACATCTGCATCAACGATACCCAACCGCCTGCAAACCCATTGGCAAATGAAAGTGAAAAGGATTCATGAATAAGCCATCATCAACAGGTGCCACCCCTGTGGCCGGTCGGCTGGGTACCTTTGCCGGTGTGTTCACCCCTAGCGTTCTGACCATATTGGGGATCATTCTCTTTTTGAGGCTCGGGTATGTGATCGGTAGCGTCGGATTGGCCCGCGGTCTGGTCATCATTGCCCTGGCCAACGCCATAAGCGTGCTCACCAGCATCTCCCTGTCAGCTGTGGCCACCAACTTAAAGGTGAAAGGTGGCGGCGATTACTATCTGATTTCGCGAACCCTAGGACTGGAATTCGGCGGCTCCATCGGCCTGGTGCTTTTTCTGGCTCAAAGCGTGTCCATCGCTTTTTACTGCATTGGTTTCGCCGAGGCGGTGGCCGCCTTTTTTCCTCAGGTGCATCCGTTGGCCGTTCAGCTGATTGCTGCCGGTGCCGTGGCGTTTCTTTTTATTTTCGCCTGGCTGGGTGCGGACTGGGCCACCCGTTTCCAATTCGTTGTCATGGCCCTGCTGATCGCCGCATTGTTCTCTTTTTTCATCGGGGGCATCCGAAGCTGGGATTCGGCGCTGCTGGCCGCCAACTGGGCAACGCCGGAAAATGGCGCCTCCTTCTGGATTCTCTTTGCAATCTTTTTTCCCGCCGTCACGGGGTTCACCCAGGGCGTGAGCATGTCCGGGGACCTGGCGGACCCGGGAAAAAGCATACCCCTGGGGACCTTTCTGGCCGTGGGAATCTCTATAGTGGTTTATTTCACTTCGGCGGTCCTGTTCGCGGGGGTCCTGCCCAACCAGGTCCTGTCGTCGAATTACGGTGCCATGAAAACCGTGTCTGCCGTCGGATTTTTCATCGATGCCGGGGTAATTGCCGCGACCCTCTCCTCGGCCATGGCATCATTCATGGGGGCGCCACGAATCCTGCAGTCCTTGTCTGCCGACCGTATTTTTTCCGTGCTGACGCCTTTTGCCACGGTCAGTGAACCGTCGGGAAACCCCCGACGGGGAGTGCTGCTCTCCGCCGGTATCGCCTTTGTTACCATCGCCTTAGGGCAGCTGAACCTGGTGGCCAGTGTGGTTTCCATGTTTTTTCTGATTTCATACGGACTGCTCAACTATGCCACCTTTTTCGAGGCCAGAACCCAAAGCCCATCTTTTCGACCCCGCTTCAAATGGTTCTCCCCCCCGCTGAGTTTAGCCGGTTTCATCATCTGTGTAGGCGCCATGCTGGCCATCGACCTCAAAAGCGGGGCGGCGGCCATCGCCCTGTTGTTGGCCGTATACCAGTTTCTCAAACGCACTGCCGGGCCGGCACGATGGGCCGACAGTGCCCGATCCCATCATTTGCAGCGTGTGCGCCAGCACCTGCTTGCCGCCGGAGAAAATCCTGAGCATGCTCGCGACTGGCGCCCCCAACTGCTTGTGTTTACCCAGGATTCCGAGCGTCGTGTCCCGCTGCTGACCTTTTCCGCCTGGATTGAGGGCGGCACGGGCTTTACGGAGGCGGTACAGATAATCGAAGGTGAGGGAATAGCGGCCAGAAAAGCGCAGGAATCGGCCCACCGGGCGCTGGCCGAGGCCATTGCTTCCGGCCACCATGCCATTTTTCCCCTTACCGTGTGTGCGCCGGATGTCACCCAGGCCATGGGGATTCTTATTCAGAGTTCGGGCATCGGTCCGTTGCGCCCGAATACAGTGGTCCTCAACTGGATGGGGGAATCCGCAAAAGCCATTTCCGGCATCGTCGCCTATAACTACGTGAAATACCTCAGCCTCATTTTTCGGCAGGGAAAAAACCTGGTGGTCTTGCGCTTGGATCCGGAATCCTGGAAACGGCTTGAAGCCCAGCCGAGGGAAGGGCGACGGATTGATGTGTGGTGGCAGGGTAGTGCCACCAGTCGCCTGATGCTGCTGTTGGCCCATCTGATGACCCGCAACGAACCATGGGACAAAACCACTCTCCGGGTGCTGACACAGGGCGATGGTACACGGATTGAAATAGAAAAAGAGAAATTGATAAAAATTATGGAGGACATTCGCATCGATGCTGCCGCTGAAATCGTTGAGAATTTCGATGCTGAAACGATTGTGCAGCAGTCGGCCGACGCGACCTTCGTTTTTCTTCCCCTGAAAATTGAACAGAACCACATTCTCGACCCCACCGGTAAATCATTCGAACGCTCCCTGCCCCGGCTACCGGTTTCTGCAGTGGTCATGGCCGCGGAGGACATCGATCTGGATGCGGCTCCCGAAGAGGGGCTGGCCGCCCAGATTGCCCGGGCCACCGATGAACTGGAGGCGGCGCGTAAAAAAGCCGCGATAGCTGAAAAGGCGGCAACCGAAAAGCAGACAGCCCTGGAAACGCTAAACAGCCGGCTCAATGCCTTGGAAAATAAAGGCGTTTCCGGCGCAGTGTCCTTGGATGCCCGAGAGGGGTTGAAAGAGGAAATCAAGGATGCCGAATCCGGTGCCGAAAAGGCTCATCGACAGGCGATCAAGGCCAAGGTCAAGGTCGATGATGCAGCCAAGACCATAGATGCGTTGAATCCCGGATTAAAGTCTGCCAGGGAACCGTCGAAATAAAGGGTGTCTGCGATACCTGTTTAAATGGAGATGTTTATGCCCAGCCCCAATCCGGCCTACATTGGTGCGTTGATCAACGTAGTGAATTCGAGCCCCTTTCCCATGCATATGTTGATGCAACTCAAAGCTATCGCATTCGACCATGCGGTGGTTTCACTGAGAACCGACACCTGCCATCTACAGCCTTACGGAATTGTCCACGGTGGGGTATTGGCAACGCTCATCGATACGGCCACGTTCTGGGCAGCCTTTCTCAGGCTGCCAGATGATGATGGATTGGTGAATATCGACCTGAAACTCAATTACCTGAAGCCGGTAGCGGAAGGAACGCTTACCGCTACCGGTCACTGCATCCGGGCCGGCCGGTCACTGAGCTATGCGGAGGCCGGAGTGACGGACACCGATGGAATGCTGGTGGCACACGGCACGTCGACCCTCATGGCCCTGCCGGAAAAAGGGCTTGCCTTCAAAGTGAACAAGTTCCTCGACGATTGATTCTTCGGCACACCACGTCGTGGCCGGCAGGCGCGACAGTCACCTGTTCGCGCATGAGGACCATGCGATGAATGAAAAAGACTTGATTCTTGAGTAATTTTGAGTTGATATATAGCAATTTATTGTTCACGAATGGAAAGCGTTTTACCCTGAGCAAGGGGTTCCCCGTACCGGCAGCCACGGATAGGCGATCATGATCATCTATTGTGAGGAGTGTGGTTTTAAAAACACGATTGACGAGGCATGCGTCAAAGGTCCAAAGCCTCAGGTTCCCTGTGGGAAGTGCGGGGACTTTCTGCGCTTTTACGGCCTGAAGGCAAAAGCGCTCAAAGCATCCTCGTCGAAGTACAAAAAAGCGCCGGGATCCTGCCTGATCCTGAAATACGGCAGGGTGGTGGTCCTTGTAAACGAAACCAACACTCGCGTGGAGATCGGTCGCCAGAAGAGCAATGACATCCAGGTGGTCAACAACCGGGTATCCAGAACGCACGCGTTAGTCGAGTACAAAGATGGGAAGTATTATCTCACCGACCAAAGTTCCAATGGCACCTATCTTCTCATGGAAGGGCGTAAAGGGGTCACCGTCAGAAAAAAAGAAATCATGCTGACCGCCAAAGGTGTCATCGGTCCGGGATACAAAGTTGATTTCAAATCCACCGATGCCATTCATATTCTGTTCGAGCAAACTCCCTGATCCTTATAAACCCGAAAAGGCCTCCGGGTTTTCCAGCCGGATCAGCCGCCGTTTGACGTCAAGCCCGCCGCCGTAGCCGGTCAGTGTGCCATTTTTGCCGATGACCCGGTGGCAGGGGATAATGATGGAGATGGGATTGCGACCGTTGGCGGCGCCCACGGCGCGCACAGCATCTGGGTCTGCCGATACGCCGGGCAAGCCACTGGTAGGAGACCACCTTGCCATAGGGAATCTCTGAAAGTGCCGACCACACCTTCATTTGAAAGGGTGTGCCTTGCGGAAACAGATCAACGTCGAAGGTTTTGCGTTCGCCTGCAAAATAAGCGGCAAGCTGTGTTTTAACCGTTTTGAAATGGGCCGTGTCCTGCTGCCAATTCCCTTGGATGGACACCGGATGTTTCCCGCTGGATGAAATTCAGGTGCCGCAACCCGTTCTCGTCTCCGGCCAGAATCAGGGTGCCGGCCAGATCGGTTTGAACATAATCATAGATCATCGTGCCTCCTATCCCAGCCACAGGTAGATAGCCGCGTAAGCCCGCCAGGGGCGCCAGGCTTCGGCACGCGCCGTCACCTGTTTGACTGTCGGCCGGGAGCCCTTCTCCTGGAGAGCCTTCATGATGCCCAGGTCCGATGCGGGGAAGGCGTCGGGCTCCCCCAGGGCGCGCATGGCCACATAGTTCGCCGTCCAGTCTCCGATGCCCGGTATGGCTGTCATGCTATCGACAAAGCGGGATAATTCTCCGGCCGTGTCCAGCCGCAGCGATCCCGAAACCACTTGCCGGGCAATTTGTCGAAGCGTCTCTTTTCTCTTTCGGGGCATGCCGATACTTGCCATATCGGCTGCCATCAACTCGGTGGCATCGGGAAAGAGCCGTGTCAAATGGGGCTTGCCGTCTCCGTCATGTGGCACGCCGACCAGGCGGGCGATACGACCGAGCTGGGTGACGGCGCCCTTTACCGAAATCTGCTGGCCCACCACCGCTCGCATTGCCGTTTCGAAAGGATCCCATGACCCGGGCAGGCGCAGCCCCGGTGTTTGCTGGATCCGCTTGGCCAACAAGGGGTCTTGGATCAGCGTCTGGTGAATGGCCCGGGGATTGGCATCCAGGTCGAACATGTGCCGCACCCGCTCTACGACCCGCATCAGCTCCCGGATGTCGGTCATGCACACATCCAGTACCAGGGCGTGTCTTTTTTGGGCGTGTCGCACAGAGATGGTTCCCCGGGTTGTCGACAGTCGGATGGTCCGGCAATAGACCCCGTCACCCACCCATTCCACACCGGGGATGGCCCGTCCCTGGAAAAAGGCCAGCATCCGGTCCCAATCGTATGGCGGCCGGTAGGGAAGCGTTAGGGTGCAGCTGAACCCATCATCGGACCACGGGTGTGTCTGCGGGCGACTTCTACGAAGCTGAGACGGCGTGCGGCCGAGGTGCTTTCGAAAGGCGGTATTAAAGCGCCGGAGGCTGCCGTAGCCGGCGGCAAGGACCGCCTGGGTGATGGGCATGTTCGTTTCCACCACCAGCCGTTTGGCAAACAGCAGGCGCTGGTTGTCCGCAATGGACTTGGGTGTGGTCCCGGTATGCTGCCGGAACAGACGGCGCAGGTGCCGGGCGCCGACTCCCAGCCGTGCGGCCAGATTGTCCATGGAACCGCCGTCGAGGGCACCCTGGCGAATCAATTGCATGGCTCGGGCGACGG
The DNA here is from genome assembly GCA_963697405.1 of uncultured delta proteobacterium. GTDB lineage: Bacteria > Desulfobacterota > Desulfobacteria > Desulfobacterales > Desulfosarcinaceae > Desulfosarcina. Next base: position 24,110 of record CAVONY010000038.1, on the reverse strand, counting down.
TTTCGGATGTGCCGTTCCAGGCCGGTGTCCCCGGGGCCGTCTCTGGCCGGCAGCGCAGGCATGGGCGCAGGCCGACTGCAGCTGCTGCGGCTGCCGTGGGATAGTAAGCGATGTTTTCCGGCCGGGGTGACCGGGCCGGGCAGACGGGTCGGCAATAGATGCCCGTGCTCTTGACGCCGATGAAAAATAGGCCGTCAAATCGCGGATCCCGGGCCAGTCGGGCGCGATCACAGGCAGCACGGTCCATGAGGGTATTCATGTTGATTTTTTAGCCATGGTGGAACAACTCGCGTATTGTCATTGAAGCCGTTTCCCTTTATGCTTTGTGCCATATTCAGATGTTTTTGGTCGTCTGACAAGTCGTTTTCGGACAGGTTAATAAAAAATAGAGGCGCCAATGTCCCGATTCACCCGAAAGTCGTCAAAAAAGGCCGGGAGTTCTCCCGGAACCCTGGTCCACGTGGGAGAAAAAAAGACGGACGACATCCGTTTTGCCGTGCTGCACTATAACGCAGACACGCTGATGGAGAGACCCTTGAACCGAGTTGAAGAGGCGTTGCCCCTTCTGACGACCGCCACCACCACCTGGATCAATATCGACGGCATTCACGACATCGCCGTCATGGAGCATATCGGCAGGCATTTCGGCCTGCATCCGTTGACACTGGAAGATGTGTTGAACACCACCCAGCGGCCCAAGGCCGAGGCCTTCGACGACTATCTCTTTGTCGTGATGAAAATGCTCCACCATGATGAAAAAGATGATCTTATCTACTCGGAGCAGATCAGCCTGATACTGGGAAAAAATGTCCTGATCTCTTTCCAGGAGTCAGCCGGAGATGTATTCGAGCCGGTCCGGGAGCGTATCCGGAAAGGCAAAGGACGGATCCGTACCGGTGGCTGCGATTATCTGGCCTACGCACTCATCGACGCCATTGTAGACAACTATTTTGTAATCCTTGAAAAACTGGGTGAACGGCTGGAAATTCTGGAAGAGGGCTTTGACGACCATCCCGAGGCCGGCATTTTAGCAGATATTCATACCATCCGGCGAGAATTGATTTACCTGAGAAAGCAGGTCTGGCCGCTGCGGGAGATTATCGCGCATTTTCTCAAAGACGATGTTGATTTCATTGGTGCAGCCACCCGTCTTTTCATGCGTGACGTTTACGACCACACCATCCAGACCATCGATACCATCGAATCCTTCCGGGACATCCTGTCCGGCATGCAGGATCTTTACCTGTCCATCATCAGCAACCGCATGAACGAGGTGATGAAGGTGCTCACCATCATCGCCACCATTTTCATCCCCATCACCTTTGTCGTCGGCATTTACGGCATGAACTTTACTCACATGCCCGAGCTGACCTGGCGCTGGGGCTATCTGTTGGTGTGGATGATCATCCTGACCATTGTCGTCGGCATGCTTGTTTTTTTCAGGCGCAAGAAGTGGGTGTGAACCGAAGGGGTAAAAAAAAGGGCCTTCCAGTCAACACGGAAGGCCCTTTAAAAATTGGAAAACGAAGCGTTAGACCACAGTCACGTTAGCTGCGGCAGGCCCCTTGGGACCCTGCTCGATTTCAAAGCTAACCCGGTCCCCTTCGCTGAGAGATCTAAATCCACTGGAATTGATTGCAGAATGATGAACAAATACATCCGGACCATCTTCCTGCTCGATAAAACCAAACCCTTTGCTGTCATTGAACCACTTCACGATACCATTTGCCATGCTAACACCCTCCTACGTATAAAAATTTAATCATTGCTTCAAACTTCAGGTGCCACTTTGACAAATGGATCAACCCCTGAGAAAGAAACCGGACCGCCAACACCGACGGCCCTTTATGATCAAAAAACCATATCATGCATAACAATAAATGCAAGTCAAATATTACGAATTCGTCAAAAGTCTAAATTCAGCCCTGCTTCATGGTTCGCTTTGGCCGGTAATAATGGGTGGCCGTGCCGTGAAAGATGTCGGCAGCTTCCTTGAACGTTTCGGACAGGGTCGGATGGGGATGGATGGTCAAACCCACATCGGTGGCATTGGCCCCCATCTCCAGGGCCAGGGTCGCCTCGGCGATCAGCTCCCCGGCACCGGGTCCCACGATGCCTGCACCCAGCAGGCGCTCGGTTTTCGGATCGATTATCAGTTTGGTGAGACCGTCACTGCGGCCCAGGGTGACGGCGCGGCCAGATGCGGCCCAGGGAAAACGGGTCACTGCGACAGCCATCCCCTTTGATTTGGCAGCGCCTTCGGTGAGGCCTGCCCAGGCGACCTCCGGGTCGGTGAAGACCACTGCCGGGATGGCTGCGGGGTCAGCGATCACATTTTTTCCGGAGATGTTTTCCACGGCGATGCGTGCTTCGTAGGCGGCCTTGTGGGCCAGCATGGGCTGGCCGGCCACGTCGCCGATGGCAAAGACCGTTGCCGCTGTGGTCCGGCACCGGTTGTCCGTCTGGACAAACCCGTTTTCATCCAGTGACACCCCGGCTTTTTCCAGGGCCAGACCGGTGGCATTGGGCCGGCGGCCCACGGCCACGAGCACCCGCTGGAACAGTTGGGTTTGGGGCTTTTCATCCTTGCCCTGGAAGGTCACCTTGACGCCGTTTTTCTGGATTTTGGACCTTGCCACCGTGGTGTTCAGCAGGATCGCTTTGAACCGGTCCGTCAGGGTCTTGCTGAGGAAGCGCACCAAATCCCGGTCGGCACCGTCCAGCAGGTGGGGCAGCATCTCCACGACGGTCACTTCCGACCCCAACGCCGCATAGACGCTGCCCAACTCTAATCCGATATAGCCGCCGCCTACCACCAGCAGCGTCGTGGGAACGGTTTCCAGGTCGAGGGCTTTTTTCGAGTTCCAGATGCGGTCGCCGTCTGTTGGGAACAACGTTATTTCTGACGAACGGGAGCCCGTGGCCAGGATGGCGTGCTCGAAACCAAGGGTGCTTATTTTTCCGTCAGCATCCGTCAGCGACAGGGTTCGGTCGTCCGAAAAAACGGCGGAGGAGCGGATGTGGGTAATTTTCCGCTGGACCACCAATCGTCCCAGGCCGTTGGTGAGCCCGTTGACCACATCCATTTTCCATTGCCGCATCCGGTCGATGTCGATTTTGGGTTTACCGAAAGAGACGCCCCAGGCCTCGGAATCGGCCGTTTCGTGGATGAGCCGGGCGATATGCAGCAGTGCCTTGGAGGGAATGCACCCGCGGTACAGGCAGACACCGCCGGGGTTTTCCGCCGGATCGATAAGTGTGACGGCCAGGCCCATATCTGCGGCCAGAAAGGCAGCCGCGTAACCGCCGGGGCCGGCACCGATGACAGCCAGTTGCGTGTTGTTGTCAGCCATGGATGATACTCGCTTTCTTAACGCTAATCGAGAAAAAGGGTCATGGGTTGTTCCAGGCCATCGCAGATCCAGCGCAGGAACCGCGCCGCGTCGGCCCCGTCGATGATGCGGTGGTCATAGGAGAGCGAAAGGGGCAGCACGGTTCTCGGTTCGAAGCGGTCCTGCACAAAAAAAGGTTTGACGGCGGATCGGCTTACGCCCAGGATGGCCACCTGGGGCCACAGGACGATGGGGGTAAACCCCACCCCGCCAATGCCACCCTGGTTGGAGATGCTGAAGGTGCCGCCTTCCAATTCGTCGGGCTTGATTTTTTTGTCGCGAGCACGTTGGGCCAGGTCTCCGACAGTTTTGGCCAGGTCGACGATGCTTCTCTGATCGGCATCGCGGATCACCGGTACCAGCAAGCCCCTCGGGGTATCGGCAGCGATGCCGATATGCACGTATCGCTTGAGGATGATGCGGCGATTGGCGATGTCGATACTGGCGTTGAATCGCGGAAACCGTTTCAGGGCTTCAGCGCACACGCGGGTGATGATGGCCGTTACGGTAAGCTTGGCGCCGGCCTTTTTTACCTTCGGGGCATTTTTTTCGATGAATCCCATCACACCGGTGATGTCCGCCTCATCAAATTGGGTGACATGGGGGATGGCCGTCCAGGAGGCCGTCGTGCTCCGGGCCGTCAGCCGCCGGACCGTGTCCATCTCCTCAATTTCGACCTTCCCCCAGCGGCTGAAATCGGGCATCGCCGAGGTGCCGGTTTCAGCGGGCGCACCAGAAACCCCTGGAGCACTTGGCTGCCGTTGCCGCACATGGGCTTTGACGTCTGTTTCGGTGATTCGGCCGCCGGGGCCACTTCCGCTGACGTCGACAATGTCCACCCCCAGCTCCCGTGCCAGGCGCCGGATAGAGGGCGCCGCCGGTGCCGGAGGACGGTCAGGCAGTGTGTCGGAGCGTGATGGTGGTGGCGCCGGTGCAAAGGAAGATTCCGTGGTGCTGCTCTCGGGTACAGATGCAAGGTCTTCCGTCGCCGTATCAGATGCCGGTTGCGGCGCTGCCGGAGAAGTTTCTTCCGCGCGGCTCTCCGTCACGGATTCGGGGTCTTCCGTGCTCTTATGTTGCACCGGCGCATCGTCCTCCGCTTTGGCCGCCTCAGCTTCGGTTTCCACCCGGGCGATCACATCACCCACGTTAATCTGGGCACCGGTGTCGGCAAGCACTTCCGTCACCCGGCCGGCAAATGGAGATGGAATCTCTACCAAGGCTTTGTCCGTCTCCAGTTCGATCACGGTATCGTCCACCGCCACCGTGTCTCCGACCTTGATGTGGACGGCCACCACGACGCCCGATTCGACATTTTCGCCAATTTCCGGAACTTTTATTGCCTGTATCATGGAGCCTCCTTCTTCTAAGCGAACAAGGGATTGATGCGATCGGGGACTATTTTCAACGCCGTTCGGGCTTTTTTTACCGTGGCCATGGGTATGGCCTTCTCCCGGGCCAGGGCGGACAGGGCCGCAAAGGCAATGTGCCGGGCGTCCACCTCGAAAAAGTCGCGTAGGGCCTCGCGGGTTTCGCTGCGGCCATATCCGTCGGTGCCCAACATGACCACGGGACCGGGCAGGTGGCGGGCAATCGTTTCCGGCAGGGCTTTCAGGTAGTCGCTGGCTGCCACGAATACCCCGGACGCCCCGGCGGTCTGCTGCTGCAGGAAAGATGGGCGGTGTTTTTTCTCCGGGTTGAGGCGGTTCCAGCGGTCGGTGTCTTGAGCATCCCAGTAGAGATTCTTGTAGCTGGTGACGCTCCACAAATCGGCAGCGACGCCATAGTCCGACTCCAATATGCGCCGAGCCTTTAGGCATTCGTTGAAAATGGCCCCGCTGCCCAGCAGGTGGGCCTTGGCTTTGGGCTTTTTTAGAGAAGAAGATGAAAACTTGTAGAGGCCCTTGAGAATACCTTCTTCCACGCCGGTGGGCATTTCGGGCATGGGGTAGAATTCGTTGGTGATGGTGAGGTAGTAGACCAGGTTCTCACCCTCCTCCAGCATCCGGCGAAGGCCTTCGCGCACGATGACGGCGATTTCAAAGGCAAATGCCGGATCGTAGGCCAACAGCGATGGGTTGGGCAGGGCCAGGATGTGGCTGTGTCCGTCCTGGTGCTGCAGCCCTTCTCCGGCCAGGGTCGTGCGCCCAGCCGTGGCGCCCAGCAGAAAGCCCCGGGCCTGGATGTCGCCGGCGGCCCAGATCATGTCGCCGATGCGCTGGAACCCGAACATGGAGTAGAAGAAAAAGAAGGGCACCATGTTGATGTCGAAGGTGGAGTAGGCCGTGCCGGCGGCGATGAACGAGGCCATGGATCCGGCTTCGGTGATGCCCTCTTCCAATATCTGACCATCGGTGGCCTCTTTGTAATAGAGTAGGCTGCTCTTGTCCACCGGTTCGTAGTTTTGGCCCACATGGGAGTAGATGCCGATCTTGCGAAACAGGCTCTCCATACCAAAGGTGCGAGCCTCGTCGGGTACGATGGGTACGATATATTGACCGATTTTCTTGTCCGACAACAGCTTGGCCAGCAGGGTTACCATGACCATGGTGGTGGCCACCTCCCGGTCACCCGACCCTTTCGTGAATTCGGCGTACAGGGTTTTTTCAGGCGGTCGGAAGATGGGTACCGACACGCTGCGCGCCGGCAGGTAGCCACCCAGGGCCCGCCGTCGTTCCTTCAGGTAGCGGATCTCTTCGCTCTCTTCGTCAGGCCGGTAAAAGGGCGCGTCCTGGATCTGGTCATCGGGGATGGGGATGCCGAAGCGGCTTCTGAAATGCCGCAGTTCCTGTTCATTGAGTTTTTTCTGCTGGTGGGTGACATTGCGTCCCTCGCCCGCTTCTCCCAGGCCATAGCCCTTGATGGTCTTGGCCAAAATCACCGTGGGGGCTCCCTTGTGCGCCACTGCCGCCTGATAGGCCGCGTATACCTTTTGGGGGTCGTGGCCGCCACGGCGAAGCTTCTGCAGCTGTTCGTCGGTGTAGGCTTCCACCATGCGGGCCAATTCCGGATAGCGCCCGAAGAAATCTTTGCGGATATATTCTCCCCCTGCGACTGAATACATCTGGTACTGGCCGTCGGGGACCTCTTCCATGCGCCTGGCCAGCAAGCCCTGATCATCCTGCGCCAGCAGCGGATCCCAGTCGTTTCCCCAGATCACCTTGATGGCATTCCAGCCGGCCCCGCGAAAGATCGCCTCCAGTTCCTGGATGATCTTGCCGTTGCCGCGCACCGGTCCGTCAAGGCGCTGCAGGTTGCAGTTGATGACAAAAACCAGGTTGTCCAATCGCTCCCGAGATGCCAGCGTGATGGCTCCCAGGGTTTCCGGCTCGTCGGTTTCACCGTCGCCTAAAAAGGCCCATACCCGACGGTCATCAGGTGGTTGGATGCCCCGGTCCTCCATGTAACGGTTGAAGCGGGCCTGGTAGATGGCCATGATCGGCGACAGGCCCATGGACACGGTGGGAAACTGCCAGAAGTCGGGCATCAGGTATGGGTGGGGATAGGAGCACAGGCCGCCGCCTTCAGCCATCTCCCGGCGGAAATTTTCCATCTGCGTCTCGCTGACCCGGCCTTCTAAAAAGGCACGGGCATAAATGCCCGGCGATGCGTGGCCCTGGAAGAAGACGATGTCTCCGGGATGCCCGGCACTCTTGGCCCGAAAGAAATGATTGAAACCCACTTCATAGAGCGTGGCGCTGGAGGCAAACGTGGAGATGTGGCCGCCAATGCCCGAGTGCTGACGGTTGGCACGCACCACCATGGCCATGGCATTCCAGCGGATGATGCTCTTGATGCGGCGCTCGATCTCCCGACTGCCCGGAAAGGCGGGCTGGCTGATCGCCGGTATGGTGTTGATGTAGGGGGTGTTGGCGGAAAAATGGATATGAACGCCGCGCTGATGGGCCCTTACCTGAAGGTGGCGCAGCAGTTCGATAATGCGTGTGGGTCCCTGGTTTTCGTAAACATAATCCAGGCTTTCGATCCACTCCCGGTTTTCCAAGGCGATCTCTCGGGCAATGGTGTCGGCATCTTCGTGTGGCATGCGCACGTTCCTTTCCGTGGATGTGGATGAGCATGGAAGGTGACCGCTTCGCGTCCGGCAGTTCGGTCAGCAAGAAACCGCAGACAGGCATGGTCGCCCGATAAGAGACAGTTGCCAGGCGTCTGGGACATCTCCTATTATTGAGTCGATACCAAAGGCCTGTCAATAACAATGAGGCGCACGGCCCAGCCGATTTTATTTTTTATGCATCGTGTTGGACGGTCAAGCGGGTGACGATACGGCGTTAACCGATACGGCCGGTGAAAGGCCGATCAACTGCACCAGAACCTTCCGTTCTGACGATCCCGCCCGCTTGTGAACGGGAAAGCGCCATCAGTTGTCTCACAGCAGCAATGAGGTGGGTGGGTTGGAAGTCAGTTGATGAAGCCCATCGCGCAGGCGGACAACCCTTGTTCGATTACATAGCTAAAACCGGAGATAGAAAAACTCATACTCGCCGTCGTTGATATCGATTTTCAGGTTGTAGCCCCTGGCCTCCGCAAACACAATCCAGGGTGGCCGACCGCCGCCGCCGCAGTCGTAAGTGGGCCAGTATTCGCCGGTTTTTCCGCTGTGGTAGGACAGCATCATGGCATTGCTGTCAATGTCGCGGGCTTTTGTTTTGGCCATGTCACGGGCTGTCGACAGGTCCAGGTCGGCGTCCTCGACAGTCATCGTTATCGTATCCCGGGTATATTCATTTGTTGCTCGAAGTTCAGCCATCGGTATATCCTTTCCTTTCAGACAAATAATGCAATCAAAATAAGAAGCCTTGGGCATTTGTAAATCAAGGTCTTGCTTGTGGGGTGCATCATCGTTTCTTTTTTTGGGTAGTCGGGGTATGGTAATTTTTTTAGAAAACCATTGAAAATCAGGGAAGGAAAACATGAGCAAGATACTTGAAGCGACCAACCTGGCCGTGTTCTGCGACTTTGAAAATGTGGCCCTCGGGGTGCGGGATGCCCGCTTTGCCCAGTTCGACATCAGCAAGGTGCTCGAGCGGCTGCTGCTCAAGGGCAGCATCGTGGTCAAAAAAGCCTACTGCGATTGGGAACGGTACAAGGAGTTCAAGGCGGCCATGCACGAAGCGGCCTTCGAACTTATCGAGATCCCCCATGTACGCCAGTCGGGCAAGAATTCCGCCGACATCCGCATGGTGGTCGACGCCCTGGACCTGTGCTACACCAAATCACACGTGGATACCTTTGTGATCGTCAGCGGGGATTCAGATTTCTCACCACTGGTCAGTAAACTGCGCGAGAACAACAAGAACGTCATCGGCGTGGGTGTGAAGAACTCCAGTTCCGATCTGTTGATCGCCAATTGCGACGAATTCATCTACTACGACGACCTGGTTAGAAAGAAGAAGAAGGCCAAAAAACCGGCCCGCAAACCAGCGGCCAAGGGGCCTAAAACACTGGCTCCCGGGGCCACTCCCATAGAGGATGCAGAAACGCGGATCCAAGCTGCGCTGGATTTGGTGATGGAGACCCTGGAGGCCCTGGCCGAAGAGCGCGGTTCTGAAGATAAAATTTGGGGGTCCATGGTCAAGCAGACACTCAAGCGCCGCCGCCCGGGATTCAACGAATCCTACTACGGGTTCCGCTCCTTCAAACGCCTGCTGGACGAAGCCGCCAGCCGCGGACTCATGGAACTGGAATCGGACGAAAAGTCCGGGGGGTACATTATCCGCAGCTTTCATTCGGAGGAGTGATCCGCCTTCAAGCTAATCGGCTGGGTTGTCCCATGCGCAGCGGCCCGCCCCGGGCCGTGGTCCACAGCAGGCCGTCGCAGCCGGAATCGGCGATGCTGAAGACGTCCACGCCCGTGCCGCTTGACCCGGCCCGTGCTGTACACGGGAATACCCGCTCCGCCGGTTGAGCGGCCGTTCCGCGCGCAAAATGAAGGCGACCTGCCGGGAGCGGCTCCCTCCGCCCCCGCCACCCGTCACATCCACCCCATCTTCTAATGGGCAAAGCAACACCTTGGCTAATTCGATCAAGAAAAGAGTGATCGATGTTTTAATGGTCACTGGTTGCCAAGTTGCCGAGATCGCTTTCTAATTACAAAATCAATAATGGCACTTGGATTATTTTCGGATGCCGATTGTGAAGGGACATCGACGAAAACCGATTTTGTTGCTTGATCCGACTTGATTTCGATAGAGCCTTCTACAGGTGTTGATGCCTTAGCGGGGAGTGTGGATGTTACTTCGGCAGCAACCGACTCCGTCCCTCCTTTCTCTTCGAAGGGCAAGGGCAAAGATTCAGTTTCTACGCTGACGGGTATCGTGGATAGTGGGCGTGCGTCAGAAACAATATCTGCGGATCCCATCTTTCGATCGGATGCGCCAATTTCATCCGGTCTTAAGTTCGGTGAAGTTAAATGGTTGGTTTTTTTCATATGAGGTGCTGGATCGGTGTGAATTGGACGTTCCTCTTCCAGCGGCTTCAAATTGGATAAGTCATGCTGGACGGCAATGGCAGAAGGTGATTGATCGATTGATCTGTTCGCTTTGTTTTCGGCTGTTACTTTCAGTGGACTGTCGTGATGGGTCGATAGAAAAGACTCCTGTGAAACCAGATTTTCGGGTTGCGTCACATCTTCCGAACTATCTTCTGCAGGCGATTCAACGGCTGGTACATCTTGGGAGATCTTCGATGGCGGGATTGCAATTCCTTCGGGTCCGACCGTGGGCGGCACCTCCCTTGGTGATGCGAACTGACCCGGTGTGGCGGCAGCAGTGTTGATCAACTGTGGTTCGGTTGGGATCTTGAATGCTGAAACTGCGGGTTCTTCAATTGGTACATGTTCCGTTTGAGGTTCACCCACGCGCTTATTCATCGTGGTCGTTGGAATGAGCTTGACATCCGCTTTCGTCTGGTTTTCCTGATCAAATTTTTGGGATAGCGAAGGCTCTTGACGGCTTTGGTCATCCTTCAAGTTGAACCATACTAAAGCCGGGAACAAGGCGGCCAGGGCGAACAGAAAGGCCGGCTTGCGTAGGAAGGTCGGCAACAATAGGGCGAAGGGCTTTGGGGGCTCGGGAGGCGCTGATTGCTTTGTCGTTTGATCCGTTACCAAAGGCGGCGTCTTGGACGCTTCGGCCCCTTGAGTGTCTGCATTTAATGCGCTATCAAATTTTGGCGTGTCTTCTGAGGGGCGGTGTTTTTTTTCATTCAATTGGCTCGGATGCATCAGCTCCGCAGCGCTTTCTGTTACCATGGCGGGATCAATTTCGTATAAACCCTTTGCCAATGCCGTTACCAAACAGAGGTCGCAAAGAATGTTGATCAAGCGGGGATAACCGTTGGTGAGCTCGAATATCTTTTTAAGCGCCGACGGGTCGAACAGCGGCCGATGACATCCAGCCACCTTCAATCGGTACCGCACGTAATCACTTGTTTCTTTTTGGGTTAATGGCTCAAGATGATAATGGTTCGAAATCCGCTGCTTTAGAGCGCGAAGACGATTCTGCGCTATTATCGAATTGAATTCATTCTGCCCGACAAAAAAAAGATTCAGTCGGTTGTTATTCTCGCGCTCCAGATCGGATAAAATTCGGATTTCTTCAAGCTGAATGGGGTCAAAATACTGTGCTTCGTCTAAAATAAGAAGGGCTTTTTGGTTGACTGCAAAGAGGCTATCCAGAAAGTTGCTAAAACTGATTAGGAATTCGCCTTTTGTTTTAAAATCGGTTTCCATGCCAATCGCATGGGCCATAAAGTTGAAAAAATCGAGCCCTCTCAAACTGGGATCCGATATCACGGCAGTGCGAACCTCGGGTCCTAAGATTTCAACGAGTCTGCGAATAAGGATGGTTTTACCGGTACCAACATCACCCGTGAGAACAAGCACACCCCGGTTGAACAGAACACCGTAGCGAAGAACAGCTAACGCTTCCTGATGCTGTTCGCTTAAATACAAAAATCGTTGATCCGTATTGATTTGGAAGGGTTTAAGGCTTAAACGGAAATGTTCTAAGTACATGAGGGTTTCCTGTTAAAGCATTTCTTTGATTGCTTCTAGAACCGGATTGAGTTCTTTTGTGGACTTTTTGGGGGGAGGTACCGGTTCAGCAAGGTACTTTTTGACGCAATCGTATTGTTCCCACCCTTTCAGCGGGTAGGATAGATCTACCGACTGCCACTTGGAATGTCCATTGACCTTGAGCCACTCGATATTGTTTGCCAGATGCTTGGCAAACTGACCAACGTTCTCACAGTTAGCATTGCGAAAATTGAAGGAAACCAGCACAGCCTTGACCGCTGCAGTCTTGACTGCATTGGGCTGAAAGTCGTAGGTGTTGGCTGGGATTTCCGCCTGGGGATAGAAATCGATAATGCTCTTGTTGAGGATAGGAATCAACTTCAATCCATCTTCTACGACGATGTTCTCGCTAAAAAGCTTTACCGGGAAACCTGCCACATAAAACATAGCATCAATATGACCGGCTTTAAGTGCTGCCAGCGCCCTCTCGGTCCCTAATGCAACCATCTCGGCGGGGCGAATCTCAGAGACTTCGAAAAGCAGTTTGGTAGTCAGGTAGGTACCGCTTCCCTCTTTACCGATGGCGACTTTGCGGCCGGCCAGGTCGTCAAATCCTTCCATATCACCACGTCCCAGCAAATGAATTTCCTCGTTATAGAGCGGAAAGACCATTTTTATTTTTTTTGCGATCCGTTTTAAAACCGGATCGGTCTGCACCTGCGCAACAAATGCAAGCACATCGGATTGCACGATTCCCAACTGGGTTTGTGGGCGCTTGTAAACCGCGTAGACGTTCTCGACCGAACCTTTCGAATTGGCCACTTTCAGATCAATGCCGATGGTCTGCACCAATTGTTTGAGGTTCAACCCAAATTGGTAGTAGGTTCCCGTTGGCCCTCCGGTAACGATACCCATCGAAAAATCCTGAGCTTGAAGCGGGGCATTGACGGCCGCCCCCCACATGATGATCGATGCAATGATTAGAATCAAGCGAACAAGGACTTTATTCATTTACTCCTCCTTTATGGGTATCGATTGGATTTCATCGGCGCATCATCCCCGATATTGTATAAGCATGTAGGATGAAGAAAAGGGTTCTTTAAAATGATGGATAGGTTTAGAAATGGTTTACAGATGGCGTAATTGTCGCAAAAGCCCTCGATTGTGTCAAGAATTCTTGCCATACGATATGACCCCATTTACCGGTGTATAAATACAGATAAATTGAGATCATTCTCACTTTCGCAAAATTACAGATAACATCAACGTAGCTCTCAGGCCAATCCCTCCATTGCGGCCCTTTCCAAGGCGATGGGGCAGGAGCCATATCAGAGTCAATCAAAGCCTGGTTCTGTTGCAGGAAATCAACGATCTTGAACCAGAAGTCGCGACTTACCGATCTGAACACCTTCTTTTTTCATATCCATCACGCCACTTGTTTTTGAATCGATCATTGAAACTGAAGTTGGTCAATTTTGTTGAATAGGTCATGGGACCAATATTGCACCCAGCGCATTGCGGGTATGCGTCCATTGACGGTTCAGAGTGGCTCTGATACCTATATAGCATCTCATATCCACGGCCATCACTCTTTGATCAAGTACTGGGACTGGACATGTCTGAATCGAAACCAGAAGGACGATTTACCATTGGGCACCAAAACGGTAACGTGACACAGGATACAACACTCGCCTTCTATGAGGGCAATGCCAAACAGTATTACGATGGCACCGTGAACACCAACATGACGGTGCTGTACACCCCCTTTCTGACATACATGCCAACGTATGCGTCCATTCTGGATGCCGGTTGTGGATCTGGAAGAGACACCTTGTATTTTGCCAGCCGGGGATACCCGGTTACCGCATTCGACTATTCACCAGCTTTGGTGAAGCTGGCCACCAAACTGACAGGGCAGGAGGTGCTGAACCTGTCCTTTAAGGACATTGTGTTTGAGAACCGGTTTAATGGTGTCTGGGCTTGCTCCTCCCTGATTCATGTGCCGATGGATGAAATGCATGATGCTATTCTCAAGCTGTCAAGATCGATGAAGGTGGATGGTATCCTGTATGCATCATTCAAGCATGGTACAGGTGAACATGATCGTAATGGGAGACGCTTTGTTGATCTTGATGAGGACGGTTGTGATGAACTGATCAAGCTGCATCCTGAACTCGCTGTCATCAGATGTTGGAAAACCAGTGACCTGAGGCCTGGCAAGGAAAATGAAAAGTGGCTGAACCTGTTAGTCAGAAAGGCCAGGCCGATAGATTGAACCTGACCAAAACCCTGCCATGATTTCAGTCCTGGATCATCTGATCCAGGACTGTTACCCACCGCAGCAGAAAAGAATCTCATCGCACAGATTGATCTGGGATGGTCCCTGTAGCCCAAAAAACAGGCAGGGATTTGCTGAGACAGAAATCACTTGCAGTTCTTTTAAAGCCAGACGGCTCCATGCGGCAACATGCCGGAAACCGGTCCCATCTGGCGGTAAATCGCCCGTCTGACAGGGGGTGAGACGTTCCAGGTGGTCCAATCCGGCAGTGCTTCGATTCTCCCCGATCGGACCCGCCGCCAGAATGGCAAGTACAGGTTCCGGTATACTTGATTGACAGGCATGCCCACCTTGACGCGCTTGCCTTTGCTGCCCATATTTGAAGCATCGTACCGACTTTTGCAAAGGATGCCGGCCAATGGATATGCTCACCCAGCCGTTGGATGATGACATGAAGGCGGAGTTAGAAACCATCCGCCAGTCCATCCGCCGCATAACAATTGATGCACCCACGCTTGGCCTGCCGAGGCCGACGACACTCGTGGCGCAGGCAGATCGTATCCTGCAACGGCTGGCGCACTGGTTGCTGGATGATGAACAGACGCAGGTGATGGCCGCCCACCCATGGCAGACTTTTTTTCTGCATGCCGCCGCCTTTCTTTGCGACATTGGGCTGATGGACGGCAGCGGTGCGTCCGCCGACAGCAGCATTGCGCGACGCTCCCACGACTGGATTCAAGGGAACTGGCAGGCCCTTGGGATCAAGGATGCCCGCCGCGCCGGGATCATGGACCTGATATGCCTGCAGATGCAGGACGCAAGCGACCTTGATCCAGCGCCTGTCGATTCCGTGCCCACCCACTATGCCGGCACCCTGATCAACACGAAGTTGATTGCCGCCGCTATCCAACTATCCAGAGCCCTGGAGCTGAAATCACCTGCCACCTTCCTGGCAGTTGTCGCCCATTTGCGCGGTAATCCGAACGGCTCATCGGCGACTTTGATGGATGCATTCGATGTCGACAGCATCGGGCCGCACCCCTACCTGTCGGCCACCATCCGCGTAAAAATCAGTTGCCGCGACCCGGAACTCCACCGGGCCCTGAAACACCACGAACGCGCCGTTCAGGAGCTGCTCAACGACATCAACCAGCGGATCCGTCCACGATTTTTGTTTGCCGACCTGATCTATGAAATCGAACCGGCGGGGTATCAACCGGTGGACCTGAAGTATACCGTTGACACCTCAGCCGCCCTGCACCTGTTCATGGGCAACCGACTTTATTCGGACAAACGCGTCTTTCTGCGTGAACTCATACAGAATGCGGTGGACGCCTGCAGCATGCGCAAACTGGCCGACAAGGCCTATGTGCCGGCCATTTCCATTGCCTTCAACGACGACATCAGCCGTATCACGGTCCGCGACAACGGCATCGGCATGGACCGGCAATGGCTGGAAAAATACTTTCTCTCCATCGGCATCTCCTTTTATCAGTCCGATGAGATCAAAACAGTCAATGGGGATCCGCGCATCGATATCGGCTTCATCAGCCAGTTCGGGATCGGTTTTCTGTCCAGTTTCCTGGTAGCGGAAAAAATAGTCATCAAGACCCGCAAGGGCGCCTCGCCGGGGCTGCTGATTACCATCACCAGCCTGAAGGATTATTTCGACGTGCGGCCCTTAGGCGATGATGCGCACGCCGGGACGGAGGTGACCCTTCACCTGAAACCGTCCAGGTTCAACTACAGTCGACGCATGGAATTCGTGGGCTATTTGAAGACCAACATCCGGTTCCTTCAGATTCCGGTCAGGCTTACCGACGAGCGGGGACATACCACCATCATCGGTAACGAACCCATGTCCTATGCCGCTGTCCAGAACGCTGACTCCGACTTTGTCGCCCCGGTGACCTTTGACGACGCCGAGGGCTTCATATACCTGGGCGCTAAAATGAACGATTCCCGTATCTTTGCACTGGAAACGGCAACCGGCGGTGTATCCGTCTTTCAGGACGGCATCTTTGTGACCCAGGACGATCTGTTGCTGCCGGAGGGCGCCCGTCAGCATGTGGTGGGCCGGATCAATCTCAAAGGCCGCGACAAGTGCGAACTGAGCATGGACCGCAACCGGATTTTCTGGACCGGCGAACGCAAAAAGCAGATCCGGCAACAGATCCGTTTGGCGCTGGTGGACATCGCCAACCGTCTGATGAACGCTCTGGATACCCAAGGTGCATCCGTGAACACCAGAAACAGTTTCATCAACCAACTGGCCATCTTCTTCGATTTCAGCGAAGTCGACGACGTGGTGTATGACGGTTTGTGCCCATCGTTGCGAAAAGTGATGGACAAGCGCTTCAGGGATTTTGTGCGCATCCATTTTCCCCATGCACGTTCGGTCGGCAGAATCCAAGAGGCCGACGGCTATAACCAACAGTGGCAACAGCGGATATTGGCCTCCTTTGCCTCGACCCATTGAGGCCGTTTGTCTGCGCGTGTCATGACCCTGCCCGCAACATGTGAGGGCTTCACAGGCAAGCCACGGCTATCCGGCAAACATTGATTATTCCGATCCCGAATGCCGATGGTGTCGCCGAAAACTTGATTCGAAAAGGAATACGGCTATGAAACACATGACCATGACGATGGCGGGAGCCATGCTGTTGTCCCTGTTTGGATGCCAGTCCATGCCACCGATCCACACCGTGGCCCAGGTTGACCTGGAGCGGTTCATGGGCGATTGGTACGTGATTGCCAACATCCCCACATTTATTGAAAAAGATGCCTATAGCGCGGTGGAATCCTACCGCCTGGCCGAAGACGGCTCTATCCAAACCACCTTCACTTTCAACAAGGGCGGCTATGACGGCCCGCTCAAAACTTATACACCACGGGCTGTTGTGCGCGACACCGCATCCAACGCGGTTTGGGACATGCAGTTCGTCTGGCCCTTCAAATCCGAATACCGCATCATCCTCTTGACAGCAGACTATTCCCAAACGGTGGTGGGCCGGACCAAAAGGGATTATGTCTGGATCATGGCCCGCACGCCATCGATTCCTGAAGGGGATTACCGCAAGATTCTTCAGTTTTTGGAGCAGGAGGGATATGACATCGGCCAGGTGAAAAAAGTGCCACAAAAGCCGGGCGGTTGACCGTCGTTCCATTGACGCCGGCTGCACACAGCACATATAATGGCGATACCCATCCCATCCGTTCGTTACGGCGACCATAACCTTTCCCGCTCACGTCTGCGAGCCAACCGAATGCATGGTGTGAACGAATCGTTTCCTGGCGGTAAATCGGCTGTCGGGGAAGCAAACCCAACCCGAACAAGGGGGCCTGACCGATGACCAAATCCATGCGTATCATGACCGAAAGCCCGCTGAACGCCGAAACGCCGGCAGTGCGCCTGCGTTCCTGGATTACACCCAATTCGGTTTTTTTCGACCGCAACCAGGGAAAGATACCGGAATTGCCGGTTGCTTTGGACAAGTGGGCATTGACGGTCGATGGGATGGTCAAGAAAAAGCTTGGTCTGCACCTGGACCAGATCCAACGCCTCCCCAAAGCCATCGTTGCCAATACCCTGGAGTGCTCGGGAAACAGTCGGTCCCTGCTCGAGAAAAAAGCGCCCGGTAACCCGTGGACCATCGGCGGCGTCGGCAATGCGGTCTGGGGCGGTGTCTGGCTAAGGGACCTGCTGAACGACGCGGGTCTGGCGGATCGGGCCGCCCATGTCGCTTTCGAAGGAATGGACACCCCCCTCGGCAAAGCCCAGATTAAATTCGTGCGCAGCATCCCCATCGGAAAGGCGATGTCATCCACCCTGCTGGCTTATGAAATGAATGGGGACCCCCTGCCCTTAAAGCACGGCTACCCGTTGCGGGCGCTGGCTTTGGGATGGACCGGGGCCAACTGCGTGAAGTGGCTCAATCGCATTACGGTGCTGGAAAAGCCATTCGAAGGGTTCTTCATGGACCAGGTCTACCGTGTTTTTCAAAAAGGTGAGAAACCCGATACCGGTGATGCGGTCACCGCCATCCACCTGAAATCCATTATCAGCCAGCCCTTGAGCGGTGAGCGCCTGGAGAAGGGAGCGATTGTTGTGCTGGGCGCCGCCTATGCCGGCGAAGGGCACGTGGCAACCGTCGAGGTGTCCGTCGATGACGGTGCCACCTGGCAGGCAGCCGAATTTATCGGTCCGGATGAGCCCTTTGCCTGGCGGCAATGGCAGTATGTCTGGCCTGCAAGCCAGACTGGTGAACACACGATCAAAGCACGGGCCACGGATGGCCAGGGCAGGCGGCAGCCAGAAACTGCCCGATGGAATTTTCTCGGCTACGGCAACAATGGTGTCGAGGAACACGCCGTGAGGGTCACCGTCGAGTAAACGCGAAGGTTTGATCTCTGGATTTGACCAGGCAGGCTGCAACTGCAAGGGAAATGGGCGCCTCTACACGTGTTTGCGCCGGATCATGCGCCGGATGGTGTATTCCATGACCGGCTCCTCATCCTGATTGTTGACACGTTGGAAAAAAGAGACGATGCCCCGATCCGGTTTTTTGGTCTGCCGCTTGTCCACCATCTCGATGTCGACGCCGATGGTTTCGCCGATAAACACCGGTCTGATCACCTTGAGTTCGACGCCCAGAAACGCCAAACCCGTGCCATGCAGGATTCCGGTCAGGAGTGTCAGACCTTCGGCGATCGAGAATGTCAGTGCTCCGGGAACGATGGGCCTTTCATAGGGCGTTTCATGCGTGACGTATGCCCGGTCCATGAAAAGGGGCTCGAAAAAACCGAAAGCGGTAGTAAAGCTGATATGGTCCGCTTCGGTAATCGTACGACGGTCCGTGGCGTATTTCCGTCCGGCCGAGAAATCCTCGAAATATAGTCCACGGCAGTTCATGGAAAGCCCTTTTCTGAACCGCGATAGCGAGCGCAATCCCCGTCGCTTGCGGGGGGGTAGCGAGCGAACTGAAATCGGCTTTCAGCCCATACGGGGAATATTCAATCGGCACGCAATGAGGGTTTCATCGTATTGCTTAGCTATTGACGATCATAATTCCACTTCCGCTTCAGCATATCCGTAAGGGTCTTTTTCCCCGCATCCGTCAGCCCAAGCTCGTCGATCTCACGCGCCAGCTGATCGCTGTTGCCGTGCCCGCTCGCGTATCCGTTTAGGCGCGCCACGGCGGTGGAATCCACGAAATTCCGGTGAAGCGGATAGATGCGCGACATTTCGGCGTTCAGGTCGTAATGCTGCTTGATAATATACTTCTGATGGTAATCCTCGGCCATGGTAAATGTGCGCAGTGGAGCCACCTCGGTTTTGACCCGCTGGCCGAGCTTTTTCTCCACATCCGCCTTGGAATCCATGGCCGCCTGCCGCTGCCGGTCGTCGTGGAAGAACACGGCATTCATGTACTGCCGGGACCACGACCGCCCGGTGGGCTTGTGGCCCTGCCAGAATATGTCCAGCAGCTCCTTGTAGGTGATGCGCTGCGGATCGTAATCCACCTGCACGGTTTCGGTGTGGTCACCGATATGGCCGTAGTCCGGATTGTCCTGCCGGCCGCCGGCGTAACCCACGCGTGTGCGAATCACACCATCTATGATCCCGAACCGGGATTCGATTCCCCAGAATCACCCCAGTCCGAAGGACGCGGTTTCGAAAATTGACGGCGCCGCCGCATCGATGGGCGGGATTGCCGGTGAATCAGTTTCGGTTTTCAATGCCAGATTCATGGTCGCCTCCGTTGTCTTCGAATCTTGACCTGCCTGCGAGTCCATCGTTGGGGAGCAGGCCAACAGCAACGACAGTATACCCACCAACAATAAACACCCTTTGCCGGTTGTGCAGCATCTTTTTTTCATCGTGCGGCACCTCTCTTTCTGATTATCCGATTTTACCCATGAAAGGTTGAGAAAAGGCCGTCTATCACCTGTACGACCAAACCATAACCACGAATGGACGGCCTTGCTGTAAAGATTCGATAAAGATTGCCGGGCCAGGATTGAAATTGCAGGGCGTCCGAAGGCGATCGAAAAGCGCCCACACGCTTTGCCCAATCGACTGAAGGGTTTTTATTTGGCGGACGATGGGGTATGGTCCGAACCACTTTTTTCATGCAACAGTTGATTTGAAATGACAGCAACACCTGAACCGGAGGCGGTAATGAAAAAACAGGTTGATCCATTCATGCACAGCGCTGAGCACATCCTCAACCAGGCCATGGGGCGCCTGTTCGATTGTGACCGGTGCTTCAGCGCGCATATCGAGCGAAAAAAATCCAAATGCGACTACCGATTCGACCGGCCGCTGAGTGACGAGGAATTGAAATCCTTGGAAAAGGAGGTCAATGGCGTGATTCAGACCGACCTGCAGGTCTCGGAACAGTTCATATCCCTTGACAGCGCTCGCAAGGCCTACAATTTGTCGCGGCTGCCTGATGATGCCGGGGAACGTATCCGGATCGTGACGGTTGGTGACTACGACCACTGCCCGTGCATCGGCCCGCATGTGTCCTCGACTGGAGAGATCGGAACCTTCCGGATCACCTCGTCCGGATATGAAAACGGCGTCCTGCGTATCCGTTTCAAGCTGAAGCGGCAGGCAACGCGTTGAGGGGGCGGTCGGATCAGCCCAATCGACTCAACACCCAATGATATAACACCCCGGGGACTAATGCAGTTATTTGTATTGCTCCGCGTAGATCCCGGTCGGCGCGATATTCTGGATCACGTCGATGAGAATGTCATTGGGATCCCGGATGATAAAGTGGCGCTGCCCCCACTCCTCCGATTTCAGCTCGAGTATCATCGGCAGGCCGTTATTTTTTAGCTGCGCGTAGATTTCATCCACATCGTTCACCTCAACATTGATCAGCACACCCCGGGCGGGTTGGCGATACTCCTCGGGCAGGCTCGAATGGCGGTAGTCCAACAAAGCCAATTCGTAGGCGGGGTTGGATCTGGATTTCAAGCTGACATACCAGTCTGCCTCGAAGACGATATCGAAATCAAAATGACTGGTGTAAAAATCTCTGGAAACAGCAATTTGATCGGTACCGATAACCGGATAGATGCTTTGGGGTTTCATGGCGGCTCCTTTTTTGGGTTGGGTTGGGATTGCTCTTGTGTTATACATACATACAGTATGTATAACACATAATAAATACATACTGTATGTATGTCAACATGGCCGGAGCAAAAATGTCGCGAAAAAAAAAGACCACGAAGGCCGGGCAATCCCGGGCCACCATTGAACAGCTGATCAGCGCGGCCACCGAAGAATTCAGTCAACGGGGCTATGCGGACGCCTCCACCGAAACCATTGTTCGCAATGCGGGGGTCACCAGGGGGGCGCTCTATTATCATTTCAATGGCAAGAAGGCTTTATTTTATGCGGTATTTCAAGCGGCCCAGCGTGAAATCGGAAGGCGTATCGAAGATCGGGCAGACGCTGTGGCTGATCCATGGGGTCAACTGGTCGCCGGTTGCCGGGCTTTCCTGCAGGCCTGCACAGAGCCGGCGCTGCAGCAGATCGTTGTTATCGATGCACCGGCTGTGCTGGATTGGAACGCCTACCGGGAGGTGGACGAGACCCTGCCGGGCAGCGGGTTTTCGCTTTTAAAGGAGGGCCTCCAGGAGTTGATTGACCACAAGGTGATTAAACCACTCTCAACGGATGCGGTCGCCCACCTGCTCTCCGGCGCTATGGACGAGGCGGCGGTGTGGATCGCCCGTTGTGATGACCGTCAACGCGCCCTCGCTCGGGCGCAGGAGGCCTTGGAGTCTCTGCTGGAGGGGTTGTTGTTGCGATAAGCTCAAACGCCATTTTTGTATTCGATGACCTTGATGATCCGCTGCATCGTTTCATTGACTGGCGTAGGGACAAGATACCGGTTTCCAAGAGCCACCACCTTGCCTGCAAAAATTTCCACCTCGGTTTTTCTTCCGGCTTCCACATCCTGGAGCATGGAGGTTTTTCCGGTCGGCGAAAGCTTTTCCATAATGATGTCCCATTCATCGATGTCTGCTTCAGTCAGACCGATGCCGGCTTTCTTGGCCAGGCTGACCACCTCTTCCATCAGCGACCGAATCAACGCCCGGGCGTCGGGCGACGATAGAAAGACGCCATAGGGCGCGCGAAGCACGGCCGATGCCTGGTTGATGCCCACGTTGACCATGAATTTCCACCACATGGCGCGCATGATGTCCGGCGGGATTTCATTGGGGATTCCCGCCTGATTCAACGCTTCTTGAATGCGTTCCAATCGGGGACCGTGACCCCCAGTGCCGACCGGGCCGAATATGATTTTACCGGGATTGGCATAGGTGAACCGATCGTTTTCGTGCATGGCGTCGATGCCCACGGCGATGGCGTAGACCAGTTTGTCCATGCCGCAGGCGGCACCGATGGTCGCCTCGCTCTCCAGGCCATTCATTACCGACAGGATCGCCGTACCCTTGCCCACCAGCGCTGCGATATCGCCGACGGCGCCCTCCAGATGGTGGTGTTTCAAGGCCACAAGAACCAGGTCCGCCGGTTCCGCGACCTTGTCCGGGTGAACCACAGGGACGTTGTAGAGCCTGTCGTTCACGGTGAGGGTTTTGTTTTTCAACCGCTCATGCCGCTCACCCCTTGCCACGAAGGAGACGGAGAATCCGGCGGCATCGGTGAACATGGTCGCATAGGCTGCGCCCATGGCGCCGGCACCCACAATTGATATGTTTCGAATCGCTTTCATGGTGAAGGCTCCTTATGCTTGATTTGATGATCATCGAACGACCAGCCAGGTCCCCAGCAGCATCAGCCCAATACCGGAGAGGCGATAGAGGTCGAGGGGCTTCAGATCTGCGCCGAACACGCCGAAATGATCGATGACGGCGCCGCTGACAAACTGGGCGGCAATGATGATCGTCATCGCCGACACCAGTCCCAGGCGTGCGGTGCCATATCCGATGGTGCCTACAATCACCAGGCCCAGCGCACCGGCGCACAGCGCATACCAGGGCACCCCCTGCCAGGCGGCCAGGTTTCCGCCTCGGCTCAGCAGCATGGCCAGGCCGATGAGTAGACCCCCGCCGCCATAGGTGATGAACACGCTTTCCAGTGTGCCGATCTGTTTGTCCATCAGCGCCATGAATTGAGCCTGGAGGGTTACCGCAATGCCGCCGACGGCCGCAATGATGATCAGGGGTATGGATGTGCCCAAGGCCGGTTTCCTTTCTGGTAACGGTTCACGGGTTCAGGGTTCAACGGTTCAGGGTTGCTTTTTTGCCTAAGCCTGAGCCTGTGAATGCATACCCTTTCTGTTAGGTACCACGATATACTGAAATGCCTGCAGAGAAATAACAAAACCTCAAGTTTACAACACCCGAAGCGGCTTGAAGAGATACTCAAGCCCGTTGACTTTGATTTCATACACCTCACGTAACATGTCGCCCAACTGCCCGCCTGGAAAGCCTTTGTTGGCAAGCCATATCACATAGTCCTCCGGCAGATCGATCAGCCGGCGGTCCTTGTATCTGCCGTAGGGCATGCGCATGTTTGCCAGTTGGAGCATCACATCCGGATCCGGTCGGATTTCATGGTCATCGGTCATACGGTTTTCCCCCGGTGTCTTTGGCGAATGGTTGTGATTAGCCGCAACGGTGAAAAATGGCAAGGCCAGCCCTTTTTTTTGTCCGCCACCATTTCATGGGAAAGCACTGCATATAGGGGATATGGTGGTTTATTGTCCGTTTTATGCGAACGCCTTTTCATCACCTTTATCGGTCTGATTTGAAAATCCAGAGCAATGCCTTATCTTTCTTCCTAATCGTTCACCGGTTCAGTGTTCACCGTTAATGTTTATTTTGGCTGAGATTTTCGATGGATCTTGAACCGCTGAACCCTGAACCTTTGAACCTGTGAGGGGAGACACAGCCACCATGGCCCTGCTGGAAGCGCGAAACCTTATCAAAACCTATACCGTGGATCACCGCGCCATCACTGTGCTGGAGAATGTTTCCCTGTCTGCCGAAAAAGGGGAATTCATTGTCATTGCCGGCAGCAGTGGCAGCGGCAAAACCACTTTGCTGACCCTGCTTTCCGGGCTGGATCACCCTACGTCAGGACAGGTTTTTATCGACGATCGGGAGATCACGCATGCCTCCGAAGAAGATCTGGCACCGCTGCGCAACCGGACTATCGGTTTCGTATTTCAATCCTTTCACCTGGTGCCGTCGATGACTGCCAGGGAAAATATCATGTTCCCTGCCGAGCTGAGGGGCGATCAAGACGCGGATGGTCGCGCCGGACAATTGTTGGCACGGGTGGGCCTGACGGCCCAGGCGGAAAATCTGCCCAGCCAGCTGTCCGGGGGAGAAAAGCAGCGCATTGCCCTGTGCCGTG
>CAVONY010000037.1:0-47139 GCA_963697405.1 uncultured delta proteobacterium | reverse complement strand
CCTTCCTGGTGGCCCAATCCGTCATCGCTTTTGTCACGATTCTGACGCCGCGCTGTTGAATGATTGACTAAAATCCCTTGATTCTGTTTCAATCACCGTGGTTTCACCTTCCCTTATGATCTTCCGCAATAAATGTACCAAAAAAAATGGCCACACCATGGGTGTGACCATTAAAAAGCTGTATAGGAATATAACCAGCCGTTTACATAATTGGTTCCGCTATGGAACAGCACCTGATAGTGGGGTATTTATTTGCCCATTCGAATTTCGTCCAATATCCGGGGAAGCTCTTCAACAAGATACAAGGGCAGTGACAAAAGCGTGAAGGATACGGGCACGCTGCCCCTGTTTACCCGGGCTATATGGGCGATCCGTCCGATTTCCGGAGGATTGAGGTCAAAACGAACACACAACGATACTTGTTTGTGCAACACAAACTGCTGGAGAGACTTGAGCGTACCGCTTTTGCCAGCTTTCACTTCAATGGGGATGACTTGATTCCCCGTTGCCATGACATAATCGACTTCCGCATTGGCTGCCTTTAACTCCCGAAGCCAATAGATACAAGTGGGCGGCGCCAACGGACTTAATAAATGCTGGCCCACAAATTGTTCCGCCAGTTTGCCCTCATTAACCAGAGCCCTACCATCTAATGCCTGCAAAGCAATCCAGTCCACACCGGTGAGCCAGGCAGCCATACCAACATCCATGAACAGCAGTTTATAGACATTTTCATTGATATCGGCCATCAACGGCACACCCGAACAATGGCTATGAAACACTTGATGGCATACACGGGCCTTGACCAGCAAATCGATGACGGCTTTCACTTCCCTGGATTTATTTTCTTTGGAGATGTTACTGTATTTAACCTTCTGCCCGATGATTCTGGGAATCTGCCGAAACACTTTCTGCATTAGCGCCAGATCTTTTTTTTTGGCATATTTAGAAAAATCGTCTTGATACGTTTCGGAAATGGAGCGGTGAACAGTGGTGACTTCCGTTAAGTTGTTATTTTCGACAAATGCAAGCACGGCTTCCGGCATCCCGCCTACAATTAAATATTCCCGCTGGCGTTTGTTTAATTTCTGATGGACCGTCACGGGCACCGTTTGATGGATATGAAAATTAGAAAGATATGGAACGAGCCCCGGTTCAACCGCAGTTAAAAACTCCTTAAAGGTCATGGGGCCCAAGTGATAATACTCAATTCGCCCCACGGGCATCGAAAAATGAAGATCCGCTAATGCAAATTCCAGCAACGAGCCTGCTGAAATCAAGGGAAGGTCGGGCTTGGTTTCATAAAAATACCGAAGGGCCTGGATGGCATAGGGAGTCGCCTGAATTTCATCCAAAAATAAAATGGCGCCGGAGGCGTGTATGTTCCTTCCGACTATGGCGTTCAACTCGTTAGTAATGGCATCCATATCCAGAGACTTGAAAATATTGTCCAGATATAGATGTTGCTCCAGGTTGATTTCATTCAATATCAAACCTTTGTCTTGGGCAAACTGGCGTACCAGCGTGGATTTGCCCACCTGGCGGGCGCCCCTGATCACCAGCGGTTTCCTGCGACGTTTTTGATACCAGGTGTTTAAATGTTTTTCAGCGGTCCGTTCAAGCATGGTCAAAATATACCTTATTTTTGACCAAAAAAATACCAGAAAATACCTTATTTTTCAACTTTAACATGCGCATCTTTTGGGATTCCAATCAATCCTGCTTGTCCTTTGAGCTATCACTTATCAGCTTTGAGCTAACTTATCCGATTTAATCCGTGTCATAAAAAAAAAGACCTTCCAGCCAAAGGCTGCCGTAAACTGTTTTTGTCTGTGTGTGTACGTTTGTGTCCGTGGCTACGTTTGAATCAACCATTCAAGATCGAAACGGGCCAGGGCCATGGAGCAACATTCGTCGGAGGATGTGGGCATTCCAACCATGTTGGGTGTGCTCTTGTACATCAACAAAACTTTTCCGTCATGGGATATCGCCATGGCTGAATAATCGAACCATTCTCCCCATTGGGTTACTGCCTTCTTCAATGGCCAGCTTTCTCCACCATCAAAACTGACATGGACCACGCCATGTTCACGATATTTTCCGGTACTGTCCGGATTGGCGAACAAAAGGATGTCACGCCCGCCGCACCACTCGGGGGGATAGCGCACCAGACTGGCACTGCACCCCTGCCGCACTTCTCGCAGGTGGCCATCCGGTAGACTTTCAGTGAAATGAGATCCGCCGTCATGGCTGATGGCTGTGTAGCGCTTGCCATCATCAAAATAGGCCCTGGCATTAAAATATAGATCCCCATCCAATCGCTCGGCCAGGCAGCCTTCCCCGGTCCCCTGCAAAAAAGCGTTGGAACTGTGGATGGTCTCACCATGATCGTCGCTGAAAAATACCAGGCTGTAACATTTTGCCTGGCGGTCCGGGATGGATAGGTCATTGTACCATCTGTGAAACGATTGTACGGGCCGGCCATAAAACTCGACCGCGGTTTTTCCCAAATCGCGCAATGACACCTGGGCGCACTGCCATGGGTTCTACTTCTGCTAGTGCCTTCAGGGGTATTTATCATGGGACGCCAATCCGTCCAGGTCTCGCCATGATCCATACTTTCCAACCACCCGCCATCGCACATCAGCAGCACTTTTCCAGTTGCCGGTACGCTTGCAGCCGAGCCCATATGATATTTGGCACCCTTTTGGTGTTTTAAATAGATCAGCTGTCCCCATGTCTTGCCGGTATCCAGGCTTTTTTTCATAGCGATGTGGCATTCTCCCGTGTCATCACACGGTGACCGCCAACGCTCCTCGCAAAACGCCAATACGCTACCATCCGGTGCGACGACCAGGGAGGGAACATGGTAAAAGGCGTGCACGTCCTGATTAAATATTATCTGCCGTTGAAACATGGCGGGTTTCGGCCTTTATAGCGCTGATTCATCTGCCGGTAGCCTTTTGACAGCACCGGCGGCCACACATTGATTCTTCAGTGTGTAATCATATTCTCAGCTTCGAAACACGACCTCTTGACTGCCCATTACCATTCGGTCTGCCCACTCAACGCCCTGCATAAAGGAATGGTCCATATTCCCAACCTCATATCGCCATCCGCCAAAACGCCCTCTGGAGTAAACCTGATGCGCCTCCAGATAGGGCTGTATGACGGACAGTGCCCGATCGCGGCCCAGGGTAGGAATCGGGTACCCATAGGCGGCATGGGTATGCCAGGTTGAAATAATTTTGTCCCGGTCGGCTGTGCTCAATATGCCGGTATCCATCAGCCCTTCGATCACTTTTGGGATAAGGGTGTCTTTATCTTCGCGCACCCCTTGGGGAAACGCGACCTCGGCCATCAGCGCGGACTGACGGCCGGGCCTGGGCGTGATTGTCGGCGCGTAGTTGTGCAGATGGGTCAGGCGGTAGAACGGACATTGTGCATCCGCAAAGTACATCCAGCTCGTTGTCCGATCTCCCTTTGCATCCAGGCCGAGGCCGACAATCGAGACGCTGTTGTGTTTCAGCTGCTCCACCGCTTCGAGAATCTCTGCACGGTCGGATCGGATCATTTTTTTTATCAACCGGTCCAATGGCGCTGTGTTCAACAGGGCTTTATACCGATAGACCTCGCCATTTCCGGTCCTCGCCACCCGCCTGTCCAGATCGATCCCACGACTTCATGCCTGAACAGAATACGATCATAGACCCGCCCGGCGATCCTGACGAAAATTGCGCCGATCCCCCCATCGCGGGGGTAACGGAATTGGCTATTGGGTCCCCAGGCACCGGATAGCCCGGCCGTTTTTCCATGAACCGTGCTGACCCGGTCCCTGATCCACTGGAATCCCATGTATTCCAACGGAAAGGCCCACAACTTGTGGTTGTAGGGGGTCAAGAACAATTCGGTGATCCCTCCACCGAAAGAATGCTCGATCCAATCCTTGAACGAATGGGTTTCTTCTCCCGGTCCACGGGCTTTTCGCAATCCCTGACTGCACCGCCCCGCCAGTTCAGGATCGAGCTGATGGATATGATCCTGAAACGGATAGTCCGTCCATTGACCCGCCACACGCACACGGGCCGTACGGCGATGGACAAGCAGATCCTCGCCCATGACATTGTCGATCAATTTGATAAAACGATCGTCTTTAGAAAACAGGACATGCCCACCTACATCCCAGGCAAACCCGGCGTTGTCCTTATAGCTGGCCGAAAGGCCGCCGACGGTGTCTCCCGCCTCCGCTATCAAAAATGACGAAATACCGAGTTCTTTCAAGCGATGGGCGGCGCCCAATCCCGTCGGGCCGGCGCCGATGATCAGATAGTCGGTTTGCATCATCCGCGGGATCTCAGCCACCGGCGCGCTTTCAGAACGAGAGCGGCTGATTCCTCATAAAGCCTATTCCAGTTGGCGGGAGAATGGTTATCGACATTCCGCTCAGCGTCATGAATGCGCACATTGGCGAGCACTTTTGGAATATGAACGAACCGGGCGTCGTTCATGGCAAACCGAAGATACATTTCATGATCCTGGGGTTTTACCTGCTCATCGTAAAAACCCACCCGGTCGTGCAGGTCGCGGCGATAAAGCTTGCACACCCCGCACAGGTACCAGTGGCAAAAGGCGTCCTCGAAAGTGTAGTCCGGCAGGGAAAATCGGCGCAGAATGCGTCCCGCATCATTTACGATGTGCATATCGGCGTATGCAAAGTCGAATCCTTGATCAAGAAGCACGGCCAATTCGCTAACCATCCCAGGCAGCAACATATCATCGGAAGCAATGAAGGAACAATATGTGCCGGTTGCCGCGCGCACGCCGACATTTAAGGCATTGCCCAATCCGCGGTTTTTATCGCGACTGATGACACACAAATGGCGTCCATCGGATCGGTACCGCAAATGGCTGTGGCGTTCAACCAATCCGGTATTTTCATGGTAGTGGCATGCGTAACTGGTTTTTTCTACTGCCAATGTTTTTCGATACTGCTCTATCACTTGTGCCGTATTGTCAGTTGAACCGTCATTGACAACGATGATTTCAATTTCCGGATACTCCTGAAACATGATAGTGTCCAGACAGGTCGGCAAATACCTGGCCTGGTTATAGGTAGGTACGATGATGGAAATCAAAGCATGATCTTTAATTGGTTTAGTCACCCGATCAACCGTTCAGTTTTTGGATGGATTAAGCGCGGTCAGACGTCCGTGCGCCGCTTCGGCCATCGTTTTCAGTTCCGTGATGGTCAATCCATCAGCTCCGATTTCCCGAATCCATTTTTTCAACTGCCTATGCAGAAACAACGCCCACGTTTTACTCTGTTTATAGGGTTCGTATAGTGCAAGTAATAGGCGGGCAACATAGTAGGATCGGTTTTCGAGGCGGAGGAAAGGCTG
This sequence comes from uncultured delta proteobacterium, assembly GCA_963697405.1. Classification (GTDB taxonomy): domain Bacteria; phylum Desulfobacterota; class Desulfobacteria; order Desulfobacterales; family Desulfosarcinaceae; genus Desulfosarcina. Next base: position 41,740 of record CAVONY010000037.1, on the reverse strand, counting down.
CGGCGCTGCGATTGACAAACGCTGAGCCAAGTCCACTGCCAGCAATCGCTGCCGACTTGCCGCGTCCGGGTCTATTTTTTCAAGTCGTGCTGCTGTAGTAAGACAGCCGGCAATACAGGCCAATCCTGCTTCCAGCCGTCCATCTGCTGGAAAGCCATCCGACAGGTAAGCAGCAACTGAGCGCTCGTGGAGGATTGCGTCATGCAGATTCTGCCGAGCCATATTGTGTGACATGCTGTCGGGGTGACGGCGATAACCCACTTGCGTGCCGACATTGGCAATGAGTCCAAAACCGTGAACAGCTGCGCGCAGCCACAAATCATGGTCTTCGCATGCCAGCAGCGACAGGTCGAAGCCTCCTGCAAGCTTGATAACATTCCTCCGCAGCATTACGGCATGCGGAGGGGCCACATTGAAGTGCAGCAGATGAACGTCCAGGTTATCTAAGAACAGTCGCCATTCCCCTTCAAGTATCGGTAAGCCTTCCTGAGATGTTTTTCTGAAAAAATAACTTCGACACACCGCAATTCCGCATTCAGGATGTTTCCTAAGTAAATTAAATTGTGACCATGCCGCATCCGGAAACAAAAAGTCATCCGCATCGAGAAAGATTATAAATTCTCCCCGGGACAGCTCAGCACCGCGGTTTCTTGCCGCACTGAGCCCCAGATTCTCCTGCCTTCTGCTGATCATCCGTGAGTCGTATCGCCTCAATATATCCGGCGTATTATCTGTCGAACCATCGTCGATAACAATCAGCTCAACGTCCACGCCACGTTGTCTCAAGGCACTCTCTATGGACAATGGTAGAAAATGTGCATAGTTGAAGGATGCAATGATGATACTGATCAAACCGGATTTGGGCGCGTCCTGCAACACGCAGCTATTCCGTGGATAGTCTGGCAAGGCAACCACCATCGATGGAAAGGCAATGGCCGGTGATAAAAGATGATTGTACCGGGTCTGCCAGAAATAAGGCTGCTGTTGCGACATCCTCCGGTCTTCCCACCCGCCCCAAAGGATGCCTCCGAGCGATTTGCTTTATTTTCTCGTCTAACTCATCAACTGCGGCAAACTGGTTGCGGGTCAACCCGGATCTGAGCATATCCGTATCGATAGCACCGGGAAGCAAGGCATTGACACGTACGCCGTGTGGCCCGAATTCGATTGCCATTGTTCGAGTCAATGAGGCAAGCGCAGCTTTGCTTGCTGCATATATGCCGATATCTGCCGATGTGGCCAGCGCGTGGACCGAACTGACATTGACGATGGCACCCCGGTTCTTTCTTAGAACGGGAAACAGGGCCTTGGTCAGAACAAAGGGCGCTTTGATGTTGACGTCCATGACCGTATCGAAGTCCTTATCGGACGTATCGAGCAACGGTCGAATAACCTGCACAGCAGCGTTGTTGATCAGCGCATTCAGTTCATCCGTCAGGGCACGCACCTGCTGCGCCACGGTTGACAGCACCTCCGGGTCCCCCAAATCGATAGACAAAAAGGATTCAAACGGTCTGCTGTCAGCTGCCGGCAGTATGTCAAGCCCGATAACGCGCCATCCGGAACGATGGAAAACACGGGCACAGGCATAACCGATTCCCTTGGCTGCACCTGTTATCAGCACGGTGCTATTCATTATGATTGCTCCTCTCAACGGCCATCAAGTTCTCTATCGTCCTGCGGTGCACCTTTACCCAGCATCGTTCACTTGAGTTCGCATTGTGAGGTGCGAGAAATACATTGTTCATGCCAAGAAGCGGGCTATTCTCGGGTAAGGGCTCATGCTCAAATACGTCCAACGCCGCACCGGCAATCAGATTCTTTTGAAGCGCTTCAATCAACGCATTTTCATCCACCACAGGCCCTCTGCTAAGGTTGATCAATACTGCATCGCGACGCATCAGAGAAAACCTGTCCCGGTTCATGAGATAAACGCTGGTAGGATTCAGATCAGTGTGAAGGGTCACAAAGTCTGCCGCTTTCAGCAGTTCCGTTTTGGATACCATCTTCAGCCCAGTGTCTTTCAGGAACCCATCTGGGATGGTTTTCATATCGTTGCCCAGCACGCGCATCCCCAGGCTCGCGGCGCGTCTGACCACTGCCTTACCGGCATCGCCGACACCGATGACACCCAAGCTACATTCTTCGAGTATGCGGCCGGGTATTTTTTTCCACAAACCCTTGTGCATATCCCGGTTCATGAAAGGAAGCCGTCGCGAAAAGCAGAGGATGTAACCAAGCACCGATTCAGCCACTGGTACGCTAAAGGCATCCGGTGTGCGCATGATTCGGATACCATGGTCTTCGCATGCCGCAGCATCCAAAGAATCGATCCCCGTACCCCATTTGGACAACACTTTTAGCTTTGGCGCCGCCTCGATAACCTTCCGGGTGAATCGGTCGTCCCCGCAGATAACCCCGTCAACGTCGCCGATAAGGGGGATCAGCGCATCTTCTTCCAGCCTTTCAGCGACTTCGGGCACCACCAGCTCAACGCCGCGATTGACAAAAAATTCCCTGAACCGGTCCAAGACAGGTTGCATGTATGGTGCGGTTACCAGCACTTTCCATTTCAAAAACCGAGTCCTCCTTGTTGTTGCCTGTGCAGATATTCAGCAATGGTGAAATCAGATTCCTCATCGATATCCCATGCTTCATCCTGAGCAATTTCAAATAGCATCGGCCGATCACTGATTCTATTTTTACAGCGCTTCAAATTTTCAGCGGTAAACATGTAGATGTTCGAGTTTTCTTCGAAAACGGGCGTTTGATCCTGCGTCCGCAACAGCTTGGCTGGATTGTGGTTGATCGGCAATCCGTCTTTGTCCCACAAACGAATATGCCGACGGGTGACAGAAAAAAGTGAGTCATGCCTGGGATATTGGTCAACAAACCGGTCAATGGCTGAAGCGAGGGTTTGTGGCTTCAGCAGGGGGTTAGTGCTATGCGTTTGTAAATAAAAATCAGCCCGGTAGACCTCAACGTCATGGAGCAGGACGTCGTTCATCGACACATGCCCACCCCGCAACCTGTCAGGGCGCCTGATGATCCGCACCTCAGGAAATGCCCTATTGGCATCTTCGATGATAAATTCGCTGTCCGTATCAATGACAATCTGATTGATCCGGTTGCATTCCATCAAACTGCGCATGATATGGTGGTACAGCGGCACACCGGCAAACATCCGGTAATTTTTACCCGGGACTCTTTCACTATTGTGACGCATCGGCAAAAGTGCTGCAATGGTGGACATATCTCACTCACCAGCCGTTTTCTTAGCGGGTCGTCTTAGAATCGCCCTGACCGGGCTTCCTTCAGCCCCAACCAGTCTAAGGGGCAAACATATCAATTCCCAGGCACCTGATTCAACACCATTGAGGTCTATCCCCTCGAGGACCGCTGTCCCGGCATCCAGGAGAATCTGGTGAACCAATGGCTCCGATTGGAACGGCTGTATCGACAGATAGTCGATGCCGACCAGGGATATCTTTCGCTCGACGACCCAACGGGCACCAGCCTCGCTCAAGGCCGTGTATCCCGGAAAAAAGCTGGCGTGTTGTGCTGAACGCCACAGCCGATTGTTTTCCGTTCGAATAAGCAGTCTTTTGCATTTATCCGGCACGTCGATTCGATCAAGATCGTCAGGCTGAATGGAGCGAACGCCGGGTATGTCAACCACCCGAGCAGATCCGCATAGCTGGGCAAGGCCGAAACCGGTAACATCATGGCCATCTGACAGATGGTGATAGGGCGCGTCCAAATGCGTTCCCGCATGGATATCGCAATGCAGAATTGAGGCGTTGCAATCGTGCCCGGCTGTCAGCAGTTTCCTCCACTCGAGGCGGACTCCGTAACTTTGCGGCCAGAATGGCAACTCTGAATTTAGTGCAAGCGTGATGTCTTCGTACTCCCAGCAATCCGTTTCCTGTATCATGATTCACCCGTTCGTCGACGCCAGGTTTACTCCGGATAATGGACGGCACGATGCTGCAACTCCGCATTGCCGTCATGAGCGCATCTTTGCAATCCTGCCGGATAATACAGCCGCTGTTTTAATACCCCTGAGACTTCCCTCGTTTGCCCCATGCCTTTGTAGGCACCCCAAAATTGCATCAAACGAAAGAGCAGGATATTGGAAAATTGACTTTTTAATTCTCCGTCAAACAAGGCATGATAACAGTCACTGGCGACATTGACGGTGTATAGTTGAACGAAATCGAGCAGGGTTATGTTTTCATCAGGGAATATCTGACGGTAAGCAATGGCCTCTCGCCGGTATCGATTAAAGACCGCACTGGGTTGCTCTTCATGAACGTGCGTGATCTCGGCAGCAGCGGCGTATGCGATGGTGTACCCTATCTGAATGGCGCGTTTGGCAAAATCGATGTCTTCCAATCCCGTCAGGTTTTCATCGAAGCGGATGCGTTCCCAAATGCAACGACGGATTGCACTATTTGCATTATTACAAAACGGTGTAGCGAGTTGCTTCTGTTTCGATTCTGGATACCAAGTTTTAAAGATCTGACGCTCGGAGTAGGAATTTAGACCGTTGCCACGTTGTTTTCCGTAGCTTAGGGCCACATTCTCATCCTCGAATGGTTTAAGCAATGCTTCAAGCCAGTTGCGGTATATCGGGAAGGCGTGTGCACTGATAAAAACGAGGAATTCACCGCTGGCGGCCTTGCAGCCGATGTTGCATGAGCGGCCGAACGAAAATTCGTCCGGATCGAGAAATAATGTCTTGACGCGATGTTCTTTAAGAATCTGCGGAGAGCCGTCCGTCGAACCGGAATCCACGGCAATCACTTCAATGCCGTTCAAAGGGTGCTCCTGCTGCGAGATACCGCGGAGCAGCTTTTTAAGGGACTTGGCTTCGTTATAACAGCGAATGATGATGGAGCAACGTGGAGACATAAGTAATTACCCTACTGGAAAATCTATTGTTGGTTTCAAATAGCTTTTTCCTTTAAAACACTGAGGATAAGTCTGCCGAAGCAATGATCACTTCCTGAAAAAATGGAACTTAACTCAAAAGGAACAATACACATCTGGTCTTTTGAAGACGTAACTATCAATTGTGTTTTTTGGAAAGCATCGATGATCTCGTCGCTCTTTAATCTATTCAGACTGGGTGAATTAAAAACAAAGTGAGCGATCTCGCGTGAATCACCAGCATTGCCGAGGCGATGTAGCAAAACAGTCTCAAGTTCCTGTTGATTATACATGAGGTGCTCATATGCTTCCAGTGGATTGTTTGTAGGGAAATGAAACATTGTACCGCTTTTTGCAGTTAGCCAGCAGTGCGAGCCGAACGGACTATCCCACATGGGTCCGCCATCAAAATATGCAATGCCACCCGGTACTAAAATTCGTTCAATGGCCTTTGTGAATCCTGACATATCTTTGATATGTTCAAGAATTGCTCGTCCAAAAATGAAGTTGAATGTTGTATCGAAATCATGTTTTGTTACATCCGCAGCTATGACCTCAATTTTTGAGCGACTGTTCGTGATATTCCCAGTGTATAAATTGGTAGCAACAACTCTTTTTGCTCCTTTGCGTATAAAATATTTAGAGGATAAAAGATCCCTGTCACATCCGACTTCAAGTATGCAATCGTCAGTAAAATCAGCTTTTATTTTCTGAAGACTTAGAAATGTTTCAAAAAAAGCCTTTATTTTTATTTCAGAAATATCCACTTCAGAAAGAAGGGAGGTGAGGGTGGAAGGTATATTTGAGTACTTCATGCTTCCTCCAAATAATTTTTTTACTTTGTTTGCTCATTGATATTCATAATGACATTATTTTTTATCAAAATGCACCGCGAATGATTATGGGTAGTGAGTTCACGAATGCTTTCGTCCTCTCTCCTCTGTGCAATGAAAAAAATACCTTGGCGGCAAATCCCTCTGTATCTACTTTAAAAAATGATACTTCTAAACCAAACTGAGAGGCCACATAGCGCATGCTGTCATAGGTCCACGCTGAGACATGGACCCTATGCCGCCAATACGTGTTGTCGGGGTTGGGGTGATATTCTAAAAGTCCTCCGTGCCAGAAGTCAGTGCAGCCTACGATGGCGCCTTCGACGTCAAGGCGTTCGGCCAAAAATGCGATTTCTTTTAAGGGATTTAAAAAATGTTCGAAGACCTCGAAAGCCGAAATGAGTTCGAACTTGTGAGAAGGAAGATCATCGCGATGATAGAATTTATCATGCCCTAATTCTGCTTGGCGCTGAACTATTAGTGGCTTCCACAGATCGCAACCAACAGCATGATACCCTCTTTGGAGCAACAAATAGGGAACCTGACTCCAACCAATTCCGTAAAGCAGAATACGTGACCAATTCATGCTCCTTAGAAATAACTCGCAGAAGTAAAATTCTCTTTTATGAACAATTGAATCCGATGGGAGTTTTGCGCCTGCAGACTCCCCCTTTTCCAAATTTATTTTATCCCTTTGGTTCAGGTGGTACTGAAGCATCTTGCAGTTTGGGCAGTAAAGCCAATCTTTTTCGAAGCAACGTTCGTGCAGCTTTGTGGCATAGCCGCACAACTCGCAAAAAACGCCAGCATCATCGAGATCGTCAGGCCATTCATAGGGCAAGAGAGTCGCTTCTGGACGCCCAAGATATCGCAGTGTTTCAGTACGGGCAGCCAATAATTCCTTTGTCGCTGCCTTGTGGCCAAACAGAAGAAGTGTGCCTTCAATAAATGCATAAGCATTCAGGTATTTACCTCGGTTCAACAAGTCGATACCTTCGTGGAGTAAATCAAAGTAATTCCCTGTGAGTTGTAGAGAGGAGTGGATGGTATTCATCGCATTTTTTCCATTCACGATGTCTTTGCGGTTAATTGAAAATCTTGATTTTCCTTATGGGCCACATTCATGCGTTCGGTGTATTTTTCTGTTTAACACGGTTCGTATATTGTATTGAAAAGGTCAAATTTCTGTATGGTCAAATAGCCTCTTTTGTTTGATGACAGTTCGGGATTTTGAGAGGTGGTGCCATTTATCAAGATGTCATTAATTGGGAGGTATTATGCACGAGATACTCCCGCAACATTTTGTTGTTGTCTGGAAAACACAAAACATGACCATCCTTTCGCTCTACTACATGGAAACATTTCCAGGGTGGGGGGTATATTCCGACAATCTGCGGCCGGTGAGCCGCATACACGGTCCGGCGTTGGTGAAGATCGAACTTGATGATAAATGGCGGGCAATTTAAGTAGGCAAAATCGCCGGCAACGCTAACGCCCATAAATTGCGGGTATACCACAGGCAGGTCCAGAGTTTCCCACCTCCCAGCCTTAGGGGTGTAGATATGCAGCGCAGCATGGTTGGCGCTGGCGAACACCAGTGAATGGTTCCAAGCAGCCCAGCCAGCGAACTTGAAACTGTCCTCTGGCAGCTTGAAAAGGCGCTCTACCCGTTCTCCCTTTTGGCGTGCACACCACACATCCCTGCTGCTGATGGAATCGAACAGATAATAGGTCTCGCCGTCGAGCCTGAGCAAACAAATGGAACTGGTCGGGCCTTGTCTGGAATGGAAGCTGGGGGCGGGTTGGCTATCGAAGAACCTGCCGGCGGAGTCAAGTCTGGTAACAATACCTGTGCCGCTATCCAGGACCAATGCCGTGTCCCCGTCCATGCACACGTCAGAGGGGAAGGTCCAGCCACCAGGCAGCACTTCACGGGGGCTCTCCCCTGCCTTGAGCAGAAAGACCTTCCCTGCCTCTGTGTCACAACAGATCATCGTGGATCCGTCCATCATGCCAGTAAGACGGACGCGGAGACTCTGGAACGGGCCCCAACTCCTATCGGTGGACCGGAGAACATACCGATCGAGGAGGGCGGGATCCGTTTTTTCCGCGATGCGCAGCCAAATTACGTCCTCAGGTTCTGTCCCCAACGCCTCTGTGGTAGAGTCCACAATGCTCTGGGGGGATAGTCCACAACTCTGTACCGATGCGAGCAAGGTGTTTCGGCGAAGACTTGGAATCCTGTGGTAGAGGATGTCGTGTAGCTGAAAGCGGGCCTGATTCATGGCAAAGCCGTAAGCCTTGAACACCTTATTCAGCGGCAGGGGATCAGCGTCGTCGACTACAGGCATCCCTTCATATTGCATAACAAGCTCCACGCTGCGCATGACCAGATAGTGGTTACTGATGAGCGCGAGTGCATCAAGCACCTCTTGGCGAAGGGTGTCCAGGGCGTCGATAGATAAAAACGCATCGGATTCCTCCAAGTTGCACAGTCGTACGTGGATATCCCTGGCCTTGGCGACGAAGGAGACTGCCCGGACGTCCGGATTGGCACCAGTCTCATCGCACAGGGCGGCATACCTCGAGGCAGGGGCCGCCACTTCCGTCTTGTCCGGGGAACATTGGCGCGTGCGGTACACGGGCGGAAAGAACTGCCGTCCATGCGGCATCTTCCCCGTGGCTGCCGAGACGATCGAGTCCTGTTGTGCGCTGTAGCGCAATCCAGAAAATCCATAGGCTACGGGGTGGAGGATGTCCACGGGACCGCTGGACGCCTCGTGCAAGAGGAATACCAGGGCGTAATCCATATCATGGGAGTCGGTGAGGCAAGCTTCCATGTCGTCCTGATCCATCCAGGGCGTTCTGAAAAAGACGGAGTGCGCGTGGGTGGGATCGGAACGCTTGAAGAGGTAGAGACACAGGATACCTGGGTGGCGCTGCGCCGTGGGTGTAAGCTCCAAGGCCAGCTTGCTCAGATTTGACTTGCCGGATGCGTCTGTGTGAACCATACGCAGAAACGCCGAGTGTGCGGGTTGGGAAACGGGCACGGCGGATAGGCGCCCGAGCAGTTCCTCCGAACCGTCGGCAGCGGAAAGCAACCTGCGGCCCTGATTAGGGCCATCGGCCAAGTAGCGCAGGGGATCTGGTAATGGGGTGACGGGGCCGGCAGTGTGCGCGGAATCTACCGAAACCGCTGCGAAACCCTGAAAGCGAGCGCGAACGAACCCAACGGGCTGGTCGTTCTGTGTTACCTTGTTGTAAATGGGCCATGCCAGAGGAAAAGGGCGGGAGGCGCGGATGCCTTCTCCGGGCTGCAGAAAGGCGAAAAGCCCAGCATCGGCGATGACGTAGCCGGTTCTGAAGCTGAAGGGTGATGGTTTGCAGCGCTCTGGTTTCCAGTCCGCAAAACAGACCGGGAGGAACGATTCATGGGATAAGCTGGATCCGGCATCCCCGAGAGGCATGGAGGGCCTTTCGATACTTTCCATAGCCTGTGCATGCTGCACCTCAAAGTCGAAAAGGTCGTTGGTGATGATGTACTCAGCGAGGGCGAAGTCCTCGGGCCCGTCAATATCGACGCAGCTGGCAGGCTCGGAAACTCGGTGAACGTATACTCCCCAAGGGTTAAGCCCTTGCACGGGCTTCATCCAAAAGCCGTGGAACAGACCGATGGTTGCTAACCCATTGCGCGGAGCAATAGGAAGTGAAGGTTGCAGCCGTATTGGACGCTTCCCCGCCACGGTGTAGTATCCAGAATCTTCCAAAGAAAAGTTCAAAGCGGTCCAAATCTCACGATAACCGGTGGTAAGGATACCCATGAGCATTCGTATCAGGCTGATGCTCCGAAAAGGACTGGTGGGGTAAAGCTCGGCACAGATGTTAGGCTCGTATCCGTTTTCCTTGAGGCGATCCAGGGTAAAGCGTAGGCTGTCACCGATTAGAGATTTGTCGCCGGCCATCTCGCCAGGGCGTATGACGGGAACTTCGGCTCCCCAGTCACGCGCGACGCTCATGATCTCTTCGTCCTCGGTGGAAACCACGACCCGGTCAAAGCACCCCGAACTGACGGCAACTTCTATGGTATATGCAAGCATCGGCTTGCCACATAAGTCTATCACGTTTTTGCGTGGCAGCCCCTTGGATCCGCCCCGGGCAGGGATGAACGCCATGCACCTGAGCCCCTTCTTTCCTGCGCGGTCGGGGGTGAGGGTTGGGGGAGACGAGATCATCATTTGCGTTTATACGTCAACGCTTCAGCACCACTTTCATAGAATGACACTGGAATAGCTCCGAGTAGCCTGGGTCCGGGGTGATGTACTCGTCGTAAAATCGCATGACGCCCGACCATTGTGGCAGGTAGTCGTGAAAGACGATTATTCCGCCGGAGCGCACAAACGGAGACCATAAGAGGAAGTCCTTCAGAACACTCTCATAAAGATGGTTGCCGTCAATGAATAGAAGGCGAATCGCATCCCCGTTCCATGTTTCTGCTGCCTCCACCGAGGCGGCAACGATGGGGGTCACCTGCGCCTCTATTCCAAAGCGTTTCAGATTGGCCAGGAAGACAGGATAGGTGCTACCCTGCTCGAAGATGGCCCTGTCCTCAGGATCGCTGCTTTTGGCCATGAAGGACAAAGGCTTGAACCAGTCGATGGCAGTAACCTTTTCCCTTCCGGTTGATTTTGATCCCAGGGCCAGCCAGCTTGTAGACTTGCCCAGAAAACTTCCGATTTCAACGATGGCGCCGGCACCAGGGCCGTAGGCAGAAAGCAGCATAAGCGCCACGCCTTCCTCGGTGGCCAGGTAACCGCGGAGGGCCGCCGGGGTCTCGGCCATATCCAGCAGAAGCTTGCCATGCATGGCGGTGAAAGGAATTATCTCGGCCAATCGGTCAGGTTCCTTATCCAAGGATATGCGGTTCATGGTGTGTATGCTCCGTGGCAGAACTGTTCCAAGGCGATGAGGTAGTCCATACGCTCGAAGACCTCAAGCTTGCTGTCGATACCTGCATTGATTATGCGCCGCCCGCAAGCCTCGATGTGTTCACCGGCCATTTGGTATGCTTTTTCGACGAGGTCCAGCCTGGGGTGGTGCCAGCGTTTGCCCGGTCCAAAGTAATCAGGATGAAAGTGGTTGACGTCATTTCCCCGCGAGGTGATCTCCGGGCCCGTGGCGTAATCGGGAACGACATAGTTGAAATCGACGCCGATGAGCAAAATGGGGTCGCAGCCCATGTGCCAGGCCAGCTGAATGGCCAGATACGTCACCGTGGAGCCCCAGAAAATCATTTCCGAGGCATTCTCGGTGAAGCGCGGGAAGTTCGGGTATCTTCGTATGAAGTTGACCCAGCATACATTCTCGCCACCTGCGAGGCAGTACTTAAGATCCTCGGGCAGAAATTTCACATACGGTAGGCTGTCTATCTCCTGAGGCGTGTCCTCGGCAACGAAGACGTCCTCCACGGTGTAGTACATGGGAGTAAATCCGAACTTTTCGACTCCCAGGTATATGCGGTTCATGCAGAACGTGACGCTGTCGCGCAGAGGGGCAAGGTACATCTGGTTGAGGCTGGGGCCGTTACCAACGATCCATGCCGCCTGACCGAGGTGTTTATTTCGAAAGTTTTCAAGATTCAGCATGGTTTTGATCCCATAATCAATGTTCAAAAATTTGCGGTCCAGTTTGATTGCTACTGAGGCAGTCCGTCTTCACTGCCTTCACCCCCAAGGGCTGCGCGAACTTTGGCCCTGGTGATAGGAATGCCAGAGTGATCCGGTGCAATTCGTTCCAGTTCGTCGATCACCGCCATACTTTCAGCATAACGCCCCCTGTATCGAAAAGCATCCGAGATGTTAAGCAGTATGTCTATTTTGTCGGGATTCTCGTTAAGAATGCCACGAAAATGTTCCACAGCTTGGTCGCAGAGGAGCATGGACGCCATAATTCCGCCCTTGAGCAGCAGGGAATCCATGAAATTCGGATCGAACCTGAGAGACTCTTCCACACACTTGAGCGCAGCTGCGAACCGTTTTTGGCCAAACAGATAGAGTGCGTGTTTGCTGAGTGTCCATTTGACACGATTCGCGGCAGAGAGGGGAAACGCCGCTGTCAGCTGAAGCGCGTCGTCTATTTTATCCTCCTTCAAAAGGACGCGAATAAGGGAACTATTGAGTTCGAGATTGCCAGGAAATCGTTTCTCAAGCCTGCGCAGGATTTCTCCAGCCTTACCCTTATGACCAAGCGCTTCGAAGGCCAGGGCTTCCTCGAAGACCGCCTTGGGTTCTACGATGTCTCTGTCATCAATTTTACTCACGATCTTGAGCGCAAGATCAGCATCTCCACGCAACCTTTCTATACCTGCACGCTTGATGGTTGCTGTATTGTCCCAAGCCGGAGCGGTGTGTGCGAGGTCCTCGCATGCTTTCCACGCAAGTTCCCAATCATTGAGACGGACAAGCTGGTCGATGCGCAAGGAGAGCATGTTCAAGGGCTTGGGATGACCCAGCTCAAGTGCCCGAAGAAAAGACGCAGAAGCTCGGGCAGTATCACCTTTTCTGGCGAACACATCTGCCATAACGGCGTGGACCCAAGGCATGTCCGGTGCGAATTCCAGGGCCCTGTAGGCATAGCTGAGGGCAGCTGAGTCAATACATCCCTTTCGGCCAGCAACCAAAGCCTCACTCAACCACGGATAGGGGGGCTTGGCGAGCGTTTCCACGCAACGAAATACAGATTCTGCAACCTCTGGGTTCGGTTCCTCGACGCCAGATCTCTTATCTATACAAAATACGGAACGGATTTCCTCATCGCCGTGGAGCAGTCTAAAGCCATATCGAGAAAGAGTGCTGCTCAAAGAACGCAGGGTGAAGCAATAGATGTGCGCAAAAAGGAAATACTGCCGCAAAGAGAAACAATAGTCTGGATTGTTAGGCAAATATTCCAAGCCTGGAACCTCCACATACATAATTCCGCTGTTTTTTAAGAGCCTTGAAATCTTCTTCAGCCACATGCTAAGGTCAGAGAAATGCTCCAATACGTGACTCAGCACCAGTACGTCCACGGAGCTATCGTTCGACGCTTCGTCCACAGAGGAAAAAACCTCGTCCACACCATGTACTTCGCAAGCCATTGTCCTATGCTGCAAGGAGTAGTCCACGCCGATAGTGTGCACATTGATGCCGTCTTGTCTTGATGAGCGTGCAAATTGATAAAGGTTCAAACCGCATCCGCAACCGATTTCCATCACGCGGACCGAGCTTTTGGGGAGCCACTTTGCGCAACGATCGTATATCTCATATCCTTGATACGGCCTGAAATTCGTGGTGGTAAGACTTTGAGGATTCGTCGCCGTCAATGTACCATATGCAATGGGATAATACTCTGAATTATAGAATTCGGGCAGAGACTCTTCCGTGAGTCTCGGGTCTGTATGCACCAGGCCGCAGTGCAGACAGAGTAAGGAACAGAAGGCGAGCTCGTTGCGATCCTTTGTATCCAGAACAGCAAATTCTGCAGCGCCGCAATGGCATTGCTCGACTTTTCGGGCATGGTAGTGGCCGGAGGCGAGTTTTTCCTGGAAACGCCTGAGGCCATTACGCCGTATGGCGTGGCCCTTGAGAGGTAAGGTAGAGATAGCGTCCTTCCTTGTAATTTATTTCCGCAGGGATGGCATTTTGCTGTCAGATCGTCGATACAACAAAAGCGATCCCCATCAGTCGTCGTAGAAGGTCATCATCAAAGGTGGCTTGGCTTGGCGCTCTTGCATCTGTGTCCGTGTCCGGATGCCGTCATAAACGCCCTAAATCCAGCGTTGGCTGGTCATGGGATAAGTTCGGAAACTGCCCGTTACCACCTGCCCGTGCGTCTTCTATATGACGATGACAATATTGCGTACCGAATCCGTCGGATCTAAGGACAATTCCCGGATGCGAAATGCTGCATTCGTCAAGGCTGCGTCCAGTTTTGCAGCAGTGATTTTTGCGCCGGTCTGACCCTGGCCTTGCTCGGCGGTCCTGTTTCCCTCGAACTGGAACAGAAAGATACCGCCGGGTTTAAGCACCCGAAGCGCCTCCCTGATATATGAGGCTATAGCCGCAAAATCAGTTATGTGCTGAAACACGCCAGCGCTGACACAGTATTAAAACCTTTCGTCCTCGATCTTGCTGAGTGTACTGCCGTTCGTAAGTTGCAGCGCGATGTTCGGCATGCAGGAGCAGTAGTCCATGGCGCTCTTTAGCATGGCTTCGGAGATGTCTACGCCGCACGCCAGGCGAAACCGACAGGATAGAGGTTTCAGGAAGCGGCCCACACCACATCCGATTTCTAATACACTTGCCCGGCTGGGTTCCACTTTGCCATAGTCGATTTTTCTTTCCATCATTCTATTAACAAAACGGATCCCCGTCAGATGGAATTCCGCCTTGTCCCATTGAGCACCTTCTTGCAAATGGGATATGAAATTGAATTCGTCTTTCTCATTGAGAGAGTTCCAGAGGTCGCGCATTTCGTTCATTAATTTCTCCGAGCAAAGGTTGCGACGTATGTCATCCGTTGGGGCTGATGCACCGCTTGCAGATGAAGTCGGGGGGGGAAGACCTCAGGCCACAGGCCATCTCCCGCGTGTAGTTAAATTTTTCGCCGCATAAAATGTCATCCAGACTGTGTGTTGTTATGTCACCTAGGACGTGCTCTCGGTGGTAGTCCATGCAGCATATGCACAGTTCGCCAGTGTACAAAAAATGCAGCCAGTCCTCTATCCTTGGGCAGCGAAAGCCCGCCAGGTTCGGCCGGGGGGTTCGGTTCAGGCGGATGGAATTTCGTCGGATGGCACCGCTGCGGTCGTGGTAGAGAAAATAGTTTAGGCCGGGCCGCTTGGAGAGCCCAAACTCGTTAATGCGTGCGTTCCAGAACGTCATGAACTGTTCACGCGAAAAGGGCGTGTCGTGGCTCAAACTGGAGTCCACGGGCATGCCCGATCCCCGGATGATGACTCGCAGGCCGCGCTGGTCGGCCACATGCAGCAGGTGCTGCAAGTTGCCCAGGCTACGATCAAAATCCAGGCCCATGATTCGCTCATAACTGTGCTTATCCACACCGTGAAAACTGACCCATATCTCGTGCCGGGTCCCTTCCAGCAACCAGGCCAGTTCCTCTGTTTTTTCACGGTTCAGCAAGGCGGCGTTGGTGGATATCTCCAGCCGCTTGAACCGCAAAGTTTCCTTGATGCGGGCCAGACGCCGAAATATCTTGGGGTCCATCAGCGGCTCGTTCTCGAAATAAACGCAGATTTTGTTCAGTTCCCTTAGGGTTAGTTCGGCCAGAATGCGCTCGAAGACCTCATCGCTCATTTCACCCGGGTTTTGCTTATGCCAGCTATCGAGATACGGGCACATGACGCATTTGCCATTGCAACGGGATGTGGTCTGGATTTGAACGTTCAAGCTCACAGGTGCACTGCCTTCTCTCGGTTGCTCGGCGGGTGAGCCCGTCGTGGTAGCACAGGTTCCGGTCATGGCCTTGCGGACCTTGGTCCTGGTCTCTTCGATTCCCGGGAAACTCGGATCGATGGCTTCAACCATATTGATTTCTGCAAAGGCCTCCTGGAATTGGCCCAGGTAACGAAGGCTGTCGCTCCGGTTCAGATGAATTTCCAGCCGTTCCGGTGCAAAGCGGAGAACCTGGGCAAATGCTTCTAGTGCCCGTTCGTATCGCCCCAGGCGCACGTTGCAGACCGCTATGTTGTAGTGTGTGTCGGCCGCATTCCTGGCGTCCGGCTCCTCGAAGGATCGAATCTGGACAGGTTCCAGCCGCTCCGGGGCTAATCGTGAAGCCTGCTCGAAAGCATCCAATGCCTGTTCATATCTGCCCAAATGCACGTTGCACAGGGCCATGTTGTGGCGTGTATCGGCCGCCTCCCTGAAACCAAATCCACTGGGATTAACCCCTTCACCCGTCCGGGCGATAGACAACAGGAGTTGAAGCTCATCCTGGGCAGCGGAACAATCGGACGATGACGTCAGGCCCTGCACGTCCATGGCGCGATCAAACGCATCCAAGGCTTTCTCATATCGCCGCATAGACAGGTGGAGCCAGCCTTCCATCATAGTGGCCGGCAATGTATGGCGAGATTCCAGCTGCATGTTTTGCAGGATTTCCAGTGATTCTTGTGTACCTGCTGCCTCTATCCCGTGAACAAACCAGTTTCGCTCCAAGGGGATACGAGACAGGTTTCGAGAATCCAGGAACTCGTTGACAATACCCAGTATTTCGACAATGCGCTTTGGAAAACGGTGCCTTTTTGTATACCAGTAGTTGGCTCCGTGAATGCGGTAGACCCCCCGGGCGTGGGAAATTGTCTCAAGTTCCGAGTAATTCAGGGCCAGTCGCGTGATATAGGCGTCGGCACAAATTCTAAGCAGTGGGTTGTCGGGCAAGGGAAAGAAGTGTTCAAGAACTTCCCTGCGGAAGCAGAGCCCGGACGTAGGAACAAAGAAATCGAACAGCCCAAAGGACTGCATGTATCTCATATGCTCCGAGGCGATGAGAAAAGAGCGGTAGTGTTTCCCGTTCTGAAGCAGATTGTGCTGCACAAAACCGGTTCTCTCGAGGGCGGGAAGAACAGAAGCTGTCTTGTGGGCATACCATGCATCGTCACTGTCGAGGAAAAGGATGATGTCCCCGGTGGATGCTGCGAAGGCTGCATTGAACGCGGCGCCCTGTCCTGCATTTTCCTGGAATAGGGGAATGACACGGGACGGATGCTCGGCGGCAAGCTTCTCGATAATCCGACGGGATCCATCCGTGGATCCGTCATCCACAACGATCACCTCGTGGGATGGGACGGTCTGGCTTAGTACGGAACACACCGCCTCTTCCAGATAACGTTCGTAGTTGTAGTTGGTGATAAGGGTCGAAATACGCATTATCCGTGTACTTCCATGGGGTCGGCGCCGCCATCCCCCGGCGGCAAAAAGTCTTTCATAAGAGTGTGCCCAATTCCGAGCCATCGAAAGAAATTGAAAAAAGCCAGATGCCGAGTGGAATACCCGTGGCGAAGCATATGGGGCAACGTACCGTAATATCTTCTGAATTCCCGCACTGCTTGACGGACAACCCAGGCCCTGGACCGTCCCTCAAACTCCAGATGGTAAATGCTGTTCGAAACGCCCTGCCACCAGAGACGGCGGATAAAGAATAGGCGTGTCATGCGTGACCGCGGAACAACATGCCGAACCCGGATTTCGGGAGAGGCTAGCTTCCACAGCCCCATATCATCGATGGTCCTGAAAACAGGCCACTCTTCGTTGGACAGCAGGGACGTTCCCTTTCGACCGAGGCTGGCCGGGAAACCGCCGCATTCCAAAAGCACTTCCCGGTCAAACGCCATGTTGGTTCCGAAAAAATATTCTCCGACACCAAGATAACGTTCAGCGGCACCGAACTCCTTACATGAGAAGTAGGTGTACATCGGGGGTCGTACCCAGGACGGGGGCGGAGACTCCCACAGCGGCAAAATGGCGCCCCCCACCGAGGCAATGCGCTCATCCCGGTGAAAACATGCCAGGATGTTCGCCAACCAGTCGCAATCTGCCCGGGCATCGTCATCAATAAACGCGATATATTTCGCCCGGGTCGCTGCGATCCCCCGGTTCCTGGCAATGGAGAGCCCGGGGGTCGGTTCGGTGACGATGCGCAAGACTACCTTACAGGAGCCTTCCACGGCTGCAATGGCCGCTTCCAGCTTCCGAAGGCAAGATCCGCTGTTGCGGTTGAGAACGATGACGATTTCATACCGTGCAGCATCCAGGGACTGCCGGGCCAGACTCGCCACCGTCGCCGCCAGGGTACGCCGTAGGCCGCAGGTACAGATGACGGCACAGATGTCCGCCTGGCTCCCACGACGTTTTTGGTCAACACCCATTGACATTCGATAGCAACCGCTCCACGACGCGCTGCTCGGCCCAGTGCTGAAGCATGAACGATCTGGAATATGATGCGTGATGCTTCAACTCCCCTGCATCGATGACTTCTTTCAGCACCGGGAAAATCGTATCATACCCGGCAATGACCCAGGGAAGTTTTTCAGCGCCGGTAAACGCTTTGATATGCTTCTGATTCCACTCATCAAGCCCGGCAACCACGCACAACCCCTGGCTCAAGCCCTCCAGGCTGCTGACGCCGTAGTACCCCTGAAGATGATCGAACAGAACATGCGCCTCCCTTTTCAAGCGAAGGCATTCTTTATGCGGCGTATTTTCGATGAGCCGCAATTCAATGGGTGCTTTGGCTTCGAGCTTTACCTCGTCAACGGCCTGAATAAAATCGGCCGTATTTTTCAGGTCTTTCCTTGTGGGAGAATGACAGATGATCACCGGTACCTCGGGTTTGTCTTCCAGAGGCGTATACAATGGATCATGAACCGGCACCAGATTCGGCTGCCATCTTGCCTCAGGCATTAGTTTCAACAGATCTGGCGTACTGACCAGAAGATTGCGCCGGCCAAGCGCTTTGTATTTTCGCCGGTATTTTTCAGGGTTACCGCGAAAATCCGGGTGGCCGTGGTGGTGGTGAACGATGATTTTTCCGTTCATGTAATCCACCGGCTTTAAGGTGCCGAGTTCGATATGCTCGTCGGCAGTCATGTGAAAATGAAAGACGTCACTGGTTCGGAGCAGATCCGCAACCTCATCCCATCCGTCCTGATCCAGCCATGGAAGGTGGAGATCTTTCTCAAACATGAAGTTATAGCGGATCTCTTTGGTGATCAGCCGGCAAGTATGTTCGGTATGTTTGTTGATTGCCTTCGTAAATTCGATAGCTGTACCGGCGGGATCGTTGATGGCAATCATTAAAATGCGCATGGCAGACAAGATCAGTTATTGGTTTTTCCTAAAATAGCTCCGCACGGTCGATTACCTATCGACTTCAAGGCACCTGCATCGGTTATGTAGTGATGGGTCTACCCTCCGGACTTGACTTTTCGGCAAGTTGCTTTTGAAGGGAGCTCACTAAACTGTCCATTCATTAAATGGATAACATGATTTTCAACTGACTGACATTAGCCTTTGCCGCCGCAATTCGCCACAATGCAGCATGGTCCCATGCCATTTTTATCGAACTCGCAAGCCATTTTCTAAAACATTAACCCGCAAAGTTGAATCAAGGGTTGAAGGGCAGCCTACCACCATCGCCAATAAAGGATGGGCGTTACGCATCGCCTAATGTCCAACGGCTTACGTGAAGTTCCTGAGCTTCGCCAAAGATACTTTTTCACTCTCATACACCCGTTTGACACCATCTCCCATGGCCTGTTCGATCAGACGTATATCACGAACCATCTGGGCCAGCGCCTTCGGTTCAAGGGATATCGCATGATCACTGCCCCACATGCCCCGGTCCAAGGTAATGTGACGTTCCACATAGCAGGCCCCCATGGCAACAGTAGCAATGGTGGGTGCGATACCGTCCTCATGTCCGGAATAGCCGATGACACCGCCAAATTCATTCTTCAAGGTATAAATCATCGATAAATTAAGTTCTTCCGGGTTGCCCGGTATAGTTGCTGGTGGTATGCACGATCAACAAGTTTTCCGGATCAAAAATCGACACGGCCTTTCTGATCTCTTCCATGGTCGACATGCCGGTGGAAAGAATGACCGGTTTTCCCTGGGATTGCGTATGTCTCAACAGACCATCGTCGGTCAGACAGGCGGAGGCAATCTTGTAGCATGCCGGGTCGTATTGGTTGGATAAAATCAACGGATGCTTCATCCCAGCATGATGCAAACCAGGCAATCCCTTTCTTGCGACAATGGCGGTCGATGATATCGTACGCTTTGGCTCCGAACTCCATTCGATGACGGTATTGGAGGTAGGTCATGGTTCCCCAGGGCGTTTCGCGGCTGACGTCTTCGTTGAAGTACGGGTACGCAGTGATCCGGTGAGCGCTTCTGAAACTTAACGGCATCACAGCCTGCTTCAACGGCACTATCAATCAAGGCCATGGCTGTTTCTAACGACCCATTGTGGTTGATGCCCACCTCGGCAACGATATAAACGGGATGGCCATCACCCACTTTACGGCGGCCAATCATTATTTCGGATCGTCCGGCATCCTTTTTTGGCGTATATGGTTTTAGTTCCGCCACAATTTTCTTTCGATGAAATCGTTGTTGAGCCGTCTGGCCTGAAATCACTGTCAAATATCAGACAATTTTCTTATTTTTATCTGGTCACCGGCGATGGTCCTCACCTGCTGGAAAATTTCTTCCTGCCGTCCGAACGAGGTGATGACCACCGCATCAGGCCGTATTTCCTTGATATCCTCCGGGGACCGGATCTTCAGTCCATTGAAGATGCGGCCCTGCTTCGAATCGTCGCTGTCCACCACACCGATGATCACCAAGGCGGTTCGTTTGGCTGCCGCATATACGATTTCAGCAGTTTCAGCTACGCCGAAAAGCACGACAGTCCGGATGCCTTCATGGTAAAATTCGTTTAGAATATTGGCGATTTCGTTTTTTACGCTCCCGTAGAGGCGAACGATCTCGGCTGAATAATCGAGCAGTGACTTTCTGAGCATCACCCGGCCGGTGTCGGACAGGTGATACTGCTGTGTTCGATTGGTCTTTCCCAATACGGTAATAAAGCCTTCCTGCTTCAACCACTTGATATAGTTGTTGACCATGGAACTACTCAAGCCGGTGTTGGACGCGATTTTATGCTGGCTCGCATCGGGTTCTTCATAGATTGAAAATAATACGGAAAGGCGTCGGGATTGTTTGGTCGGACTGAGATACTTTAGCTGAAAGGCTTTAATCAAGGGTATGATGTCCGGTTTTGATGAGCCAGGAATCATCTTGATCGAAAAATCAACCGATGACCCTGAGAATAACCATTCATTGAATGGATGGTAACCGTCATTAGACCATACATGGTGGATTGTCAAGGCGGCAATCATGTTTCAACGCGCCAAAAACAAAGGATATTTTCATTCTTACCATCGACAAAAGGACCGCATGGCCTAAGCTTAACACGCCACCTGCCGGTTATTCAGCTTTTCATAGGTCAAAATGCAATAGTGATCAGCCCGCAACCATCCGTTTGAAGTACTGAACGGTCTTGCTTAGCCCCTCATCCAAGGAGATGGCCGGTTGCCAGTGGAGCTCGCTGCGGGCAAAAGAAATGTCCGGTTTGGGTTGTATGGGATCATTTTCGGAAAGCCATTTGAATGGTATCGATCCTATGGGGTGCCCTCCCCCGATGCATCGGGATCGATTTTCAATCCGAGATGGCTGCAGAACGCAACGAGATCCTTCCACCCTTCCTTCGCAATGTGATCTAAAATCTCGTTATCAATTTCCTGGTACTGGTGCACCGCGATATTTCGGAAACCAGTCATGGCTTTGATAGATCGGCTTGATATTCTTCATGAATCCTGCGGATACAACGTTCTATTATGGCACCCTTGCTTAAAATGACGTCATCAGGTTTGATAGGCACGCTCCACCTCGATTCGCTGCCGTTTCAGTTCAACGTAAAGGGCCAGGCAGGTTATTGAAATGATATTTATTTGGAAAATACAAGCCGGCAGTCACGATATCGGGCACCACTGCAGGGGTGCTTGGCAGTTCAAGTTTCCAATTTTCTGACCGATAAGCATTAAGGGACCAACGGATAACAACCCGTTCGCGAAAAGTGGGCCTTTTAATGAATAGTAACAGCAACCGCCCGGCAGACCGCCAGGACCTGAAGCGGCGGATCCGCCAACTGGAGTCCATCGCCGCCTTGTCCGGTGGTATCGCCCATGACTACAACAACCTGCTGACCGCCATCATGGGCAACATTTCCCTGTCGCTGGAACACATGAAATCCGACGCCAAACTATCCGATTTGCTGGAGCAGGCGCTCGCCGCATCGCGGGTGGCCAAAACGCTCACCCGCCGGCTGATTACCTTTTCAAAGGGCGGACAGCCCGTAAAAAAACCAACCGATGTTGTCAGCGTGATCGAAAATACCGCCGCGTTTTCCCTCAGTGGTTCCAACATTCGCTGTGAATGGGGACCGTCCAACGGCACCTGGTCTGCATCCATCGATGCGCAGCAGATCGGCCAGGCCGTCCATAACCTGATGATCAATGCGGCGGAATCCATGCCTTCCGGAGGGACCGTCTTCATCAGCTTCGAGAATACGATCGTCGACAGTCCCAACAGCATCCTGGCCCCCGGCAGATACGTCGATATCGCCATCCGAGATCAAGGTGTGGGCATTCCCGTCGAAAACATCGAAAAAATTTTCGACCCCTATTTTTCAACCAAGGCAAAGGGTGCTATCAAGGGGACCGGTTTGGGGCTTTCGATTTCCCATTCGATCATTTCCAATCATGGCGGGGAGATTACGGTCTGTTCGCGGGTTGGCGTCGGCACCACATTTCATGTCCTGCTACCCGCCTCCGAAGCACCGGCTGAATTAGTTCAACCCGTTAAGGCCGAAGTAAGCTGCGAAAAAGCCGACAAGCCGGTTAAGGGCCGGGGCAGAATTCTGGTGATGGACGATGAGGCCATGATCAGGGAACTGACCGGGAACATCCTCAGCCATTTAGGATACGATGCAGACTTTGCCGAAGAGGGGCAGTGCGCGGTGAGGAAATACCAAGCCGCCCTTGACGCATCAACGCCCTACGATGCAGTCATCCTGGACCTGACCATCAAAGGCGGTATGGGCGGCCAGGAAACCATTGAGATGCTCAAGGAGATTGACCCCTCGGTCAAGGCCATCGTTTCCAGCGGCTATTCCGACAACCCCGTGATTGCAAACTACAAACAATACGGTTTTTGCGAGGTGGTGGCCAAACCATATGAAATGGTTGAATTCAGCCAGAAGCTCTATCGGGTGGTCAACAAGACGTAACCGGCGGTTAAACGATACGGGCCGTTTAACTGCCCGCTGTATTCGAGACGCAAAAAACAATTATACCCGCTGAAAGGAACCATGCGCCAAATGAGGTCGGCGTGCTCGACACTTCTGCTGCTATTCATCCTTCTATTCCCGCAATACCCAACCCATGAAAAGATCCAGCCTTAATTTGCTTTGCAGCATTGCGTATCTATTTTATCAAATGCGCTCGCCCTTGCGATGGCGTTAAACCCACAAAAAGAGGTGAATGATGAAATCCAGGCACCTGATTGACGTCATCATTATCTGTGGCATGGTCCTGTTGACAGCCGCATTGACTGGCTGCGCCCCGTCAACCCAAACGAACGACAGCAAGACGCCGGGTATCGATGCGTATCCAATCATCGCCACCCTTGCCCCGGACATCGAAAGGCTCTACCTCTCCTGGCACGAATTGGATCAGACGTACAAAGACATCAAATTCCTTGAAAGAGGGTTTCTATTTGATCCGGAAGACCGGCAATTGGGGTACGTCCAGAAGGTTGGTCTTTATATTCAGGACGCCACGGTCAGGATCCGCCACCGGTGGGAGCAACTTTCCGTGCTCCATTACATCCGTCCTGAAATGATGCGGGACTACCTGACCTTGAATGTCAAGGAATTGACGTCGGCCATCAGGGAGATTGGGTACGATGAGAAATTCTTAACCATCTACGGATCCTTTATTGCCCACGAGGCCGTCATCGAAGACGTGAATCGGGCGTTGGCGCAAATCAGGAAGAACTTGGATGTGTTGAATCAGATTCTGGAAAAGATCCTACCGCTCACCAACGCCACGGCACCGCCCTTGTCGCTGTAGAAGCGACACCCTGGCACTATCAGGCTGTTGAAAAACTATTGCGCTTGATCATACGGCGTTAAAATTTGACTCAAAATGCTCATTTATCACACATAAACTGCGCTTTATCGCCTAATTTTGCCTTGTCTTACCTGCGCTCATGACGTTTTTCAACAGCCTGCTAGAAAAATTCAACGGCAAACCCTTCCCCACTGGTCCACAGCACCCTGGCCCGCCGTTTAACGTTTTTAGCACCACTGGTAAATGGAATGTTGATGGTAATGACATCGCCTTTTTGAACCTGATTGACCGACAGGGTCAGCACAAACGCCCCGCCCATGCTGATGTCCTTCAGCGTTCCGCCAAAGGCATATCCTTTCAAGGAAAAAACGACATCGCTGTGATATCTTTTGCGTTCGTACCGCCGTCTGAATTCACCGGTCCCCATTTATGCGCGTTTCCTTTCACTATCGGTCCACGGGTCGTCCATCTTGCCAATGCAAACAGTGTTCCAAGTGGGATAGTGCCGGTAAATTTCGATATCTGACTGCTCAACCGGGTTCCCGGTACAGGGCCAGTATTCCGGAACGGGCCACCTTCTTGATGCCCATGGGCGCCAGCAGCCGCAGCAGGGCTTCGATTTTTTCCATCTGGCCGGTCACCTCGATAATGTAGTGGGTCAGTCCGGTATCCACGATGCGGGCCCTGAAGCTGTCCACGATGCGCTGAATTTCAGATCGGTGCGACTCCTGCGCGGTGACGCAGATCAGGGCCATTTCCCGCCTCACCGCGTCGTCGCCGCTCATATCCCTGACCTTGATCACGTTGATCAGTCGCCGCACTTGTTTCATGATCTGCTCCATCTGGTCCGGGTTCGTGTTGGTGGTAATCGTGATGCGGGACATATCCGGGTTGGCGGTGGGGGCGCCGCAGATGGTCTCGATGTTGTAACCGCGACTGGCAAATAGCCCGGACACCCGGGCAGTTACCCCCGGCTCGTTCTCCACCAGCATGGTGATCGTGTGTTTTTCGGTTTGCATGAGATATTCTCCACCGCACAGGGTTATTGGATAACTGGGAAAAAGGGGGATGCTGACTTTGTATCAAAAACGAATACGCAGGGCAAACAGTTAGACGCCCGGTGATCGAGGCAATCACATGCAGGCGTGTTTTGGAAGGTGTGTGCAGATAGTCGAAGGGTTTTCCGGTCAACGGTGCCTTCAGCTGGAAAAAATCTCCTGCGCACCTTTTCGCAGCCGGTCCCACGAGTCGGTACGCTCAGCCTTGTCGGTCGAATGGTGAAGTTCAGCCAGTACGTCAGAGACATAGGCCTCCTTGCGCATGCCCACCAGGACGGTGGAAACACCGGCAGTCGAAGCGATCGCACGAATGGCTTTCTGGCTCAAGGTACCGGGTTGGGCCCACGCCCGGTCAGCCTGCCCAATCAGGTTGAGAATTTTCTTCTCCAGGGCCACCGCATCATCGGCATAGACGGACGCCACGGCACGAAATGCGCGGTCGAGGGTTTTTTCATGGGAAGGAATCCAAGCGGCAAGGTCGGGATTGTTGTCGGCATGAGGCAATAAAAAATCCATCACCCCTTGAATGCGGGGTATAAAGATGCCGTCCCTGGCTTCCCGCCAGCGTTCAAAGGAGCCGAAGGTTCGCCAGTGATGTTTGAGCGTTTCGGCAAAGCAGCCCTGCTGTTTGATGCGGACCCTCAGACCACCGGGAACGGATTCCATATCGGGCAGAATCTTGCGCCACAGCCGGGTTTCACTCTGGGCCAGGTCCTTGATGGCATGGATAATCTCTGCATAGTCCATCCGGCTGCGCACCTCAATGCTGGCCAGACGGACCATGCGTTTACCGGTAAACGCGTTCAAGGGGCGGTTGACGAGCACGCCCAGTCTTTTTTCCCGGGCCACGTCCAGAACCGTTTTATCATCCGGCTGATTTTTCTCCACCGCCGCGCCCGGTTCGAACAGGTTGAAGGGAAGCTGGATCACCCGACAATGATGGTCACCGCCGATGGATTCGGCAATCCCCCAGACACGCTGCAACGAGGTGAATTCGGGATCCTCCGCAGATGCGGGGAAGGTGTTGGAGCTGATGCCGTAAAACCGAATGCGCCCCCGCTGCACCTCATCTTCAAGGTGACGGAACGCCCGCTCGATTCGCCGGTAGTATTCCTTCTCAGCAATCTCGCGGTCGACCCCCTGCTTGTGGGCCCACCCCAGGTAATACTCGGGATTGTGCAGCAGGTATGCGTCAAGGGTGTCCAGGCCCAACCGCTGCAGGGACCGGTCAATCTGGTCGTCGAGAAACCCCGGATGAATGCAGTGTTCCAGGCCGTCCGCATATTCGACGACATCCTCAAAGGGATTGCCGTCATTTTTACGCTGCTGACTCAGGGTATAGTTGTTTCCCTGAAGATAGCCGCCTTTGGAGACGACCACGACCTGTTCCCGATTGATCCGGCCCGATTCGATCAGCCGCTTGAGGACCTCACCGACCAGTTGCTCCGAACCGCCATCGGCGTAATTGGCGCTGGTATCGATAAGATTGATGCCACTGGTCAGTGCTTTTTTCAGCGCGTTTGCATGGGCGGTCACGCCAACATTGACCCGGTAGCAGCCAAAACCGGCTTCGCTCACCAAAAGCCCGGTACTGCCCAGTGTAGTGAAGGCGAGCCCTGAAAACTGGTCGGCAACCTGTTGGGTACCGGCAGGTGTGGCGTATCCGGAGATCATTGGGTTATTTTTTCCTTCGTTCGGAGAGGGCCTTTCTCTCGGCCTGCAATTCGCTGAGCAGCTGCGTCAACGGCCATGTTTCTGACGTCGGCGTCAACGCTGCCCACAGGGACGGCTGCATGCCCGTTTTTCGGCAGACCGTCATCAGTCCGTGAAGCTGGTTTTCCGTGATGCCTGAGACGACAACGGCCCGGGGGAGATCAGAACCCGTTCCCGCTCCGGTGCCATCGGGGAGGCTAAGCAGCGCAGATAGTGTCTCTTTTCCATTTTCTTCGTTGGCCCATACGACGTCGACCTCCTGCAGCTCTGCCATTTTCAGGACCTCCATGAATGTTGGCTGAGCCGCAGCGGAAAACCCGCAGAGCAACAGTTTTGGGACGCCATACATGGGGCTGTCCGAGTGTTGGACTTTTTCGAAAGTACCGTCTGTCATTTTTCAGCTCCGGTCTTGGCATTGATGGGTGCGTGGCCAACGGATCAGGGAACGTCGATCTTGGGCCACTGCTTGATGATTTGCAGGGTTTCCCGAACGAAGGCACAGCTGCATTTTATCGAACAGGAAGAAAGGTCCGTTTCGCTCAGACAGTGGCCCGGGCATTCGGTTTCACCGGTTTTTCTTAATTCATAAACCGGTCCGTCGTAAAGATGTTCGAACAGCGCGACCTGGCAGGCCAGGGTGGTTCCGCAGTCGTGGTTGAATAAAATAAGGCCCAGTCCCAAATCGTCAAAGGTCGGCATGTATCCGACCAATTCGATCGTCGGGTCCTGGATGAAGGCATCCAGACTCCCCCATTGTTCTTGGCAATTGGTGCACGTTTTAAACGTCGTGGCAATATGAGCAGCCGGAAAGGCGCTTGGGGTCATTTTTAAACATTCTCCGGATCAGGTCGGTGTTAGATTCTTACGAATCTAATGTTGAATTCTTAATTTTAAATTTTGAATGAATGCATTCTATCTTTTTATAAAATGGGCCGAATACATTAATTCAAAATTAAAAATTCAACATTAAAAATTAAAATGATGTTTGGTTAGGATCTTCTCCATACGACATTTTGCAGGGACATGCAAACACGTTCAAACACCGCCGCACCCGGTCATCCGGGCATGCTTGCGGCTCCCGGGATACTGCCGGCAGATCGTGGGTCTGACGTCATGAATGGTGCAGACATAGCGGTTTGGGTCGGACGACCGGGCCAACCAGGGACAGGTCTCAGCAAAATCGTTGGTCCCCGGGGCCACCCAGATACGGCAGGCAGTGACCCGTCCCTTTTGTCGGACGGTGGCCACCCAATCGAGGATATCGGTTCTCCTGAGATCCTGCCATCGCTGATAGTCACCCACGCTGCACCCGTCATGGTAGTTCAACGTCAGGCAGCAGCGGCCGCATTGGCTGCAGATAAAATCATTCATATTGGTGTCGATCCAGATACCGGACGATGTCCCCGCTATTGGCCCCGGACCGGCCTCGACAGGAGCACCGAACACCCGGGAGCAGATGCGGGCCAGGCGTTGCGGATCCGGTGGAAACTGCTTTAGCTGATCCAGGATCCGCTGCTTCAGATCATCTTCGCTGGATGGAATCAGTTTCGTGTTGCCGGACATTTTAGCCCAAATCGAACGATTGCGAGCATCCCGCAAAACATAGGCCCCGTCACCAAAAACCATGGGCCATATCACGGAAAGGAGATTAAACTGGGAGGCATATTGCGTGAAATCGCAACGAACGGCGTCCAGAGCCTCGTCAACGGTTAAAAAGAGTCGCTCTTTTTCAGGCATTTCATTTACCCATAGGAAAATGGGACACAGAATTTGACCCACAAGAGCAGCCTGCTATGCTCATGATGCAAACCGAGTCCCCCATCGCCGAACACAGAAAGAAGAAACAGAATTGGGTGGATAGATAGTATAACACGACAAATGGATACGGACAAATCCGCTGTCGCTCGACAATCATATGGGCAATCTCCAATTTCTTGAATTCCGATATTGACTTGACGCAGGTTTTTGAAATAGGTTCGCTGGAATTATCCTGTAAACGTTCACCTAGCCGTACCAACTTCATACCCTGCGAAAAAAGGCATAGACTATCGACAACCGGGTGCCATATGCACCCAGATATAGCCCGGTATTTGGGCCAGGGGGACTGAAAGGGCGCACATGAACCTATTTTTTCTGTCAATTCTAATCATTTCTGCAGGCGGCATCCTTCCCCTTTTGTCGTTCAGGCAATTTACCTTGATGAAGATCCTGGGCGTTCTTGGAATCAGCATCGGCTGCTGTCTGGGCATGCTCGACGCCTTGTCCAGACTTACCCACGATGAATCCGCCAGCGCCTCTTATGATTACCTCAATACGCTCTCGCTCGCCTTTAAAATTGATGGACTATCCGCATTTTTTCTGTTGGCCATCTTTGCCGTTTGCCTGCTGGCAGCCATCTATAGTTTCCATTACTTGAACCACCCGGAAAAAGCCCTTCGTACGGCCACCAGCTATTTTTTCTTCAGCCTGTTGGCAGCCGCCATGGCCCTGGTGGTGGTCGCCGACAACATGATCACCTTCCTGTTGTCCTGGGAAATCATGTCCCTGTCCTCCTTTTTCCTGGTGATCTACGACTATCAGAAACTGGAAAACAGAAAAGCCGGTTATCTCTATTTGATCTTTTCCCAGGTGGGTGCCATGTTTATTCTGGCCGCCTTTGGGGTTCTATACGGCCACACCGGAAGTTTCGGATTCGAGTCTGCCGGACTTTCCCATACGGCCAAATTAGTGGCTTTCGTGCTTGCATTTATCGGCTTCGGATCCAAGGCCGGTGTGTTTCCCTTTCACGTCTGGCTGCCCCATGCCCACCCGGCTGCGCCCTCACACATCTCGGCCGTCATGTCAGGCGTGATGATAAAAACAGGTATCTACGGCATTCTTCGAATGTACAGCATCCTGGACCTGCACACGCCGACCGTGGGAATCCTGGTTTTGGTATTCGGCATGGTTTCCGGCGTTCTGGGTGTCGTTTACGCCCTGGGCCAGCATGATCTCAAGCGCCTTCTGGCCTACCACAGCGTGGAAAATATCGGCATTATCCTCATCGGTATCGGTATCGGCATGCTCGGCGTGGAAGCAGGCAATCCGATCATGGCCGTACTGGGGTTTTCCGGCGGGTTGCTGCATGTACTCAATCATGCCATCTTCAAATCACTGCTCTTTATGGGTGCTGGCGTGGTGCTGCATAAAACCGGCACCCGCTCCATCGACGCCCTGGGCGGGCTGCTCAAAAACATGAAAGTCACTGGGGTGACCTTTCTCATCGGGTCCCTGGCCATTGCCGGCCTGCCGCCATTTAACGGTTTTGTCAGTGAATTTTTCATCTACATGGGCAGCTTCAGGGGGGTCGCCGTAGAAACGCCGACCTTTGTGCTCAGCCTGCTGGCCATTGTCAGCCTGGCCGTTATCGGGGGGTTGGCGCTGGCCTGCTTCACCAAGGTCGTGGGCGTGGTTTTTCAGGGCGAACCGAGAACTCAGGCGGCACAGGAGGTGGATGAAAAGGGCCCGTCCATGCTGCTGCCCATGGTGATCCTGGCTGGTGCCTGTGCGGTCATCGGTATCTATCCCGGCGCCTTCATGTTCATGGCCGTCAAAGGGGTGGCTGCGCTGGGCCTGGACTATGGCCACATACCCATGGAGCCCATCGCCAGTATGACGACCAACATCACCCTGGGAGCGACCCTCTTTCTGGCCGTATTGCTGATCATCCTGGCTCTGCGCCGATTTTTTTACCAGAACAAAACCATCGGACGCAGCGGCACTTGGGGCTGCGGGTTCACCCAGCCGACAACACGAATGCAGTACACCGGGTCTTCCTATGCGGCATCGATCCTGGCGTTTTTCAAACCGGCGGCACCGCTCGAAGAAACCCACCCGCCAGTCAGCGGCCTGTTTCCAAAGGTGACCCACTATCATAGCCATGTCCATGATATTGTCGAACTTCACATGAACCGGGCAGTCGTCAGCCCGGTACTATGGCTTTTCGATAAGTTGCGCTGGATTCAGCATGGAGATATCCACCTGTATATCGGCTACATCCTGCTGGCCATTGTGGTGTTGCTGTTTTTTGTTTAAAAACGATGAACGTCGAACATCGAACGTCCAACATCGAATTTTGAATAATGAATGCCGATCTCACCGCAGAGCGCGCGGAGACCGCAAAGAAAAAATTTAATATATTCAAATCTCTGCGGTCTCAGCGAGCTCTGCGGTTAAAAAAACGAGAAATCTCACCATCATTGTGAATAGATGCACTAAAGGCTATTTAATGATATTTCACCAAAATAATGGGAAGAATTTATGATTGAATCCATATTGCTGTGGGTGTTCGCCCTGCTGTTGGCACCGCTATTTGCCGGTATCATTTTCAAGGTGAAAGCCTTTTTCGGTGGTCGTAAAGGGTCACCGGTGCTAATCAACTATTACACCCTGATCAAGCTGTTTAAAAAGGGTTCAGTATACAGCACCAGCACCACCTTTATCTTCAAGCTGGGCCCCATGGTGTCTTTAGGTGCTGCCGCAACGGCGCTACTCTTTCTGCCCATCGCCGGTCAGACCCCAGTTCTCTCCTTTGACGGAGACGTGATCTTTATCCTCTACCTGCTGGGCCTGGCCCGTTTTTTCACCATCGCCGCCGCCATGGACACCGCCTCGCCGTTCGAAGGCATGGGCGCGGCCCGGGAAGCCTATTTTCCGATCATCTGCGAAGCCAGCATGTTCATGATCCTGATCCTGTTTTACCGGCTTACCGGTGACCTGAACCTCGCCGCCTACTTTTCCGGTACCCAGCCCTTCGGCTTCTGGCAGACAGCCGGATCGCCCATGCTGTTTATCGTTATCGCCTTTTTCATCATCCTGCTCACCGAAAACGCCCGCGTGCCGGTGGACGACCCGGCCACGCACCTGGAGCTGACCATGATCCACGAAGTCATGGTGCTCGATCACAGCGGTCCGGATTTCGGTTTCATCGAAATGGGCGCGTTTCTGAAAATGTTTTTCTACGCGTCCATCGTCTCCCGACTGATCCTGCCCTTTGAAATGGGCCATCCGGCATTGAATCTGACGCTATTCTCTCTGGGTCTGTTGATCGTCTATGTAGCCGTGGGCGTCATGGAATCGGTCATGGCGCGCTACCGCATGGACCTGGTGCCAAAGTTTGTTCTCACCTCCTTTGCCCTGGCCTTTTTCGCAACCGTTATCACCCTGGAGTTTATAAAATGATTCATCCGGTCGATACCATTTTATCCCTGGCGCTGCTGTCGATCCTCTTTTCCTTCGGGTCCAGCCGCCTGCCGGGTCTGATCAAAGTAATGGCTTTTCAGGGCGTGGTGGTAAGCATCGTACCGTTGTTCGTCGGTCATGAGATGTCCACCGGTGGCGTCATCTTCACCATCGTGACGTTGACGATCCGGGGCATCATCATTCCCGGGTGCATCTACCTGGCGATCAAAAAAGTAGCCATTGGACGTGAAGTGGAACCCATCGTCGGCTACCACGCCAGTATCCTGGCCGGTTTGCTGCTGATCGTCGGAGCCACCTTTGCCAGCCATCGCATCGATGTACCATATGACAGCGTCAGCGCCCTGCTGCTGCCCGCGGCCATCTCCCTGCTGGGCGCCGGCATGTTTCTGCTGATGGCCCGGCGCAACGCCATTGCCATGGTTCTGGGCTACATCATGATGGAAAACGGCATCTATCTGGTGGGAGCCACCTTCTCCGTGCGGGCCCGCCACATCGTGGAATTCGGCATCCTGCTGGATGTGCTGGCCGGTGTCATGATCATGGCCGTCATCCTGCAAAATATCAAACAGACATTTGACGACGTGGATACGGCACGCTTGCGAACCTTAAAGGAATAGGTGGTCATTTCATGCTTGAGATCGTTTTTCTGATACCATTTTTTACCGGTGCCGCCGCATTCTTTCTTCCTGACAAAATCGGGAGGTGCCTGCTGGTACTCACCGGTGCCGTTCACCTGATCCTGTCTGTGATGGTCTGGGCCGGTCGCCTGGTGCCCCTGTTTCCCGAGTATTTTGCGGTAACGCCGGAAGGATTGCTTTCCCTGCTGGTGATTTCCCTGCTCTTTTTCCTGATTTCCATTTACACCATCGCCTATCTCAAGGCATCCGACATCCATGCGGAAAACATCTTCACCGGGTCCATGCTGCTGTTTTTGTCCACCATGACCATGGTGACCCTGTCCGACCATATCATGGTGATGTGGATCGCCATCGAGGCAACCACCCTGGCCAGTGCACCGCTGATCTACACCCACCGGTCGGCGGCTTCCCTTGAGGCCACCTGGAAATATGTGCTTATCTGTTCAGTGGGCATTGCCATGGCACTGCTGGGATCGGTGCTGGTCACGGTTGCCATGGACGTGGGCAAAGTGGATGCGCCAATCTCGTTTTCAGCCATGACCGAAGTGGCCAAAAGATTGGATCCCATGTGGCTCAAAGCCGGTTTCGTTTTCATCCTGGTCGGCTACGGTACCAAGATGGGGCTGGCCCCCATGCACACCTGGCTGCCCGACGCCCACAGCGAGGCGCCCAGCCCCGCCTCGGCGCTGCTCTCCGGCGTACTGCTCAACTGCGCCTACCTCGGAATCTTCAAAACCAACAAGATCATGCACGCCGCCGGGCTGGCCGATTTTTCCGGCCCTATTCTAATTGTTTTCGGTCTGGTCTCGATCATGGCCGCGGCCACCTTCATTCTCAAGCAGACCGAATATAAACGCATGCTGGCCTATTCCAGCATAGAGAACATGGGCATCATCGCCTTCGGCACCGGCATCGGCGGGCTGGGCGCCTACGGTGCGATTATCTGCCTGATCCACCACAGCCTGATAAAATCCTCTCTTTTTCTCACCTCAGGCAATATTCTGCTGGGATTCGGCAGCCGGCTCATCGATGGGACCGGCAACCTGGTGGGCCGCATGCCCAAAACCTTTGTGGCTTTTTTTGGCGGTTTCGCCGGCATCTCCGGATTTCCACCCTTTGGCATTTTTATCGGTGAACTGCTGATTATCATGGGTGCGTTCCGAACCGGCAACACTGTGGCCGCCGGTTTCTTCATCCTCAGCCTGTGCGTGATCTTCGCCGGTTTCGCCAACAACATCATGAAGATCTCTTTTGACACCTCGGATGCCACCATCCGGATCAAGGAAGCGCCCAGTCTGGTCTGGCCCCAATACGCGCTGCTGTTAACCTCCCTTGTGCTCTGTTTCTGGATGCCGGACACCTTGTACCAGACCATTATCCATGCGGTGAACGCCATCGGTGGAGGATTTTGATGACCATGAATTTCAAAACCATTTCCAACGGGGACGCCATCTTAATTGAAAGCATCCCCCATCTCTCTTTTGATGAATTGTCGGCCCAGGCAATAGAGATCGTCTCGGGGGGCGGCAAGGTTGTTCAGTTTTTTGCCTTCCAGGTAGACGACACACTACGGCTCATGGCCGTGTTGCGAACCGATGGTCTGTTGGTTGCTGCCTGCAATGCACCGGAGACGTATCCGGCCTTGACCGTCCAGTGCGAACCTTTTCACATGTTCGAGAGGGAAATTGCCGAGCAATACGGTATCCGTCCCGAGGGTCACCCATGGTTAAAAATGGTGCGCTACCATGCCAACTGCCGCGGCGTTGATGACGTTTTCGGCAACGACTACGACGAGGACATCCCGGGTAAGTACGATTATTATTCGGTAGCGGGAGACGAAATCCATGAGGTGGCCGTGGGTCCGGTGCATGCCGGGGTGATCGAACCGGGCCATTTCCGGTTCAACTGCATCGGCGAACGGGTGCTCAATTTGGAAATCCAGCTGGGCTACCAGCACCGCGGGGCGGAGGATTTGCTTCTAACGGCGGATCCCAAACGATTGCCGTTTATCGCCGAAAACATCGCCGGTGACACCTCCGTGGGCCACAGCCTGTGCCACGCCCAGGCCATGGAGGCCCTTTCCGGCACCCAGACCGATGACGGCGCCAAAATCATCCGCACCATCGGTCTGGAGTTGGAGCGCATTGCCAACCATGTGGGCGACCTGGGCGCCCTGAGCGGCGATGTAGCCTTTTTGCCGCCGGCCAACTACTGCGGACGCATGCGCGGTGATTTCCTCAACATGTCCCTGCTGCTGTGCGGCAACCGCTTCGGCAAAGGGCTGGTGAGGCCCGGTGGGGTCCGTTTTCCCATGAACGACGACATCCGACGCGATCTGACCACCCGCATCAGTGAACTCAAGCCTCAGGTCAAGCATGTGATCGACCTGCTCTTTTCTACTTCGAGCGTTCGCTCCCGTTTTGAAGGCTGCGGTAAGGTTAGTCGATCCGATGCGGAAAAGATGGGGTTGGTGGGACCGGCCGGACGCGCCTGCGGCATCCCCTACGATGTACGCCGATGCTTTTCCAGCGAGCGCTACGAGTCACTTGCACATTCCTGAAAATGCCGAATCCACTGGAGATGTGTATGCCCGGGCCAAGGTCAGGGCCGACGAGGTGATGCAGTCCATCGGGATCATTGAAATCCTTTTATCCCGACTCGGTGGAAACAGAGATCATCGACGGTGCTGAAATGACACTGGCGCCCGATTCGTTTGTCGTCACACTCAACGAAGCCTGGCGAGGAGAATTGTCGCATTGTATCCTCACCGACAGTCAGGGCAACATCCGTCGATACAAAGTAAAGGACCCTTCGTTCCATAATTGGAATGGCCTGTCCATGTCCTTGAGAGATACGGGTATTTCTGATTTCCCGCTGAACAACAAGAGCTATAACTTGTCGTATTGCGGGTTTGACCTATAGAGGCGATTTCATTATGCTAAATGTGCTGAAAAACCGGTTCGAACAGGGGTGCAAAACCTCCAAGTACCCCAAGGAAAGCGTCCACCTGCTGCCCCGCTATCGCGGCCGGCCACAAATCAACCCTGATGCGCCGGCGGATGTGGCCGTCCGCATGTGCGGCGGCCTGCCCCCAGGAGGCCATCGATCCGGCGGCCAAAACCATCGACATGGGACGCTGTGTCTTCTGCGGAACCTGCGAGCGTATTGGCAAAGGCCAGTTGGTAACTTTCACCCAGGATTTTGCCATTTCCGTTGCCGAAAAAGAGCACCTGATCACCGCGGGTGACCTCCCGGACCTGGCTGCGCATTCCCGACAGCACTTTAAAAAGCTCTTCGGCCGGTCGCTTCAGCTTCGCCAGGTATCGGCCGCCGGCTGCAACGCATGCGAAGCGGACCTTAACGTTCTGGCCACCCCGTTTTTCGATCTGGCCCGCTTCGGCATCAATTTCGTCGCTTCTCCCCGGCCATGCCGACGGCATCGTGGTCACCGGGCCCATCTCCCGCAACATGAAAACAGCCCTGCTGCAGACCTTTGAGGCTACCCCCGAACCCCGGGTGGTAATCGCCGTGGGCAGCTGCACGCTGACCGGTGGCCCTTTTCGGGGCAGCCCCGAGGTCAGTGATGGGCTTGACAGCCTACTGCCGGTGGATCTGTTCATTCCCGGCTGCCCGCCGCACCCCATGAGCAATTTGCATGCGCTGTTAACCTTCTTCAAATAGTGTCAGCCCCAAAAGGGCATATTTCGCCCCATGCCCGCGTTCTCGCTCCTTTGAGCACGTAGTGAAGCTTTAGCGCTATCCTCGACGTAGTGCTGCTACGCCTCCGGTTTCAACATCGCTGCGGCCTTGGCCTGAACCGAAATCTGCCCTTTCTGAAGTAACCCAAAGGCAATTTACGGGAAAAATGAAAAGCTTTCGGAATCGTAATTTCCTACGCGTCCATCAAGAAAATACGGATAAAAACAGCGGGGTTCTGTCTTCATAGACAGAACCCCGCTGTTTTTATGGCTGGATAATAATGGTGGGGTACAACCCTTCCTTATCGCCCTTGGGATAGGGCTGAATGGTATTAAAGGAGATGTTCTGGTTGTGCTGGGCGTGCCCGCGGTTCAAATTGCCATCGAAAAAGGCACCGTTGGCTTCGAGGATATGGTGGATGCGTTCTTTAAATGCTGAAATAAAACTTCCCCCGTTGCCTTCAAAGAGCATACTGCCTTTGCAGACCCGGGAGTCGATCTGTGAAAAGGCCTTGAGCGTCATGCTGTTGTTTTCGAGTTCTTCCGCGTTTCTCACCAACCCCCAGACCAGACTGCCGGGCGGTACCTTCAACGGTTTTCTGATGTCGATAATGGTGTGAGGCATCACAACGCTATCTTTGCCGATGGTCAGCCGGGCATCCGGTCGACCCCTTAAAAAGCTGTTGAACCCAACAAACACTTGGGTCCCCATATCAGCCTCAATGATTTTCGCACCGTGGGCTGTGACGTTGTTCCCCTCGAGTTTGGAGTTAATGATATAACAGTTCTCCTGGGCATTAGCGCCCCTTCCGAGCACGGAATTTTGAAGGAACGCACGCTGGGCGACCAGTACATTTTCTCCGATTTTGGTTTTGGGTTTGATCACGGCAAAGCGGTCCAAGGATGTATTCGCGGGAACCCGCACCGAGTTCTCGATGTTGACCACATTGAATACCCGCTGGAAGGCTTCCTTGCGATCCTCCACAAAATCCATGAATACACCCTGGGGTGGGCTGCCGCCGGTAAAATAGATGTAGTTGTTCAATTGACTGATCGGGTATCGGTACATGAAATTGAAATCGCCCGGTTTGCGGACCCAGACGGTTCCCGGTTCGATCTCCAAGTGGCTGATTTCACCGGCTTGGACATACGAGTATGCGCCGATGACGCAGTCTCGCATGGTGGTCAGGTCCACCGTCGAAAAGGGTCCCAGGTAGCAGCCATCAGAGGGAGAACCGTGGATGTTGGCGTAGTGGGTGGAAACCGTGTCTCGAATGAAAAATCGTTCCAGGGTCTCCGGGTCGTGTGAAAAATTATGAACCAGGGTCTTAATTAGAAAGCTGTCGTCGATACGAATCTCTTCGTCCTGGTCCACCGGGATATTGAACTCCTGGTATTGAAACAGGTCACCTCTTTTTTTCAATTCATCGCCACGGATGTCACTTTTATACAGCAGGGAGTTGGTCACCCGGCAGCGTCCCAAAAAGTAACTGCCGGAGAGATTGGAATGTTTAAACACCAGGTTCAGGGGATGATGCGGGGTGATGCCATAGAAGGCATAAAATTTAGTCATCTGCCCGGTCGGAACGAGTTTGTTGACCATGGGATGGACATCGAATTCCAATTCACGGAGATTGATGTTCACCCGCTGGATGATCCGATCGAAGAGTTTTTCAAGTTCTCTCATGTTGACCCTCCGTCTGATAGCTGTGATTCAGATTCTTTCATGGCATGGAAAACGGCGGCGAACACATCGGCCAGTCGCAGTACACCCACGATATCCTTGCCCCGGGTAACCAGCAGCGACAGGTTGGAACCGGCGGTCAACTGGTGAAGCGCCATGTCCAGGGATGTGTTTTCATCCACGTACTCCCCTTCGGTGGGCCGCTGCATGAGATCGGTCACTTTCAACTTGGCGGCTTTGGAATACACATCCAAAATGGGCGGGGAACTTTTCAGGTACTCTTCCTGTTGCAGGGCAACGGCCTTGCGGGTGAAGCCAAGCTTTTTGAAATTTCTGATTTGATCCAGATTGGCGTCACTGGGTTCCAGGGCACACAGAAAGTCCATCTGGCTGAGTTTGCCGATGACCCGCTTGTTCTTGTCCAGGATCAGAACGGCCCGGTGGGAGTAGCGGCTTTGCTGATACGTTTCCTGCGCCTTTTCCAGTGCAAGCACCGATTCATACAACGTCGCCTCCTCAGGAACGGTGGCGTACTCCGAGATCGGCACCATTAGATCTTTGACACAATAGTTCTTCAAAGGGCGTCTCCGGTTTAAGGGTTTAAGCTGCCATCAGTCTTTTCTGGGAATACAACCTCAATTTCGGCGTAACTACCATGAATTTGTCGTTAAATCAATTGAAACCACTATTATCACAAAAATAGTCAGGAAATAGCATAACCAAACCTTCAGCTTAAGACCGCATACCGGTTTCGTTACCCGCCATGGCTCAATAAACTTGATGCCAATAGGTTAGAAGCACACGCCATTCTCTTGATATTACCCATTTCCTATGGTAGACAACGCGCTGGCGTTTCGATATTAAATTCCCCACGAAAAATACAATTATAAAGATAATGGGTTGAATAACCCAAGAAATAAAAAAGAGAGAGGAGGTAAGACGTGAAAAAGTACCGGATTGACGATCTGATGGTGCCGCTGTCGGAGTACGCGACAGTCACCATCGGAGCCACGCTTCATGAAGCCATTTCGGCGCTGGAAAAAGCCCAGGAGGATTTCGATCAGACCAAGTACCGGCATCGAGCCATCCTCGTGTTGGATAAAGCCGGCACCGTGGTCGGTAAAATCAGCCAGCATGCCGCCCTGAAGGCGCTCGAACCCCAGTATTTGAAGATGGCATCGAGTTCATCGGCGGCCCACTACGGCTTCAGTGTAAACTTTTTGAATGATCTTCAGGAGCAGTACAGCCTGTTGGACGGCGCCCTGGAAAACATCTGCCAGAAAGCCGCCAAAATGAAAGTCGAAAACTTCATGTCCACGCTTTCCGAAGGGGAGTTCATCGACTTGGGCGCATCTCTTGATCAGGCAATCCATCTGCTGGTTATGGGACATCACCAGTCCCTGCTGGTGAAGAAGGCAGGCAAGGTCGTTGGGGTAATAAGGCTTACCGATGTGTTCGCATCCGTTTTCCACGTGCTGAAAACCTGTGAGTAGGGGGAGAAATAAATGAGTAACGACGCAGCAGCGGCTCCAGCAATCGGGTTAGGCTGGAAAAAATATCTTTTTATGGCCATCGGAATAACTCTGTTTGTCATCGTCTACTATTCACCGCCCTGGCCGGCCGCCCTGGATCCCGAGGGAAAAGCCTTTGCGCTCTCGCCGGAAGGCAAAGGCGCGTTGGCGGTGTTTCTGCTGGCCGCCACATGGTGGGTGTTCGAGGTGGTACCCATCGGCGTGACCAGTCTGACCATCGGCGTCCTGCAGGTGCTGTTCTTTATCCGGCCGGCCAAGGATGCCTTCAAGGACTTCATGGACCCTAGCGTTCTGTTTATCTTCGGCTCCATCGTGGTCGGCCTGGTTTTTACCAAAACCGGATTGACCCGCCGGATCGCCTATAAAATGCTCGGCATCGTGGGTGAAAAAACCAGCATGATCTACCTGGGGTGCTTTGTCCTCACCGCCGCCTTGACCCACATCATGGCCCATACCGCCGTGGCAGCCACCATCTACCCGCTGCTGGTGGCCATCTACGCCATGTACGGCGAGGGTGACAAGCCGACCAAATTCGGCAAGGGCCTGTTTATCGGCATGGCCTATATCGCCGGTGCCGGCTCCATCGTCACCCTGCTGGGTGCCGCCCGCGGGGCTGTGGCCCTGGGTTTTTACAATGAAGTCGCCGGCAAAATCCGTCGGTTTTTTTGAACTGTCCTACTATATGGCGCCCATCGGCTGGCTGATGACATTTCTGTTGTGGGGCTTTTTCATGGTGGTCATGAAACCGGAAAAGGCAACCATCCCCGGCCTGCGGGAGAGAGCCAAAAGGCTGAGCGAGGAGATGGGGGGCATCACCAGAAAAGAAGTCACCGCCGCGGTCATCGTGGGAACCGCCATTCTGGTCCTGGGTGTGTCGGCGGTGTTGAAATCCACCATGCCCGACTTTACGCCACCCCACAAGACCGCCGTACTGCTGACATCGACCATTCTCTTTTTTGCCACGGGGCTTCTGGACATCAACGACCTGGAAGAGATTCCCTGGAACATCATCCTGCTCTTTGCCGGGGCCATGAGTATCGGGTTTTGCCTCTGGCAAACCGGCGCTGCCGAGTGGATGGCCGTGAACTGGCTGACCATGTTCAAAGAGTCGACCGGTTTCGTCTTCGTCATGAGCATCGCCTTTTTCGTCATGATGATGACCAACTTTATCATGAACGTGGCGGCCATCGCCATCTCCCTGCCGGTGGCCCTGGTCATTGCGCCCTACCTGGGCGTTTCCGGAGAAGTCATCCTGTTTGCATCCCTGGTGGTTGCCGGCATGCCCTTTCTCCTGCTGGTGGGCGCCGCACCCAATGCCATCGCCTACGACTCCAAGCAGTTCACCACCGGCGAATTTTTCCTGTGGGGTATTCCGGCCAGCATTATCTTGATGGTGGTCACCGCCTTTGCGGTCAAAGTACTCTGGCCCATCATGGGCATGCCCATTTCGACCGGCTGACATGGGTAATCGTCACCCTGACATCATCGAAGCAGCCCTGTCGCCGACGGCGGCAGGGTCGCTTCCCATCGTTACCCGCGACACAGTTTAGCGCACTAACGATTTCAGCGAGGTAAACCAATGAAAAAAAATTTTGTTAAAAACTTGATGATCCCCATCGCCAACTATGTAACCGTAAAAAAGACGGATACCCTGGTTGACGTCCTGCAGGCCCTTGAATCGGAGCAGCAGACCAATGCGCACGCCCACCGGGATGCCATCGTGGTCGACGACGCTGGTAAGTTCCTGGGAAAGGTCACCATGATCGATATCTTTCGTGCCCTGGAACCCGGCTATAAGAAAATCATGAAAGGCCGTGCGACCGGTACGCTCACCAATGATTTCGTCATGAAAGCGGTAAAAGAATTCAATCTGTGGATGGAACCGGAGAAGGATATCTGCCAGCGCGGCAGCAAAAAAACCGTCGCTGAGGTCATGCACGTTCCTGAAAAAATAGAATTCCTCCAGGAGAACGATACCATAGAAAAGGCGCTGAATCTTTATGTCATGGGCGTTCACCAACCCCTTATCGTCAAGGCCGGTAATACGGTCACCGGTGCCCTGCGGTTCGGGGATATATTCGAAGTGGTCAGAAAAGGTCTACTGGCCTGCAATATCGACCAGTAGTCCCGTTTAACATCAATCCCCAACACGGGTGAAATGGTTTTTTTAAAGCGTGGATGGATATCAGCCATCCGCGCTTTGCTTTCTCCGGGTTCTGGGTTCAGCGTTCTGGGTTCCAAGTTCTTCGGGTTTCGGGTATTGGCTTCGAGCTTTCAGCTTATGAGCTTATCAGCTATTTGGTTCCTGGTCTCTGGGTTCCGGGTTCCGGGTTCTGGTCCTGCCTTCCGCCTTCCGCCTTCCGCCTTCCGATTCCGACCTCGGACCTCCGACCTCTGTCTTCAATCCCTTGATCCCCAATCCGCCCCCTGCCCCTTTACACCCTGGCAAAAAGCCCGACACTTCTTGCTTTTCCTTGAGTCCTCCCCATACCCCAAAATCTTTAAATAACGTATCAATTTAGTTTTTTACCGACTCTGCACAGACAGTTCTGAAATGGCATGTCCATGGCTCAATAGTTTTCCGCTGTGATTCACCCACGGATAGACTGGTCGAAAATCACCTTTGCCAAGACGATCAAGGCTCTTTTTTCTGGCA